>JAVVEM010000038.1:0-34558 GCA_032250805.1 Bacteroidales bacterium
ACGTTGCCGGATACGAAACCGGAGTTTATATGGTTAAGGTTGAAACATCAGCCGGAATGCTGGTGAAGAAGATCACTATATTCTAATCCTGCAAGTGTTGCTGTGGCAACACTGAGGAATAAACACAACGGGCGTCCATCGGGCGCCCGTTTTTTTATGCCTTAAACCCTTATCTTTGCGTTACGAAAATTTATATAAGGTGAAATGTTCTCCGTAAGAGATCTGGCCATACATTATTCCGGTAATTACCTTTTCAGGAATGTGTCCTTTATCATCAATAAGAAGGACCGCATTGGCCTTGTGGGACGTAATGGTTCAGGGAAGACAACATTGCTGCGCATTCTGTCAGGGTTGCAGTTACCCGAAACGGGCGAAATTGTGATCCCTTCTTCAGCACGCCTGGGATATCTTCCACAGGAAATGGAGCTGAGCAGCGATAAAAGCATCTATGAAGAAACCATTGTGGCATTTGACGAAATACTTGCCCTAAAAAACCATATTGAACAGCTAAGTGAAGAAATTGCTATACGGGAGGACTACGAGTCTGATGCTTATAACAAACTTATAAACAGGCTTTCCGAAGCCAATGAAAAATTTCATATCCTTGGCGGCCAATCGCTTGATGCCGATATTGAAAAAGTGCTGACAGGACTTGGTTTTAACCCCCATGATTTTAACCGCCCGGTGGCTGAATTCAGCTATGGCTGGCAAATGCGTATAGAGATCGCCAAGATCCTCCTGCGCAAACCTGACCTCATCCTTCTTGATGAGCCTACCAACCACCTCGATATTGAATCTATCCAATGGCTGGAGGAGTTCCTTGGAAACTATTTTGGAGCTGTGGTACTTGTATCGCACGACCGTGCTTTTCTCGATAACCTCTGTAATCGTACCATAGAGATCAGCGATGAACGTATTTTCGATTATAAGGCAGCCTATACAGAATACATTAAGCTGCGGGAGGAGCGCCTTGAGCAACAACTGGCTACCTTTAATAACCAGCAAAAACAGATACGACAGGTAGAACGGTTTATCGAGCGCTTTCGATATAAGAATACCAAGTCACGACAAGTGCAGTCGAAGATAAAAATGCTCGACAAAATGAATGTTGTTGAAATTGAAGATTTCGACAGTTCTGCTATCCATTTTAAATTTCCTCCGGCTCCTCGTTCGGGAAAGGTTGTTATAGAAACAAAAAATTTGGGCAAACGCTATGGCAGTCATGAAGTGCTGAAAGATGTAAATATTTCAATCATCAAGGGCGACCGTGTGGCTTTTGTCGGCAGAAATGGGGAAGGCAAAACAACCCTTTCGAAAGTTATCATGGGCATGCTTGAATTCACGGGCGAAATGAAGTTTGGCCATAATGTACAACTGGCCTATTATGCACAGGATCAGGCTGAGATGCTTGATGGCGAGAAAACGGTTTTTGAAACCATTGATGACGAAGCCACTGGCGATATGCGCGCCCGGGTGCGCACACTTCTGGGGGGCTTCTTATTCTCGGGCGAAGATATCGACAAGAAGGTAAAGGTATTGTCGGGGGGCGAAAAGTCGAGGCTTTCGCTGGCGCTGCTGTTGCTGAACCCCTCTAACCTTATGATCCTGGATGAGCCTACCAATCACCTTGATATGCATTCAAAGGATATCCTCAAAAGTGCGTTGTTGCAATATGACGGAACACTTATCATTGTTTCCCACGACAGAGACTTTCTTCAGGGATTGAGCAATAAGGTTTTTGAGTTCAGGAACAGGAATGTACAGGAATATCTAAGCGATATTTATGATTTCCTGCATTTTAAAAAGCTGAAGACCCTGCGTGAGCTTGAACAAAAAAATGCATCGGGCGGAGCCTCCGATAGGGAAGTATCGAAGAACAAGGAAATTTACGAGAAAAGTAAGCAGATTGACCGCAATATCCGAAAACTGAATACACAGATAAAAAAATCAGAACAGAAGATAGAAAAACTCGAAATCGAGATCGCTGAAATGGATAAAGTGCTTATGGATCCTGAAAGGCATAGAAAGATCCTTGCCGACCCTGAAGTCTTTAAGAAGTATAATGACTTGAAGAATCACCTCGGAAGGGAAATGGAACGATGGGAAATGCAGCACGATGAAATTTCAATACTGGAAGATCAGCTGAAATTGCTAAGGCCCGAAGCTTAGCTGTCTCTGTACATCATGCGTTTGGCCAACGACAGCAGTTCAGCTTTCTGTTCTGATGGCAAGCTAACCAGGCTGAGATGGTATTCGGCGCGCTCAAAATGACGTTCCATCTCGGTAATGGTAATCTTGTCGACATTTAATTTGCTGTAAATAGCAGTAATGTCCATGATCTTTTGCTCAGGGTCATCATCCCCCTCACCAATATATCCTTCAATAATTTTTTTATCCTTTGGCCCGGCAATGTTTAGTGCCTTAAGCAACAGGAAAGTTTTCTTATCAGAAAGGATATCCCCTCCGGGCATTTTTCCGAATTTATCAACATTTCCGAAAACATCCAACAGGTCATCCTTAAGCTGGAAAGCCATACCAATGTCGACACCAAATTCGTACATATTTTTGATATCCTCTTCAGGTGCATTTCCCAGGATTGCACCAATCTTAAGCGAAGTCCCCATGAGTTTGGCGGTTTTCAGGCGTATCATCCCTAAATAGTCAGGTATCGTTGTATTGTCCTCATCTTCGAAATTCATGTCGAGTTGCTGGCCTTCGCAAACTTCTTTAGCCACGGTAATGAATGCATTAAGTATGCTGTTAAGCTTTGGATGAGTTGTATTTATAAGTTTATCTATGGCCAAGGCAAACATGGTATCGCCAACAAGAATGGCTGTGTCTTCACCCCATATATTCCATATGGTTTCTTTTCCACGGCGTATCTCTGCCCCGTCCATGATGTCGTCGTGTACGAGTGTGAAATTATGAAAGATCTCAATGGCCAGGGCGGCTGGCATGGCAGCATCAATGTCGCCATTAAAGGCATCGCAAGCCATAAGCAGCAATACCGGGCGCAACCTTTTTCCTCCAAGGTCCATGATATAATCAATGGGCTCGTACAATTCGGCTGGTGAACCGGAAAAATCCTCGTTTTCCAGAACCTGGCTGAATTTCTTAAGCATTTCTTCGTAATTATACATATTTGCAGGTAGTTTTAATCAATGAGTTTAAGGAGGTATTCACCGTAACCACTCTTTAATAATGGCTCAGCGACAGCCCTCAGTTGTTCTTTGTTGATAAATCCCATATTATAGGCAACTTCTTCGATACAGCCAACCTTAAGCCCCTGCCTGTCTTCAACAACCTGTACAAACTGTGCCGCCTGGAGCAAGCTTTTAAAAGTGCCGGTGTCAAGCCATGCCGTTCCCCTTCCGAGGATTCCAACCTTTAGCTTTTTAGCCTGCAGGTAATGCTTGTTTACATCTGTTATCTCATATTCGCCACGGGCGCTGGGTTTGATATTTTTGGCAACTTCGATGACTGAATTATCATAAAAATACAGGCCCGGAACGGCATAATTCGACTTTGGTCTTGCCGGTTTTTCTTCAATGGAAATGGCCATACTGTTTTCATCAAACTCTACCACACCGTAGCGTTCCGGATCCGAGACATGATAGGCAAAGATCATTCCCCCTTCCGGGTCATTACAATTCCTGATCAGGGGCTGTAAACCGGCTCCGTAAAATATATTATCGCCCAGGATGAGGGCAACCTTGTCATTTCCAACAAATTCCTCGCCAATGACAAAGGCTTGTGCCAGGCCGTTTGGGACTTCCTGAACAGCATAACTGAAGTTACATCCCAGTCTTGACCCATCACCGAGCAGGCGCTCAAAGCCGGGCAGGTCAACCGGAGTGGAAATGATCAGAATATCCCGGATCCCTGCCATCATCAGCGTGGAAAGAGGATAATAGATCATGGGTTTATCATAAACAGGCATCAGCTGTTTGCTGGTGGAAATGCTTATGGGGTATAAGCGCGTACCGGAACCGCCGGCAAGAATGATTCCTTTCATTTGTAAAGCAGTATTTTTCTGTGGAGATAAAGGTAAGGATTAATCTGTTTTTTCCAAAGGAATTATCCTTCAACATGCTTCTTTTGCCTGTCTTCAAGCTCGAGTTCATCAAGGTCGATATCTTCTTCTTCATCAAAAATCTCAAGCAAGGGTTCCCTGAAGGATCTTGTTGTAATGAATTTATCGAGGCTGAGCAACAAGGAAGGCAGCAGGAATAGGTTTGAAAGCAAAGCCATCAGTAAAGTGAAGGGAATGAGATAGCCAAGTGCTTCTGTCCCGCCAAAAGATGATAAAATAAAAATGCCAAAACCAAAAAACAATACCACTGATGAATAGATCATACTGTATCCTGTTTCGCGCAGCGCTGCGAGCACCGAAGGCTTTATTTCCCAATTGTTAAGTTTCAGTTGCAGCCTGTACCTTGAAAGGAAATGAATGGCATTATCAACGGAGATACCCAGGGCGATACTGAATATCAAAATCGTAGAGAGCTTGATCGATATACCAAGGTAACCCATCAAGGCAGCTGTCATGAGCTGAGGAATGAGGTTGGTTATCAGTGAAATAACAATCATCCTGGCAGAAGTGAACAGAAGGGCCATCAGCATGGATATTACGATCACTGCCAGCAGCAGGCTCATCATCGCATTCTTTACCATGTAACTGCTTCCTTTGAGAAAAACCACGCTGGTGCCGGTGAGGGTTACATCATACTCTTCGGGAGGAAAAATATTATCGATTCCGGGCCTCAGACGCTCGGTGATCATGCTGATCTCTTCAGTGCCGATATTGGCCATTTGGATGCTCACCCGTGTGATGCGGTTTGTGCTGTCGATAAATGAATGGAAGGGGTTGCTGTCAGTTGTGTCAAGAACCTGCGTGTACTGATTAAGCTCCGAAAGTTTGGTGGGTGGGGGAAGATTGAAAAACTTTGGCTCACCGCCGCTGTGTGCCTGATACAGAAAGCTGATCCCGTCGACAACCGAAACCGGACGGCTTAAGTATTTAGAAAATACAGAATCATTTTCCAGCAAGCGGTGAAGGCGGCGTATCTTATAAAGCGTACGTCCTTTGTTTGCAAATACTCCTTTTGGTGTTTTGGTGTCGATGGAGATCTCCAGCGGCATCACCCCCTTAAAGTGTTCCTCAAAAAACATGAGGTCTTTGTAAAGTTTGTCTTTACGCGAAATGTCGTCGACAATGTTACCGGTTTTTTCAAGCCGTAAAATACCAATAACACCCATACCAACGATCAGAAGGGTAAAAATATATATGAGGCGCCTTTTGGTCTGAACGATACGTACGATCCTGCTGATGATTTTCGAGACAAAGGATTCTTCAATATGCTTTGTATGCCTGCTCTTTGGTGGGGGAAGGTAGCTGAAGAAGATGGGAATAAGGAATAACGACAACAGGTAAGCAACCAGGATATTGATAGAGGCGATCACCCCAAACTCGGTCAGCATCTGGTTGCCGGTAATGATGAAAGCTGCAAATCCAACTGCAGTGGTGGTATTTGTCAACAAATTGGCATTGCCAATGCGTATAACAACCCGCGAAAGTGCTTTTACCTTATTGCCGTGGTTGAGGTACTCATTATGATATTTATTGAGGAGGAATATGCAGTTCTCAACGACGATCACCACCAGCAATGGCGGTAGCATTCCGGTAAGTATGGTAATCTTATAACCAAAGATCGAAATGGTGCCCATCACCCATATAACCATAATGGCCACAATGAGCATGGTAAAGAATACCGCTTTGAAGGAGCGGAAGAACATCAGCAGAATGGTCGAGGCGATCAGCAAGGAGAGGAGAATGAAAAAGTAGAGTTCATCCTGTATTTTTTGTGATGTGATGGTGCGTATGTAGGGGAGACCCGAATACCGTAACTCTTTATCATACTTGTGGCCAAATTCATCAGTGAGGGCCTTAATATCCCTGATGAGCTTAACCCTGCTTTTGGTATTGAGCTGTTTCTTGTCCAGGGTTACCATGATCATGGTAACATGATGTTCATCATTGTATAACAAACCATTATAAAAGGGAAGATCGAGAATAACCTTTCTGATACTGTCGAGCTCGTGTTGGTATTCCGGCTTAACAGGAACTACCGGCAGGAAATCAAGTTTTCCACTGCTGTCGTTTTTATGCAGGTTGTATATTTTTCCAATCGACAGAACCTCTTCAACACCATCAATTGCACGTATTTCCCATGAAAGATCATACCAGTCATTAAATTCCTGTAGCTCATAGATTCGTTCATCCTCAAGGCCTATGAACATTACGCTGCCATCCTGTCCAAAAAGGTCTTTAAACGCTTCATATGCGATGCTGGTTGAATCGGATTCGGGAAGCATGCGGGCAAATTCGTACGACATTTTCACCTGTGTGGCCTGCCAGGCCATGAAGATCGTGATAAGGCCAATAATGATAAGGTTGGTAAGCCTGTTTCGTAATATTAATCGTACCAGATATATCCACATATAAGATCTCTCCCGGAAAGATATGAATATGCGAAATTACATTAAATTTTTCATACGATCTGAATTTGGCAAGGATTTGGTATCAATTAAGGTATCGATCATTAAAATTTTACAAATGTTTGAGGACTAATGGTGTTGTGAAAGGCCACATCTGATCTCGCAAACATGCGCTATATTTGTATAATCATTTAATAATGCTTCAAAGATGAAGAAAGCCATTTTACTATTGATCCTGAGTATTCCATTCCTTATGCTGGCACAATCACCGGCAAAACTGGTCGAACAAGGCAGGTATGACGAAGCCATTGAAAAATGTGTTGACCGCCTTAAAAAAGACAGGGGTGATAAGACAAAACTCTACGCCGCGCTGAAGCAGGCCTATGAAACCGCAAATGCACTCGATCTTCAAAAGGTGGCGGGACTGAAAGCAACAGGAGCCCCCGATATCTGGTATGAAGTGTTTAAGCTTTACTACGGAATTCAGAAGCGGTATGAGAAAGTTTCTGGCATCAGCGACAAATTGCAGAACGACAGGGTAAATCTTCAATTGGTTGAGTATCCCGAAGATCTGGAGGCGGCCAGGGAGCATGCAGGAGAATATTTGTATGTCCATGCCATGTCCTTGCTAAAAACGGATGATCCTGAAGATGCACATGTTGCCTTTCAGGAATTACTTAAGATAACAAAGCTTTTTAGTGAATACAAGGATGTTGAGCGTATGATGCGCAAGGCCCTGGCTAATTTTGGCAAAGTGGCGTTACTTGAAGTAAAGAATAACAGCGATGCTGCCCTGCCCCCTGATTTTTTGGCGGATATGGAGGATATTCCACTCACCGTAAAGGAAAAAGAATTTTTGGGAATTACGGCAAAAGCCGGCCCGGGCGAATTCTTCCCGCTTATCCTGCAGATTGAGATCACTTTGGCAAAGGTAAGTCCGGGCACTGTAAGCGAAAAGGAATATACCACTTCGCACAAGGCACCCGAAACCTTTGAAACAGCCTACAAGGATTCAACGAAAAAAGAGGAAGACAAAAAGCATCCTGACTACAATAAATGTGAGATCAAGGAGATATTTCAACTGAAAACGGCCCTTATGAAGGGCAACTTGAAATATATCGAAGGCGGCTCAGGTAAAGTGTTGTATGTTGTTCCGGTAACTGCTGAAGCACGTTTTGAAAACCGGACCGCCACAGCTTCAGGCGATATGTTTGCCTGTCCTCCTGAAGTGTTTGATATTCTGAATAAGCCTAAAAAAGAATTTCCGAAAAATGCCGACATGCTGTTTGAATTGGGGAAGGAATTCAAGTTTCTGGTAAAAGGTATTGTTTGGGATGAGGCTTTTCTGAATAAATGATCATGCCGAAGGAAACATTCAATAATAAGATACTTATCCTCGATCCGAATCACCCTGTGCTCGAACAGCGTCTCAGCGATGCTGGCTTCCAGTGTGACTATTTTCCTGAACTTAGTCGGGAACTATTTGAAAAGAGGATCGCAAATTACTCGGGGATCATTGTCAGAAGCCGTTTTCATCTGAGCCAGGCCCTGCTTTCGAAGGCCCCCCATTTGTCGTTTATCGGCAGGGTAGGAGCAGGTATGGAGGGAATTGATGTAGCTTATGCAAAGGCGAATGGCATCAGGTGTTTCAATGCTCCGGAAGGAAACCGTAATGCCGTTGGTGAACATGCGCTTGGGATGCTGTTGACGCTCATGAATAAGTTACTTATTGTTGATAAAGAAGTGAGAAAAGGCATCTGGATAAGGGAGAATAACCGTGGCGTTGAGCTGGAAGGGAAAACTGTGGGCATTATTGGATATGGCAATACCGGAGGCGCTTTTGCTAAAAAATTGTCGGGATTCGACTGTACGGTCATTGCTTATGATAAATACAGGAAACACTTTTCGGATGATTTGGTGACAGAAGTTGACATGGATGAAATTTTTGATCAGGCCGACATCCTCAGTTTACATGTTCCCCTTACGGATGAAACAAAATATCTTGTTAATGCTTCGTATCTGAATAAATTCAGAAAAAAAATCTGGCTGATCAATACTTCCAGAGGCAAGGTGGTAAAAACCGATGCGCTTGTCGATGCCCTGGATACAGGGAAAGTCAGGGGTGCGGCTCTGGATGTGATTGAATATGAGAGTCTTTCGTTCGAAGGCCTGGATGATGAAAATTTGCCGGCACCTTTTCGTGCCATTGCAGGGTCTGACAAAGTGGTCCTCTCCCCCCATATCGCCGGCTGGACGCACGAATCCAAATTAAAGCTGGCAAATGTTATTGCTGATAAAATTCTTGCTGAATTTAAACCCCATTAGGATTTAAGCTTTGAGCATAACCGTCATTTTACCACGACAGAATCCTTCTGAAGTCAAAGTGTTCGGGGTTTTCAATAAAAATCTTCGCCGCTTCATAGTCGCCCGGATCGAGATACTGCAGACTATGGTCGAAAACCTGGCTGGCTTTCTGCGAGTTCAGGTTTACCATCCTTGGTTCAACCTTGCCCAATTCATTTGTAACATCTTCGAGGAATAAGGGATTGATCGTGCCAAGATGGTCGGCCGTGACCATACAGCCGGTATGCCCTTTATCAAAGAGGTACTTCACACCCATGCCCAGAAGGGAGCAATACAGGAGGTCGAAAGCAATGGGACTGACACAACGAAGTTCATAACCCAGTTCCACAGGCCGGCTTTTTACGTTCAGCCTGATCTTTTTCAGCTTTTCCTGCAGCAATACATTAAAAATATGGGCCTTGCTTACATTGCCCAACTCGGGGTGGCCATGATCGTCGTAGGTAAAATGAATGCCGGATGATGTGATCTCCTCATCGGGCATGAAATGAAAAACTCCCTCACTGATGATGACGATGCCATAAGGTATACCCAGGATCTTTCTCTTTACGATAGTTGATACGATCAGCTTCATGATGTTGTCGAAAGTGATCGGCACCTTATTAAACATTTCCGGGATGATGATCATGGGTGCGTGCACGGCTGCACCAATGCCAAAGGCCAGATGCCCTGCTTCGCGACCCATAGCGGAAATGATAAACCAGTTGCCACTGGTGCGGGCATCTTCGTAAACGGTTTGAGCTATCCGCACACCGGCTTCTTTGGCACTCTGATATCCAAAAGTGGGCTGCCCTTCGGGAAGGGGCAGGTCGTTATCTATGGTTTTAGGAACATGGATATTTTGTAAACTGACATTTTTTAATTTCAGATATTTCGAAATCCGGTTTGCGGTAGATGCAGTGTCATCGCCACCGATAGTAACGAGGAGTTCCACATTATGCTTTACAAAAAAACCAGTATTGAATTCTGTGTCTTTAGGCTTGTAGCGGCTCATCTGCAATGCTGACCCGCCCTGCCCGCGAATATGATCGGCAAACCTGAAATCAATATCCTCGAAAACAGGTTCTTCCGAAAATAAACTCTTGTAACCGCCATGAAGGCCGATCACCCTGTATCCGTCCTTTAAAAATACTTTCGAAACTGAGCTGATCACAGAATTGATGCCGGGTGCCGGTCCGCCCCCACATACAATGGCAATACTTCCTTGCATAATATAAAAATTTAAGTTGGAGCAAAAATAAGAAAATAAATCAGGACCGGGTGCCGGTGAATTCTTTAAGCCTATTTTACAACCATTTGTACTGTTACGCGGCTACGTTGCTCGAGGAGAATATCATTATTTTTCGTCAATTTGCGGATGGTGTCGGCATCATAATGCCTGATGGTGATCAAATGCAGGTCTTTATTGTATTTTACACTGAAATCATTTTGCAATTCAGATATCAGGCCGTTTAAGCGGGGTGTATTATCGACACAAACAGAGAAGCTGATCGCTGAGTTCTGCATCAGGTTGATGCCACAGCGGTGCTTTGCAAATAAACCGAAGATAAGGTGAAGATGATCTTCGGCAATAAATGAAAAATCGCGTGAGGAGATGGATATCAACACCTGCTCTTGCTTAATGATGCATGATGGCACAGTGGCATCCGACGAAATATCGGCATGAATGACCGAACCCGCTTCTTCCGGCGATTGAAAAGATTTTACATAGAGGGGGATGCCCTTGTTTTTTAGTGGCCTGATGGTTTTGGGATGGATGATCTTTGCCCCGTAAAAAGCAAGCTCAATGGTTTCGGTGTATGAAAGCCTGTCGAGCTTTACCGTATCGTCAAAATACATGGGGTCGGCATTAAGGTAGCCGGGCACATCCTTCCATACGATCACTTCCCGGGCATCGAGGATATTGGCAAAAATAGCTGCCGAAAAATCAGAACCCTCCCTGCCCAGGGTAGTGCTAAGTGATCCGTGGCCGCCAATAAATCCCTGGGTAACAATGATATTGCTTTTCGAAAAGGCCGGGCCAAGCTTCCCGGCAATTACATCCCGGCTGGCTTCCCAGTTAACTTTTGCACTTCGGTAGGTATTATCTGTGATCACAAGTTTACGCGCATCAAGCCATATATTCTGAAACCCGGCATCATTTAAAAACCAACTGATGATCTGTGTTGAAAGAAGTTCGCCATATGGCACCAATTGGTCGTAATACTGGTCGAACTCCTGTTTTTCGCCGGTGCCAAGCAAAAGATCCATCTCCATGAACAACTTTTCGAGAGAAGCAAATACGGGGTGGTTCTGTTCCGGGAAGAGCGCCTGCGCAACCTGAAAATGATAATCTTTAATTTCTTTAAAAAGACTGCCGCTGGCACGATCATTTTCAAAGGAATCTTCGGTGAGCTTTTCAAGAGCATTGGTGGTCTTATTCATGGCCGAAACAATGATCACCAGCTTTTGATTACGGTAGTTGTGAAGGATAAGTGATATATTTCTTACCGATTCAGCATCTTTTACCGATGCTCCGCCAAACTTAAACACCCGCATATTATCAATAACTTTTATTTCATTCAAAACTTAATACAGGAATAACAAGGCGACTTCTGGCTTCAGTTTCTAACATATCGCCCGTTACCTGCAAGGCAAATATAATCAATTACCCTATCTTTGCCACAAATCATCTACCAAAGGATAACGCCCCGTGAAGGGATCATTATTGCTATGAAAGTTGAAGAATTGTTAAATTATTACGCGGGTCAGCCCCTGGTGAGGGAATTGATTGATAGCCTTAAGGCTGCCGGACCCGAATGGATAAGGATAAATGGTATGGCTGGCTCTTCATCAGCTGTTGCGGCAGCCTCGGCCATAACACAGATCAAGGGAACTCACCTTTTTATTCTGAACGATAAAGAACGGGCAGCCTATTTCTTCAACGACCTTGAAAGCCTTTTTGAGGAAAAAGATAGTGGTTTTCAGCGGAAGAAAACACTTTTCTTTCCTACTTCATATAAAAAATCATACGACCTGGGCCATACCGACAATACCCTGGCCCTGGAGCGCGCACAGGCTGTTGGCAAACTGGCTTCGGCAGTGTCGGTGAAAGTACTTGTTACATATCCTGAGGCGCTTACCGAAAAGCTTGTTACCCGGTCATTCCTGGCAAAAAATTCATTTAAGATCAGGCTGGACGATATCCTCGAAATGGACGACCTGATAGAATTTCTCGATGAACAATACTTTGAGCGGGTTGATTTTGTGATAGGACCAGGGCAGTATGCCGTAAGGGGAGGGATCCTTGACGTGTTTTCCTATTCAAATGATTTTCCTTTCAGGATTGAATTTTTTGGCGACCATATTGCTTCGCTCAGGTCGTTTGAACCTGAAAACCAGTTGTCGGTCGACAAACTTAGCCGGATAAACATTGTTCCCGATCTTAACGACAGAAGGATAGAACATAAACGTGAAAACCTTCAGTCACTGCTTCCCGACGATGCAGTTATCTGGATTGAAAATGTGGAACTCGCACGCGACAGGATTGCCGAAGAACATAAAAAAGCGCTAAAAGTGTTTGCGGCTGCCGGCACAAACGGAGCTGACGAAAAAGTGGCCCGGCTTTTCCAAACTGGTGATGAATGGCTTGCCGGGCTGAGCAATTTTACCGTGATTGAATTTTCGGGCCCTTCCTGGAAAAAAGATCCCTTTGTGATCAATGCCGATATCTTGCCCCAGCCTTCATTTAACAAGAACTTTGAATTGCTTGCCTCCAGACTTGATGAGCATACAGCGGCCGGATACAAAAATCTGATCCTGTCGGCTAGTCCCAAACAACTTGAACGCATACACAGTATCTTTGATGATATTTCCTTTCGCCGCACCCGCGCAGAGCGCCCTGAATTTGATACCATGAACATTTCGCTGCACGAGGGATTTGTCGATAACAGAGCAAAACTTGTTTGCTATACCGACCATCAGATCTTTGAACGCTACTATAAATTCAGGCTGCGGGAGAGCTTTCAAAAAAAGGAGGCACTTTCAATCCGTGAATTATACGATCTGAAACAAGGCGATTATGTAACGCATATTGATCATGGTGTAGGACGCTTCGATGGACTGGAGATGATCAATAACAATGGTAAAGCACAGGAAGCCATCAGGCTTGTGTATAAGAACCACGATCTGCTTTATGTGAGCATACATTCACTACACAGGATTGCAAAATATACCGGTAAGGAAGGAAGCGTTCCGCAACTGAACAAGTTGGGCACTGCCGCCTGGAATAAGCTGAAGAACAGGGCCAAGCAAAGGGTTAAGGATATTGCCAAGGATCTGATCAGGCTGTACGCTGAACGAAAAGCATCAGAAGGATTTTCCTTTACGCCTGATACTTACTTGCAAACCGAGCTCGAGGCTTCCTTCTTTTACGAGGATACCCCCGACCAGTTGAAGGCTACACAGGATGTTAAAAAAGACATGGAAGCCGACTATCCCATGGATCGTCTGATATGCGGTGATGTTGGTTTTGGTAAGACAGAAGTAGCCATCAGGGCTGCCTTTAAAGCGGTGGCCGACAGCAAACAGGTGGCTTTGTTGGTGCCCACAACAATTCTGGCGTTGCAGCATTATCATACATTCGTAGAAAGGCTTGGCGAGCTGCCATGCAATGTTGATTATATTAATCGTTTTAAATCGGCCAAAAAACAAAAAGAAACAATTGAAAAGCTCGAAAAGGGCGAAATCGACATCCTTATAGGCACGCACCGTCTAATAAGCAAAGATTTGAAATTCAAAGACCTGGGATTGCTGATCATTGATGAGGAGCAAAAGTTTGGGGTGGCTGCTAAGGAAAGGCTCAAGCAGATGAGTGTGAATGTTGATACACTTACACTTACTGCAACGCCGATACCGCGGACACTTCAATTCAGCATGATGGGAGCCCGCGACTTGTCGATCATCAATACGCCACCGGCAAACAGGTATCCTGTGCAAACCGAATTAAGGTCGTTTAGCGAAGAAACCATAAGGGATGCGATCGTGTATGAGATTTCGCGGGGCGGACAGGTGTTTTTTGTGCATAACCGGGTGCAGAATATTATGGATGTTGACCATATGCTGCGCAAATTTGTGCCCGGTGTAAGGATCGCTGTGGCGCATGGACAGATGGAAGGCAGGGAGCTTGAAAAACGCATGATCGATTTTATTGATGGCGAGTATGATATCCTGCTGGCAACAACCATCATTGAGTCGGGACTTGATATTCCCAATGTTAATACCATTATTATTAATGATGCGCATAACTTTGGTTTGAGCGACCTGCACCAGCTCAGGGGCAGGGTTGGGCGAACAAATAAAAAAGCATTTTGTTATCTGCTGACGCCTCCCTTATCGGGACTGACAAAGGAAGCCCGCCAACGCCTCAGGGCTATAGAAGAATTTGCCGATCTTGGCAGTGGTTTCAATATTGCCATGCGTGATCTCGACATTCGCGGTGCCGGAAACCTGCTGGGTGCCGAACAAAGCGGTTTCATTTCTGAGATTGGTTTTGAGATGTACCACCGCATCCTGGATGAGGCCATCAGGGAGTTGAAAGAAAATGAGTTTAAAGATGTATTTGAACAAAAAGAAGACAAGGAATTTGTGAGGGAATGCCAGCTTGAAACCGATCTCGAACTGCTGATACCTTCGGATTATGTGACCAATATCAGGGAGCGGCTGAGCCTTTATAAAGAGCTTGACAATATTGAAACGGAAGAACTGCTGATGGAATTCCAGGAAAAGCTGATCGACCGCTTTGGGCCGCTGCCACCCCAGGTAAGCGGACTGATGAACGCTGTAAGGTTGCGCTGGCTGGCCAAAAAACTTGGTTTCGAAAAGGTATTGCTCAGCAATAACAACCTGCGGGGGTATTTTATCAGCAACCAGGAATCAGCCTTCTATCAATCGCCCGAATTTACTTCAATCCTCAGGTTTGTTCAGGCAAATCCCCGCCGGTGCCGGATGAAAGAAACAGGCGAAAGGCTTATCATAACGTTCAATAAGGTGGAAACCATATTCGATTCGCTGGAGCTGCTGAAGGATATCCGAAATTCGATATCCGGTGTGCTGTATCCGAATCACGGTACATGATCTTCTTACCTCATCCCAAAGCGCACAGCTCAAAACACCCCATTAATTTCCAACACATCACTGGCTGACACGTTTCAGGAGGTAAACATAGACAGGAAAATGATCGCTAAAGCCACCAATATATGCGCCGTAGGAGTACGTACGCCAGGGGTAGCCCTTGAAGCGACCATCCTGTTGGATGAGGAATTTTTCATTGTGTACCTTGGCCTGGTAGAATTTATATGATGAATAATCCTTTCCGGTAAGTGCTTTAGATACAACAATCTGATCGAAAAGGTTCCATGAGTCGCGGTAAGCAAGTGAACCGATGCCCTGGGCATGAAGCTCGGCATAAGGATTATAAAATTCATCGTCTTTCAATCCATCTGCAGTGGCCGAAGTGTTCAGGTATTTCTTCACACTCTTGTTTGTCGGATCATCGTTCAGGTCGCCCATTACCATAATTTTGGCGTTGGGGTAAATATTAAAGATCGAATCGGCGATCCACCGGCTGAGCTCTGCCGCCTTCACCCTGAGTGGTCGTGAGGTTTTTTCACCTCCACTGCGCGAAGGCCAGTGATTGACGATAACATGAACGGTATCACCATCAAGGATACCACTTACTACCAGCTGTGCCCGGGTTGTAAAATTTTCCCTCCCGGGAATGTTCAACTCATGACTTGCAGAGTTGAGCACCCTGAAATATTTTGGCTGATAAAACAAGGCAACATCCATGCCACGGTAATAAGGCGAATTATAATGAACAAACTTGTAATTGCGGTCCTTAAGGATATCGGTATTGGCAAGGTCTTCCATAACACTGGCATTCTCGAGTTCGCAAACACCGAGCAATGCAGCACCGTCGGGGGTATATTTTCCCAGCCCGATGCTGTGAATGGCCCGGGCCATGTTGTCAAGTTTCTCAAGGTAGCGTTCGGGAGTCCACATGTTTTTCCCCTCCGGGGTGAACTCTTCATCATTTACCCCCTCCTCATTGATGGTGTCGAACAGGTTCTCAAGATTGTAAAAGGCAACGCAGCACATCCGGTACTGCCCGTTATCCTGTGCAATGGTCGCGAAAGAAAAGAAAAATACCGATGCGATCAAAAGAAGTTTTTTCATTGGGACGAGCATAAGAAAATTAATGAATGCAAATGTAATATTTTTTAAGCGTTTCTAAATAGCAATATCAATGCAAAGCCTGAAGGATTTATTCCTACATTTGGACTCCCAATTTTGTAATTAACAATCGTTGTTATGAGAAATATTACCCTGATTTTAATCTGTTGCCTCTTAGGGATTTCAAACCAGGTATTTGCCCAAACCGATACCCTTTTCGGAAATGAAGCATACCCCTTGCCTTCCTTTAACCTGTCAGAAACCGAGCTTGAAGGCTATGGCGAGAGCCAGGATGTTTCAGGATTGCTGATGTCGTCGCGCGATATTTTTGAATCCACGGCAGGCTATACTTTCGGTGCGGCAAGATACCGTATCAGGGGATATGATACTGAAAACACGGCTGTTCTTATCAATGGTGTGAGGGTAAACGACATTGGTTCGGGGAGAGCCTACTGGGGGTCGTGGGGAGGTTTGAATGATGCCTTGCGAAACCAGAGCATCTTCACCGGGATAAATTCTTCAAACCTCACTTTTGGCGGCATTGGCGGGGTTACCAATATTACTACCCGGGCATCAACCTATGGCAAGGGCCTGAAGGTAACCTGGTCGAGCGCGAACCGATCGTACCGTAACCGTATTATGGTTCTTTATTCTACAGGGATGATGGATAATGGATGGGCATTAACGCTTTCCGGATCAAGAAGGTGGGCTGAGGAAGGATATGTTAAAGGAACATTTTACGATGCCTGGAGCTACTTCATTTCAGCCGAGAAAAAGATCAACAAAAACCACAGTATTGGCCTTATTGCTTATGGCTCACCAAACAAACGCGGCCGTGCAGGCATAGCTGTGCAGGAAGCCAACGACCTTGTCAATGATAACCATTATAATCCCTACTGGGGATTCCAGGATGGGGAGGTGCGCAATTCCAGGATAAGCAATTATCACCAACCCATGTTCATGGCAAGCCACTACTGGACCGTATCCCCAAAAACAGATATTACCTCTACACTATATTATAATTTTGGCAAGGGAGGATCAACAGCACTTAACTGGGTAGGAGGGCAGGACCCCCGTCCCGACTATTACCGGAACCTTCCGAGCTATGCGCTGGCAGGGGGTGATTATGATGCATACCTTTATCAAACACGTCAATGGCAGCAGAATGAGGCTTACAGGCAGATCGACTGGGATGCCATGTATTTTGCCAACAGCAAACACCTGCGAACCATTTATGATGCCAATGGTATTGAAGGTTACAATGTACAGGGAAACAGGTCGTTGTATATGATCGAAGACCGGCGGAACGACAAAAGCCAGATCGGCTTTAATATGAACTCCCTCACAGAATTAAACAAACATCTCAACCTCTCCGGAGGCCTCGACCTGGTATGGTATAAAGGAATTCATTTTAACGAAGTGTACGATTTATTGGGAGGTGATTACTGGCTTGATATTGATAAATTCTCGGAACAATACCAGGAAAATATTTATTCGGAAGTTTCGCAGAACGACATCAGGACTCCAAATCGTATTGCCTATGTAGGTGATAAGATCGGGCATGATTATAATACAAATGTAAACTCCTACGAAGGCTTTGCCCAGGCGGAATTCTTCTATAGTAAGCTTGATTTTTACCTGGCCGGAAATGTTTCCTATACCGAATTCTGGCGCACCGGCTTTATGCAAAACGGCAAGTTTCCCGATAATTCTCTTGGCGATTCAGAAAAACAACAATTTACCAATTATGGCCTGAAAGGCGGGTTAACCTATAAGATCGATGGCCGAAACTTTATATCGGCCAACGGCCAGTATGGCACAAGAGCGCCATACGTGAGGTATGCATACGTTTCGCCCCGAACCAGAGACTATACGGTAAATAATCTTACAAGCGAAAATATTCTCTCGGGCGACATCAATTACCGGCTCAGGGCCAGTTGGATCAAACTGCGCCTCTCTGCCTATTATACTAAATTTACCGATCAGATATGGGCGCGAAGTTTCTACCATGAAGACCTCCGTACTTTTGTTAACTACCAGATGACAGGAGTAGATAAAATACATGCCGGCGTAGAGCTTGGTGCCGAGGTAAACCTGACTTCAGAATTGACAGCTACTTTCGTATACGGAAAGGGACAGTTTATTTACGATTCGAGGCCGCTGGTTACCATCACGGCCGATAATAATGCTGAGGTGCTGGCAGAGGACAGGGTGGTTTATCTCGAAAATTATTATGTTGGCGGAATGCCGCAAACCATTGGTTCGGTTGGTATTAAATACAGCTCCTCAAAATACTGGTGGATGGGTGTAAGTGTAAATTACTTTGATGAAATATACCTTGATATCAACCCTGAACGGCGCACTGCTGAGACAATTCAGGGATTTGCCCAGGATGATTACCGCGTTTCGGAAGCCCTCGATCAGGAAGAACTTAAAGAAGGATTTACCATGGATATGTTTGCCGGTAAATCGTGGCGGGTGAAAAGGAAATATTTTATCGGGCTCAGCCTGAATGTGAGTAATCTGCTCAATAACCGCGACCTGGCAACAGGAGGCTTTGAACAGCTTCGATATGATCCGAACAACCCCGACCGCTTCCCTGAAAAGTATATTTTCCTTTACGGGACGCAGTATTTCCTGAATATCAATTTTAGAATGTAATAAAAGCGATTATTAAAAGATTAATATCATTCAAATGAAAAAACTAATTTCAATAAGCCTTGTTGCGATGCTTGCATCCATCATGATCATTCCATTGAATTCGTGTGTTAAACAGGATTTTGACACTCCTCCCGTAGGCACTGTTCCCATCGGTGAAGTACTTAGCCTTAGGGAGATCCGTCAAATGTATGCCGATAGCGGTTCATATACTTTCATCGGGGATTACTCGGTTTATGGTACCGTTGTGATGGGCGAGTCGACAGGAAATATCTATCGCAGTGCCTACATACAGGACACCTCAGGAGCTGTGAACCTGTACATGAAAAGTTCGGGCGACCTGCAGGCAGGCGATAAGATCAGGGTATACCTGAAAAACTGTGAAATTTCAGAATATGGCAAGCTTCTGCAAATTGCCAATATCGACAACGATTCTAATATTGTGATCGTCGCCAATGCCAACTATATCCAACCCAGGCTGGTTACCATACCTGAATTGAATAATGCTATGGATAACGGTAATTTTGATGAATACGAATCGCATCTGATCTGGATCGACTCTGTGCAGTTTACCCTTGGCGATCTTGGTAAAACCTATGCCGATCCTGATGGCTACGGCGAACGATTTATAGAGGATTGCAGTTTCAATACCTTGATGATACGCACCAGCGACTATGCCAGCTTTGCAGAAGACCCCCTGCCCGAAGGCCGCGGTCCGCTTGTTGCTATTGCAGGCAGGTATAACGATAATATTCAGTTGCTGATACGGTCTGCTTACGAAGTACAGTTATTCGGACCACGCTGTGGTAGCGGTGGTGGAGGGGTTACTTCGCTCGATGAAGGATTTGATGAGCAGCAAAACAATATGGATATCGCTGTTGATGGATGGATCAATGTGGCCACTATTGGCAGCCGCAGGTGGCAGGGAAAAGTATTTAACAATGAAGTGTATGCCCAGGCTACATCCTATAACTCCGATGAGGTAAATGAAGCATGGCTGATCACCAGGGCCATCAATCTTGATGAAATGAGCCAGCCTATGGCCAGCTTTGAAACCGCTCAGGCCTATTGGGAACATGACGGGCTTGAAGTATTGTTCTCTACTGATTTTAACGGGGCAAATATTGCCGGAGCAAGCTGGACGGCTCTGCCCTGTGCTATTGCCAACCAAAATGATCCATACCATGAGTGGATCCCCAGTGGCGACATCGACCTGTCAGCCTATTCGGGTACCGGATATATTGCGTTTAAATATAGCGGAAGCGACCTGAATGGCAATACCACTTCCTATCGCGTTGATAATGTGAAGGTTTGGGAGGCAGATAAGTAATTTTAAGTTTGCTAATTTTATTAAACATATTGCCGTAATTTAAATTATATTAATTTAGTGGCAAAGAACTAAGCTTATGGCCGACAGACTGGTAATTACCCCGACCTATAATGAAAAGGAGAATATTGAAAAGATCATCCGAAAGGTTTTTTCGCTGGATACTGAATTCGATATGCTTATTGTCGACGATGGTTCGCCCGATGGCACAGCCGATATCGTGAAAAACCTTATTAAAGAGTTTCCCGGCAGGCTGTTCATCGAAGAGCGCACAGGAAAGCTGGGACTGGGCACCGCCTATATACACGGATTTAAATGGGCCCTGGAAAGGGATTATAAATACGTTACGGAGATGGATGCCGACTTTTCGCATAATCCCGAAGATCTGCCAAGATTATATGAAGCCTGCGAAAAAGAGGGCGCCGATGTGGCTGTGGGATCGCGTTATTGCAATGGGGTGAGTGTTGTGAACTGGCCCATGGGGCGAATTCTCATGTCATATTATGCCTCGGCCTATGTGCGTCTTGTAACCAGGCTGAAGGTGCGCGATACTACCGCCGGATTTGTATGCTATTCAAGAGAAGTCCTCTCCGCTCTTAATTTTGATAACATCCGCTTTATTGGTTATGCCTTCCAGATAGAAATGAAATATACGGCCTGGAAACTGGGCTTTAAGGTGGTTGAAGTACCTATCATCTTCATTGATCGTACTGAAGGGACTTCAAAGATGAGCTCAAGCATCTTCAAGGAGGCCATATTCGGGGTGTTAAGCCTGCGCTTTAAAAATGCAAAAAAACTTCATGCAAAAAATCAATAAGCCTTGAATATTCATTTTTTGGTCTGTTATTTTTAATCAATACCGTTTCACCGAATCTTTCGTAACTTAGCATTATGAAACCGGCCTATTATATCAAAAATGCCATCGTTGTAAATGAAGGTATGGTTTTTGCCGGTGGCGTGTGTATTCTCGACGGGAAGATCAATATGGTATTTATGAACGGGGATATGCCCCGGGTGCCTGAAGGTGCTGAAGTGATCGATGCCAATGGCCTGCATCTTATACCCGGCATTATCGACGACCAGGTGCACTTTCGCGATCCGGGCCTCACCCATAAAGCCGATATTTATACCGAGAGCAGGGCTGCAGTGGCCGGAGGAATTACTTCTTTCATGGAAATGCCCAATACCGTTCCGCAAACACTTACACAGGAATTGCTCGCAGAAAAATATGCCCTGGGGACAGAAAAATCGCTGGCAAACTATTCCTTTTATATGGGCGCCTCAAACGACAACATTGAAGAGATACTGAAGACGGACCCGGCAAACGTTTGCGGCATAAAAGTATTCATGGGGGCATCAACAGGAAATATGCTGGTTGACGATCCCGCGGTACTGGAAAAGATTTTTGAAGGAGCACCTGCACTTGTAGCTGTTCATTGCGAAGATGAAGCCACTATAAGTGAAAATACACGCATTTTAAAGGAACGCTTCGGCGAAGATATCCCGATAGAATATCATCCGCTGATCAGGTCGGAAGATGCCTGCTACAGATCCTCCTCCCTGGCCATCGACCTGGCCGAAAAGTATGGCACACGGCTCCACATTCTGCATCTGTCAACTGCCCGTGAACTTGGACTTTTCGACGATTCTTCGCCGCTCGCCCGGAAAAAGATCACTGCGGAAGTGTGCGTTCACCACCTGTGGTTCCATGAAGGCGATTATGAGCGCCTTGGAACACTGATAAAGTGGAATCCGGCCATCAAAAGCATGGACGATCGCGATGAGCTCCTGAAAGGACTGCTGGCCAACAAAATTGATGTTGTGGCTACCGATCATGCCCCACATACGCGCGAAGAAAAACAAAACAAATATTTTAGTGCACCCTCAGGGGGACCGCTGGTGCAGCATTCACTCATGGTTATGCTTGAACTTTATCATAAGGGGGTCATCAGCATCGAAAAAGTGGTGGAAAAGATGTGCCATGCACCCGCTGTGTGTTTCAGGGTAAAGAACAGGGGCTTTATCCGTGAAGGCTATGCCGCCGACCTTGTGCTGGTCGACCTGGAGGCACCCTGGAAAGTAGAAAAAAACAATATTTTATATAAGTGCGGATGGTCGCCTTTCGAAGGACAGCATTTCAGGTCGAAGGTGACCCATACATTCGTAAACGGACACCTGGCATTCAATCAAGGCGTGTTCGACGATAAACAAAAAGGTGAAAGATTATTGTTTGACCGATAATGTAACGAAAGATGAAAAAATATGTATTGCTTTTATTGCCGCTCTTGTTCCTTGTTTCATGCGGCCCCAAACTTGAAGAAGTTGTTGAAGATACTCATCCTGACGGAAGCCCGCGACTGGTGGTTTATTACAAAATGGCCGACGGGTTTAAGGAGCGGGTAAAGGTGGTTGCTTATTATGAAAACGGATCTGTACGCTACGAAGGAGAGTTTGCTGATGAGAAGCGCAATGGCCATTGGGTATACTGGTACGAGAACGGGAATAAGTGGAGCGACGGATATTTCAAGAACGATCTGCGCGATGGTTTTGGAACAACATGGCATGAAAACGGAAATAAGCACTTTGAAGGGAGTTATGAAAATGGCATCCGTAATGGTGTTTGGAAGTTCTGGAATGAAGAAGGAGAGCTTTTAAAGGAGATCAATTATGATGAATAGGCAGGCCTGAAGCTGAGCCCCAAAATTCAAAACTTATATTTCTTGAGCCGCTCAATAATTCTGCGCTCCTTTTTTGTGGGCCGGCCTTCGCCCCGTTGGCGGTATTCCATGTTAAGTTTTTCTTTCATTTTCTGTTTGTCATACTCCTCCTGCGGGGTGAGGTCGTGCATATAATCATCAACAAGTTTGGCGCCAACCCTGTTCTGCAGCAATGCTTTTACCCTTATGGTTTTTGTGAAAGAGGTGAGTGAAACGCTGATCTCTTCGCCTTCTTTTAATTCGCGCGATGCTTTTACATTTTGCCCGTCGATCTTTATTTTTCCACCCTTGCAGGCCGCAGCTGCCTGGCTGCGGGTTTTAAAAACCCTGACGGCCCAGAGCCATTTGTCGATGCGAACACTCTCCATGCCTACTTCTTCCTGAAATATAAAGTAATGGGTACGCCCTCAAAATCGAAGTTCTTTCTTAACTGGTTTTCGAGATAGCGCTGGTAAGGTTCCTTGATATGGTCGGGCAGGTTGCAGAAAAAAGCAAATGCCGGATAGGCCAGCTTCAGTTGCGTGATGTATTTGATCCTGATCCGGTTGCCCCTGACCAGGGGAGGGGAGTACTTTTCAATCAGTGGCAGCATGACATCGTTCAGCTTTGATGTACTGATCCGTTTGCTGCGGTTTTGATAAACTTTGTTGGCTGCTTCCAGTACCTTTAATATCCTTTGTCTGTTGGTTACCGAAGTGAAAAGGACCGGGATGTCGGTAAAAGGAGCGGTTTTTTGGAGTATGGCTTCTTTGTATTCTTTATGGGTATTGGTTTCTTTTTCAACAAGATCCCATTTATTGATCACCAGCACCACTCCCTTGTTGTTCTTTTCGCAGAGGCGGAGGATGTTAAGGTCCTGCGATTCGATGCCATCCTGAGCATCGATCATCAGGATACACACATCTGCCTTTTCGATGGCCCTTATTGAACGCATCACGGAGTAGAATTCGATGTCTTCATGCACTTTTTTCTTGCGGCGCAGTCCGGCGGTATCCACAAAAAGAAATTCATGCCCGAAGCTGTTAAAAGGAATATAGATCGAATCGCGGGTAGTGCCGGCAATTGGGGTAACAATATTTCTTTCCTGCCCGATCAGGGCATTTATCAGACTTGATTTGCCCACGTTGGGACGTCCGATAACAGCATATTTGGGTAGATCGGGCTCATCATCATCAGGAATGGCACGGAATTCTTTCACTACCTGGTCGAGGAGCTCGCCGGTGCCGGATCCATTGATCGATGATAAGGGATATACTTCACCCAGCCCGAGGGCGAAAAATTCGCCTGCCATCTGCACACGTGTGGCATTATCGGCCTTGTTTGCCACCAGAAAAACTTTTTTGCTGATCCTTCGGAGGATGTTGGCAACATCCTCGTCCATGCTCGTGATGCCTTCTTTTACATCCACCATAAACACGATCACGTCCGCTTCGTCGATGGCCAGATTTACCTGTTTGCGGATCTCTTCCTCAAAAATATCTTCTGATCCTACAACATAGCCTCCGGTGTCGATCACCGAAAAATCAATGCCATTCCAGTCGGAAGTCCCATAGTGCCTGTCGCGTGTCACGCCACTGGTTTCTTCCACGATGGCCTGCCGGCTTTGTGTAAGCCGGTTAAAGAAGGTAGACTTGCCCACGTTGGGCCGTCCCACAATGGCGAGAATGTTTGGCATGGCTAATGTTTTGTGGTGCAAAGATATGCAAAAACAGCATCCTGAGGTATTGGTGTTGGAAACCTATTTGTATTTCTATATCTTTATCATAAACTTCACACCGGATGTATACAAAAAACAAACCCCTTTTAAAGCAGCTTAACCTGCATATTGTTTTTTTTGTTACCCTCATCGCAGTGATGGGCGTTACTTCCGTTACACCTGCTTTTCCGCTGGTGAGAGAGGTTTTTGGAATTTCGACAGGGAAGGTTGGGCTCCTCATCACCATGTTTACCCTGCCGGGAGTGATCCTGTCGCCGGTGCTGGGGGTTTTGGCCGACCGTTTTGGCAGGAAAAAGATCCTCGTGCCCTCACTGTTTCTGTTTGCACTGGCCGGCATGATGTGTGGCTTTACGCGGGATTTTGGCTGGCTCGTGTTTTTGCGCTTTGTACAGGGTACGGGTGCGGCAGCCATAGGGGCCCTCAACATCACCCTTATCGGCGACCTATACTCGGGACGCGAAAGAGCTGCAGCAATGGGTTACAATGCCAGCGTGCTTAGTATTGGTACGGCCCTCTATCCGGCCATTGGCGGACTGCTTGCCACATTTGCCTGGTATTTTCCTTTTTTTCTTCCTGTCCTGGCCCTGCCCGTGGGGATTTTGGTGATCATTAGTCTCGATAATCCTGAACCGGTAAATCATCAGGTGCTGGGAGCTTACCTAAGGGCAGTATTAAAGTCGTTTACCAGCAAAAATGTGATTGGGCTTTTTCTTCTCAGTTGTTTAACCTTTATTATTCTTTACGGTTCATTCCTTACCTATCTCCCAATCCACCTGTTTGAACAATTCAATACCCCACCATACGAGATAGGGATCATCATTTCCTTTGCTTCGGTGAGCACGGCAGTCATGTCGACTCAAATGCGTTGGCTGGTGGCAAAGATTTCCTATAAGTGGCTTTTGTTCCTGGTAAATATTGTATATATCCTTTCCATTCTCGGTATTCCGCTGGTGGAGAGCAAGTGGTGGATGCTGCTTCCCTCAGCTTTGTTTGGTGCTGCGCAGGGAGTGAATATCCCTGCCTTGCAAACCCTGCTGGCTGGCAGTGCCCCACTGGAATACCGTGCCGCTTTCATGTCGGCAAATGGTACGGTACTCAGGCTGGGCCAGACTCTTGGCCCGGTGCTCATGGGTATGGCTTTTGCTGTTTATGGGATGAATGCTGCCTTTTTTGCGGGAGCATTGATTGCGGTGTTGATGGCCTTCATCGTATTGTTTATGATCTCCCCGAAAATAGGGCAAAAAGATAAAAAAGACCTCACAGGTCGATGATGCTGTGAGGTCTTTAAAACATACTTTTTAATTGATTGCAACTTTTGCTTTGTATACCACTGAACCGTTAAAAACAATTACCTGGTAAATACCTCTTACTGATCCCTTTATGTCAATATTTTGTGCATTGGTATTTAACAGGAACTCGTCAATGACCTGCCCTTTCATATCGGTTATAAGTACACGCGATCCCGGTAAAAGCACAGGTTCAAACATGATGGTGAATTGACCGTTATTCGGATTGGGGGCGATGGACAGACCATTATCCGATGTGTTGTCACCGTCATTCACCGCTGCAAACGATTTGAATGAACCATCGCTGTGCACAGCCAGGTTGCCTCCATCCAGGAGTTGCTGGTTGGTACGTGTGCCATTCCAGTTGCTGGCATACCACAAACCACCCCACTTGTCCCAGATCGTAATTGCGATGAGATCATTAACTCCGGGCTCTCCATTATCGTCCATATTGATCTGCATGGATGCATTTCCTTCTACCGAAACCGGATTCAGCGGATCTGTAATATCCTCAATGCTTGCCTTGCAGTTGATGGTGGCTTCACCTCCTTCATCATCGGGGAGTATCGCCAGGGAATTGATCTTGTTTCCTTTGATCTGATAGGTATGAACGCCATCCCATTCAGTCCGTCTGATGATGGTGTTCACCTTTCCCCTCAGATTGGTTCCATTCTTGTTAAACCGCACATTGAAGCCGAAGTTATTCTTGCTTCCCACATCACCAGCCACCATGCCGGCCGGACTTTCAAGAGTGATATACCCTCCGCCCGTAACAAAGTTCGGAAGAGGTTTGGCTACAGTTACGATAATATCATCTTCGGAACTATTACGCACATAATAACCATCCACCACAACGCCAATGGTAAAATCCTCTGCATCACCGGCAATAGTTACATTCCAATCGGTTGTACCCACGGCCACTGTAGGATCATTGGGATCAACCAGTCCGATCGGGACATCTGTTGCGATACTTCCTCCATCCCTGTCGACAAAAGAAAGGGTGGCATTGCGGATATCGCCGGCATCAGGATCAGACCCCGGATCAACGGCAGTGATGTCCTTGATCGTGGCACTCAGGGTAACGATTGCCTCATCGGAGTTCACTCCCTGCGTGCTTGTATAGAATACTCCGGTATAGGTTGCCCTGGCATCTTCCTGCAGAATATTGAGAATTGCAGTCGGATCAGATACACTGAAGTTAGTATTTACATTCAGCAGTTCAGCTGTAACTAAATGATTGCCGGGCGCCATCTGACCAGTTGGCAGAGTGCCAAAGGGTGTGGGTTCAAGCAAATACACATCGCTGAGGGTGGCTGTCAGATCCGATCCCGATACAGAAAAATTGACTGTACCCATATACTGCGTACCAATATATATGTCGGCACCGGTAGCTGCCATTTCGCCGCAGGTGTATCCATCTGTGATCTCAACACTAATGTCAACAATGTCGCTGTATTGTTGCGGATTAGGGGCAATTGTTACTGTTCCTGCTATCGATTTTGGTACAACGCTAAGTTCGGCAGGGTCAGAAACTGCAACCCCACACCTGTTGGTAAAAACAGCCTGGTACTGATATCCATCCATTTCGAGTGTAACGCAGGAGAGGTTTAGCGTCAGGTTTGTTTCGCCGGAGATATCAAGAAAAGTACTGCCACCATTTGTGCTCCTTTGCCATTGAACTGTTGGCGTTGGTATGCCGGTAGCATCTGCAGTGAATGAAACATCATCGCCCCATTCGGCTGCATAATCAGAGGGATGCAAAGTCACAACTGGTTCTGTATCAACTTCAATATAGTCCACCTTTATCTCCTCATCTGATCCATAGTCATTTGTTGCGGTAAGCTTAACGGTGTAATCACCTGCTTCATTAAATATCACCTGAGGATTTTGGCTCGAAGCATTCGTGCCACCGGTAAAGCTAACCGTATTGGGTGTAAACTCCCACGCCCATGAAGTGGGTTCGTATTCCGACAAGTCGGAGAAGTAAACAGTATTTCCGGTACAGGGATTCGTTTCATCGGCCATGAAATCTGCCACAGGGGCACAGCCCATAAAGCATAAAAATATTGAACCATCCGGATTTTCAGTAATGAAATCGATAGGATAACCTGTGTTGCTTCCGTCCCATGCTTTAGAGCTTGGTATGGTAGCATCGGTGAACTTTGTTTTATTGCCATTGCCGGGGAATGGAACATCATTACTATTAATATTGCCGTAGTCTGCCGCCGTAGCAGATGGTTCAGTACCGGCATTGGCACAGACAGGATAGAATTTTTGCGGATGTGTTTTATTTATACCACCCGTTAAAAGATCCTTATGGGCATGATAGATCAAAAGTCCGTGCCCGGGAACGAATTCATCAAAGCCGGTTTGCTGCCGATTTTCAAAGATGAAGAACTCATCCGTTGTAGTAGTGTTATATCTAAAGAATTGATCGGCATTATCTGTTGAATTGAGTATTGTCATTTCGGTCTGGCTGTTCAGTATTGGTGGGGCAGGTGCCCAGCCGTAGTAATGATATTTTATAAACGGATTATAATGAGCCGGGCAATCACGGTCGCCATTGAAATTGCCACTCGACATGGTACACCAGCCTCCCAGACCACCATATTGTCCGCCTGTTCCATAATCGGTGTCATAAAAGTCGGGTGCTCCCAATACATGACCGAATTCGTGGCAAATATTTCCTATACCGGAAATATTCGTTCCTGAATTGCCTTTATATTCAGCTGAGCATGAGTAAGCGCTGATATCTTTTCCATCAAGCGTAACGGTTGGAATGCTCCAGGCGTGATACCAGATACAGTCGGCCCCTCCGCCTTCGGCTTCATTATAGCCGGCATAAATAACATAAACTCCATCAACACTGCCGTTATTATCATTATCATAATCAGCATAATTTACATCTGGATCAGCTAAATTTACTGCCTCCGTCACCAGCTCCCTTGGGCGTATATCATCACCGCTTGCATTATTGGCACCGTAATAAGCTTTTGTTTCGGATGCCGTATAAGGTCCTGCTACGTCAACCGTTAAATGAAACTGGCCATACGAATTTTCTTCGTAGTAGTCTTTCACACTACCATAGGTTCCATAACCAACCTGGTTGAAGAGATTGTTAAAATTTGCCTGAGTTTCGGTGAATGCCAGATCTGAATATCCTATTAAAATGCACAATAGTTTTGCGTTTCCTGTGGTTGGAAATGCAGTTATGGCATCGGTTGGAGGATAAATATTGGAGATCTGCAGCAAAGTAGATACCTGTGTCCTGTTATAGAACAGGTTTTTTGCGACAGTGGAGAGGAATGAGGCCTCAGTGGGAGCCCTTTCTGCAAGATCATGCGCCTTAATTCCTGATGGAACTAAATTGCCTGATGCATCAAGTTTTGCGTATTCAAAAACTCCATAATCATTATAGAGTAAAGTATAGCCATCAGTGGTTTTGGCCCATTTTATTCTTTCATCGCCCTGCAGGATAACAGTGATCACGGTTCCGTCCGTTTGGGTGATTTTTACAGGATAAGGATAAGCTATGCCTGCATATGAATTTGCTGAATATAAAACAGCGCTAAGCAGAAAAATACATGCTATAAATAGATTGTTTTTCATGATATTTTGTTTTAATTGTTAATAGTCTTATTTATTACGCCTATTATGCCCTGGCGTCAGGGTATTGAATATGAATGCTGTCAGCATTTTTTCTGTGTAATTTCTTCTGTGCCAAGAACCTCCTTTCTTTAATGAATAAGCAGAAATAAAAAAAGGCAATTATTTCCCGGCATCTTTAAATTTACTTATGGGAAATAGCGGCCTTAAGTATTGGTATTGTATATTAGAATACCACGTGTGGATAAAGTATTATATATACTGTGGGTTTCTATATATGTCGAAAACAGACGAATAAAAGGAGCATATATATTCTTCATAGCATCAGGATAATTCTAATTTAAGCTGCTTGTTGATAAATGCTATAAGAAATGAAATAAGTCGAAGATAAGTAGCTAACCTGGGATGGATTCCCGCGACACCTTCAGGTAGAAACCTTCAATTGAAAAGCAAATATATTTTAATGAAATGTTCGTGTCAAGTAAATAAATAGATATGTAGATATAATGTGAGGTTTTCTCACCATCTCACCATCTCCCCTTCATCATTTATCATGCGTCATATGTCATATACCATTTAAACAAAAGATAACATATAACATGAAAAATGCTCAATGCCAACTGTCAGCATCTTGTTGTTCAATCAGGGACCTGGTCCAGATATTAAGGACAATAACATAACCAGATCTAAACAAAAATTTCGAAGGAATAATCTTATTGTTTGATGAATTTACTGCTTATCACGTCTTCACTGTTAATGATCCTCAACAGGTAAATACCGTTATTTAGGTCTGAAATATTAATGGTTTCGATAAGACCATGGGTTTCCATGTTAAATACTTCCTGCCCGTTAATATTAAATATGGATAGGATACCACCTGCCGGGCTTGCAATATGAATAAGGCCTGAAGAAGGATTCGGGTAAACGAAGTTGTTATCAGCTTCAATATTTAAATCACTCATGCCAAGGACTGTATGAAAATAATAAGCAACACTGTCTCCGGATTCAATCAGCGTACCATTGCTGTTCCAGCGTTTGTAAACCTGGTTTAAAGTAAAATTATTGGGGTCGTATTCAAAATTATATTGTTCATCGTTAACCCATGTGTTCTCATTCCATTTTTTGTGGATTTCACTCAACTTATTGCCATTCATATCATAGCTCATGTTGTTGACAGACAGGTTCATCCAGGCGAAATCAGCCCATTGTTGAGCCAGTATTTCTTTTAGATTATTGTCCTCATCATAAGCGTGTAAATATTGTTTGTTCTTATCCCAGGAAGAACCACTCCATATTTTAAACAGGTCATTTGTCAGGTTGTTATTATCATCATAGGTATAACTGTTTGAGTACCAGTTTAACCAATAACTGCTGTTCCAGAGTTTCTGGGTTTTTTCGGTCATATTTAAGGTTTCATCATAAGTGTATATAAATTGCTTGTAATTCTCCCAGTTGTTGTTTTCCCATTTCTGTTCGGTGACACTTGAAAGCATATTAAAGGCATTATAGGAATAATCATACAAATAAGAATCTACCCAGGTACTTCCATTCCAGTTTTGATGTATAATGAGTGTAACGTTATTGTTTATATCAAACGCCCAGGTTGTTTTGTGTTTATTTTCCCATGTATTGTTCTTCCAATCACGGGATATATAACTTGTAAGGTTACCATTTTCGTCATATATGTAGAGGGATTCACTATCATTTACCCAGTTATTTAAAACCCAGTTTTGGCATAATTTCAATGTCATGTTTTTATTGTCATCATAAGTGTAGGAATACTGTATGTAATACTCCCAGTGAGTGCCTTTCCAGGTCAGGTATCTTTCGCCCAGCAACAGATTATTATCATCATAATGCATGCCTTTGATCATATAAAACAGATCCCACTGATTGTTTGCAGTATTCCAGTCCCAAAAACATATACTATCATAAATCTGGATCCATGATGATTGCTGGTTGTCGTTTACAGGCATATCGCGTTTATTGTCGGTTGAGAATAAAGGTATCTGCAGATCCTGAGAATATGCATATGTTGATAATGCAAGAACGACAAAAAGAATCATTGTTTTCATGGTCCAAAATTTTAAAATAATGAGATGATTTTCCCAGAGAAGATTTCCGATCCGGTATATATTAGTAAAATATACATCCCATTTGTTAAATGCTTGAGATCTAGCTTATAGGGTGGCTGTGTATTTGCATAATAGTTGGTACAGATCAATTGGCTCCGGATATCGTATATCTCAATGTACTTTATTGTGCTCATGCATATGATGGTGCACTTTCCGTTGCAAGGATTAGGGTATATGGATATTCTTTCGGATGTGATCTCCGGGTCATCTATGCCTAGTACCGTATGATAATAATAATGTGTACTATCGCCTGAGATAACTTCTGTTCCGGTCTCATTCCAATGTTTTACTGAATAGCACTCCCTGAAATGGTCGTTGTCATACCAGTAATTGCTTTTATAGTCATTTATCCAATTGTTGCCATTCCACTTCTGCGATAGCTGGCATATCAGACTATCATCTGCATCGTACGTATAGATGTTTTGAAATTCATTTTCGAAGGAAAACATATCCCAGTATTGTTGTATTAATTTCGTCATCCTGTTTTTGGAATCATACGTATAAAGGACCTGGTAATCATACACCCATGCGCTATTATTCCATTTCTGGTATTGCTCGCGTATCATGTTATTGCTATTATCATATTCATAGATATAACGGGTATTATCGTTCCAGTATCCATTTACCCAAATACGGTTAAGTTCACTCAGCCTATTATTGTTCCCATCATAAGCATAAATTTTGATATAGGAATTCTGGAATTGAATGCCATCCCAGGACTGGTATAGCCTGGTTGAAAGATTTCCGAAAGCATCGTAGTTTAAAGTGAATTGATAATCATTCACCCATATACCCCCATTCCATACCTGGTAAAGGATACTTGTCAGGTCGTTGCCTGAATTATATGTATAAGTTGTCAATGATTCGTTTTCCCAACTTAAAGCGTACCATATTTGATATAACTCACTCAATAGTTTATTGTTAATGGTAAACGTCCAGGATCTTCTGTCTTGATTTTCCCATGTTGTGCCATTCCATTTTTGAAAGGATTCACTTTGCATTAAATCATTGGCGTTATATGTGTAGATGTACTGGATATCATTTATCCATTCACTTCCATTCCATGTTTGCAGGGTTTTTTGTGTCATATTTGAATTGCTATCATAGGTATAATGCAGTTTCAAATAATTCTCCCAATTCAATCCGGTTCGCTGCTGATGAGTCTCGCTCAGCAGCTTGTTATTGGCATCGTAAATCATATCGATGATCCTGAAATTGTATACCCAGCCGGGCACGTTCCATTGCCAATTATAGAGGCTGTCATTTATCTGGATAAGTGAATTTGGCTGTGGATTGTTGTTGATCGTACCCTGAAGATTTTCGGTAGAAAATGTTTTGAATCGATCCTGAGAAAATGCTGTGATTGCACATACAAGGGCTAGAAAGAGGATACTTGTCTTCATCATCTAATCTTAAAAATCATTGATAAATAATTTTCGTTGCATAGGTTTTAGTGCCAGTATATATCCTGATAATGTAAAGTCCTTTTGGGTAAGTTCTGAGGTCTATCACATTTGCAGTGCCACTGGCAATACCATTGAGTTGATGGATGAGCTCGCCGGATAAGTTGTAAATTCCGCCTATTAATACCTTGCAATTGCATTGTATGGTAAATTTATCCCTGCAAGGATTAGGATAAACAGCGACGATTTCTTCCGTAGTCAGTTCATTGATGCCAAGTGCAGTATGGAAGTAATAATATATGCTGTCTTCCCCCAAAATCTCTGTGCCGGCCATGTTCCAGTATATAAAGGATTGACTTTCCATAAAATTATTGTCATCCCAGGTGTAGGTATATCTTTCACTATTGGCCCAGTTGATTCCATTCCAATTCTGGAGCATATCCATTGTTCGGTTATCATGGTTGTCGTAATTACAAACCCTGAGGGAAGAATTTGTCCAGGTATTGCTATCCCATTCTTTCTTGTGTTCGATGATCATATTGCTATGATCGTCGTAAGTATAAATGTATTGACTTCTGTTCAGCCATTCATTGCCGTTCCATTTCTGGTAAGTTGCATCGATGAGGTTGTTACCCGCATCGTAGTTGTTCACAAACCGGTATTCGTCAACCCATGCATTGCCATTCCAGTACTGGTATAATTTGATGGTTGGATTATTGCCCTGATCATAGGAGTAAATTTCTTTGGTAAGATTGATCCAGTTCTGGCCATTCCAATTTTGGAATATTTCACTGATCAGTATGTTCTCAGTATTATAGGTATAGGTAATGAAATTATCATTTTCCCAGGTATTGTTATTCCATTGCTGGTCTATTTCAGAACTCAGGTTCTCGTTGGCATCATAGGCATATACAGATTGCCTTGAATTCACCCATTCACCTCCCGCCCAGGCTTGAAGAACATTAGATGCCAGGATATTATCGTCATTATAGGTGTACATATATCGATAATAATTTACCCATGAAGTTCCATTCCATTGTTGCATTAATTTACCTGTCAGGTTATAATTGTCATTATATACCATATCTATTATTTTGTAATCAAGATTAAACCCGATGCCAGGATCAATGGAGATCCAGTGGTAAATGCTGTCGTAAACCTGAATTACAGAGCCATCTGACAAGGGATAGCCCTGAGTTGTGCGAACAATGTGGTCAAATCGTTGTGTGTCGACCGGGAGGTTGTCAGTAATGTCTTTTATCTTAAAATTATTACCTGCTGCCCTTGATGAATGTTGGTTTTGAGCATTCAGGCTGACAGATAATAATAAGAATGCCAGGATGAGGATTGTTTTCATAATGAGGAAAATTCAAATATTAAGAGCTGTTTAAAAACATTTTATAAATATAGATATAAATTATGTAAAAAGCAATGGTAAAATTAAATATTAGTTGCTGATAGTGAATTGTTTCCATGCGGATACCTGGTCAAATGTATCCCCATACCAATCCCATGCACCATTTATCATGCGTCATGTGTCATGTGTCATGTGAACAAAATGTAACATGTAACATGAAAAATGCTCAATGGAACATGCAGTCACTCCGGTGCTCCCCTTCTCCTTGGAGGAGAAGGGGT
>JAVVEM010000005.1:0-28711 GCA_032250805.1 Bacteroidales bacterium
CGGGGGCTCCCAGTCCACCTGCGCTCCGCGTATCTTCTCCACATCGATAATATATGATGCCGGTCCATCCATGAACAGCTTGATTTGCAAGCGTATGTATGCCAGGTCAGGATTATCCTCGATCCTGTCCATTTTGGTTCCCTTAAAAACCCACTGGTCGCTATTGGTGTATTTACGGCCGCGGGTGATCCTGGAATGTGAATAGTGCATAACACTGAGCGCGCTCTTGCTCTTGTCGAATTTACATACCCCGTTGAACATGGGGACATCCTCAAAGAGTACCGCTGCACTCCTTTTCTCTAAATAATAATCTTTATCCTGGAGATGCATCGATTTTTCGAGGTACAGTCTTTTCAGTTCCATACGGTCGGGCGAAACCTCCCCGCTGAAGGCAATAGTTTCGAAAGGATAGTTGGGATTGCTCCAGGTTCCCGAAAAGCGGTCGCCGGCTACGTTCATCGGTGCATTTTTCAAGTCAAAGGAAATATCTTCACTTACATTAATGTATTCTTTGCTGTAATCATTTACAGCCGGATCCCGGTAATTGCAATGGAAAAACTGGTCGATGACGATCGGGACATTGATATTCGTGTAGATCGTATTCCTGGCTTCAGTATCCTGGGAGAATATGCGCCCGCACATATTTAAGATTATGATGAGGATGAGGAACTTTTCTTTCATGGATGTGTGCATTTGTTTTTGTGCACCGACGAAAGTATGGTGTAACTAATTGGAAATCAAATTATGCCTGTTTGGATTTATAAAACAGGACAGATCAGTAGAGATTGTTCCGGGATAGAAACTAATGGCGCTGAGCGGATGCAAGTTCCCCACTTACATCGCGGTATGCTTCGATATAAGCGGAAGGCGTCATGCCGGTCTCCTGTCTGAAGACCTGATAGAAAACTGAACGGGACTGGAATCCCACTTCGTGTGCAATCCCTTCGATACTATAGTTGGCATATTGTTCAGAAACAATTATCTTGCGGGCTTCGTCGATGCGGTATTTATTTACAACTGACTTGAATGGCTGTCTGAATCTTTTATTGATGATGGCCGAAAGATAAGTTGTATTGGTTCTCAGGCGTTCGGCCATGACAGCTGCAGTGAGGTTGTGCTGCTTGTAAATATGGTCTTATTCGAAAAGCTTTTTGGCCTTCAGGTAGAGCTTTTCTTCATCTTTAATGGTGAGCCTTGTACTCATGGATACCGCCTTCTTTTCACAACTGGTAAGGCTTTTGTTCAAGCTGTCGATTTCCAGGTATTTCCTGACCATATTTTTATAGGCATTCTTTAGCGTCCGGAGCTGTCTTCTCATCAGGTAGAGAAAAATGAAAAGGATGATGAGAATGGTGCCGGCAAACCCGATGATCATCTTTTGCCGGACAATTGATTGCCTTTTTAGCTCATTTTCCAGCTTCAGCTTGCTGATCCTTTCATTCTGAAGCCCGTAGTCAAATCCTGCCCTGGTCTTGTTAAGATCCTCTGCTGCATACTCCCTGTTAATTCTCCTTTGTTGTGCCATTGAGATATTCAGGTATTTCAATGCAGCATTGAAATCATTGATCATCAAAGCAGTGCTGTAGAGGTAGTAATAGAATCCAGGCGAAGCTTTATTCTTTTGCGAATATTTGCTTCGCTCTTCATGGGCTTTTTCGAGAAATGTCCTGGCCGAGTCGGTCATATTCCAATGGGCAAAACATGTGGCCCTGGCCCTGTATGCGTTGCTTAGATATTCCAGTTTGTTGTATTTCCTGGCCTACAGTTCCACAAATAATGATAGCTCATAAGCCGCATCAGCATCTTCGAGTAACAGGCTGCTGAGCATTTGATAAATGGCGATACTTACCTCAGGTATTGAGCCCTTTTTCGGGTATATACGACCGGGCCAACTTATAATATTCTATGGCATTTTGCTGTTTGCCGTCGCGATAGTACGACATTCCGATATTCTCGTAAACGTTAGCGATTGCCATGGAATCTCCCGACTCAAAGGCAATATCTCTCGCCTGGGAAAGATAATCCATATTCGTTGTATCGCTGTTTATGTGGAACGAGTCGTGGTACATCACAACCAACAGGTCGACCATTCCGTGCGTATCACCGTTCTTCTGAAGAACAGGAAGCGCTTTACAGGCATATTCCGATGACTCCTTATACTGGTGTAATCCAAGGTGCAGTTGTGCCATTTCTATCAGTACATGACCTAAGCTGAGAGAATCGTGATCGATGGTTCCGGATTGCAGCAGCATCTCCAGGTAACGGATAAGCGCATGGTAATCTTTATATTTCCTTGCAATAGCAATGGCAGCATTTATTACCTTCTTGTATGCTCCAGGAAAGGAATTATGATCGAAAGCCACCAATGCAGAATCAATGCTTCTATATGCCGTTTCATATTCATCCAGAGCCCCGTGAACTTTTGCCAGCTCAATATAATAATGCACTTTGTAAAATTCATTGTTCCCTGCAAGAAGCCTTTTCCTGTCCGATAAGAGCCATGCTTTATACCTCCGGAGAGAGTCGGGCGGCAATGACAATGATATGCTTAAGCTGTCGAGCAAACTTTCGAAGTTTTCAGGCAGGATGTTTTTCCCGTCACTCAGGAAATGATTGGTTTTGTCAAAGTTTTGACCGTGAGAGCAGAGCGTAATAAAAACACTAATAATGACCAGTTTGATACGGGAATGCATTATTATTTTGTTTGGGTTCAGTAAAAATAAAAAAATTTCCGGATCTCACGAATCCTATGATATAAATGTCATAATCGCTCATCTGTTGAGAGCAGAATAATTAAGGGATTAAAATTTAATAAAACTTTGCAAACCAAATGAGTTTTCATATTTTTGTCGAAATTTTCAAGTATGGAAACCCGGGAAAGAGTTGTGCTCAAATCTATCGGATTGTTTACCCGCTATGGGATACGCCAGGTAACAATGGATCAGATCGCCACGGAGTTGGGTATGTCGAAACGAACCATCTACGAACTTTTCAGCGACAAAGATACCTTGCTGTGGGAATGCCTGGAAACGATGCACCGGGAACATAATACTGAAATAAATGCCATTCTCAACGAATCCTCCAATGTGATCGAAGCGCTTTACCAGCTGGGTCAGCATGGCGAGAAGAAGAAATCTTCGATCAACATTATGTTTTTCGAAGACATCAGAAAGGGGTATCCGCATTTGTGGGAGACCATGAAAAAACGGAATAAGCCGGTAACAGGATCGTTTTCATATCTTATTCTGGAGAAAGGTGTGAAGCAGGGGATCTTCCGTGACGACCTCAATATGGAACTGGTCGACAACTTCATCCATATCATCATGGATTCTTTTCATGAAAAGGATTCCTATCCGGCCGGAATTTCGAGGACTGATATCCTTAAAAACACCATCATCCCCTATTATATGGGTATAGCAACGGAAAAGGGAAGAAAACTCATTGAAGAATATATCACATTATTGTAAACATGATTTGTCAGGAACAAAAATACAGGGAGTTAATATTTATGCGAACATTCAGATTAGCAATATTGATAGGCGCCGTTGTTCTGGCGGGAGGGGCATTTGCCCAGGAAACCCTCCGCCTGTCGCTCGAAGAAGCCCAAAACTATGCCCTTGAATACAACAAGCAGGTCGAAAATGCCGCCCTTTCGGTAGAACAGGCACAAAAGAAGATCAACGAATCCATATCTTCTTTCCTGCCCCAGGCCGAGGTGGCCATGGATTATTCAAATTTCATGGGTGCCGAAATGGAATTCCGCTTCAACGAAGCGCTGCCGCCACAAACCATCCCCTTCAAACCAACCAGCAACCTGTATTTTAACCTCTCGCAGATGATCTTCAGCGGCAACTTTATCGTTGGCCTGCAAATGGTGAAGATATACAAGGAGATGGAAGGGACGAACTACCTCAAGACCGGCCAGGACATCAGGGAGCTGGTCACCCGCTCGTATCATGGTGCATTGGTTTCGGACCTCACCATTGATATCATCAGGGAGAACATCGAAAATACCCGCAAGATATTCAACAACACAGAAGCAATGGTATCAGTGGGCATGGCCGAAAAACTCGACCTCGACCAGCTCGAGGTCCAGCAGTCGAGCCTTGAGAATGCCCTCAAATCAGCCGAGCGGCAGCGGGAGTTGTCGTATAATCTTCTTCGCTTCCAGCTCGGGGTAAAGGCCGGCACACCCCTCGAGCTGACCGATTCGCTTGACTATTTTCTGGAGAATTTTGATTTTACCGGAATCCTCAATCAGGAGTTTACTATCGACCAAAACCTTGATTATAAACTTATGCTCATCCAGGAACGGCTTTCCGAAAAGCAGGTTGGTTTGCAGAAAATGAATTTTCTGCCTACGCTTAACGGATTCTATTCTCATACCAACAAAATACTGAAATCCGATTTCGACCTGTCGCCAAAGAATGTAATCGGCCTCAACCTTAACATTCCGATATTTTCGAGTGGCATGAGAATAGCCCAGATGAACCAGGCTAAAATAGAGTTGGAAAAAACACAGAACAACAAGATCCTCCTCGAAGAGCAGCTCTCGATTACCGGGAAACAGTTGCGCTACAATCTGGCCAATGCCATCGACCAGTACCTTAACAGGAAAAAGAATGCCGACGTGGCACTCAGGATTTACCAGGACTACCAGTTCAGGTATGAGCAGGGGATTGCTTCCAGCCTTGACCTTAACCTGTCGAACAACAATTACCTGCAGGCGGTATCCGACTATGTTCAGTCGATCATTACCCTGCTGAATGCAAGGCTCGACCTGCAGAAACTTATGAATACACTGTAAAACACTATTAATCATACACCAAAATGAAATACTTGAAATTTTTTCTCCTACCCTTATTACCGGCCCTGATTATCATGGGCTGCACCCGGGGCACCGACACTCCATCGACAGAAACCGGAGACCAGTCGAACGACTATACCAGGACCGAGAGGGTAAAGGTCATGAGCTTAGATTTCCGGACCATTGGAAAAAACATAGAATACACTTCAACACTCATTCCCAATGAAGAGGTTCATCTGGTGCCTTCTACCCCGGGACGCATTGAGAAGATCTATGTTGAAGTCGGAAGCCATATAAGCAAAGGAGACCTGCTCGTACAGATGGATCAGACACAATTGCAACAGGCCATATTGCAGTTGAAAAACCTTGAGAATGATTATTATCGGATCGACACACTTTATAAGGTTGGTAGCGTTACCGGGCAACAGTTTGACCAGATCAGTACGCAGTATGAGGTGGCCAGGAGCAACGTAGACTACCTGAAAGAGAACACGCAATTGCTGGCGCCATTCAACGGGGTAGTTTCGGGCAAGTACTTCGAAGATGGAGAGATGTATTCGGGAGCGCCCAACACCATTGCCGGCAAGGCAGCCATTATCTCCCTGGTGCAGATCGATCCCCTGAAGGCGATGATAAACATTCCGGAATCCTATTTTCCTGAGATCAGGGAAGGCATGGAAGCCGGGATCATATCCGACATTTATCCCGGCCAAACATATACAGGGGTGATCATACGCAGGTATCCCACCATTGATCCCAATACACATAGCTTTCAGGCAGAACTCAGGATCGACAATCCCGGACAGAAATTAAGGCCGGGAATGTTCATCCGTGTCGATCTGGAGCTTGGAGAAAAGAGAGCAATGGTAGTTCCTGCCCTGGCCGTGCTCAAAATGCAGGGATCCGATGAGCGCTATGTTTTTGTGGAAGAGCAGGGACTGGCAAAACGGGTGAGTGTTAAACTTGGTCAGCGCTTTGATGAGCAGGTAGAGATCATCTCGCCTGAACTGGAGGAGGGAAGCCGGCTCATCATTGCCGGACAGGCCCGTTTGGTCGATAAGGTCCCCGTTGAGGTAGTTAACGATTAAGCGCCCAGTGATATAATCTTATACGTTTAAAACATTAAAGGCTGAAACAATGAGTATTTATAAAAGTGCCGTAAATAAACCCATTACCACCCTCATGGTCTTCACTGCCGTGATCGTGATGGGCCTTTATTCGCTGGTGCAGATCCCCGTCGACCTTTACCCGGAGATGGAACCTCCGTATATCAGCATTATGACCACTTATCCGGGAGCCAATGCTTCCGATATTGAGACCAACATAACCAAGCCCATCGAGGATGCCATGAACTCTGTCGACAAGCTTAAGGAGGTAACATCTGTTTCTTACGACAACCTTTCGCTGGTGACTTTAGAATTTGAATGGGAGACAAACCTCGATGAGTCATTGAACGATGTGCGCAGCACACTTGATTGGGTATACAATGAATTGCCGGAAGACTGCGACCGCCCATCGATATTTAAGTTCTCGACCAGTGCGATGCCCATCCTTTTCTATGCGGTGACAGCTGATGAGAGCTACCCCGGGTTGGAGAAGATCCTCGAGGAAAAGCTGATCAACCCCCTGAACAGGATCGAAGGCATTGGATCGATCTCTACCATGGGCACACCCATCAGGGTGATCTATGTAGACCTGGATCCCCGTAAGCTGGATGCCTACGCGCTCAGCCTTGAGCAGATCGGAAATACCATTAGCGCGGAGAATCTGAACATGCCCTCAGGAAATATAAAGATGGGGGAATCTGATTACCAGCTCAGGATCGAAGGCGAATTTTCGGAAAGCTACGAAATTAAGCATATCGTGGTAGGCAATGTGGCCGGCAAGCCTATCTATCTCCGCGATATAGCAGATGTTAGGGATACGCTCAAGGACAAGTCGCTCGACGAAAAGATCAATGGTAAACGAGGTGTGAGGCTGATGGTCATGAAGCAGTCGGGTGCCAACACAGTGCGTATTGCCAGGCAGGTGAACGAGCAAATGAAGGTGCTTCTGCCAACGCTGCCTCCCGATATCAGGGTTGAACCTATTATGGACACTTCCGATTTCATCATGGGATCGATCAGCAATCTGTCACAAACCCTTCTGTGGGCTCTGCTCTTCGTGATCCTGGTTGTATTGTTTTTTCTGGGCCGTTGGCGGGCAACGCTCATCGTGATCCTGACCATCCCGATCTCTCTCATCGTTTCCTTTCTATACCTGTATTTGGTTGACAGTTCGATCAATGTGATCTCTCTCACATCGCTCTCCATTGCCATCGGCATGGTGATCGACGATGCCATCGTGGTGCTGGAAAACATCGCCAAGCATATCGAGCGGGGCAGCAGTCCGCGCGAGGCAGCCATCTATGCTACCAACGAAGTATGGTTGGCCGTGATCATCACTACGCTGGTGATTGTGGCAGTATTTTTTCCCCTGACACTGGTGGGCGGCATGACAGGCGTCCTGTTCAAGGAACTTGGATGGATTGTCACCATCACGGTGGTTACCTCCACTACGGTTGCCATCTCTCTCACTCCCATGCTGTCGTCGAAGCTTCTTAAGACCCGTAGGCCCAGGGAGCGCAGGCTGAATGCCATATATGACCGAACCATCAAGAGGTTGCTCGACAGGCTCGACAACTTTTATGAAATGAATATTCGTTGGGCTCTTCGTCATAAGCGGATTGTTGTTCTTATAAGCCTTGCCGTATTTGCCGGCAGCCTTGTGATAGGGGCTCTTTTCGTCGAAACCGACTTTATGCCCGAAAGTGACGAAAGCAGCATGCAGGCAGCCATCGAACTACAAACAGGTTTAAGGGTAGAAGAATCTATGAAAACAGCCCGCAAGCTCGAAAAGATCATCAGGGAGCGTTATCCCGAGATCACTGTGGTTTCCGTATCTGCCGGATCTGATGAAGAGGGTAGTTTCTTTTCGCTTTTCAACACTACGGGATCCAACCGGATCAATCTTATGTCTCGTCTGGTGCCCGTCACGGAACGCGAACGCTCCGTGTTTGAAATTGCAGAAGATTTCCGCAATCAACTCGACCTTATTCCCGAGATTATCACCTATTCAGTCACAACATCAAGCAGCATGTTCGGGGGAAGCGGCAACCAGGTAGACGTGGAAATTTTCGGTTATGACTTTGAGCAGACCAACGCGCTGGCCGATCAGATCAGCCTAAAACTGAACAAAGTACCCGGTGCAGAGGATATCTCGGTGAGCCGTGAAAAGGACAAGCCCGAACTACAGATCATTCTCGATCGCGAGAAGCTTGCCCTTCACGGCCTTAACAGTGCTATGGTGTCGGGTTATATCCGAAACATGGTTGATGGCCTGGTGGTATCAAAATTCAGGGAAGAAGGCGATGAGTACGACATCATCGTACGCCTGGAAGAAGAATACAGAAATTCCATTACCGACCTGGAGGAACTCAGCATCATGACCATGTCGGGCAACAGGATCAAGCTGAAAGAGCTCGGTAAGATAAAGGAGTACTGGTCGCCACCCAACATTGAACATAAACGCAGGGAAAGGATCGTAAAGGTCTCGGCCAAGCCGGTGGGAATCTCTCTTGGTGAGCTGGCCAGCAGGATACATGAAGAGATCGGCAGGATGGATATTCCGCCGGGGATCATGATCAATGTAGGAGGTGCCTATGAAGACCAGATAGAAGGTTTCCAGGATCTCTCCCTGCTGCTTATCATCAGTCTGATCCTTGTGTTCATCGTCATGGCCTCACAGTTTGAATCCTTTGTTATGCCGCTGGTGATCATGTTCTCCATACCCTTTGCCGTTACCGGAGTGGTACTCATCCTGTTCATCACCAACACCACGCTCAGCCTTATCGCCGGGCTGGGTGCTGTGCTTCTGGTGGGCATCGTGGTGAAAAACGGCATCGTACTTGTAGATTATATCAACCTCATGCGCGACCGGGGCCATGAGCTTTACAAGGCCATTGAGCTGGCAAGCCATTCGCGACTGCGTCCGGTGCTGATGACTGCCATGACGACCATACTGGGGATGATGCCGCTGGCCCTCAGTACGGGCGAAGGCTCTGAGATATGGTCGCCGATGGGCATTACCGTGATCGGAGGATTGGTGTTCTCTACTATGGTCACCATGATCATCGTTCCCGTAATGTATGCCATTATGGCCAGGAGGGGTGAACGCGACAAGAAAACCAGACTCAGGAAACGTTTTGTATTTATGGACAAATAATCATTTCCGCATGCCGGGATAATGTTGAATATTATGAAAGCTGTACTGATCGTATTTAACCAGGCCCATACCGAAAGGGTGGAATATATGTTTGATACCTTGAACATCAAAGGCTATACCTGGTGGCAGGATGTTATGGGCCGGGGAAGTGAGTCAGGCGAGCCGCACATGGGCACCCATACATGGCCCGAGATGAACTCCGCTGCCCTGACTATCATCCCAGATGAACAGGTTGAGGAACTGCTTGATGCGGTCAGGAAGCTCGATGGCATCAACCATGAGATCGGAGTAAGAGCCTTTGTCTGGGAAATTGCAGCATCGGTGTAAATGACGGATCCACTTTTCGCTTTCCTGACTTTTGCTGCGAGGAATTTCATTTTTTTGTTCAAAGATATAGTTGAGTGAAGGGCCAAAGAGTAAGTAAAAGACAGAATAGCAGCTTGATAAAAGTCGTATAAATATTCTCTTATCTTGCATAAATTGAGAATTATTATACATTTCTCACAATAAATGCTTATATTTGTGTTATTATACAAAAGTATTTTAACAACATATATTAACAATTAAAATTTAGACCATGAAAAAAATATTTTATTTATTTGGAATAATGATACTGGCAAGTATGCTGGTATTTACGTCGTGCAACGATGATGATGATGAGGTTGAACCGGTCAAGTATCCACCTGAGATTAATTTTATTGGTGGGGCCAACTATATATCTGCTGATGCTACCCTAACAGCTGGAGCAGAATTCAAGGTTGGCATCAATGCGAGTGAAAATGCAACCACACAGAAAAACATTACAGCCTTCAAGGTGGTGCGTACATTCAACAATGTTCCTACAACAGTATTTGACACCGATGCCATTGACGACAACAATTATTCGTGGGAAAGTACAGAAAATGCAAATTCCCAGGCAGGCGAGGAACGCTGGACTTTCAAAGTTACTGATAAAGCAGGCGAGTCTAATGAACTATCATTCATTATCACTACCTCACTTGTTGGAGTTGAGATTGCAACTTACACCAACAAGACCATGGGGTCATGGAACGATCCTACATACGGAAGTTTCTTTGCAACCGAAACGGGTACTGTACATACAAAAGCCCAGGCTACAGCCAACCAGGCTGCAATCGATTTTGCATTCTACCTCGGTGCCACCAATGGTTCAACTTTCGGAGCACCTTCTAACCAGGATATAGATCAGGTTTTCGACCTTGGTGATTCGGGATGGACCATTTTCAATGAAACATTGTTTGATAAGGCTTCTATAAACGCTACCGAATTTAATGCCATTGGTGACACCTATACCTTCCCGGAATTTACCGGAACCAGTGATGACATTAACCTAATTCAACCAGGCGATGTTATTTATTTCCTTACCGATCCCGATAAAGGGAGAAAGCATGGATTTATTAAAGTTAATTCCATTAACGCGAAGGGTGATATCATCAATATTGATGTTAAAGTGCAGAAATAATCTTATCTGAATATCATAAAAAAAAGGGATGCATTGATGTATCCCTTTTTTTGTGGCTTGCTGGCGCTGGATGAAGGTGGAAATATTATTCTCCATCAAAATAATTAAGATTTACCAGAGCGATGTTATACTCATTCGGACGGGTAGAATATGTAATTTGATAGTCGCTTGCATACCAGCCATCATTCTGGTAAGCCTGGGGCTGCGGAATGGGTATGGTTTCGTCGGGCATGCTCATGAAGTAATCAAGTGTGATCATGGGTTCCCAGAAAATGAACGAGCCATCCCACGATCCCCAGATGAAGGTTCTGCTGAAATCCTGTCCGTTGAATTCGGGTGAGGTCAGGTCGATCCAGTGAGAACCCATTTGCGGTATACCCCCGGGTATCATGATATGGTTGAGCGGGATATACTGTGATGCGGGAGCGATAGTAAATTCCGGAGCCCCGGGAGGCCCTATCATCATGCGTTCTTCTTCTGAAATGGTGTAGAAATGGAAATCAAAATGTGGCAGGTCGTAGGTTCCCGGTGGCTCATGACCTCCCGGGTTCCAGTCGACTGTGGCATGGGTATAAAAATTTGTCGATGCCTGATGAGGAAATTGTAAAACATGCATACTCATCTCATCAGGCAGGTTTTCAAGTGCCTTTTCTGATAATTTGATCCCAATAGCCAGAGGATTGCCTTGCCTGTCCTCGCTTACCCAGGCCTGGGCAATGCCATTGCCCAATGGAACGGCAGGCCCGTAAAATGTTTTTTCTGAATTGCTTTTTAGAGCTGAATTTTCAATGTTTTCCGTTGGATCATCCTTTTTACAGGATGTGATGCCAATAATTAAGCTCAGGAATATCATGAATCCTGTCTTCGTACTTAGTGTTTTCATGGTTAAATATTTAATTAATAATTCGGCTTAAAAGTATATCAATAATAAGCGGAATTCAATTATTTAACACATATTTAACAAATTAATAATCAGGTAGTAAAGTAGTTTACATGGCTTTATGGGCATAAGAAAATGCTTCCTTTCTTGTACTTTCCGGGATCACCGGCCCCGCACCAATAAATGCCGCGATCTCATACATAATTTTCCGTTAAGAATTAAGGAAAACGACTTATAACACTTTTCGGCACCTGTTAAAGCAGATCGAATCGTTTTACATACATTACCAGGTCATCTTCTGTGTCATAATAATCTTCGAAACGGGCTTTGAGTATATATCCATTGTGTTCATAAAACATACGTGTAGGAATATATTGCCTGCGCGAGGAGGTTTCAGCATATAATGCCGTCCCCCCTCTTATCATAATATCCTGTTCTGTTTTGCGAAGCAATTCCTTACCAAAGCCCTTGTTTCTGTATGCTGTATCTGTAACGATCCAGTACAGGTCGTAACTGCTTTTTGTAAGCGGTATTCTTCCGTAGCAGGAATATGCCATCGTGACACCATCAACCTCCAGGAAGATAAATTCGTACCCGCTGGCATTGCCTTTCTCAAGCTTTTCGGAAGGGAGTTCGGCAGCAATAGCTATCTCCTCCCCGTTGAAGAAACCTGTGCCGGCAGTTAACTTCCGTACGATCTCAATATCCGTAGGATATACTTCTGTCCGGAATTTTATTTTCATGCTTTCCATACATCTTCGCAAATTCGTTTAACCACCTCCGTAAAACTATACCCGGCCTGTGTCGCTGCAGCATAAAATCCGGCATCGGCCGACAGGCAGGGATTGGCATTCACCTCCAGGATCCAGGGCTTGCCACTTTTATCCACCCTGAAATCGATACGCGAATATCCTGTAAGCCCAAACAGCGACCAGCTTTCCAGACAAAGCTGTTTTAGCCGGTCTGCGAGTTTGGGATCGGTTTTTTCCAGACCAAAAGTACGTACGGTATTTTCGTATTCGAATGATCCTTCCAGCCACTTTGCCTCATAACCAATGATACGGGCCTTAGCTTTTGGATAATTCCTGAAAAGGATTTCGGCAGCAGGCAATACCTCCGGACCCTTATCTCCCCCCAGAATGGAAATATTGAATTCTCTCCCTTCAATATATTCTTCAAAAAAGTAGCGGTACTTATTGTTCCTGCTTATAAAGTTGCTGATCAGAGCGATGTCGCCAGGCATCACATTTGTATCGTCAATACCAACCGATGCATCTTCCCAAACAGGCTTGGCAATATACTTTGTTTCTTTCTTAAGATACTTTTTATTAATTTGTTCAAACCATTGAGGGGTTGGAAGTTTGGCCTGCCGGAGTAACGACTTGGTGAGTGTTTTGTTACTGCTTACATACATGGCTTGAGAGCTGCATCCGGTGAATGGTATTCTCAGGTGTTCGAGCAATATGGGGGCCAGACAGATCAGCTTTCCTGAATTGTCGAGGCTTTCAACAAGGTTAAATACGAATTTTGGCTGTATCTTATTGAATTCCTCCGAAACCAGTTGCAGGTTAAGATCCATGAAAATCCGTTGACTTTCATAGCCCAACTCATGCAAAGCTTCTTCAACAGCCCGGGCCTGGTTGAGCACATCCAGCTCATCGGGGGTGGCATTGGCTCCCAAAGCATTAATAAGGATGACAACTTTTTCCATTACATGGTGTTTATTTCGTTTGTTGATGATCTTTTGTCCTTGCAATTGCCGAATCCATGATCATTTTCATAAGGCTTTGATATGGAATTCCGTTCAGCCGGGCAAGTATGGGCAGGTCGGAATGCTCGGGGTGCATACCGGGCAAGGGGTTAATCTCAATAAATGCGGCATTTCCCTGAGAATCGTAGCGAATGTCTACCCTTCCGGCATCTGCACAACCAAGCACTTTATATGCCTCCAGGGCAAGTTTTTCACACTCCTCTTTTTCTTTCCCCCCCACAGGAAGGTACTCAACATGGGTTTCGCATTCTTCTTTATTGGTGTAGGAATATACGTTCATGTCAGCCTGTGCCTGCAGCTTTATTTCGATGGTACCAATGGCTGTTGCATTTTCACCACTCCCGACAATACCCGTGGTAAATTCCCTGCCACTTAAGAAAGTTTCAACGAGTACCGGCTGCTTGTACTCGTTCAGGAGTTGCAGGCATCGTTTATGAAGTTCGCTTTTGTTCCGTATCACCGACATTTCGTTGATCCCCTTTCCCGTGCCTTCTGCCAGGGGTTTGGCAAAAAGAGGATAAGGCAGGCTTACCAACGCGATATCGGAAGGTTTTTCCACAACACAAAATTCCGGTGTATACAGGCCGGCATCGCGGATTATCCTCTTGGTCATGGCTTTATCAAGGGTGAGCGCCATTACGAGCGCAGACGAGAATACATATGGGATGCGGTAAGCATCGAGCAAAACGGGCACCTGTGCTTCGCGTGATATGCCATACATACCTTCGCAGATATTAAAAACCATGTCCCACCGATCACCTTGCTGAAGCCTCTCAATGAGTTGCTTCAGGTGGCCGATGCGCCTGGTTTGAAATCCGAGTTCCTGCAGGGTTCCTTCTAATGCTTCAATGGTACTTTCCCTGTCGAATTCGGCTGTTTCTTCCTCAGTATATCCCATGGCGAGATATGCTGACCGGAGGTCATAAGTGAGTCCGATGATCATGATAAGATGGTTTAAAAATTCCCGGAAACAGTTTACAAATAGTCAGGATATTTGTAAGTTTTGTTTTCGTAGTTTGTTAGTATAATATCCCCGTTTTCCCTGCCTGCAACGTATTGAGGAAGGATCGGGATTTTTCCTCCACCCCCTGGTGCATCGATCACATAATGAGGAACAGCATAACCACTGGTAAACCCTCTCAGTCCCTTGATAATTTCAAGGCCTTTGCTGACGGATGTCCTGAAATGTGATGAACCCGGTATGGGGTCGCACTGATAAATGTAATAGGGCCTCACCCTGCTTTTCAGAAGCTCATGCATAAGTTTCTTCATTACATTCACATCATCATTGACACCTTTTAGCAGCACAGTCTGGCTTCCGAGCGGGATGCCGGCATCGGCAAGCATGTTACAGGCATTTTTTGTTTCAAGCGTCATTTCCTCAGGATGGGTAAAATGAACACTAAAAAACAGCGGATGATATTTTTTCAGCATACCCGTGAGTTTGGCGGTAATGCGCATTGGAAGCACTGCCGGGACCTTGGTCCCGATACGGATAATTTCGAGGTGTTTGATGAGCCTGAGTCGTGACAGAATATATTCAAGCCTCTCATCAGATTGCGTCAGCGGATCACCTCCCGAAATGATCACATCCCTGATTTCATTGTGTTCAGCAATATAGGCAATGGCATTATCGATGAGCTTTGGTCCGGCATGCTTCTTTTTCGAAACCATATGTGAGCGTGTACAGTAGCGGCAATAAGCTGCGCAGAAATCAGTGACCAGCAGCAGCACCCTGTCGGGGTAGCGGTGTATGATCAGGGGTACGGGCGAATGATGTTCTTCTGCCAGAGGATCTGATTCTTCGCCGGGAGAGATCATCAGTTCTTCTATAACGGGCACCATGCTGCGGCGCAGGGGATGCCCCGAATCAAATTCATTAAGCAGACTGGCATAATAGGGAGTGATCCGAACGGGCAAATTGAGTGCCTGAGCGGTAAATCCGGCCTCATCGGCCGAAAGTTTCAGTATTCTGTTCAAAGCTTCAAAAGAGGTAAAGCTGTTCCTGACTTGCCATTTCCAGTCGTTCCACTCGCGCAATGATGCATCAGGGGAAAACCTTTCCCTGAATATCAGGCTTCTTTCAGAAATATTATTGGAAATTAAAGGGGACCTGGCAGTGAGCTTTTGCAGGCTTTTGCCATTAAGCGGCGGAGGTTCTTCAAAATCTTCCGATTCGAGGAGAGATTTCGAAACATACAATTTTTTCTCGTTCATTAAATTGTTTGCATAAAAGTTTAAAAGAACTTTTGTTAATAGACTGAATTACAATATGATAAAGAATAGGTTACATATTATAAAAAAGTGCACAATATTATGACATAAATTGTCACAATTTGCAAGAAAAAAAATATTTTTTTTCTTTTGGATACAAGAAGCTTTTCAAAGTTGTTTTCATGCACCTTTAGCAGGCGCCAGGCACCATTTATCATTTATCATGCACCATTTATCATTTATCATGCAACATTTGTCATTTATCATGCAACATTTGTCATGTATTATGTAACATTTTTTAAAATTATTGAGGACATTTTTGATTTTTTGGTACTACTAGATAGAAGCTTTTCCTATGAAAAAAGAATTAGAAAAAAGATTGATAAATCTCTCTATTAATATTAATACTATTTGTAAAGCTCTGGACAAATCGTATTTATCTTATCATTTAACAATACAGGTCATCAGGTCTTCAACAAGTGCTGCCTTAAATTATGGGGAGGTCCAGGGAGCTATCTCCAGAAAAGATTTTATTCATAAAAACAGCATTGTTCTGAAAGAATTAAAGGAGACAAAAATAAGTTTGAGATTAATTGAACAGCATGCCATAGATGATCAGAGAAAAGCTGTTCTTGAAGCATTGAATGAGTGCGATCAATTGGTTGCAATATTTTATCGAACAGTAAGATCTTCTCAGATAAATAATAGATAAAATATGCTCCAAGCATCGTTGATCTTTTATCATGCACCAATTACCATTTATCGCTTAATAAATCCATGGCACATGTTAAATGTCGCATGATGCTTGGTGCATGTTTTCGGATATTTATCATTTATCAGGCACCATATATATTAGGTGGAAAGTAAGATGGGGAGAAAGGAATGATGAACACTGAACACTGAACATGGAAGTTTTAAAATTTACACTTTACAATTTACAGTGTAAAGTTTACAGACAGACAGGGGCAAGGCACAAGGGTCAAGAGACAAGCCTGCCAGTTTACCCGCCGGATGAGGGCAGGCAGGGAAAAAGAATCCCATGAACTCGGGGTATCGCAAAGAATTTCTTTGTGGCCTTTGCGCGAACTTGGCGTACTTCGTGGTAAAAAAAACAAGTCACGCCAATATCCAGCATCCACCATCCACCATCCAGTATCCAGTCCGCCTTCGCCTCTCATCAGACGAAACTTTAACTAAGGATGAAAGGCTTCGGTGGATGCCAAAACACTGAAACACTGAAGCACTGAAGCACTGAAACCCTGCACCCTATGCAAGCACTATGTACCACTTATTATATCTATGACACATCTTATATGCCGCATGCTGCATGGTGCATGAATTAGAATTATGTATTATCTTTGCCGGGTGTATTGCTAACGCCTCTTTAGCTCAGCTGGTAGAGCAGCTCACTCGTAATGAGCAGGTCGTCGGTTCGAGTCCGATGAGAGGCTCAGGCCAGCGGCAAAGCCGCTGGCCATTTTTTTCTATGTCATTTTGTCTATATCGTATGAACAGCCAACAATTGGCAAACTATTTGATGATTGCTTTGTTCAATTATAAACAGTTTTAGAAATGGCAATGATTTGGATCATATTCGGGGTTTTTGCCCTGCTGAGCTGGCTGATCAGCAACCGGCTCAAAAATAAATTCAGGCAATTCTCGCGTATTCCTCTTTCTCACGGGTTGACCGGTAGGGAGGTGGCCGAGAAGATGCTTCACAATAATGATATTTACGACGTACAGGTTATCTCCGTAGCGGGTGAGCTGACAGATCATTATAATCCTGCAAAAAAAACAGTTAACCTGAGCGAGGGGGTCTTTAGCAGTAATTCGGTAGCCGCCGCCGCTGTCGCAGCTCACGAGTGCGGCCATGCTGTGCAGCATGCCTATGCTTATTCGTGGTTGCAGATGCGCTCGGCACTGGTACCGATCGTTAGTTTTACTTCGCGTTGGGTGCAATGGGTATTGCTGGCAGGTATCCTTATGGTACAAAGCTTTCCGCAGCTTTTGCTGATCGGTATCGTACTGTTCGCCTTCACAACGATTTTTAGTGTGATCACGCTGCCGGTTGAGATCAATGCCACCAACAGGGCCCTGGCCTGGCTTGGGAGCAGCGGCATCACATCGGCACAAACCCAGCCCAAAGCTCGTGAAGCCCTGCGATGGGCCGCATATACTTATGTTATAGCCGCTCTCGGTTCACTGGCAACACTGTTTTATTATATCATGATCTTTATGGGACGGCGGGATTAGAGAATAAATAACAAATAACAAATAACGAACAAGGAACCTTACTTCGTTATTTTGATTTCATAGGGCATTGCAAGGAATGTAGAAGGGACGTGGCGATTTTCGATGTTGGTTACCTGGTGTATAAACAATCACTGATCAATATTCATGTTCAGGCTACTCATCAGTTCAGCTGACTTCTCCCAGAGCTGTTTGCCATGAGCAGGATTGGTGGCTTTTTCATCCATCTCTTTACGGCTCATCAGAAAGAAATAGTCGATGGGCTTTCCTTCAACATCCTGAGAGGCGGCAAAGTAGACTACCGGTTCACATGCTTTTTCAGGTGAACGGAAGAAGATGCTGAAAATAAATTTCAGCAGGGGCTGGAAGATCTTCGGCGCCTCACGTGCAATATTGCTGTTGACCGGGCCCGGACAAAGGGCAAAGACAGAATAATCGGTCCTGTCGCCGGGGTTTAGCCTTCGCGAAAGCTCATTGGCAAATGTGGTCAGCAAGAGCTTGTAATGACCGTATAACTCCATTGTTTTACCGATCTTAAAATCACGGTATTCGCCAAAACCCTCGAGGTCGAAGGTTTTGGGGTTACGGTGGCTCTCGGAAGAAACGAAGATGATCCGCGGTATTTGTCCTTTGGTGCGATTAAAAATACCGAGATCCAGGAGCCTGTTTACAAGCAGGAATTTTGCAAAGTAGTTAACCATGAACATCTGCTCGAGTCCCTGTTTTGTCATGTGGCTCTTTTTGGGCACAATGGCAGCATTGCAAACGAGCATGTCGATCGTATTGTATTTTTCCTTTAGTTGGTGTGCGAACTTATTAATGGAATCAGTATCCGACAAGTCGACAAACAGCATCGATACCTTATCGGAACCACTTAGCGTTTTCACTTGTTCACCTTTTGAGGGGATGCCGCTGCGCACGGCCATGACCACTTCGGCACCCCGTTTGGCCATATCCACTGCCGTGGCGAAGCCAAGACCTGAACTGGATCCGGTAATAACAATCCGCTTCCCGTCGAGGCGGTCAGCATCTTTAAGTTCTCCTGCCGGAACATGTTTTTTAAAGAGATCGCGGATGCCGGTGATGGTTGCTTTTACCGGGCTTTTATAATGGCTTTGCTTTGATTCAGTCATCATGCCTGAGGTTTTTATTCATTTTACAAATACTCCATGATCCTGCCTGCGATCTGCAGCAGCGAGATCTCAGCAAGCTTGGCCTGGTATTTCACTGATATCAGCCGCTCTTCGGCATCGAGAAGGCTTTTTTGCACTTCGCGCAGCTCCAGCCCCGACAGGCTTCCGAGTTTGTAACGTTCGAGTGCGATTTCGAGATTTTCCTGGGCTACCTCCAGGTTTTGTTCTTCCAGTCTGACGAGGCGGAGGTTGTTTTCATATGCATAATAGATAGTCAGCAATTCAGCTTTGACTTCCTGCTCAATTTTGCTGTACCTGATCATGCTGTTCTCAATTCCGATACGTGCATTGTTCTTTTCCCGCCTGGCATTGAATCCATCAAAAATGTTCAATCCGAGAGTTACTCCATAGTTAAGGCCCCGGGTGTTCTGAAGGCGGAGATCACCTGTTTCATAAATATTGTTTGCATATCCATATCCCGCCGACATGTTCAGGTAGGGATATGAGCGTGAGCGGATGATTTTATAATCCAGTTCAGAGATAATCTGGCTTTTTGAGGCAATTTGCAGGCTGGTATTATAATCCAGTGTCTGCTCCAGCAGCTCATCATAGGAAAGGCTCTCATTGATCTGTATCAGCGAATCCTTTAGCTGTAAGTCGTCTCCAAGGTTTTCGACCGACATCAGCTCATTGAGCCTGATCTGTGAAGTTCGTAGCACTTCCTGCTGATGCGCCAGCCTTGAGCTGTCGGCGTTGAGGTAAACCATCGACTGCAACAGTTCGAGCTTTGATGCACCTCCCAGCAGGTAACGCTCCTCATCGATCCTGAGCCTTTCACGCGAAAGCGATACGGCGTACTTCAGATTATCACCCAGGATAAGCTGTTGGATATAGTAATTATATTCTGAAGCGATCTGCGCTACCAGGTTTTCGGCGGCCATTTGCAGGTTCAACCCTTCCAGCTCGCTTTGCCTGCCCAGCTTCTGATAGGTATTTTTAACCTGGAATCCCCTAAAAATGGTCATTCCGAGTTCAACCTCAGCCGAACCGTAAGTATTGAGAATATTGGGTGTGTTGATATTCTCGCCGCTACGCATATTTTGATCGAGGGTTCTCACCGATCCGCCATACTGCCCGGCAAGGGAGAGTGAAGGCAGGTAGCCGGCATTTCCCAATGTGTGGTCGTTAGCGCTTATCTCCTCCTGGTTCCGGACTACCTGCAGCGAAAAATTCTGTTCCAGTCCGGTTTGTATACACCGGCTCAGGCCATATACCTCCTGTGCCATGGCATCAGGTTGGTAAAATGCCAGAAGCGCCAATAGCATAACTGGCTTAATGCTTATTCTTGTCAGTAGTTTCGGCAGCATGATCTGGTTCATGAACAATATTTTTTGAATCACTTGAGATAAACAGGTAAATGGCCGGTACAACATAGAGGGTAAGAAATGTGGAGAGGGTCAGTCCTCCGACCACTGCCACCCCCATGGCGATACGGCTTTGCGCACCTTCGCCAAGGCCCAGGGCCAACGGCATTACACCGAGGATAGTTGAAAGGCTGGTCATCAGGATGGGCCTGAACCTGGCCGCCGCCGAATAGCGGATCGCATCAAATTTGCTCATCCCGGCCACCTTGCGCTGGTTGGCGAATTCAACGATGAGGATGCCGTTCTTTGATACCAGCCCAACCAGCATGATGATGCCGATCTGGCTGAAGATGTTCATGGTAATGTCGAAATACCACATAAAGATAAGGGCTCCTGTGAGGGCCAGCGGAACGGTCATCATTACGATGAGCGGATCCTTGAAGCTTTCAAATTGGGCCGAAAGCACCAGGAAGATGAGCACCAAAGCCAGGATGAAGGCAAACATCAGGCTGGAGGAGCTTTCCATAAAGTCTTTGGAATCGCCCGACAGGGCTGTCCGGAAAGAGTCGTCGAGCACGCGGGCCGCAATCTTGTCCATTTCCTCAAGCCCCTGGCTGATGGTTTTCCCTTCGGCCAGTCCTGACGAGACAGTGGCAGCCACAAAACGGTTGTAGCGGTATAACTGGGGCGGCGCCGTCGACTCCTGCAGGCTCACAAAATTATCGAGCTGCACCATATAACCCTTGTTGTTTCTTACATACAATGATTTGAGGTCGAGGGGCTTATTGCGGTCTTCCCTGGCAAGCTCGCCCAGGATCTGGTACTGCTTACCGTTCATAATAAAATATCCGAAGCGCTGCCCGCTGAGCGCGAGCTGCAGTGTTTGTCCGATATTCTGAGTGGTAACCCCCAGCAGGTTTGCCTTGTCGCGGTTGATGACGATTCGCAGTTCGGGCTTGGTAAACTTCAGGTTTACATCGGCCATTTCAAAGACCGGGTTTGCATTTACCTCAGCCATGAAGGCAGGCAGGATCTCGCGCAGCTTTTCGATCTCCGGTGCCTGCAGCACATATTGGATGGGCAGGCCTGCGCGCCGGCCACCGAATGTTGACTGCTGGATCACGCTGGCCCTCGCCTGGGTCATCGTCCGCAGTTTGGCCGTCAGCTGGCTGGCGATCTCCTGCTGCGATCGTTCCCTTTGGCCGGGCTCGGTAAGGATCACCCGCAGGAATCCGCCACCGCCCCCCCTCACAATGCCGATAACCTTGTCGGCCTCCGGAATCGTGTTTTCTACCAGACTGGCAACGTTTTCGTTGTATGCCAGGTTGTATTCGTAGGTCGAACCTTCCTGTGAAGTAATTCTGATGCTGAGCTGCGAACGGTCTTCGAGCGGAGCCATTTCGGCAGGGATGCTCTTCCACAGTACCACGATCAGGGTGATGGCCGCCACAAGGATAACAAGGGAGAAATATTTTTTTCGGAGGAAGGTATCAAGCGAACGCTGATAGGCGTTGTTCAGTGAGATAAAGAATTTTTCTGTGAAATGATACGCCTTGCTTCGTGTATGCCTTGTCTTGAGCAATTTTGTGGAGAGCATAGGCGTGAGTGACAGGGCTACGAACGACGATATGGTGACCGCCCCCGCAATCACGATGCTGAACTCACGGAACAGCCTTCCGGTCATCCCTTCCAGGAATACGATAGGAATAAATACCGCCACCAGCGTGATGGTGGTGGATATGATGGCAAAAAATATCTCGTTCGACCCCTTGAAACCTGCCTCCAGCGGGCTCATGCCCTGTTCTATCTTCACATATATGTTCTCCATCATTACGATGGCATCGTCAACCACCAGTCCTATGGAAAGGACGATGGCCAGCAGCGTAAGCACGTTAATGGTAAAGCCTGCGATATACATGATGAAGAATGCGCCCACCAGCGATACGGGGATAACCAGGATAGGGATGATGGTGGTGCGCCAGTCGCGCAGGAAGGTAAAAATGATGATCACCACCAGGAAAAAGGCCAGGAAGATGGTGCTCCGCACTTCCCTGATCGACGAACGGATATACTTGGTATTGTCGAAGCCTACATCGTATTCCACATCATCGGGGAGGTTTTTTTTGATATATCCGAGCCTTTCATAGATATCGTCGGCAATCTCGATATGGTTGGCACCCGGCTGCGGGATGATGGCCGTAGCGATCATTGGAACCCCATTCATTTTGGCGATCCCTCTGAGGTCTTCAGGGCCCAGCTCAGCACGGCCGATATCGCTCACGCGCACGATCTGGTCGCCGGTCTGTCGGAGGATGAGGTTATTAAATTCCTGTGGCGTGGTCATCAGTCCCAGTGTTCTGATGGTAAGCTCGGTGTTTGTGCCTTCGATGCTTCCTGCCGGGAGCTCCACGTTTTCGCGGAGGATGGCATTGCGCACATCCAGCGGGGTCATCTGGTAGCCGGCCAGCTTGGCCGGGTCGAGCCATATGCGCATGGCATAACGCTTCTCGCCCCAGATCATTACCGCACTAACGCCCGAAACGGTCTGCAATTGTTCTTTAAAGGTTAGCTCGGCAATTTCAGATATCTCCAGCAGCGACCGCTGGGCGCTCTTCACGGCGATGATCATAATAGGACTGGCATCGGCATCGGCCTTCGACACTGTGGGCGGGTCGCAGTCGCGCGGCAAACGTCGCTGGGCCTGCGAAACCTTGTCACGCACATCATTGGCCGCAGCCTCCATATCGACCGAGAGCTCGAACTCAACGGTGATCCTGCTGTAGCCCTGGCTGCTGTAACTCGTGAGCGTGCGGATGCCCGGTATGCCGTTTATGTATTGCTCGAGCGGCTCGGTGATCTGGGTTTCGATAACGTCGGAGTTGGCGCCGGGATAGGAGGTGCTCACGGAGATGATGGGCGGATCAACGCTGGGGAATTCCCTCACCCCGAGGTAGGTCATCCCGATGATGCCGAACAAAAGGATCACCAGTGAGAACACCGTAGCCAGCACCGGCCGCTGTATGCTGATCGACGACAGGCTCATAGCGTGGTGTTTACCAGTGTTTCGTTGGTCATCAGCGAATCGAGCTGTACCGCGATGCCTTGCCGCAACTGCAGGATGGCCGTTGTGAGTACGGTATCGCCAAAGTGGAGGCCGGTACGTACCTGCACATGCGATTCGGTGCGCAGACCCAGTGTAACCTTTACCTCTTTGGCTTTGCCATTACTGTAGATAAAAACCTTTTCGCCTTCCATCTCGGGGATGACGGCCTGTGTGGGGATGGCGATGGCGTTGTCGATCTGCGACAGAAGTGCCCTGACGCTGGCAAAGCGGCCGGGTTTAAGTTCCTGGTCATGGTTGGGATACAAGGCCCTTACCATAATGGTGCGGGTATCCATATTTACCTTGGGGTCGACAGCATACACATTGGCTGTAAAGGTTTCAGGTATGCCATCAATAGCAAATGAGACAGGGAAGCCCGGGCTGATCTCGCCGGCATAGCGTTCCGGCACGGAGAACTCCACCTTGAGGGGCTGGATCTTGATCAGGCTGACGATCCGGGTTTGCGTGGTGGCAAAAGCTCCTTCGCTGATCTTGCGCAAACCTACAACACCATTAAAAGGTGCCCTTAACTCTGTTTCGGAGATACGTGCTTCGATGAGCATGATGTCGGCTTCGAGCGACTGGCGTTCGGTTACCACCTGGTCGTAGCTTTCCTGGCTGATGGCGTCGCGGTCGAGGAGTTGCCGCTGGCGGAACTCGCGCTCTTTGGTAAGTTTTAGCTGCGCCTCCAGTTTCAGCAGTTGTGCCTGCAAAGGTTTGTCGTTGATCTTGGCCAGCAGTTCGCCTTTTTTAACCCTTGTGCCTTCCGAAAAGTATATGCCTACCACCTTGCCCGAAGTTTCAAAGGCCAGCTCCACCTCTTCGTCGGGGATCAGTGAGCCTGTGCTGTAGATAAGCTCGTTCATTTGCACGGGAACCACCACGTAGCCGCTGGCAAACAATGGCTGCCCGCCACCCTGCATCTTCATGCCGGCAGTTGCTTCAGTGCCCGAACCCGGCAAAAAGGTATGTTTTAGCTTGGGATACAGGATAATACCTATGATCACGATCAGGGTGATCACGCTAAGAAATATCCTGAAAAGTTTTTTATTTGATGCAGCCATGGCTTGTGTTCACCTCCGTTTTATTAATTTATGATCAACATAAATTTCGGCCTAAAATTCCTGTTCAGATTCCGGCCTGCAAAATACGGTTTTTATCAATAACTTTTTTTATGGAAGGATTGCCTGCAATGCACCTAATAAAAAGCTACCGATTTAAGCAACAATATACCGTGTCACATCATTCGGCACAATCATCCGTCTCCAATCAGAATTGTAAATGCACAAGCCGGCGCGTGCGCTGGCTTGTGCCCGTCTCCCCGCCAAGGCGGTAAAATATAAAATTCTGTATTCTGTATTGTCAATATGATTTTCGATTCAATTTGGCCAAGTTGCAATATCACAATATCATCATCGACAAATAATTATAAATGCGAAATCGCCCATCACTTCTCAAATTTTATATACAGAACACAGAATCGTAAATGCAAAAGCCTCTCGAAATTTCGAGAGGCTTTTGCCTGTCTCCCCGGAAGGATTCGAACCTTCGACCCGCTGATTAAGAGTCAGCTGCTCTGCCAGCTGAGCTACGGAGAGAAGCGTTTTGCTTTGGAGCGGCAAAATTAATAATTTTCCGCTAATATCCGGCTATAGAAAGTATATTTTCATTGCATGGCCTGCCGGGCATAAAGTGCTTCCTTTAACTCCTTTTGATCGGTTCACACACAAGCGTGTAAAAGTGGTCAATTGTGCCGTTCTATACAATCGCACATCACATCGACCATACAGAATACAGAATTTTACATTCTTCAGGGCTTTTGCTTATACGATTCAGATTTTGTATTAAATGGTTTCCGTGCGTAAAAATGGCGACATCACCTTATCTGAAGCAACTTCGCTGTCAATCACCTTGACCAGAATTTTATAAGCCTCCGGCATTTCATTTCTGATGATCAGCAGTGCGCTGTTCACACCAGCTTTCACTGCTATTGGCACACCACCGCCTACCGCAGCCCACTGGCTGCCGATATAAAGATTTTTTACCGGAGTAGATATATGGGCAACCTTATTTCTGATATTCCGGTAGCTGGGCCGGAAACCCATGATAGCTCCGTCGCGGTTGCCCGTGTAGCGCAGGTAAGTGATCGGAGTGGCAACATCCATCACTTCAATATGATTTCGGAGCCCGGGGATCAATTTTTCCTCAACACGTTTGATCAAAATATCAGCATATTCCTGTTTAAACGACTTATAGGCATCACCCCTGATATAATTATTTTCCTTGTCGCGCTCCGTTTTCCAGAATTTTCCATGGCTGATGGAGCATGAGGCATACAACATGAGGACACCTTTCCCTGCAGGTGCCACAGTGTGGTCTCGTGAAGAGTTCGCAATAACACTGATCTCGGTCTTGTAGGGATCGCCGCTGTCTTGTTCTTTGCGTGTGATATCATCCCTTCTGATCAGGACCTGTTCTTCAAATATCCCAAGTTCTTCCGTTGGGCAGTCCAGGCCAAGCGAAACAGTTACGCAGGAGTTGTAAACCTCTGCATTTTGTTGTTTCTTGATAAGCCTCTGACTAAGCGTTCCTTCAGGAAGCAGTTTAGTGTAAACTGACTCAACATCACAAGCTGCGATGACATAGGAGCTGCGTATTTTATGTGTCATTCCCTTGCTTAGGATGCTAACACCTGTAGCCAGTCCATTTTCCATATTTATCCCGGTGACCTTGCTGTTGCAGAAAATACTTGCATTCCAGGCCTCCAGCTTATCAGCAATCCAATTTGTAAGTGCCTGGGCGCCACCTACCGGTGGAAGCTGATAATCGTTATTATATGCCCAGCCAACCGGAACCATGCAAGATAAAAGCTTTTCTTCGGTGCTGTAAAGCTCTTTGAGGCAGTCACTTCCGAAAAAACGTCTTAATCCTGTCTTTGCAGAGAATGGCAGATAGCGGATGAGCGGTATTGCCGCCCGGTTTGCCCGGATAAAAGATTGGATCTTCTCAGGCAGTGACATGGTCTCTGAGGTACGGGTATGGTTGGTCATCTTTCTAAAAGCATCAGCAGTGGCTTTGCTCGCCTTGAAAAATTTCCTGATAGATTTTTCTTCGTCCGGAAACCCGGCAATCATGACATCCCTCAACTCATCGGGGTCATTTGTTAAGGTATAGTCATAGGAATCACTTAAAAACCGACGGATCCTTTTATTTTCGGGCGTTTTGGGCGAATCAGGGCCGATCAGGTCGAATATCCTTTTCACAAAGCCACCGGGGCCCATCTGATTCAGCCAGTGGATGGCCGAATCAAAAGAAAAGCCTTTGCGCTCATATCTTGTTAAATATCCACCGGGATGTGATGCCATCTCAACAACGCAAACATCCAGTTTGCATTTGGCAAGAAGGGCAGCAGCAGTAAGTCCCCCAATACCGGCGCCGATGACGATTACATCATATTTTTGATCAGAAGAATGCTTTGAAATATCGTAATTTCCAGGAGACATATGGGTGTAGATAATCAGCTGTCAATATCCGAAAAAAAACAATACCAAGCAAAATGCTATGTGGATTAATTGATCAATTATCCAATTGGCTACCTGGGAGGTAAATCTGCATTAATCACTAATAAATAGGATATCATCATTCAAAATAAGCCTCCAATCGCCTGAATTAATTCTTCTTTGAGTGATTATTGATCAGATCCTAAACATTTTCTATCGACCATACAGAATACAGAATTTTATATTCTTATGCCCTTGCCCGGCCTTTTCTGAATGGTGATATCAATTAGTTTTTACAAATTTCGAAACCGTGCTTTGTCCGTTTTTTGTGATCTGGAGAAAATATATTCCCGCTTCCAGGCCTGAAACATCTAACTTTAAAATATTGTTTTCATCAATTTCGGATGATGTGGTCATCATTATTTGACCGAACTGATTGATCAGCCTGATGTCGAACGGGCCGATATCCCTGGTTTCGTATTTGATGTTTACGATATTCATTGCCGGGTTTGGATAAACATGGATCCCTGCGGAACTGTCATGTGTGTCAGGAAGGCCGAAATCACTTTCAACCTCAATCAGCGCCCCGAAAAATGGCTTGTGGCTGAATTCGCGAAAATCATAGATCACGGAATATTCTAATAATAAGGGGTTAAACTCAAATACAACCCCAAATCCATATGCGCCTCCACTGTCCGTGGTTCCATAGATCTTATTGTTTGAGGCGACCATAAGGCTGCCCATTGGCCGTCCACCCATGTTAAGGCCGTCGAAGTTTACGAGCCGGCTTAGGTTATCACTTTCCGTATCGTACCGGAAAAGCACCCCTCCATTGTTGAGTCCGCCAAGGAAACACAATCCATAAAGCTGGTTATCATCAAATTCAATAAGGGTGCCAACAGGAAGGCTTCCCTTGTTGGTGCCGTCAAAGTCTTGTTTTTTCGTAAATATACCTAATATGATATCATATTCCCACAGTACACCTCCGTTATGGAGTCCTCCTTCGCTGGCAATCCCGTATAATTTACCATTGGCAGCCTGCACAGGGTTTCCCCGCGGGGTTTTACCCGATGCTGTCATTTGAAAATCAAATAGTTTGGTGTAAGTATTGGTAGTGATGTTCCATTCAAAAAGTACACCGTCACCGTTGCTTCCCCCCGTGTCAGCGTACCGTACATATTACCATTTGATGCCTGTATAAGCCTTCCCTCCGGGCTTGACCCACTTACAAATTCATCAAAATCAAATAATACCGTATAATTGCTTGTGGCAGGATCCAGAACATATAGCAAGCCATCCGTGTTAGCGCCCCTGTTGGCCATCCCGTAAAATAAACCATCCGAAGCCTGTGTAAGCCCTCCCAGGGGTATTCCGCCGTTGTTCGTGTAATTGAAATTGAATAAAATCTCATGGCTGCGGTCAACGGGATTGATACGATATATGGTGCCGGCATCAAAATCACCCCCATCATAGGTAGTGGCATATAACCAGCCATCGTCGGCCAGCAGCAGATCACTGAACGGATAGGATCCGTCAATGGCTTCCATGAAATCAAATCTCTTTATAAACAAATCGTTTTCCGGGTCATACATAAACAATATCCCCGGACTGGCAGGCAGGCTTCCACCCCTGGAGGTTGTTCCATAAAACTTCCCGTCAGGGCCCAGCGTCAGGCTGCCGAAAGGATCCTCGCCGTATAATTCCCCATAAAAATCATGAAGTTTGGTAAGCGTTTGATCATTAAGGTTGAACCTGAACAGGATACCATCCGAGGTCAGTCCCCCGTTTCTGGTCATCCCGTAAAGATAATCGCCATATTGTATGAAGCTTGCAGTAGGGTATGCGCCATTGGTTCCGTCAAAATCAATAAGCTTGTAATAAATATCCTGGTTGGGATCATATTTGAAAAGCACGCCATCTCCGTTTGCGCCCCCTGCTGATGTCAT
>JAVVEM010000005.1:28811-115425 GCA_032250805.1 Bacteroidales bacterium
TGGGATCATATTTGAAAAGCACGCCATCTCCGTTTGCGCCCCCTGCTGATGTCATCCCGTAAAGCATTCCATTGTTGGCCTGTATGACGCCCCAGGAGGGATCCCGGCCAGAATTTACGTCATCAAAACTCTCACGGACCATTATAGCATTCGTGCCCGGATCATATTCGAACAGCACACCGTATCCAAAATCGCCCCCCATTTCTGTAACCCCATAGAGTTTTCCGTTAGAGGCTTCACAGAGTGTGCCAACGGGCGACTTGCCCATTCCGCTAAACTCAAAGTCGGCTTTCACTTCATATGAATAATCGTCAGGATCGAATTCAAACAACTGACCGTCGTTAAAGAATCCTCCATATTGTGTGAATCCATATATCTTCCCGTTTGATGCCTGCATCAGGCTACTGCTGCCGGCTGAGAGGCTCACAGAGGTAGCAGGATCGTAGAAATCATGGACAATTGCAAATGTATTTGCAAGGGGATCATATTCGTAGATGATACTTCCGAAACTGCCAAATCCTCCTTCGGCAATCCCATATAATTTTCCGTTACCGGCATGGATAAGGTTATCGCGCGGATGTTCGCCATTGTATTTTACAAAGGTATGAACCACATCAAAGCCCCCTTGTGCCAGGTCGATTTCATAGATCACTCCCGATTCTGTGGCTCCCCCCCATGGCAGGGTTCCCCATAATTTTGGCTGGGCAAAAGCATGCAGATTAAAAAAAACAAGGATAAGCAAAAGGTACAGGTAAGCTGTCATTTTTTTCATAGGACTAAGTTTTAGGGTTATGAAAATTTGAATTTTTAATGTGATCAGCCATTATATACCGAAATATATAAGCCCGGGGTTATATCTTGTCTGTTCCCATATGTTGTTTGCCGGCCAAGTGGCAGGCTTCTTATTTGTATGCCTTAAATTTAAGATATTTATTACAACATGTCAATACAATAACAGGATTTAGATTCGGAGTAAGGTTAGCGCAATGTATAAAGACTGGTTTTATGGGCCCGGCGAGTTCTTGATGCATAATCCGCTTCCATCAACCTTTCCTGCTTTGTTCACACACAAGCGTGTTAAATTGGTCAATTGTGCCGTTCTATGCAATCGCACATCACATCGACCATACAGAATACAGAATTTTATATTTTTCCGGATATTTCGGTGATATTGACCTGCCATACAATTCAAATCGTCACCATCAAAAAACCCCCACAAGATCAATATACAATGGATTTCAAGAAGGTAATTTGAAATTCAGTGCCCACTAATGATAATAAACAACAAATTTTTCACAGTCATTAAATTATGGTCGGTTAATGAAAGCATTATCAGTAAAATGTTAATTTATCATAGTCAGTCAGCTGGCTTAACATTCCGCCTTCAATCTGCCGCTTGCACAAACGAAACCTTGACAATCCAGGTATCGGAATCGTAGACAAGCTTCCATTCAGCGCCGCCATTTGAGGTTCTGAGTATCTTGCCTTTCATTGGCCAGCCGGCCGACTGGCCTGCCACCAGGGCATAATTTTCATTATAGTGGTCAAGGCCCACCAGGAACATGTTCGACGGGCCTGCCGACCCTTGTTCGGTCCAGGAAATGCCCGAATCGTGAGTGATCGCAATATGGTCGTAGTCGAGCGAAGCCCACCACGTTTGCGGGGAGAGCATCTTCAGGCAATTGATGTCGGCTCCCTGGTTGCCGCCGCCAATTCCTGTAGAATCGTTCGTCCAGCTGGCGCCCCCGTCGCTGGTGTATGTATAATGGCCCTGCATACCATAGATCACGATATTTTCAGGACCATAACTGCTTGCTCCGATCCATTCATGCCGGTTATAATTATTGGGGAGTTGCACCGTATCCCAGGTCTGCCCACCATCGGCAGTGTAGCCGATCAGGCCCCTGAGTCCTTTTTGTGAGCTGACACCGCCCACTACATAGACAATCTCCTCATTCACGACGCAGATCCCCTGCATCATACCGCTTCTGAAAATGGTGGTGTCGTATACCGTCCATGAGCTGCCACCGTCTGATGTGCTGATCACGAACCCGTTGCTCCCGCTGATCCATACGGTTGAACTTCCGGCTTCTGATACCGACATAAACTCCGTGCCTTCCGGCACCTGCGGACCCGCCATCCTGGCCCAGTTCTGCCCGGCATCGGTGGTTTTAAAGATCGATCCTTCCGCCCCGACAGCCCACACGGTGGAATTACCGGTAGCCAGGACATTGATCAGATCCACCCCTCTAAGTCCTGCAAGCCCCACTCCCTGCCTGGTCCAGGTTTCACCGTAATCAGGTGAAAACAGGATGGTACCATACCCGGTAGAGTCCTGGTGGCCCACGGCCCAGGCATATGGCTGCCGGGTATTATAATCGTTATTATCATCGTCCTTTTTGCATGTCGTGCAAAGAAGTGAAATAACAATAAGGATGGTGAGGTTTGCGGATAATGACTTTCTCATAATTTGCAATTTTTGGTTATTTGGCAGGGTAAAAGTAGGAAAAGTGGAGTGAAATCCAAATTTCAAGCCCGGGGACATGGATGGCACATGCTCCAGCTTACTTTTTCCATGTTACCTTCGTCCATGAAACGGTGGTTGGTATCTTCCGGCAAGTCATTCTGTTAAAATTAGTGTCATCAATCACTTTTACTGCATCAATTTTGCTGATGCCTTTATCAGCCACTCAACCCGCTTAATTCCCCCCAAAAACTTTTATTATCCTCAAAATTTTCTTATCTTTGATTGTTCTTAAAAGAGAATTGTTCTCTTAGGAGTATAATTATCCAATGATGAATGCTGAAGAAATAAAAAACAGCCTGCAGGAGAAGGGATTGAAGATCACCCCGCAACGGATCGCGATCCTGGAGGCCATCCATCATCTGAACAACCATCCCACTGCTGAAAGCATCATTGAATATATTAAAAAAGCGCATCCGAACATCGCCACGGGAACCGTTTACAAGGTCCTGCATATGCTGCTCGAAAACAATTTTATAAAGCGGGTGAAAACTGCGAATGACATCATGCGCTATGATGCCGTGATGGAAAGCCATCATCATTTATACGATATTCAATCGGACGTAATCAAAGATTATTTTGATGAAGAGCTGGATGAAGCGCTCAGAGAATATTTCGGAAAAAAGAATATACCCGGTTTCAGGATCGAAAGTATTGTACTTCAGATAAAAGGAAGATTCAACAACCATTAATATGATATAAAATGGAACACAATTCTAACAAAACAAGCAAATGCCCCGTTACGGGAGCAACAGGGAAACCCCATACGGGTAGCAGTGGAGTGAGGAACCTCGACTGGTGGCCCGACCGCCTGAAACTGAACATGCTTCGGCAGCATTCTTCTTTATCCAACCCAATGGGCGAAGATTTTAATTATGCGGAAGAATTTAAGCGGCTTGATTATGAAGCGCTGAAAAAAGACCTTCACGAGCTTATGACCGACTCCCAGGACTGGTGGCCGGCCGACTGGGGGCATTATGGCGGACTTTTCATCAGGATGGCATGGCACAGCGCCGGCACTTACCGCCTGTCGGATGGCCGCGGAGGCGGCGGTACCGGCAATCAGCTTTTTGCACCCATAAACAGCTGGCCCGACAATGTAAGTCTTGACAAAGCCAGGCGTTTGTTATGGCCGATTAAGAAAAAATACGGAAGGAAAATCTCCTGGGCCGACCTGATGATCCTTACCGGCAATGTCGCCCTGGAATCCATGGGCTTTAATACCTTTGGTTTTGGAGGCGGCCGCGAAGACATATGGGAACCCGAGCAGGATATCGACTGGGGCCCGGAACAGGTGTGGCTGGAAGATGAGCGCCACGATGAAGAAGGTATCCTTAAAGAAGACCTGGCCGCCGACCATATGGGACTGATCTATGTGAACCCGGAAGGCCCCAATGGCGAACCCGATCCCGCCAAATCCGCCAAATACATCCGGCAGTCATTCAAACGCATGGCCATGAATGATTATGAAACGGTGGCTCTGATAGCAGGCGGGCATACCTTCGGGAAAGTGCATGGCGCGGCTCCTGAAGAACATAACGGGCCCGAGCCCGAAGCTGCGCCCATGGAGCAAATGGGACTTGGGTGGAAAAACAGCTATGGAACCGGCAAAGGTGCCCACACCATCACCAGCGGTCTGGAAGGCGCCTGGACCAAAAAACCCACGCAGTGGGATATGGGCTTTTTTGAAAATCTTTTCGAATATGAATGGGAACTGACGAAAAGCCCGGCCGGCAAGTACCAGTGGACGCCAAAAGATGAAGCGGCCAAAGAAACTGTACCGGATGCGCATATTCCCGGCAAGAAAAATGCCCCCATTATGCTGACCACCGACCTCGCACTGAAAGTGGATCCGGAATACGAAAAAATATCAAGGCGCTTTTACGAAAACCCGGATGAATTTGCCGATGCCTTTGCACGTGCATGGTTTAAACTTGTGCACCGCGATATGGGCCCGAAAAGCCGTTACCTTGGCCCGGAAGTGCCTGAGGAGGATCTGATATGGCAGGATCCCGTTCCGGCCGTGGATCATGAGTTGGTTGATGAAAAAGATATAGCCGGCTTGAAAGCCAAAGTACTTGAATCAGACCTGTCAGTCTCTCAGTTGGTTTCTGCAGCATGGGCTTCGGCTTCGAGCTTCCGCGGTTCGGATATGCGCGGTGGGGCCAACGGTGCCCGTATTCGCCTTGCCCCTCAAAAAGACTGGGAGGTAAACAATCCTGAGCAGTTGAGCAAAATACTGAATACTCTGGAAGGCATTCAGGAAGAATTTAACAGCGCACAGTCGGGCAACAAAAAAGTATCCCTTGCCGATCTTATCGTACTGGCAGGATGTGCCGGGGTGGAAAAGGCCGCCAAAGATGCCGGATATGATATTAAAGTTCCTTTCAGTCCGGGCCGCACGGATGCATCCGCAGAACAAACAGATGCGGAATCTTTTGAGGTGTTGGAACCCAAAGCCGATGCTTTCCGCAATTATGCAAAAAAGCATTACGTGGGATGCACAGAAGAACTGCTGATCGATAAAGCCCAGCTGCTCACATTATCACCCCCTGAAATGACGGTTCTGGTGGGTGGTATGCGCGCGCTGAATGCAAATTATGACGGTTCTGATTACGGGGTGCTCACCGGGCGCCCGGAAGTGCTTACCAACGATTTCTTTGTCAACCTCATGGATATGGCTACCGAGTGGAAACCGACTTCCGATGCCAGGGAGACTTTTGAAGGATATGACCGCGCATCGGGTGAGAAAAAATGGAAAGCCACCCGGGCAGATCTCGTCTTTGGTTCAAATTCAGAGCTCAGAGTGCTGGCCGAAGTCTACGCCAGCGATGATGCCGGAGAAAAATTCGTTAAGGATTTTGTGAAAGCCTGGGATAAAGTGATGAATCTGGACCGCTTTGATCTGAACTCATAATCCACTTCCATAAACCTTTCCCGGGCCGGTTAACGGACAGGCGGTTAAAGGTGGGGAATTGTGCCGTTCTCTGCAATTGCACATCACATCGACCATACAGAATATCGAATCAGTAGTGTCCGGGGAAAAAAGTATATTTGATACTGTTAGACTGAAAATTGTGGGGCCGCTCGGCTTCGCTCGCGATGACAACGATATCCGTTGGAAATATAATAAGGGCGCGGCGCACAATAACTAATTTCTTTGGAGCGCCGCGCCCTTATTACCCTAAGCAATAGCTTGAATTGTCATCCCGAGCGACAGTCGAGGGGCGAAAATCAATTATAAAGCTGTAACCTGATCAAAAGTTGATGATTTGCCATGCCAAGCGGGTAGTCGGGGCGTTGCCGGCAATAAAACTCCGTAGCAAGCCCTGAAATATTCCACCTGGCCAAAGCACTTCCGATAAAGGACTATACAAGTTTACCCCTAAATATACCGGACAGTAATGATACCGAATACAGAATTTTATATTTTTTCTATTTGGAATACTAAAAATAAAAAAATCTTCAATCGTTCACCACATCGACCATACAGAATACAGAATTTTATATTTTCTGTTCCTGCGGGTTAATTTATTCATATCAAAAAAAAAAGGAATAAAATTTTTGATAAAGAGCACCTTTTATTATTTTTACAATAAAAATACCATGGCAAGGTGAGATTTCAAAATCTTGATCCACTGCCATTTTATTAATATTATAAGGGTATAACGACAATTTAACTTTACCTAAACTACATGCTATGAAAAAAATTCTACCATTCATCATGATCTTAACCATAAGTGTCATGATAAGCAACAATGCCCGGGCCCAACAATACTACATCACTGTGAATGCGGGCTACAACCACCAGTTCAGTACTCAGAACATATATAATGATGATCTGGACCTCTGGATGGTTAATTCCAGTTCCGGAACAAACTCCCAAACACTGGAGCCGGTTTTCGTTTCGCTGGGGCGTGGTGCAAGTTTTGGCGGTGCTTTTGGCATCATGTTCACCGATTATGTCGGCCTTGAACTTGCTGCATCCTATCTTATTGGGTTCAAATCAAAAGCTGAACAAACATGGAACGGGGGAGAAGGAGAACAGAAGATCAATTCCAAAATGTTCCGCTTTATTCCTTCCGTAGTTATAACTCCTGGCCTCGACAATGTTAACCCATATGCTAAGTTTGGGATCGTTTTCGGTATGGGGTCCGTAATTAATGAATACGATGAAACTGACGATGGGGACCAATATTACTACAAAGCCAAATTAAACGGAGGCCTTGCATTTGGGCTTAATTCTGCAGTGGGTGTAATGTTCGACTTATCTGATGCAATGGGACTTTTTGCTGAACTGAATATGGTCAATATGTCGTATGCCCCTAAAAAAGGCGAATTGGTTGAAGCAACATACAATGGCGCAGACCTGCTTCCTGATATGACTACCAGGGAGAAAGAGATTGAATTCGTCAAGGAACTAACATATACATACGAAACAAGCTCTCCTGATTCAGAACCTCAGGAAGTGCTGAAATATAAAATGCCTTCCGGCAGCTTCGGGGCACGTATCGGTTTGGTATACCAGTTGGGAAAGTAATAGCCGGCCTGGGATAAGATTTAAATAAATTTTAAGAGGCTGTCTCGTCATCATCCAACATTCACAGCAACACCTTGTTGCTCCAAAAATGCGATGATCGACTGAACATGAGCGCAAACGCCAACATTCAGGAACTGATGTTCTTCCACTTCTTCTTCGCCTTTTTTTACTTTTGGCGAAAAGCCCAGCGGAAGATGGCGCGTATGCGACTGAATACCCATCACCCTGCCGTCTACATCGAATAATGGTCCGCCGCTCTGGCCCCGCAGGCCCGGCGAAGAGGTTTCGATGAACCGGATGTCGAGGCCGGTAACTTTCGACTTGCCTGAGTTGTTGTAACGTGTCACAATACCGTCGATGGGAAACCTTGGTATGGGAAATATAGACCGGTCGAACTGAAAAGCCCTCAGTTGTTTATTGAAAGTAGCCTTTACATTGTAAAACGGAAACCCCAGCTTACAAACGCTGCTGCCAAGCTTTAGCTTCGAGGGATCCATGAAAACAGGGTAATGTGAGCAAAAGCCGGGATCGTAATTTTCAATTTTGCCAATGGCAATGTCATTCTCCTTAAAGATCTTGAACTGCTTGATCCGGTGGCTGTCGTGCCCCCACCAGTGCGAAAGGTTGGTGATCCACTGCGGGTTGGGCTGGAGCTGCTGTTTCTTCTGCAGCCTGGCCTGAGGACTTAAATTCGGGTGCTGGTCGACAGCCATCTGGCTTTTTTTGAATTCCTGTATCGCTTTGGCATGGGTATTAAAAATATGGATGGGCTCTATCAGGTGTGCGGCAGTGAGTATCCACCCTTCTTCATTCAGGATGATAAAACTGCCCAGCCCACTAACTATCTTGCCATTATAAAAACGATGTGAGATTATAACAGGCCTGGTATACTGACTGGCGATCTCGTATGCGACGGAAAACATAAAATTGAAATTTTAGCAGGTACATTTAAGAAATGCTAAGGTAGTGATTTAATCGTGAGGCTCAAAGTTTCTTAAGCGTTCGCAAATTCACTGAACCCATGAAGCTCTGAAACCATGCAATTTGTATTGCCGATGGCCTAAAGCCGAATGCCAGCCAACCAACTAGTAATCCTGACTGATGGGATGGATCATCAATTCATCGATCACCACATGTTTCGGTGCACCGATAATATAATGGATGGCATTTGCCACATCTTCGGCTTTCAGCCATTCGGTGCCGTCGGCATCGGGGTTGGCTGCATGGAAAGGGGTGTCGACCAGGCCGGGATAAATCGTTGAAACTTTAATGCCATAATCCCTAACTTCCTTTCTCAAAGCCGCGAAGAAGGCATCCTGGGCATATTTGCTGGCACAATAGGCCGACCCGCGGGCGAAGGTGCGTTTGGAAACATCGGATGCTACAGCAACAATATGCCCGCCGCCGCTTTTCTTCATTCCGGCAATCACTTCTTTGCTCAAAATGAATCCACTCCTTACATTTACCGACATTGTTTCGTCCCATTCTTCCAGGCTGAGGTCTTCGGCATTGCGAAAATGCCCCAGGCCTGCATTGTTGATGAGTATATCGATGTTTCCGAAACGATTAAATATGGTATCAAGGCCCCGAATAATGTCTTCCTTCTTTAGCAGGTCGGTTTTCAGGGTAATGATATCCGTATTCACGGATGATAATTCTTCGGCAAGATTTTCCAGTGCCTCAATATCCCTTGCCATCAATGCCAGACTGTAGCCCTCATGGGCAAGTTTTATGGCTGTGGCCCTGCCAATGCCTTTTGATGCGCCGGTGATCAGGCAAAGTTTCTCTGTGTTATTCATAAGCGATTTGTATAATATTTCCTATATGTTCTAAAGATAAAAAACTACCCGGCTCAGATAATACCGGGCAGTTTTACAATGCTAAAATTCAACAAGATAATGTATTTAAATAATTATTCAATGATGATCAGTTTGCGGGTAAATGATTCTCCTGTTTCCAGGTTTACAGCGCGAAGCATATAAATACCTGCCTGAAAAGACCCTGTCTGTATGCTGGCCTCTTGCCCACTAAACTGGTATTTAGCGAACATTACACCATTTAAATTACACAATTGTAATTCATATTTTGCCTCTTTTTCAAAGAAAATATTAATATTGTCTTTCGTGGGGTTTGGGTAAAAATTGAATGCATTGCTGCCTTGTTCACCAATCCCGACAGGCATGGCATCGATGTAGTTTTCCTTCAGCAGGGTATCTGCCCCAAATTCATTTGTAACGATCAGTCTTACATCAAACAATCCTGGTGTAACATAGTGGATCCCCGAAGGATTTTCTTCCATTGATGTTTCGGGACTGCCACCTTCAAAGTACCACTCGAAACCCAACTCCTCACCAGTTGAAAGATTGGTGAAATCAACGGTTTCGCCGGCATAGAGCTGGGTGGGATTCCCTTCAAAACCAGCTGTAGGTGCCATGCCTGCGGTAATATAGTCTTCCTTCAACATAACATCACTGTTACCTCCCCCTGAAATTTCGAGGCTAACATCATATGTACCTGCAGTTTCGTAAATGATATAAGGTGGTTGTTGCCCGGTATAGGTTTCAGGATTGCCTCCTTCAAAGGTCCATTCCCAGCTATCAGGGCTTCCTGTCGAAAAATCAGTAAAAAGCACACTATCGCCTTCGGCAATAACTGTTGTATTTGCTGAAAATCCAGCCTGAAGCGCGGTAACTTCCATGATAGAAAAATACCCATCGCTGGTATCCGTTGGAAAGTCATTGCTCAATGAAGTGATAATTAGGCGATAGTCGTTGCCGGGTTCCTGATTAGGCATTACATTCCAGGTATAGGTGGAGTCGGATGCTGGTATGTTGTACACAATAAGCTGTGGGTTCTGCTGTCCTTTTATCAGCTCTATCTTAATATCTCCTTCCCACCAGCCATGGTCCCAGGATATCTCATAGCTGGCCCCCTGGTTGATCTGTTCTCCGCCATTGGGATCCTCAACAAGAATGAAAGGAACATGCTTCAGATAGAAATTATCGAAATAAAACTGTGCCGGCTCCCAGTGTCCTTCGCCTCCGAGCTGCACAACAAGCTGGTCATAGTTGATGCTATCTGCAAAAGCACTGAAATCAAAGAGCAGGGTCTGCCACGCATCAAAGGTGGTGATGGTATGCACGATCTCTGTCTGTGTCATCCATGCATTGGCCCCCATCAGGCTGTTCTGGAGTTTCAGTGAGGCTGTGGGAGCAAGCGATCCTGAATAATTGTTCGACGATGGGAAATATACATCGATCTCAAACTTATTTCTTTCCGACAGGTCGAGCCTGTGGTTGAGAATGGTTTGGGCATTGGTATATTCAAAAGTACCGCTCCTGCTGTAATCAGCAACATTATTGGAGCCGCTGACAGGATCGGCAGTGGTACCCATCGTATCCATGTTTGGATCCTGAAGGATCCAATAGTCTATTGTGCTCCAGCCATCATTTTCAAAATTGTCCTGAACGTCAAGGGCAAGGACAGGTTTCGGACCGTCATATTCAGGGCCAACAATTTCGTCGATATAAAAGGTGTTGTCGTTGAAAGAGCCGAAGTCGATGAAGATTACGATCTTGTCGTAGGTTTCAGATGGAGCACCACTGAAATCAAAATTCAGTAAGGTCCATTCACTGGTTACTTGTACGGGCATCGTTTTTTCGACAAAAACTGCAGGGTTAGCTTGGTTTTCAAGTTTGAAAAGCACGTCACATTCAATGGGTGCGTGTATTTTTAACTGAAAGTTGGAAGCCGTACTGAAATTTACCGGACCTTCAAGGGCGGCAGATATATGGGCATATTGTTCTGTGCCACGGATCCATTCCGCAACTGAGTCGGAAGTGTTGATGCCGCTTGCATAGGGATTAACGATTGTTGTTGGTACGTTTGGCCAGCCCGTAAAAGGAACGTGCCGGGCAGTGTCGAAGTCGTTATAGGTATAAGGTGGTGTGAGGGGTAATAGCTGAAAGTCGTCAAAGTAGAATTGTCCCACCTCAAAATGACCTTCCCCACCAAACTGAATCACTATTTTGTCGTAATCTTCTGTTGTGGCCCATCCATTGTAATCAAATGTAAGTGTTACCCACTGGTCAAAATCATTTACCGTATGAACGATCGATGCCTGTGTGGTCCAGGCATTGCTGCCCAGCAGGCTGTTTTGCAGTTTTATGGCAACAGTATTGGTCAATGATCCTGAATAATTATTGCCGGAGGGCAAATAAACCTTTAATTCAAACACATTCCGGACTGACAAGTCCATACGGTGGTCGAGTTCAGTCTGTGCATTGGTCCACTGCGTTACACCGGAGCGGTAGTAATCTGCTACGGTATTGGAAGGATCAACAGGATCAGTTATAGTGGTCAGTGGATTAAAGCCTGCATCCTGAAATATCCAGTTGTCGATGTTTCCCCAGCCATTGTTTTCGAAGTTATCCTGCACATCGGCAGCAAGCAGTGGTTTTACCAGGCTGCCACTATGATGAGGCCCCTGGATATCGTCGAAATAAAAAGTATTTGAATTCCAAGAAGCAAAGTCGAGAAAGAAAACAACCTTATTATATATTCCTGAAGCTTCTCCGCTGAAATCAAAATCAAGCTGTACCCACTGGTTCGGTGTTGTGATGCTCTGCAAGCGTTCGGCAAAAGCACCTCCACCATTTTCAATTTTGAATAATACATCACAGGCGATGGGCGACCATACTTTAATGGAAAATACAGTGCCTGTGGTAAAGTCGATGGTCCCTGAGAGATCGGCCCATACATTTGAGTATTGCTGCCAGGTCCTGTCCCATTGAGCAACAGTGGCACTGGTATTTATTCCGGTTGGATCCGGATTAGGCAGGGGAAAAGGATTATTTTCCCAACCAAGAAAAGATTCATTTTGGTTTGCATCATAATCGTTGTAGATGTACTGGCCGTTTACAGCCATGGCAAACCAGGTCATTAACAATAGCAGGTGGATTTTTTTCATAATAGTAAATTTTTGAATTTTTAAAAGATTGAAGGATTTTATGAATTATATTTTTTATCCAAGCAATATTGTGATCTTGTTGATCTTCTTATTGCAGAGCTTTTCAAGTTCACTTTTTTCAATGACATATTTTTCGTGATCATTCACTGCAATTGCAGGTGCTTTCCCATTGATATCAATGTTTTTGAGCGAATAAGGGTACACGATTCCGGCATCCCCGAAGGTGTATGTTACCCTGATCCTTTGACCGTAAAAATTGCATTCAATGTGTGCTTCACCATGCGCATTGAACTGCGCGGGAGTTAGTTTGGGCTGCAGGCATAGGTCGCCCCACGATCCTTTTACGCCGAACATTTGTGTTGTAAGGGTAAGGATCAGCCAGGTTGAGGAACCTGTGAGGTAGGCATAGGCTCCTTTATCTTCCGGCCCAAAATAGGAGGGCAGTCCCGGGAAAATTTGTGCCGTAGCAACATCAGTACTCAGGCTGTATACTTCTGCAATAATCTCCTGAGCATCTTCAATAAACCCCTGATGATACAATCCATAGGCCAGCATAATGTTTTGCTGCATCCATTTGCTTCCGTGCTCTTTGTTGCCATAAACAAATCCGCTTATCCTTCCGACTGTCATATCAATTTCCGGGAATGGTGTGCACAGCCTGTATCCTTTCCCGTCTTTCAGGTAGCGCCTGGCAGCCTTTATTGACGACCTGACCTGGTTCTTCGTGGCCTGATCGTGCATAATGGCCATCACCTGCGTTGTAAGGTCCATCATGATCCTGTCGCCCCGGGGTCCGTCAACAGGCAAACCTTCATTGCTGTAATGGCCGTTATAAAAGCCTTTATCCTCACCCAGTTGTATCCATTCCTGCTCCCTGATCACTTCGTTGATATGGTCGGCTTTCAGGATGAGGTCCAGGATCAGGGTCTGGACCCCTGTTTCTGTTTGTTTTGTGGCAATGCTGTGCGAAACCTTATGAAAGTATTTCTGAAGTCTTTTTTGCTTTTCGGCAGGCGAATACTGATTCCTATGGTGCCGTCCATTGGTTTCGATCAGTTCAGCCATATCCCTGTTTATGGCAATATGGGTCAGACCATTATCATATAATTTGCTTAACCACTGCGCAAGCAAACGTAGGTTTTGGGCATAGAAGGCATAAAATCCCGTCGACTCCCCTTTCTCCCTGGCCATGTCGTAGGTGTCGTTCCAGTCGGCTCCTTCCAGGAGCAGGATATTATGATCGCCAACATGATAAAAGGCCGATAACTGCTGTATGAGGAGGTGCTCAAAAATGCTGGCTTCATAAATCTTCCCCTTATGGTCTTTCTGCCAGGGTCCCTGAGTGCTGTCGTACTCAACATCCTGCTTTTTGCTCCGGTAAATAAACTGATCTTTCCAGTATGGGATCTTATGGAAGAGGATATCGAAGTCGCCGGTTTGTTCGATATAAAAATTGATCACAAATGCCGGCCAGGCGCCATGATCACACCAGCTTCGGGCTACATTATTCCTGTCGGCAATAAATGTGCCGGGCTCGGTACCGATAATTGTAGCATTTGAGCCGTCAACCCTAACCCCTTTCATGCTGTTGATGATCTCTTCCCTGGCACTATCCGGGTCAACAAGGAAAATGGCCAGCAGGTCCTGCCACAGGTCGCGCCATCCTCTTCCGCCCCGGCCATAGCCGAAATCAGGAAGATATGAATTGCCGAATATTTGCCGGCATTTTAACTGGTAGCTTACCCATTTCACCCAATTGTCGAATGAGCTGTTGCCGCTTTCAATTGTTATGGCCGAAGAAAATTCCTGCCACCAGGCAAGGGTATGTTTGAGATTGTGATTGAATAATGCAGCACTGCCAAATTTTTCTTTCCATAGCCTGACATCATTTTCTTCTTCACTGATCCCGTGAATAATAATATATTCTGCACTTTCGCCGGGCTTAAGTGTTTTGTTGCGGTAACGCATTGCTCCAATAGCCTCACGGCCATCGGCCTCGCCCTGGGCATATACCGGGGCAGGTAAATTATCATACACTGCTTTTGGATTGTCGAGGCTTCCTCCCTGTCCGATAAAATCGCGCATCAATGGCCATATTGCTACAGGTCGTTCACCTTTGCTTCCAAAGCCCAGCACAACATAATTCATCTTGTTTACTGAATGGCCCTTTTCGTCGTGAACGATCGTTGGCTTTACACGAACGCCATGCTCCTCAACGTAGATCTTCTGAAACATTGTAGTTACCTGCCGGTGATCCCGGAAATTGTCGGCATGCCGTCCAAAAATTGGTATGGCTGAAGTTGGTGTAAATTGCACAGCTTCATCGGATACATTTTTGATCCTCACTTCCATCAGCTCGACAAAATCGTTCGTTTGCGGCACAAATACGGTGGTTTCACATTCAAGGCCTGATGCTGAATTGTTTCTTCTGACGATAAATGCACCGATATGTCCTTCAGCCTCTGATTTGTCGGCTTTTCCTGTCCATTTCGCAGATTTTTGAAAGCTGCTGTTACCTGTTACCGACCAGGGTTCATGTCCTTCAACCCTGATCCAGAAATTCCGGCCCGACACATTTCTGTGCAGCTCTTCGGTTACGGTTGCTGCTGTCAGGTAGTGCTGAAACGATGATGCAATATCGCCCTTAAGTTCGGGCGTTATCGAACACTTCATCCCATAATTATTCATCAATGGAAAATACAGTCCGGAAATATATTCTGCATAAGGCATCAGAAAGGATCCATCCTTCTGCGACAGGAATGACCATGTGGTTTTTTCACCTGATGCCGGAATGCTCCTTGCTTTATTTTTTTTGTCGGATTGATTTTTCATGGCAGGATTCAAATGTGTTTTCGGATATGCGATCCTATTTTTTTATCAGAAAGGGAATATTGGCTGTTGCTGCATTATTATGCCCGTCGAAAGCATATACAAAAAGCCTGTATTGGCCCTCCTCAACAGGAACATCAAAGTTGATTTCTCCTTCTTCCGATTCCATTTTCAGGATGGTTTGTGGTCGTTGTTCAAAATCGCCACCATCGCTCTGCATTTTTACCGGTACTTCTGGAAGGATCTCCCAATGATAGATTAATGGGTCATTCTCATGGTCTTCGATAAGCGCTGTCGCCTGGCATTGCTGTCCCGGGCTAAGAATGATGTTCTCATAGGCTGATTTTTCATTGAGCAAAAACTGCCTGAGAATGGGCGATCTGTTTTCAGGCCATTCTCCTGTCCACAGGTATTGCATAACATCAGCCGACTCTGTATTTTGCCCCCCCTCGAGAAAGATCCCGTACCAGGTAGGTGTGCGTTCCTGTTTTTGTCCCCAGAGAAAAACAAAGGACCCGATGCATTGATCCTGGTCGGAAGCAATTACGTTTTCGTACCGGCTTTTATATGCCATAGCCTTTTCGTGACTGTTTTGTTCAATTGGCCGGCCCCACTGTGTTTTTGCAACTTCCCAGTGTCCGGTTGCGCCCCATTCCGATACGATGTAAGCACCTGTATATTCGCTTTCATCTATATAGCGGGGCAGATTTACGATATCAGCATACAACTGAAAGCTCAGAAAATCGAGCGAAGGACAACGCTCCAGCACAACAGCGACAACCTCTTTATTTGCACCGGCAAGCATGGTGGTTACCGGGTGGTTGGGGTCGGTAGCCTGGATCATCTCAGCGATCTCATTTACGGCATCCCAAACTTTGGGATTTGAATAATGCAGATTCAACTCATTGCCTATTCCCCAGGCAAGCAAAGCCGGGTGGTCTTTATATTTGAGAACCTCGCCCCGGGCGTATTCAAATTGCTTGCGAACTGCCAGGGTATCGTCGTAATCAAATCCGTGCCTTTCTCTTGCAATTTCAATCCCCATACATACCATGATGCCATGTTTGTAGGCTTCATCAAGAATTTCCTGTCCGGTCCTGAAGCTATTGTCGGTACGCCAGGTACGCATGGCATTGCCTCCATGCTTTGCCAGCATTTCAATGCTACCGCCTTCCAGTCCTGCGCCCCGGATATAAAAAGGTGCGTTGTTAACATGTAGCTGATATGAATCGCCGTTTTTTACTAATTCAACCCGGGCGGGTTCCTCCTTATCCTTTTTCGCAATCGTATAACTGCAATTAGTAAATAATGCCAGGACTAAGATCAGGGGAATAATTTTAAAATATCTGTTCATTGGTGTTTATTTTTCAGTTATGGTTTTGATTAGATGTCAATTAATTTTTTTTTATATGGGTTGATCTGCTGATCTTTTATCTTTCACAAGAATGATCTCCAGTTCTTCAAGTGATTTATTTTTCGTTTCGGGCAGGAGTATCATAATAAATACGAGGCCTATCGCCGCGAAAATTCCATAGAGGAGGAATGTTGTTGAGCTTCCCAGCACAGCAAGTTCCCAGGGGAAGATGAGTTGTACCACGAAGCTCACACCTGAGTTGATGAAGCCGGCAAAGGAAATGGCCAGGCCGCGTATATAATTCGGAAACAATTCTGAAAACAAAACCCACATCACCGGTCCGATAGAAATGGCAAATGAGGCAACAAAGCCAATAATGCCAAGCAGGATCATGGTTGCATTCATGCTGATGGCTGAGGTGATCAGTTCCGACTCCACTTCTTTAGCCCTGATGGTGCCAAAGGTTTCCGAAATGGCATTTTTGTAAGCAACATCGCTGTGATATGTCTTTCCCGAAAGTTGCTCTGCCTTTGCCCTTTCAATATGCTCAGGAAGGGCATCTATTGCTTCCTCTGTGAGTGTGTAGCTTGCCGAGCCAAAGCCGATGGCCAGAACGAACATGCTGATTGCGATTCCTGAAAGTCCAAAGCCCAGCAACACTTTACGGCCAAACCTGTCGATAAAAAGAAAAGCGAGTATTGTAAATACAAGATTTGTTAATCCTACCAGTATGGCCTGTGAAAAGGAAGCATCCGTTCCAATACCTGACTGCTCAAAGATCATGGGTGCATAGAAAAATACTGAATTTATGCCGGTGATCTGTTGCAGAACGGCAATTACAATACCTATGGTAAGCACGAGTCGCAATGCCGGCCTGAACAGTTCCCTGATTGGCACTTTGTTTTTTTTGGGTTGGTCGGCAAGGCTTGCTTTTACTGCTTCCACAACCGCCAGGGCCTGCGATTCTGATGATACCCTGGTAAGGGTATGCAGCGATTCCTGGTCTCTTCCCTTCATCACCAGCCATCGTGGGCTTTCCGGCACGATAAACAAAAATCCAAAATAGAAAGCAGCGGGCAATAATTCCAGGCCGAGCATCCACCGCCACTGATGTATGTCAAGCATCAGGGCATATACCCAGTTTTGATCCATTTGGCCTGCTTTCAGGATGAGGTAATTGGTGAAAAATGCCACTGATATGCCAAGAACAATGTTCAGCTGATTGAATGAAACCATGCGTCCCCTGATATCGGGGGGTGATATTTCAGCAATATACATTGGCGCAATGATGAGTGAGGCTCCTACGCCAAGGCCGCCGATCATCCGGGCAATAACCAGTGTTGTAAAATCAGGTGCAATGGCTGACCCCAATGCCGAAACAGCATAAAGCAAAGCGGTGGCCTTCAGCACGGGCTTGCGGCCGTATTTTGTGCTTAAGGGGCCGGCCAGCGCCATGGCAAGTGTTGAAGTGAGGGTTAGTGAACCCACGGCCCAGCCCAACTGCAATTTGGAAAGCCCAAATTCAGGTTCGATAAATTTTACCACACCTGAGATCACTGATGCATCAAAGCCCATGAGGAAGCCTCCCAGGGCAACGATCAGGGAAATTTTTACGGCATATAGTTTTTCTTTATTCATTATCGGGCTCACTTAGGGTGAATGCTTTATTTATTTTTGCTTCAGAATTTCCTCCGGCCCAGATCGTAAATTCTCCGGGTTCAACAATATATGTTCCTTCTTTATCATAAAATCCAAGGTCGGCCGCAGCAAGCGAAAACTGAACGCTACGGGTTTCTCCCGGACTGAGGGTTATCCTCCTAAAGTCTTTTAATTCCTTTACCGGCCTGGTAATGGAAGCAGTCATGTCGCGGATATAGATCTGCACGATCTCATCAGCAGCGTAATTGCCGGTGTTGGCCACATCAATGCTAAGCATAAGCGTATCGTTTGGCTGTATGCGGTGCGATGAAAGCCATAAATTGTCGTAGCTGAAGCTGGTATATGATAATCCAAACCCGAAGGGGAACAAAGGTTTAAAGCCAATGTCGAGGTAATGGCTTGTATTGCCGAGTGAGGTCTGGAAACTCCTTTCAGGAATGTCTTCTATTGCCACAAAAGAATTTTCGTCAGGGGGACGACCTGTATTCTTATGTGAATAATAAACAGGGATCTGCCCGGGTGCTTTCGGGAAGGTTACGGGTAATTTCCCAGAAGGGCTGGTATGTCCGAACAGTATCTCTGCAATGGCCGGGCCTGCCATGGTTCCGGGATGCCAGGCATAAATGACAGCGTCGGCATGCTCCATAATTTCGCCGATGCATAAAGGCCTTGGTGTCATGATCAGCAGGATCAGCGGTGTGCCGGTTTCTGATAATTCCCTGATCAAATCATCCTGTGCGCCGGGAAGGTTGAGGTAGGCTCTGCTATGTGCCTCGCCCGTAATAATGGATTCTTCGCCTGCAAACACCAGTGCGACATCGGCATCCTTAGCTATACGAATGGCTGATGGTATGCCTTCCAGGCTTGTTGAGCGGGTGTTCCTGAGCCCCTTCTTATAATGAACCTTTTCATCACCCAGCATATCCTTTAAGGCCATTAAGGGGGTAATGCTCAGGTTTGTGTCGCCATCAAATATCCATGTTCCCAATTGCTCGTATCTGTCGTGGGCCATCGGGCCAATCACTGCAATATTTGATATGTCTGTTTCAAGCGGAAGGATATTGTTTTTATTTTTAAGAAGGACAAGACTCTGAATGGCCGATTGTTTTGCAAGTTCGAGATGCGATGCAGGAGGGGAGAGGATTGCTTCATCAGCCTTTGCATATGGATGTTCGAATAGACCCAGCTCAAACTTGACCTTTAAGATCCTTCTGACGGCATCGTCAAGCATCTCTTTTTTTATAACGCCCGATTCAATCAGCTCTGCCAGGTGGTTTTGATAGGATGTCCCGGCCATTTCCATGTCGATGCCGGCCAGCATGGCTTTGGCTGCAGCTTCTTTATCATTGCCGGCAAAGCCGTGCGTTTTCATTTCTGCTATCGAGGCCCAGTCGCTCACTACAAATCCTTCGAACTGCCATCGATCTTTTAATATTTCCCTGAAAAGAAAAGCGTTTCCTGATGCGGGGATTCCGTTGAGTTCGTTAAATCCGCTCATAAATGTGGAAATGCCCGCTTCGTTTAATGCCATAAAGGGCTTAAAATATGTGTTCCACAGTTCTACTTCGGGTACGCTCGTTGTATTGTAATCGCGCCCTCCTTCGGCTGCACCATAAGCTGCAAAATGCTTTGCACAGGCAGCCATGGTAAAATTCTGGCCGGTATTTTTGCTGCGGATCCCCTCCAGCATAGCCAGTCCCATTTCAGTAACCAGCAACGGGTCTTCTCCAAAGCTTTCGGCCATTCTTCCCCAGCGTGGGTCGCGGGCAATATCAACCATGGGTGCGAAATTCCAGTTGATTCCCACGCTTTTTGCTTCTCTGGCGGCAACTTCGGCTCCCTGCCTGACAAGGTCAGGGTTAAAGGTGGCCGCAAGGCCGATATTTATCGGAAAAATGGTTTTAAACCCATGAATAATATCCCGCCCGAACAGCAGCGGAATGCCCAGCCGGCTTTGTTCCACAGCCACCTGCTGCAGTTTTCTTATTGCTTCGGGCCTGGCTTCATTGAGGATTCCTCCGGCAAGCCCTTCGCGGATGGTATTTGCCAGCAATTCGGTATGATCGCCCCCGGCACTGTGCAGCAACTGAAGTTGACCAATTTTTTCCTGTGTGGTCATTTGCTTCAGTATCTCATCAACTTTGCCGTCAATAGAATTGTGGTTTCCGGGCCCCTGGCAGCCTGCTGCCAGCAGAATGACAATGGAAAGCCATAGAATTTTATGTCGTTTATTCAGGGGCATGAAATGCAGTTTACACGATGCCTATATGATTCAAATTGCTATTCGTATCTTGTCCGGGTCCTCTTGCCTGAACCGGTTAAACATTAAAACGCGAAAAGGTAAGCACAGGGTCTAATAACCGTTATTTTGCCGGAACACACCCCCCGAAAGGTCAATTTCGGTTTGAGGAATGGGCAAAAATCCTTTCGTCGACTGGTTGAATGTAACATCGAAGATCACCTGGTCGCCGATATAATCCGGCCCGCGCTCTCCGATCACTGTCAGTTCCTGGTTTGCAACCGCCATGCCCTGCCGGAGCAGGTCGAAGTATCGTATTCCTTCAAGCGAAAGTTCAAGCCTTCTTTCGCGTAAAATATTTTCGGGCGTTGCCGGAACACTGGGTAATCCAACTCTGTCGCGCACACGGTCGAGATAATCCTGTGCTCCCGCGCTTCCAAGTTCAGCCGCCATTAACAGTACATCCGAGAAGCGTATTACGCGGTAATTACAGGTTCTGTTAAGCTCAAACTGCCCGTCGGCGCCCCAGTGTTCTGCATCGGAACTGTATTTATTGGAATAATATCCGGTATGCTGGTAACCCTGCACCAGATTGCCATCAAGGCTATCCTGAAAAAGAACCGTTTTATAGAGCCTGGGATCGCCTTGAAGGTCATCAACAAGCTTTTGACTCACAGTGCCAAAGCTCCATCCCCTGTTCCAGTTGTCGGAGCCTGTTACCCTTGGCCCCTGCATCTGTGCGGCCAGGTTTCCTTCGCCTCCGCGCACGTATACCCAGTCCCACCAGGGAGGAGTGTCACCATAGGAGATTTCAAACACCGATTCTTTACCAAATTCTCCGGCCAGTTTAAAGTTGGTTTCGTAATTCTCAAAAAGGTCATGTCCGCTGTTGGTGATCAGGTCTTCAAGATAATTCAACACAACTGTCCGGTCTACCACCTGGCCGCCTGCCATCAGGTCGGCATTATATACTCCGTTATAGAAAAGGTATACCCTTGCAAGCAATGCTTCTGCGGCCCACTTGCTCACCCGGCCTGCTTCAGCCGGAACAATGTATTCGGGCAGCTTGTCTATTGCGTCAACTAAATCGGTAGCGATCTGGTTGTATACTTCAGCAGGATTATTCTGCTCCTGTTCATATTCCGAAGGTCCTTTGATGGTTTCTGTGAGCAAGGGGATATTTTCAAAAAAACGCACCTGCTCGAAATAAAAATATGCCCGCAGAAACTTACATTCTGCAATTACACGGGTTTTAAAGTCGGCCGGAGCATCAGCATCGACGATTTTTTCAAGGATAAGGTTCGCCCTGTATATGCCAATGTAGTTTTTAATCCAGATAGAATGGGCAATCTGGCTGGTGGGCGGGATATTAAATGTATTGAACTCATTTTCGTCCATCCCATCGTTTGCATCGGCCCCGCCTGCAAAAGCATCGTCAGAAAGTATGTCGGACATGGTAAGAAAAGGAGCCCACGAAACACCTGGTGTCGACTGGTATCCCAGAACATCATAAACAGCAATCAGGCCTGCTTTAATGCCGTCTTCAGTGTCGTAGAAGTTTGAGGTAACCTCCTGATCCAACGGATAGCGGTCGAGAAATTCTTTTTTACATGAACCAAGAGATACCGTAAACACTAAAGAAACAATCAGTATGTATTTAAAATTTTTCATGATCGTAATGTTTTTCAATTAAAATGTGATTGATGTGCCAAGGCGAAATGTTCTTGCCTGGGGATAGATACCCCTGTCGATGCCAATATCAAATGAGGTCATGGCGCCAATTTCCGGATCTGCACCACTGTAACCGGTAATGGTAAACAGGTTTTCAGCAGATACATAAAAGCGCCATCTTTCGGCACCGATATGCCTGAGTACTGAAGGGGGCAGGGAGTATCCAAATTGGATATTCTTCAGGCGCACATATGAACCATTTTCGACATACAGGTCTGAAACACGGTAGTTATTGTTTACATCGATCCAGGTATAGCGGGGGATCTCATCCGATGTCCCTTCGCCTGTCCAGCGGTCGAGTATTTCTGTTGTTCGGTTTGTATAGCGCAGGTCCTGCCGTTGTGAACCGTTAAATATCTCATGCCCGAAAGCTCCCGTAACAAGGAAGTTCAGATCGAATTGTCCGTATTCAACCGAAGCATTTACCCCGAGTGTCCATTCCGGTGTAGGGTTCCCGATCATTGTCCGGTCTTTTTCATCGATCACTCCATCATCGTTTATGTCAACAAAGCGCACGTCGCCAGGCTCAGCTTTAGGCTGAAGTAAGGTGCCGTTGCTGGAAATATGCTGATAAACTTCATTCATGTTCTGAAAGATACCATCGGTTTGGTATCCCCAGAAAAACCCGATCGGAAGTCCTTCTTCTGCTCTTGTAACCAGGCCTGCAACAGCCCAGGTGGCACCCGGAATGGCATCTTCATCATTTCCTATTTCGGTCATTTTATTCTTGTTGTAGGCTGCATTTACCCCAACCGAATAGCGAAGCTTATCGATATAGTGTCGCCAGTTAATGGCCATTTCCACCCCTTTATTCTGCACGCTTCCCACATTTGCAAAAGGCGGGTCGTTGCCAACATGCGCAGGAATGGGAATGCGTTCAAGCAGTCCGTTGGTATTTTTTATGTAATAATCGAAAGTAGCGGTCAAGCGGTTATCGAACATCCCCATATCCAGTGCAAGGTTGAATTGTTCTGACTCTTCCCATCGGATATCTTTATTCTCTATAAAGGAGGGAGATGCACCGACAACCCTTCCTGCACCAAATATATAGCCTCTGCTCTTGTCGATTGTTGAAATGTATTGATAGTCACCAATATTCTCGTTTCCGTTAATACCGTATGAAGCCCTCAGCTTGATAAAGCTAACCGGACCGAGTTGCGGAATAAAATTTTCTTCCGTCAGCAACCAGCTTACACCAACCGAAGGGAAAACACCAAAACGATTGTTCGGACCAAATTTTGAAGAGCCATCGCGACGGATAATACCGGTAATCGCATATCTGCTCTTGAAATCATAGGTTACCCTTCCAAAAAGCGAATAAAGGGCTGAATGAGCTGCGCCACCTGTTGCGACCCAGGCGGTATCGGTAGCCATGTTCAGATAAATATTATCCGGATCGAAAGTGGGTACCTTGGTATTAAAACCTGTGAGGTCTTCATAATTGAACTCACTTGCAGTGGTACCGGCCAGCACGGAAAATGTATGTTCTTTGATTTTCTTTGAATACGACAGGGTGTTTTCCCATTGCCAGGTAAAGTACCTTTCCATACTTTTAAAAACAGATGTTTTTTCTGTGTTGTTTTGTGCCCCGTTTAAGTAAAACAAGGGCCGATAGGAGTCGTAGAGAACATACGCCAGATCAATGCCAAAACTGGTTCTGAATTTAAGTCCCTCAATAATATCGAGTTCTCCAAATAAGTTCCCCACAACTTTATCGACCCTTGATTCACCGTTTTGAATTTCTAAAAGCGCCATGGGGTTAACCACTTCTGCACCAACGTAATTAGAAATTCCATAAACATTTCCATTTTCATCAGTCACCACTGGTTCGTTTGAGTAAGGAGGTTCGCCGAGTATATTGGGATCGGTTTCGTACAGTGGTGTGAGCGGATCAAGGTTTAATGCACTGCTGTAAGCTCCGTTAAAGGACTGATTGCTGGCAATCCCTCTTCTTACGATATGAGAATACGCAAGGTTGTTGCCAAACTTAAATCTTTTTATCACCTGATGTTCGCTGTTTATTCGTGCAGTTATGCGGTCGAATTGTGATTTTTCGGCACCGATGATCCCTTGTTGTGAAAAGTAGGAAATAGAAGAAGCATAGGAAGATTTTGCATTTCCCCCATTTACCATTACCTCATGACTCATAATGGGCACATTTTTCTGAAACAGGTGCTCTTGCCAGTCGGTATTATACTTTGGAATTTCATTCAGGTCGAAAGGTTCTGTGAGTCCGGCATTTCTTGCTCCTTCATTCATTATCATGCGATACTGGTCGGCATCCAGCATATCAAGGGTTTTGGCGGCACTCTGAATACCATAATAACCTGAATAGGTAACGTTCATTTTCCCTTCTTTTCCTTTTTTGGTGGTGATCAGGACTACTCCGTTGGCTGCCCTGGCTCCATAAATGGCAGCGGAAGCAGCATCTTTAAGTACATCCATCGACTCAATGTCGCCGGGATTGAGGTAATCAATTCCACCCACAGGCATCCCATCCACAATATATAGCGGGTTGGAGTTTCCGGTTGTGCCGGTTCCCCTGATTCGTACCGTTGGTGCTTCACCGGGCTGCCCTGAGAGTTGGGTTACCTGCACGCCGGCTGTTTGTCCTTGCATGGCCTGCTCGGCGCGCAAAACCGGCAACCTTGTAATTTGTTTTGAGTTAACGGTAGAAATGGAGCCGGTCACCACTTTCTTTTTCTGTGTTCCGTAACCGATCACAACGACCTCTTCCAGCTCCTGGAGATCGGGTTCGAGCATGATATCAATGACCGAGCGTCCGTTAACAGGTATGGTAATCGTTTTATATCCAATGTATGAAAATTGCAGTGTATCCTCACCAGATGGTACTGTCAGGCTGTAAAACCCGTCAACATTGGTGGTTGTCCCGTTAACAGTTCCCTTTTGAATAACGGTAGCCCCTGGAATGCCTGTTTCATCGTTTGCATCTGCAACAATACCCGAAACGGTAAATTGCGCAAAGGAAGCGGATGTGAAACAGATAAAAATAAAGGTGACTAAGATCTTGTGGTAAAGTGCCTTCATTTGCCTGTTGTTAAATGTTAAAATTAGATCTCAATTTCTGTTTTGGTATGCGAATATCCTTGTTCACCGGCTTGAACAATATTTTTGATATTATTCAGGTTGAAAAACACGGATGTAGTCAACTTTCATTTGTTGCGGAAAAACGGTTGTTGCATCCGGATTGCCCGGCCAGTTACCGCCCACGGCAACGTTTAAGATAAACCAGAATTCCTGGTGAAACTCACTCATCTGCTGATTGGTTATTGTTACCTGGTTGTAAACCTGGTTATCGACAAGCCACTGAATGGATGACTCATCCCAGATAAGTGAAAAAACATGGTAGGCTTCGGCGAAAGAATCTCCAGAAACCGTAGTGCTTTGTCCATAGCTGGCATGTTCGCCACTTTCATCCCAGTGGATGGTTCCGTAGCATGTATATTCACCATTATTTCCGCCAATCATCTCCATAATATCGATCTCGCCGCATTTTGGCCATCCAACGGTGCTAAAATTATTGCCCAGCATCCATAAGGCAGGCCAGAGTCCCTTGCCCTGAGGTAAGAGGGCTCTTATGTCGATCCTGCCATACCGGAATGATTTCTTGCCCCTGCTGATCAGTTTGGCAGAGGTATAATTGCGGTTGGCAAAGGTCTCTTCCCTTGCTTCAATGGTCAGCACACTGTCGGCAACCCAGGCATTCTCCTGTCTGTAGTATTCCAATTCGTTGTTTCCCCAGCCGCAGAGGTTTGGGCAACCGTCGCCAATGTCAAAACTCCAGTTTGAGGTATTCATGGCATTATCATTAAATTCGTCCTGCCATACAAGGGTATATCCATTATATTCAAGTGGCGAGAAGTAGCCCTTGCTCAAAGGTACCGGATCTGTCTGTCCTCCTGTCGAAATCGTTATGGTTTGCGATGCTTTAATATATCTTCCTGATGCACTATAGGCTCTTACCGTGATACTGTATTGTCCTTCACCATCAAAAGTATAATCAAAAAGACCGGTTTCATTCATGGCTTCGGGAATGTCTGATGATCCAATATAAAAGTGGTACTGCACTGTGTTCAGTGCTGTAGCCTGCAGGACAACCTCAGCCGTTTCGTGGTCAATTGACAATATTTCTATGATCAGGTTTGCTGGATCAGCTGCATTTGTATCATCATCACTTTTATCGCAAAAGCTGGATAAAAATGCGAGCATAATGATCATAACACTGACACGGTAAACTCCGAAGTGCTTCATACAATTAATATAAAGGGCTATGACCTGCTCCAGGTCATAGCCCTGATAGGATTATTCAAATTTAAAGTTGCGGATATAGAACGTACCCGGGGCGTCATGGCCGCCGCCACCCAGTGAGATGGCAAAGAAGTCAAGGTCAGCCCTTTCATAGGGATTTTCCAGGCTCGGACCGCTTGTGGGTGAATCCAGCTGGAATGTATAGGTAACCCATGCATCCATAACCTCTGCAACGGCATCATACTGAATGTGGCCTGTCCACCATTGTTCGGTCTGACTGGCATCTGCAATAATAATGGCGATGTCTTTGGTCAGTGTTCCGGAATAGTCGTTCGAGCTTGGCATGTATACATCCAGCGACACGGTTGTAAAGTTATCAAACTGAATATCATACTCCATCATGAACTGAAGTTCCTGGTAAGTTCCCCACCTGAAATATTCAGCTACATTGGTAGCTCCGCCTGCGGGATCTGCAACACCAATGGTGAGGTCCATAGAGTTTGCCAGGGTGGTGTCGAGAAGTACAAAGCTGGTAGCTGTCTCGAAGGTATTATACATTTCTTCAGGTGTAAGGTCGGGAAGGTCAACACCAAATGGAGGTTCTTCCTCAACCAGTTCAGGTTCGAGTGAAGGATCGTAATAATGTACATAAACAATGGTCCATAAACCACCGTCTCCATAGTCGAAGGTCACCGTCATCAGATCATAACCGCTTTCCTGAGTAATGTCGAGGTTAAATGTTGTGGTTTCGACAGGAACAGTGGTTTCGCCGCCGGTTGTCAGTTTTGGAATACCGATCCAGGCGCCCATCCCGGTAAGCGTGGCGGTACCTTGTGAGGGATAATAGGTGAACGCATGTGTTCCTGATAGCCATGCACTTACATCCACGCCATCCTTGTTTATCATATTTTCAGGAAGGGCTTCAAAGCAGATTTCATAATTCCATTGTCCGTCAAATACACCATATTCGCCCCAGAACATACCATTATCATCAAACACATATGTTCCGTCAAAGTGGAAGGTGAACTCCTGGGTGTAGAGGCAAGGCCTTGCACCGTCATTTTCGAGGCCTTCCCACCATCCACCGGGGTTGCTGGCATCGGGACCAAACGACATTGATACACCTTCCCTGAATAATTTCCATGTTTTGGATACATCTCCGGTGAGCAGTTTGTAAGCGTCGTTCGGATCAGTGACCGTAATGGCCTGCGAGAAATCTGCACTTGCACCTGCTGCATTCTTTGCAGTCAGTTTAACTGTGTAATCTCCTACGGCAGCATAAACATGCACAGGATCTTTTTCAGTAGATGTTTCTCCATCTCCAAAATCCCAGAGATAAGAAGTCGCATTTTGTGAGTAATTGGTGAAAGTAACTTCCAGGAAGTTGCCTTCGCTGATAACATACTGGAAACTGGCTACAGGAGCAGTTGTTCCATTGTCATCGTCGTCATCGTCTTTTTTACATGAGTTGAAGACCACGAGAGATAAAACGCTGATCATAGTCAAACTCAATAAAATCCTTTGAAAATTTTGTTTTTTCATAGTATTAAGTTGTAGGTTTAAATGAAATAATTTGAATCTAAATTAATAAATAATTATAGTGCCACAAAATTTACAACATTCACAATAACACATCATTATTTAAAAAATACTACATCAAAATTACAACAGACGAAATATAAAAATCAGAAAAAGAGGGTAATATAAAATTAAATAACTAAATCATGGCTTTCTCATCGTCCTGTAACTCCTTAAATACGGAATCAGGTCTAAACAACAGTAAAAACAACTGCTGATAATGGAATTCATGCTGTCAGAATGATATTTTCCAGGCATGTGAATAACCGTATTCAATGATTTGCAATATATAGATCCCGGCGCGGTCGGCTTTGATGATCGCATGATCATGATTGGATCTGGTTTCACTTACAAGCTGGCCATTTGCACTGAAGAGCAACAAACGCCTTTCGGCGGTAGATCTAAAATCAATTTTATATTGCAATGCTCCAATGCGGCATATTCCCGGCTGGTGTATTGCTTGTGCTATGATGCCATCGGGGGGCAGGGGTATGGTTACAGGCCTTGAACCGGATAATAATGTTTGCCCGCCTGGTTCAGACAATGTGGCTGTTAATATGTAATCGCCCTCTTCAATAATGTAATCATTTATTTCGAGCGAAAGCTCTTTACATGCATCGCTTTGTGCAATAAGATCATCATTGAAGAGGTTTACCGGCGACTGGCCTTCCAGCGCAATATCCAGATGGTATACCTTGTCGGGTTCGGCTGCAAAAAACCTGATCTTGAAATGTTCGTCAGGATCGCCGAGGTGGTTTAGATGTATGGCTCCGTTTTCGTTTACCATGCTTACTGCAGGCATGCCAATAGTGGGTAAATAGGTTTCCTGAAAGCTAATAATTTCACCGGGCGAAAGGATTGCATCTTCAAAAAACTGAGTTGAAAGGCCTGACCAAAGCTCGATGTAGGGGCGGGCAACATGATAATAATTTGTTGGATCGGCATTCAATCCCTGCTCAGCGCCCCATGTCCAGAATTTCATGCCTTTGGTTGTTGCTGAATTATCAGCTACCCTGAAGATCCCTTCTTCATTCTCATGATTGATCACACCATAATAATTGGCTTCGATATTAGGATAGGCATAGGCAATTCCCATGTCAACCCAGTTTTCGTAATGTGCCAGGTTTTTATATTCAAAAACATGGCTCCCCAAACCATAAGCAGGCGTTTCGGCCAGGCCCATCCAGCTCCACCAGTCGTCTTTTAAATATACATGTTCAATGGGTGCTATGATCTCTGAATTAGCGGGTGTAAATGTATTTCCCGGTTCAGAGCCTGGCGCAAGTGTTGTGCAGGTCCAGTATTCGAATGCTACAGATTCGGCTTTTGTATTTCGGATGCTGTGTGTGAGCCCGAAGCTTGCCTTGCTTTTCTCTAATACAAGGCTTGATGTACAAATAACCCCTGTTATCCCATTGTTGAATTTGCCTGGGTGCCCCGGATAGTTGATGCTATCCTTAAATTCCATTTTCAGTGTGACCGACTCACCAGTGACTTCTGTTAATTCCCATTCCCAGGGCAGAAACCATGTCTTGCCGTGCTCCGGCTCAGGAAAAGTTGGGAATATTCCTCCCATAACCATCAGCCAGTTGTAATAAAAGTTGCCTTCTCCAATACCGTAAGGTGTTCCAACAGGATTTATATAGAGTTGTTCATGCTGGCTTGGCCTGTAATAATAAGATATGATCCTGGCGCCAAAGTCCGGCATGACAACAAGCCTGATATATTTATTTTCAATGACCAGGCCGGGATATTGCGATTCAACAATATTGTTTGTGCTGTATGTTGCCATCCCATTGTTTTCATCGAGCGTATATTCAAAGTGCGCCCATGTTATCAGTGTATCGCGATAGCTGGTCTGTGCCTTTATGCTGCAGCTTAAAAGCATTCCTGCAAATAAGGAAAGAAGAATTGTTTTTCCGGTGATGGCCATTTTGCAAATATTTTTTCGAAGATATAAGTAGTTGTCCTGAAACAAAAATATATTCCGGCATCATTAACTCAACATAAATCTTAATCAGTGCATCAATACTACATCATTATAATGCGGGACAACAATTTGTGAAGCGTCGCGCTTAAAAGGTCATAATAAACTCAGTCAGGTTGGTATCGTGGCTAAGTCTGAGTTTTTTCCGAAGCCGGTAGCGGCTGATCTCAACACCCCTGGTAGAGATATTCATCAGCGTGGCTATTTCTTTGCTCGAAATATTCAGGCGGAGATAGGCACACAGTTTCATCTCCCGTGGTGTCAGATCAGGGAATTCGGCCTTCAGCCGCTTTAGAAATTCTTCGTGCACACTTTCAAAATGGCTTTCAAAAACTTCCCATTGATTTTCTGTATCGATCTCGCGGTTAATTTTACGGATCAAAAGGTTTGTTTTATGCCTTATATTTTCATCATTGATTTCTCTGGCAAGTTTGCTCAATTCCTTTTTTATGCTGATGAGTGATTTGCTTTTCTGGATCATCTGCATGGTATTGTTGGCCAATTCTTTATCTTTTTGTTTCATGTCGGCCGAGAGCTTTTCATTGCGCAGCCTGATCACTTCCTTTTCTGCTTCAAGCGCTTCGGTTTGCAATTGCTTCTCCCTTTCTTTGAATAGTCGTTTCTGACGTTCCTTCTCCTGGCGTTTTGATTTTTCCATTCGGTATCTAACATAGATGGCCATCATGTAAATGAAAACGGCTATTACCAATAAGTATATAACATATGCCCACCATTGCAGGTACCATGGTGGTAAAATTTCAAATATCACTGAGCTTACATTACTTTCCTTGCCAAAGATGTTTCTGGCTTTAACCCTGAAGGTGTGAAAACCGTGATCGAGATTGGTATATTCCCTGACCGGTCTGCTTTGCCATGCCGACCATTCCGAATCAAATCCTTCGAGAAATGTTGAGAATTGCATGCTTGAAGGGTTCTCAAAATCACTTGCGGTAAATTCAAACCTGAGTTGATTGAATTTATAAGGGATGGGTGTTGAAATTGTCATTTCTGTTTTTCCCGACTGATAGATTGTTGAGTCGAGGCTTACCAGAATCGTTTTACGTATAAATGAGGTTAATCCGTGCTGGTAGTTTTTAGGGAATTTGGGCGAATAGTGCACAAAGCCGTCCTGTATTCCAAAAATTACATGGTCCTCGTTCAGGGGGTATACAAATTGAAAGTATTTGATGAACCTGCCTTCGAGTTCCCTGAAAGGCACATCCAGGTTAAAGTAGGTGCCATCCTCCTGCAGGCGGTAAACCCCGGCATTATTCATCGTAAAATACCAGATATTTCCTGTTTCATCCCTGTGTATTTTCTGAATGCTTTCTTGTGGGAATATATTTCGCATCATCTCATCCGGAATGAAACTGTTTGTCCTAACGTCGTACTCATAAAATCCTTTTTCTGTAGTAAATACGGCTTTATTAAAAACCTCAAATACATTGATATTTTCATCAGACGGTAAACCATTGTTGCTGTTGTATATCTCAATTTTTGTTACGCTGTCATAGGCCTCATTAAAGTGTATCCTGAATACTCCCAGGTACCCGTGCGACATCCAGATTTTCTGTGGACCTGCATTTACGAGAAACCTTGACGATTCCATGAATCCTTTAATTTTACCCCTGTCTACCCATTTGCCGTCAACATTTTCAAACTTTACCAGGTAGGTATATGTGCCGCATATTAACAGGTCGTCCCTGTCTTCGGGTTGAATAAAGGTCCATCCTCCCTGCACCTCTGATATTTTAGTGGCTTGTGTACCATCTATGGTAAAGATGCCTGAATTATGCCCGCAGAAAAGTGTACCATCCACAACCTTGAAATCCCATGCCTGTCCCTGCGTTCCCGGGACAATAGCAAAACTCTGTTCGGCTGCGTTGGTTTGCAGTTTCTCCCAATCCTGGTAGAATACGCCGCGGTTGGTGGCTAAATACAGCAAGCCATCATGAAGAACTGCTGCATATCCGGCACTCAGGTTACTATAATCCGTGAAGTAGGTGAGCGGGGAGTTGATCTCAACATAGTCGATGCCATTGTCGAGTCCAAGCCATAAGTTCCCATACTGGTCGATTTGGATGCTCAGCACAGTATTGTTTTGCAAACCCTTGTCGATATTGATATGTTGAAGAATGGTCCCGGACGAATCGCATAAAACAAGTCCATCCTGAATTGTGCCGAAAGCATAGGTGTCATCGCTGATAGCCATGCCGCAATAAACCTGGTTATTTTTAAAAAAATCTGTATTCGGACTGGCCCATTCTGTTAGTTGGTAACCGTTGAATTCAAAGATGCCCATATCTGCTGTGGCGATGAGTATATTATTGCCTTTTGCTATCATTGCCCATATCAACTGGCCCTTGAGTAGGTCAACACCAGGTATCTTAACCAGGCGGTCATGGGCCAGGCGAAACAATCCCTCCTGCTGGTCATTGATGTATAACTCGCTGTTAACGAGAAATGAAAAATGAAATGATTCAGGAGCTTTCAAAATATTCACTCCACCATTGCTGTAGATCATGAGCTGCTTATACGACTGAAATACGATACCATACGGCAGTTCATGGATTTTCCATACCTCTCCGAAGTTTTGGTTTGTTTTAGGAACCAGTTCTGACAGGGATTTGTACCTCATCAGGCCCCCTTCATCGGTAATAAAATACCCAATCTGGTTAAAGCCCCCTGCATAGATCCGCCCGTCGCTGGCAGTATGCACACATCTTACCACAATACCCCCGGGAAGGGGATAGGTTCTCCAGTAGAGGCCGTCAAATTCCATTACACCATCATTGTTGGCAAAATATGCAAGTCCGTCCTTACTGATATCAATCATCCATGTTTGTGCTCCGGAAGGGATTTCGGCCGGATAGTAATTCCTGATAAAAGGAATCCCGATTCTCTTCACCTGCGCAGCAACGTGTATTGAAAGCACCAGCAAGATGACCGGTAAAGTGTATTTTAATGATCTTAATTGCAAATGCAGAATATTTTTCAAACCATCAGCGTTGTTTGTGGTAAATATACTAAAATTTGAATTGACTATCTTTACACCCATATGAAGACCCTGCCGGCATATGTTATTATAATGATCATCATGTTTATGATGACGGGTCCTTCCCGGGCGCAGACAACCACAAAAGTTAAGTTGCTTAAATCTGATGAATTGCTTATTGACGACCAGTTCAATAAAGGTATCCAGCGCTTGCTTGGGAATGTTGTGATGCTTCACGACAGCACTTATTTTTATTGCGACAGCGCATGGCTCAACCGCAGGGAAAATAACTTCAGGGCCTTCAGCAATGTGCATATCGTGCCCAGCGATACTCTGGAGATCTTCAGCGACTCGCTGAACTACGATGGCGCCACACGCATTGCCGACCTTTATGGTAATGTTAAACTTCGCGATAACCGTGCAACACTCACAACAAGCCACCTTACCTACGACCGCAATACACGTATTGCTTATTATTCAACAGGCGCAGTGATCGTAAGCGATACAAATATTCTTACCAGCCGGATCGGCTATTATTATACCGACGATAAAGAAGTTTATTTCCGCAGGGACGTGGTACTAACCAATCCGGATTATGTTATGAATTCTGATACCCTTAAATATAATACGGTGTCGAAAACAGCCTGGTTTTATGGGCCTTCAACAATTGTTGGGGATAACGACAGCATTTATTGCGAAGACGGCTGGTATAATACCGAACTGGATGTGTCGCGTATGAAACTAAATGTATTTATCCGGCACGATGAACAAAAACTTTGGGCCGATACGGTATTTTACAGGCGAGAACCTGCCTATGGCCTTGCCGAAAGCAATGTTACCATGCACGATACAGTGCAGGATGTTTTTGTGAAAGGGAATTTTGCCGTATATGACGACGAACTTGGGTATGCTTACGTTACCGACAGCGCCCTGGCCATCATGCCTGAAAAATCGGATACCCTCTTCATGCATTCTGATACCATGTGGATGTATAGCGGAGAGGATGGTAAGGCAAAGCTCATGAAGGCCTACTACAGGGTAAAGTATTACCGTAAAAATCTTCAGGGGATGTGCGACAGCCTGGTATATCATTTTCCTGATTCCACCATTATGATGTATAAGGATCCGGTGATGTGGTCGGACGAAAACCAGCTTACTTCCGATTCGGTGGCCATCGTTCTCGCCAATAACGAAATTGATACCATGGTGCTTTATGGGGCCTGCTTTATTATCTCGATCGACGATACACTGTTTGCCACCTATAACCAGGTAAAGGGGCTTACTATGATCGGCTATTTTAAAAACAATGAGATCGTAAAGATCCGCGTGATGGGTAACTCCGAAACCCTGTACTTTCTCCGTGAAGACGACCAGTCGCTGATCGGTATTCAAAAAGCTATTGCCAACCGTATGATCATTTATTTTGACGAGGGCGAGATACGCGGGTTTACCTATATCGATAAACCCGACGGTGCCATACATACTGTGCAAGAGCTAAGCGGGCCTGACCTGCTTCTGCGCGATTTTCATTGGATTAAGGGACGCAGGCCACTGAAAATGGAGGATATTTTTACCTGGTAGAAAAAAATTGTTGCAGGAACATATTCGTTCAGCAGGAATTATTTAGAACAAATCTAATTTTCTAAATAATCGTATCTTTGCACCTGATTAATGAAAAAAGAACAGATCATGGCGAAAATTGGAATATTTTACGGTTCATCCACCGGAAACACAGAAATTATTGCTGAAAAACTTGCAAAATTATTTGGGTCGGATGTTGAATTGAACAATATTGATATTGTTGAAAAGAAGGATATTGAGAAATATGATTATCTCATTTTCGGCACTTCCACCTGGGGAGTGGGCGATATGCAGGATGATTGGGAAGATTTCATAGAGGTATTGTCGGAGGTTGATTTTAATAAGAAGAAAGTAGCCCTTTTTGGTGTTGGCGATCAGGTAAACTACCCTGAAAGCTTCGTTGATGGCATGGGGGTGATCTATGATGTCATCTACGAAAATGTTGATGTGGTTGGAGCCTGGCCTCTCGACGGATATACCTTCAAGGAATCTGCTGCTGTGAAAAATGGCAAATTCGTCGGACTTGCCCTTGATAAGGAAAATCAGCAGAATCTTACCGATGAGCGCCTGAAAAAATGGGTAGCGATCCTTAAAAAGGAGTTTGTATAATTAGAAGATAATCACTTTTGTACGTATATGCAGGAATCTTAATGTGCCTATCCAAATAAAACGGAGGATGTCGGTTTCCGACATCCTCCGTTTCCATTCTAACTAAAACCGGATATTATGATATGAACACTAAACGTGTTTGATTACGATATCTTGATCTCTCTACCTTTTATTTTTGTTTCTTCACTTTTGGGAAGACTTATGTTCAGGACACCATTTTTATAATCTGCCTTGATCTTGTCCTGGTTAATGTTTTCAGAAAGACTGAATGAGCGGGTGAATCCGTCATAGCGGAATTCGCGCCTGCTATAGTTCTTTTCTTCATTTTCTTCTGCTTCCTTATGCTCAACCGAGATGCTGAGAATATCGTCTTCCAGTTTAATGTTGAAATCTTCTTTGTTCATGCCAGGAACTGCCAGTTCGATCACAAAGTCCTTTTCATTTTCAATAATATTGGCCGCGGGCCTGTTATACTGGCATCCGCTGTTATATGGCCTTCTGTATCTGCTGTTCATCATTTCGTTCAATACAGGGTTGCTTGTCCATTTCATTAAAGTCATTTTATATTCCTCCTATAATTAATGTTTGTTTTTAGCTTTGTTTTTTCCTCTTATTTGTCAACTTTTGTACCAAGTCCAAAAAAAGACGAACTAACTGTCAATATGGCAGTTGGCTCTATACTGGAATGACAATATGGCGCAGGCACTTGTGTTTTTTAATTACCTTCTGGTGGACTAAGGATTATGAATGAATTGAAAAAATGTTGATTTTTGCATACTCAAAACTGCGTTGATGGATACAGAATTGCAGAAAGTCCTGAGATTTTTTCAGCTTAAGCGCATTATCATTCCTTTGATACTGGGTCTTGGGGTTGCATCAGTGCTCCTTATCCGCGACTTCAACAAGGATGCTTTTCTGAGCATTCACTGGTCGGTATACACCTTAATGTGGCTCTTTATTGCTTTGTGTCTTCAGGCTATAAGGGATATTGCCTATATGTACAGGTTACGTGTGATGACGGACCGGCAGATCAGCTGGCGGCACAGCTTTGATGTTATTATGCTTTGGGAATTCGCCTCTTCCATTACTCCTTCTATTGTTGGAGGTTCGGCAGTTGCCCTTTTTATTGTTAACAAGGAAGGCATCAGTATGGGACGAACAACAGCTATTGTGATGGTCACAGCCATGCTTGATGAAATGTTTTATATTGTAATGGTACCTCTGTTGGTTCTCTTTATCGGCGTCGAGAGGCTTTTTATCGGCAATGCGGGTTATTTGATGAATCTGGGAGGAATGCAGGCTTTCATATTTGGTTATATGTTCATTCTTTTGCTTACTACCGCCATCACTTTTGCCATTTTTGTAAACCCTAAAGGATTCAAAAGCTTCCTTGTATTGCTTTCCTCGCTTCCTTTATTGCGACGCATGAAAAACAAAGCGGTACAAACAGGAGATGATATTATTACAACCTCCAAAGAGATGAAGGGTAAACCCCTGATGTTCTGGGTAAAAACCTTCGGAGCCACTGTTTTTTCCTGGTCGGCGCGCTTTTGGGTGGTGAATGCCCTGATCATGGCTTTTCGCACCAGCAGTGATCAATTTACCCAAATTGGCGAACAAGCCCTGATCTATGGGCGGCAGCTCGTGATGTGGGTCATCTTATTGGTCAGCCCTACACCGGGGGGCAGCGGTGTAGCCGAATATGCCTTTCCACTGTTCCTTGGAGAATTCATCCCGCCGGGCCTCGAAACCGCCCTGGGGCTGCTCTGGCGACTCTTCAGCTATTACCCCTATATCTTTATCGGGTTTATCATCATTCCTTTCTGGATACGACGTGTGTATGTAAAGCGTAAACTAAGTTCACATTAATGGCTCAATGGAATGTGTTTAGCCACAATGAAAAAAGCGATTAACCAGTTTCATGATCTCATTTTCGTCCTTGCCAATGTCCTGGCGCAGGGTTTTGTCGTTAAAACTTTTCAGGTATGAGGCGATCCATTCAAGCATACCTTCTGAAAAGACACCGTATTTTGTATAAATTTCCTTTTGTTTGAGCAGGGCTTCGGCCGATTCCCAGCAGGAACCCGGCAAAACAGCCAGGGATTCAAGCTTGCTTTTATGCTCATCCATGAAAATATTCACATCTACATAGGTTTCTTTGGCGTATTCAAGTGCATTTTCCATTTCAAATCCATGGCGGGCAGCCACAGTGAGGCCTGCCAGTAAGAGATATACATCGGCTGATCCGTCAGGGCAACGAAACTCCACGGTTTGTTTATCGGTCATGTCGCCCTTAAAAGGTGCCTCAAGGGGGTTGGCTTCTTGTGTCATATCTTTTTTCTGCGACCAACCGAGGGGAACCCTGACAAGGACTGAACGGTTGCGGTCGCCCCAACAAATATTTGTTGGCGCTTCCTGATGGGGTACAAGCCTGAAATAGGAGGTTGGGTTAATATTGCCGAAGGAAGTTAACGAGGGCGACAATTCAAGATAACCGGCAATGGCTTTCCTTGCTGTGTCGCTAAGGCCGTTTTCATCAACCATCATATTTTTTCCATCTTTCATCAGCCGTGTATGGATGTGCATACCGCTGCCGGCTTTTCCAACAGTGATCTTCGGAGCAAAAGTAACGGTAACGCCATATTTGTGAGCCAATGAACGAAGGATCCACTTGGCCACCATCAGCTGGTCGGCAGCATCTTCAACATTAACCGGAAGAAACTCAATCTCATTTTGTTCGTATTCAGTGTTGCCGACAGAAAAGTTTCCTACTTCTGAATGGCCGTATTTGATCTTTCCGCCCGACTGGGCAATGGCCATCATGGCTTCGGTCCGAAGATCATCCCATTTGGTAAATGGAGCCGACTCATGATAGCCTTTCTGGTCTTCGGCAGTGAACAGGGGTTCACGTTCAAAGATCACATAATATTCCAGTTCTCCCATTGCTTCGAAGGTCATACCCGTTACGTCCTTAAATGATTGATGGGCTTTTTTAAGGATATATTCCGGTGCACTCTCCAGCGGATTGCCATCTTTATCAAAATAAGCACAAAGGATATCCAGTGATGGTATTTCGGTGAAGGGGTTCACAAAGGCAGTCTTGTATCGTGGTACAACATAAAGATCGCTCGATCCGGCTTCAATAAACGAAAACAGGCTGGAACCGTCAACACGCTCACCAGAACTCAGGATGGTGTCGAGGTGCTCCCGGCCGTTGATAATGAAATTAAGTGTTTTCAATCGGCCATCCCAGCCGGTATACCTGAAGTTGATCATGCTGATATTATAATCTTCACAATAACGGATCAGGTCATCTTTGGTAAATTCTTCTGCGGGCTTGTTCAGGTATTGTACCAGTGGATTAGGATTCATCTCTTTTTGAGTTTATAATATTCGATTCGAAAAAGGACGTCAAACTTAAGAAAAAATCGGCATCCCGCATATATAATCGTAGGATGTTGGAGTGGAAATTTTAATTATAAGTGGAAATTGTGGATCAACTTCTACTTTTTAGCAGTTCTGCTGCGGCCTGATAGGCACTCATTTTACCTTTTAGCACTTTGTTTTCGATACTGATCATCTTTTGCCTGATGGTTTCATCATTATAAAACTGGTCTTTTAGCTGCCTGTTGATGCTGTCGTACATGGTTTGCACCATTTGTTCGCGGCGCTTGCGATAAAGATAATCGCTGTCGACGGTCATGTTTATCCTGTATTTTTCAATGATGCTCCATACCTTGTCGATTCCCTCATTTTGCAGTGCTGAGCAGGTTATCACAGGTACAATCCAGCCTGATTCAGTAGCCGGAAAAAGATGTAAGGCATTCATGTATTCATTGCGGGCCATCTCAGCTTTTTCTTTGTTGCTTCCGTCGGCTTTATTGATCACGATGGCATCAGCCATTTCCATAATGCCCCGCTTGATGCCCTGCAACTCGTCGCCGGCACCGGCAAGCATGAGTAAAAGAAAAAAATCAACCATTGAATGAACTGCTGTTTCGGACTGACCTACACCCACAGTTTCCACAAAAATGCAGTCGAAACCGGCTGCTTCGCAAAGAATGATCGACTCTCTTGTCTTGCGGGCTACTCCGCCAAGAGATCCTGCCGAAGCCGATGGCCTGATGAATGCGTTCGGATCATTGGCAAGTTCTTCCATCCGTGTTTTGTCGCCCAGTATGCTTCCCTTACTGCGTGTGCTGCTGGGATCGATTGCCAGCACAGCGACCTTATGATCTGCAGAAGTAAGGGTTTTACCCAGCGACTCGATAAAAGTACTTTTGCCTACTCCTGGTACGCCGGTAATTCCAACGCGAATAGAGTTTCCGGCATATGGAAGGCAGCCACTGATGATTTCCTGCGCCAGGTCCTGGTGCCTGGGCAATGCGCTTTCGACCAGGGTGATGGCTTTACTGAGCAGGCTGCGGTTGCCATTCCGGATGCCCTCTACATAATTGTTAATGGATAAATTTTCAGGCCGGATATGGCTAAAGCGTGCAGCAGCATCCTTATTCACCTGCGGTGGCTGGTCAATGCCCTTATTTACATGCGGCTTTGTGTTCTTATGTTTATCTTCTGACAAGTTTAGTTTTGAAATTAGTGGAACCAGATACAAAGATAATAAATTAACGGGTGTTAAGCGCTTGCACGCTTCACTGTGTTGTTTTCTTGCTCATGCTCACAGGCTGAGAAACAATAAGGGCCAAATAGGGTTAAGTATGTTTTTGTTTTTGATATTTGCGTTTATGCGAACATTAGCAGGCTGATGGCCATAATGGCCATTCCTGCGATCAGCCCATATACCGACAGATGATGTTCGCCGAATTCCTGTGCAGCAGGTAGAAGCTCATCTATAGAGATAAAGACCATTATACCTGCAACGCTGGCAAAGATCATACCGAACATCAGGGGGTTGAGAAAGGGCATCAGGATGAGAAACCCTATCATGGCGCCCACCGGTTCGGCCAGCCCTGAAGAAAATGAATACCAGAATGCTTTCTTTCTTTTCCCTGTAGCATAATATATTGGCACCGATACCGCAATACCTTCAGGGATATTATGGATAGCAATAGCCACGGCAATGGCAATTCCCAGGCCGGGATCCTCCAATGCGGCAAAAAAGGTGGCCAGTCCTTCAGGAAAGTTATGGATGGCAATGGCCAGGGCTGTAAAAGAACCCATACGCATGAGTTTGGTCTGCCCCAGTTTTTCTTTGTCGATATCCTCAACCATTTTTATTTCATGGGGGTTCTCAGAGGAAGGGATGAGTTTATCGATCATCGCAATGATGAATATTCCGGCAAAAAAAGCAGCCGTGGTGAGCCAAAAACCACCTGAATCGCCATATGCCTGCGAGAGTTCATCTCTTGCTTTTGGAAAAATCTCAATAAACGAAACATAGATCATCACCCCGGCAGAGAAGCCCAGGGCAAGTGAAAGAAAACGGGTATTGGTTCTTTTTGTGAAAAATGCCAGCAGGCTTCCGATACCGGTCGACAAACCAGCAAACATGGTGAGGCCAAAAGCAAACATTATCTCATTCAGGCTGAAATCTCCCATTTTTCTACGATTATTAGGCTAAGATAATCAGAATTTGCGATGCTTCTTATAGTGGAGGCGGGTTTTAACCTTTTGCATTTCGCGTTCGAGCACGAGGCTGGCAATGCTCCGCGCGGCCTCATCCCTGTCGGGGCTGTGCATGGCTTTGCTGAACTTTGCTTCGCTCACATCCAGCCGGTACATGGCATTCAGCAATCGGTACATATCATGATCCAGCAGATGACGGATCAGCTGAGTAAGTTTTTGGTGAAAGAAATTCAGGTCGGGTGTATCACTGATATAGGTCAATGCCTCGCTTTCATCCAGCTGTAAATCGTTGATGATCAGGTTGTTTAATATTATAAATTCTTCCTCCATCACCATGAATACAGTGTGTTCCTATAAATTGTCGATGGCTTGCTTCAGGCTGTTGTAAATCTTTTCGGCTATTTGATCCAGTTTCGCATTTTCAACGATTAATATCATTTTTTTTGCATCTATGGCCGATACCTGAACGGAGCCGTCTTCCCTGTCAATGATCACGACATTACAAGGAAGCAATACACCAAGCGCTTCTTCTACCTGTATAGCTTCATATGCAAATCCTGGATTACATGCTCCCAGAATGGCATATTCCTTGAAATCAACATCGAGCTTCTCTTTAAATTTTTCTTTCATATCAACCTCAGTGATTACCCCGAAACCTACATCTTTAAGGGCTTCGATCACTTTTTCGCGGACATCATGAAAGTTTCCTTTTACGGTTTTAGAAATATGATACGTCATTTGTTTGTTTTTTACAAAGGTATTTAAAATAATTTAAAGGATTGATTATCCGGTGAACGCAAATTTCAAAGCCCCCGGCTTACTGAGCTAAAACTCATTTTTAAGTCATCATTGTATTACTATTTGGTTTGTGCACAAGCCTGCTATTTTTGGAAACCTACAAATTTGTGCAGCGAATTGCTTTTTCGTATTCAAAAATTTATATTTGTGTAAGTAATTCATATTAGTCATATTTCTGATGAAGAAGATATTAATTGCCTTAATGACCGTATTGCTGGTTTTTTTCCTTATATGGTCATGCAAACACGAACCTGAAGAATTTGTGGGACCCGACCCTCCCGGCCCTGGTCCTCCCGGCCCTGATCCTCCAATTGAAAATCCCTGCGATCCTGATACTGTTTACTTTGCAAAAGACCTGCTGCCCATTTTACAAAGCACTTGTTCCAAACCAGGTTGCCATGATGACATCAGCATGCAGGATGGCTTAAGGTTGACTGATTATTCTTCGGTGATACAAACCGCAGATATCAGGCCGGGCGATCCCGGAGGAAGTGATCACAGAATCGGATCCCGACAAGCGCATGCCGCCGCCACCCAACGATCCAATGTCGCAGGAAAATATCGATATGGTATACACCTGGATCATGCAGGGAGCATAAAATCTTTTTTGTGTTGATACAGTATGCGATACGGTTGATGTAAACTACACAAACCAGATCAGTGGCATTGTTCAGGCGAATTGCCTGGGCTGCCATAACGATAGCAATCCGCTTGGAGGTCTGAGCCTCGAAGGCTATGATAAAGTTGTTGACGTAGCCGCCGATGGCCGTTTGCTGGGAGTTGTCAGGCACTAGTCCGGATATCCTCCCATGCCTAAAAATGCTGCACAACTTCCGGATTGCAAAATCCGCCAACTTGAAATATGGATAGACAATGGAACACCACAATAAAATGCTCTTGCCGGTTGTCATGTTAATGATGGCTGCAATGCTTGCCATGTTGCAGCCTTGCAGTAATTGGCATTCTGGCTGCACTATATGTTTGGTTCTTTGTCTACAACAAGTCACACAGGGATTATGAGAAGGCCGACCCGGATCATGTTCTTGCGGCCGAAGAATTGTATGATCAATACAAGCAAAACAAATCGCTTGCCGATAGTTTGTACACCGGAATGGTGTTGCAAATCGACGGCAATCTGAGTAAAATCGAATCTGCCGATACGCTTTTGATCGTAGTATTTGCCTTTGAGCAGGGAATGTTCGGTGAAGAGGGGGTAAGATGTGTATTGCTGCAAAATCAGCATGAGAAGATATCAACATATAGCGATAATGATCCCATTACACTTAAAGGATACTGTACCGGATATAACGATACGGATGTGATCATTGAGAAAGTATCGGTCATAACAACGAATTAAACTTATAGACTTGACAGTTGATCATACATGAAATTGATCAATAAAAAGCACGTATTATTAAAAAAACCGGAGTTGAAAAAACAAATCTCCGAAAGCATCAAATGAACTGTTAACATTAAGCTGGAGGAGGTTAAACCATAACCTCAAATGATCAAAAAACAATTATTCCTGTACATGGTATTTCTTATGGCAGTGGTACAGGCATTCCCACAGGACGATTTAATGGATATGTTCGGGGAAGAAGAACCCCAAACCGAATTTGCCTATGCGACCTTTAAAACCACCCGTGTTACAATAGGGCAATCGATTGAAAATCCACCTAACGGTAACCTGATCTTCATTGTTTCCCATCATTTTGGCACCATAAACCAGGGAGCATATGAATTTTTCGGTCTGGATCAGGCAACCACACGCATTGGTTTTGAATATGGCGTAAACGACTGGCTTGCGCTTGGGATTGGCCGGAGTACCCTGAACAAGACTTTCGACGGCTTTGTTAAAGTAAAACTGTTGCGGCAAAGCAGCGGGGCAAGGAATATGCCTTTTTCACTTTCATATTTTGGAAGCACTGCTATCCATGCCCTGAAGTGGCAGGATCCCGACAGAAAGAATTATTTTACTTCCCGCATGTCGTATGCCCATCAGCTGCTCATAGCCAGCAAAATCAGCAAGGCATTTTCGATACAGCTCATGCCGACATTTATTCATCGTAATCTTGTTGCGCGCGAAGTGGATGAAAATGATGTTTTCTCAGTCGGGGCAGGAGGCAGGGCTAAAATATCCAGCAGAGTATCAGTCAATGCCGAGTATTATTATGTGCTGCCCGGGCAAACGGCCGACGATTTTTATAATTCATTTACCATTGGGTTTGACATTGAAACCGGTGGTCATGTGTTTCAAATCTTTGTTACGAACGGCCGCGGTGCCATAGAGCAGTATTATATTCCGCAAACCGACGGGTCATGGCTGAATGGTGACATTCATATCGGATTCAACATCACACGGGTATTCACCATTAAAAAACCAAAAACCTTTAAAGAATAAAACCGGGACTTTACTAGGTTGAGTATGTATGTACGCTTGATGCTGCCGAAGGCAGATAGTTGATCCCAAACCAGCAGATCAGCAATATAGCAAATGCCATTGCCACGATCCACAGGGCCGTTTTATGCGACTGTTTTTTGCGTAAACGATAATGGATATAGAGCAGGTAGGCCAGCCAGGTAAGAAATGCCCATGTTTCTTTAGGATCCCAGGTCCAGTAATGCCCCCACGCTTCTTTGGCCCACAAGGCCCCAAATAACAAACCAAAAGTTAAGAACGCAAATCCGATATAAACAATATTATCGGCCATGAGCATGATTTGGCTTGTATCTTTTCCTTTATAGTAAATGTAAAGGCCATAGATCCCGATCAGCGACGAAAATCCCAGGAAGGCATACCCAATAATATATACCACCACATGTGGAATAAACCAGGGACTTTGCAGTGCCGGCATGAGTGTTTTGTCGAAGGTGTCGGGGTTTAAATAGTTAAGGAACAGGAACAATAAGGCCATCAATATGGTGTAGGCCAGCATAAGTGGAAGCTTCCAGCGGTAATAGAGCACAATGCCTATTGTGGAGATGAAAATTCCGTACCACAGCCTTGTCTCGGCCAGAGTCCTGAATGGTGGCCGCTCAAGGCTTATCCAGAGGCCAATGGTGAAAGTGATCACCGCTGCCCATCCCAGGAACAGGAAAACTGCTTTGAGGCCATGAAAAACCGATTTCTTCGGTGTAATGATGAATACCAGCGACAATGTCCAGAAAACAGTCGCCATCAGTAAATATGTTGGATAATCCAGCCAGGTCATGATTTCTTCGTTTTAATTCGTCCTTTACCCATCCAGAGCAGGTATAAACTGCCAATGAGAATCATAAAGATCCCTGTATATACCACTGGCAGCCAGGGATCCCTTACCAGTTCAATAATACTCTTTTTTGACCATCGCCCCATTAATTCATCGTACCCGGTCTGATAAATTTTCCAGCCATCAATTTTAACTGGTTTATTTACTTCAATATAAAAATCTTCATAATCGTCCATGCTTCGGTACAGGCGGATGTCGGAGCTGTATTTCTTTGGCCTGAGTTGGGTCATGGCAACAGAAATGTCCTTATTGATTGCCAGCTGACTTGATGGCACGGCATAGCTGCCATCAGAAACCCAGCCTTTTGCCACCGTATCGCTGTATTGGTTGGTAACGATCACATAAACAGCTCTTGCGCCTCCCTCGCGGCTGGTGGTATCATAAACATCGCCATATTTCCGGGCAAACGGGATCACCTTTTCGAAAAATAGTGTGTATTCATCCAACTGATCCTGTTCACCTTCCACCACAGTGGCAAGTTTCCCTCCTTTTTCAAGAACAAGCGTGTAATCCTTGTTGTTCATGATGCCAAGTTCAGGCGGATAGGTCTCAATCTCAAAATCAAGGAGCATCATCCCAAAGCCCATATTATAGGTGTTTCCGTTTGCATCATAGGCGTTGATTGTTGGATGTTTTTCTTCAAGTTGCATGCTGAGCCTCCACATATCGGATGAACCCAGCGAGGCGGCAACAATGACGATCCATAACCCTATGTGATTAAGCAAAAAAGAAATATTTTTCAGACTAAAATTATTTATTCTTCGTATGATCGTAAAACCCAGTACAACAAGTAAAAGCAGGGCGCTCATCAGGTAAGGCCAGCTACTTGTTACATGCGTAAGGCCCAGACTGTCGAGCAGGGATGGATCTGCAGAATTTACCCCCTGGGGGATAAACCCCAGCAACAATACAATGAATGTAAAAGCTGTGATCGAAGCAATGGCTGCATAGGTGCTTGAAAGCCATTTTACAATGGGATGCTTTACGAGGTAATGGATCAGTATAAAATAAATAATAAAAATGAGTATGATCGCAATATTGGCCGGCCAGGCAGGCATCCTCACACCACCGCCAAAAAGGAGTTGTATGAGGAATCCGGATAACAATACGAAAAAGGCGATAAGAAAACTCTCGCGATATCCCCAGGGAAATTGCCAGAGCCTGGATTTTTTCTTTTTATTGGGGTTTTTTTGGCTCATCAATTATGCTTTTGAAGGGACAAATGTAGTGAATAAACCGATTATTTCGGTATTGCAATACTTGTTTTTATTGACTTTTTGATCTTTTAATTTTGATCAGCTGGATCATGGCATAGATATAATGTCCCCAAACTCCTGTTAACATGATGATCAATGTAATGATCATCCATAGGGGAGCAATTGGTGTCCAAAGTTCACGTGCCGGGCCTTCGGCTTGTATCAGTACTTTTGGCAAAGCCCAGTTGATCGTACCACTTACTTCAACATTTCCGTAGTCGTAATGATCTTCGAGCCTTGCCATTAACAAAACATTGCCTGCCGAATCGCCAATAATAGTAGAAGGAAAATCTATGTAACCTGTTCCGTCTTCTTCAAACCAACCATCGGCGATCTTCATATCACTGAACATTCTCGGCACATAAAAATACAGATCGTCGTCGGCCAAAGGGATATCTTCTTCTGCACCATGTATAACGCCTTCAAAATAAACCATTTTTTCTTCTCCGTCCTCTTCAAAAGCCAGACTGATGCTAACATCCTTCACCATCAGTTCTTCTTCAGCTTCATAATAGGCCTCATTGCCAGCAAAGCGGGCTTTAAAATGAATATATCCCTCCGCATCCTTTGCAAAGGCAATCCTTCCGTCAGGGATATTAAGTTCAGCAAGTCCATCTTCATTGCTTATCACATCATCAATCAAAATCTCCTCGCCATCAGCAACATATAAAAAACTTACCGGCAGTCCCTCTGCAGCATACTCCCCCTTATCACCGTCGGATGTAATTTTTGCGATAAGCGACCTGCTCATGTCGCTGTATTTCCAGGTACTGAACGCAAGATATATATCAGCTGGTTGTTCCTCCTGTGCCTGGATAACTCCCGTTAAACAATAGATAAACAGAAAAAGCAGGATAACATTTTTAATCTTTGTGCTCATGATCTTTTCATTTAAAGCATTTGTTGATCGCTATAATATTTCTTCGCCGGCTTCGTGTTCTTTTTCCTCCGAAACGGGAATAATGGGAATAAAGCGTGCTCCGATAGTGAAGAACAGGCAAAAGGCTGCCACTCCACCAATGGTTAATGCCCATTCAACCCATGTTCCGGTGTATGATATCCAGTCGATTCGTGCATCCTGAATCGGTAAATAAGGCGATTCAAGGGTTGGTATTACGATCAGGTAGCGGTTAAACCACAGCGCTATCACCACCACAACAGCCGTTATGGTAATCATATTGATGGTCCTGAATTTACGAATGCCCACAACGATCAGCGGCATTAACACTCCGATATAATTAGAGACAATAAACATCAGGAAATATTTATCCAACAGCAGGCGAATAAGTTTTTCATCATCTTTTTGCGATCCATACCATTTTGTAAGGTATTCACTAAAAGTGAAATACCCGAAAAAGGCTGCCAGAATAAGCATCAGAACCCCGATGTTAACAAAATGTTTTTTGGTGAGGTATTTTTCCAGATGGTAAATCTTTCTGAAAAGCCACATGGCGATGATCAGTACTCCCGTTCCGGAATATACTGCTGCAATGACAAAATAGGGCCCGAAAATTGTGCTGTGCCATCCGGGTTGTAAAGTAACACTGAAGATCCATGCCAGCACTGAATAAACAATAATGGCAATGGCGATTACCATGGCAGCCATAATGTCGGTGGCATTGTTAAGTCTTTTTTGTTGTTCAGGTGTTCCCGTATAACCAAGGGCAAGGATTTTATAAAGTTTTTTCCTCCATCTGGGGATTTTGAGATCCTTAAAATCGCGCAGGGCGGCAATATCCCTTAATACAGAGAGATAAAGAAAAATAATACAGCCGAATATATCGGTTGATATTGCAATAACGTCCCAGGTGATCGGGCTCTGTATTCTGCCATATAAAACAAGGTTAGGAAGTTTATCAAGCCGGCCGATGCAGAGCAAAATATAAAGAGGTCCGATAAACAGGGCGATGATTGTAATAAATTCAGCCATGCGTATAACAGGTTTGCGCCATGAAGTCCGAAACAAATGAAGCGTACCCGAGACAAGAGCTCCGGCATAACTTACTCCCATAAAGAAAATGAAGTTTACAATATAGATGCCCCATACAACATTATCGCGCATGCCTGTAACTATATGACCTTGTGTGATCTGGATAATGAGTGCATATATTCCCCAGATGATCAATAATGAGAGGAAGATGATCCATACAATCGACTTTGTCTTTGGTTTTTCAACCTGGTCGCGAAATTCCCTGAGTTTTTCAAAACTGGCTACTGAAGTACTTTCCATTGTTTACCCCCTTTTCTTTGCATAAGGTGTATCATCATATCTTTTCTTAATTTCCTCATCAAGGCTTTCGTAACCCCTGTCGACAGGGAACTGACGGTTTACAGGAGGAAGATAATATACGCTGGGTCTTGTGCCCAGGCCTTCGAGATAACGATATCCGCTACGGTCGCGGATAAGCTCACTGAAAGCAGCTGTTTCGGCACCATTTGTTACAGCATCCTCATCAATATCACCAAAATAGATTACGCCCATCGGACAGGCCAGGAGGCAATACGGAAGCTTGTTTTCGCGCAAACGGTCGGCACAGAACACACATTTTGATACTGTCCCTTCCTGCCCGGGAACGCTGTTTTCCGGATTATATACAATCGTATCATCATATTCTTCATGATCCTTCCAGGAAAAATTCCTGGCTGAATACGGGCAGCCGGTCATACAAAATTTGCAGCCAATACAGCGGTCATGATCAACAAGTACGATCCCATCAGTGCGTTTGTAGGTTGCCCCCACAGGGCAGACACTCACGCACAAAGGATTATCGCACTGAAAACAAGGCTTTGGAAACCAATAAGGTGCCGTCTTTTCAGAGTCCTGCATGAGATATACTTTCATATATTCATGGTCTTTCGGCAAATGGTGTCCTTCCTGACAGGCTTCAACGCATTTACGTGCATTGTAGCATTTGGCGAGGTCGATCACCATCACGAATTTCCTTCCGGGGATACCCTGCCGGGCTTGTAGCTTGTATTCTTCCGAAGGTGTGATATCGGAAGCATCAACTTCAACAAGTTTACCGTCGGGTGTGAGGAGTTTTACCTTTTCGCCTGAACGTGGCTCTTTGCCACATGACGACAGGACTCCTCCGGCTGCCAGGGCACCAGCCCCGGCCAGCAATCCCCTTCGGATAAATTCCCTCCGGGGATTATTTTGTTTATCCCTTTTGTTTTCCATAAATATGAATAATAATTATTGAAATCAGTGTTTTTCGTGGTATCCGGTAAACATGCTGGCAAAATTGTTCAATGGTTTGGCGCCAATGGTAATGAAATAAATATGAACAAACAGAAAGATGGAAACAACAAAACCCATGATCACGTGGACCAGGTCTGCCATGTGCAGGCTGGTTCCTCCAAAAAAGTCGAGCAGCAGCGTTTCGGGATATAATAATGCAATGCCTGTAATAATGATCACCGGAATGCAGATATACATGATGACAACATAACTGAAGCGTTGCAGGGGGTTGAACTTATTATCTTCGGTAATTTCAAAAGGTGGTTTTTTGCCCTTAAAGATCTCAAAGATGTAATATCTGGCCTGTCGTGTAATATTTTTATAATAACTTTTTAATCTGAAAAGGTATTGCCGTCCGTTAGGAGTGACAAGATTGCCTACAAGAAAGAAAATATAACTGATTGTGAGCAATATACCCGAATAGTCATGAATGGCCACTGCCCAGTCGAAGCGTATGAATGGATATGCAGGATCAGAGTATTGCATGCTGATACCTGTAATGATCAGTAAGAGGCACAGAATAGCATTGAGCCAGTGCCAGAGGCGAACCCAAACAGGATATAAATATAGTTTATCAGCCATTTTGTTTTTGTTTAATCGTTAAGCGTAAGATCGCATGAAGAGCAATGAATAGCAAAACAGCACCTGCAATAATGAGGCTTAGTTTATTGAGATATACATTTCTGTTTGCACCAATAACATAGCCTTCTTCAAGCAAAGCAGAATTTGTAAAACCGGCTTTGGAGCGCTGATCAGTAAACTGCAGGCGGTATAATGATGCAAGTAACCTGGATTCTTTCGAGTGACAGTCGACGCAACGCTTGACAGCATTTTCCTTGGGCTGGACATTATGTCCGACAAGCATTTCATCATTGATCTCAACATGGCACTCAATGCACCTTACTTTCCTGAAATGCAGGCTTTGGTTCGGCAACCACTCATGCGTTTTAATGATGTTTGGTTTTTCCTGTGTGGTGAGGAGCTCGTATTTATCAATATCAGCATGGCAATTCAGGCAGATTGCATTATCATATTGAATAAATTCCTGCATATTTTCATTTGTGCGGGCATTGATTTTGTAGGTATGCGGATCATGGCACATCCAGCATGTAAATTCGTCTGAATGCAGGGATGAATGCACGCTCTTGCGGAATTCCTCTTCAATACCTTCGAAATTATATTGTGCATAATTGTCGTCGCCACCGTGGCAGTCGATACATTCGTATATGGGTTCCATCCTGAGCTCACCGGAGTGTGGAAATTCGGCATAATCGGCTGAGTGGCAGTCTACACAACGAAAATTCCAATGATTCGATACGTAAAACTGGGCTGAATCGATAATATAATACGGATTCATCCTTTCTTTTACATCCCTCTCAACCCAGTCATTATAATAGGAGTAATATTTTTGACCGTGACATTTAAGACAATCCTGGTTTTCTTCGAGGTATTCATAAACACGTTCCGTTTTTTCAACGGGGGTTTGTGAAGAAAGGGGTTGAATAATGGTAACAATCAGTAAAACAAGTACTGCCGGGGCGATAAACAGCAACAACCTTCGCATAGCTTTTTGATTTGAAAAAAAAGGTGCCATTTTTATTAAATGGCACCTCAAACCTATTAACAATTCTACTTCAGGGTTCTTAAGTAATTAATGATTGCCCATCGGTCTTCTTCTTCGGTGATCTTTTTTTCATAATTTGGCATTTCATTCCTTCCAATGATCGACTTATAATAAAGTTCACCATCAGTGCCTGACTGAAATTCTTCTGAACTAAAATCTCCGGGAAAGGTTTCCAGTTGTTTGGCTTTGGGCCCGTCACCCAAGCCATCATTGCCATGGCATGATTTACAATGCTTGCTATAAAGCATTTTTCCAACCTTGACCAGATCGGCGTCATCGGCATATGGATTTTCCATCTTCACATATTTTGAAGGGATATCCCAGGGCTCACCTTTTTTCTGGTCCTGTGGAAATGCAAATGCCATAAATATAAATGCAAACAGAATCGCAGATGCTATTCCAAGTACGTTAATTGTTTTTGTTTTCATAATTTATGTTTTTAAATGATTATACAATAAAGGTAAAGGTACGAATTTTTTAGCGTTTCTCAACTAAAAACTCCATAATCGTGTAATGGTAAAGCCAAAAAACAGATCGCCGTTCAGCCGCCAGTCGTTCTGATTTTCCATCATGGTATACTGCGGCGACAGGTCGGTGGCCGAGCTTACAAATATCTGAAAACAGTGTGTGCTGGTAGCGATCTCCCAGCCAATACCGAAGTTATCGTGTGGAGGGTTCGTGAGCGTTGTATGCTCCTGTATGCCTTTAATGTCCAAGGGGATACCATAATTGAACACGATCGACGATTGTGCGGATAGGCGTGCACGCCCTGAAAAGGAAATACCAATTTTATCATGCTCCATTAATGAATCCACCCTGTTTATATGACTGAAATTACCTGCTACCTGAACAGAAAGCCAATCGGTAAATTTCCTGGCTACGATCAGTTCTCCATAGTACGACAACCTGTTTGTAAACGTGTAGTCCTGGCCAAAATAGCTTTTATTCCTGCCATCAACACCCATATTGCCATATGCTGTAACGGCTACCGGTATTTTGTCGTCGCGTGTTTGTTCCAGAATGTTATACTTGACACGGAAGTCCTGGAGCTTACGCATTTTGGTGGTTCCGAAGCCAACAGATAATTTGTCGGTGATGCTGTAATTAACTCCCAGCCTAACGTTGGTAGAGCCATAGATGCCAAAAAGGTTTGAAATATCCTCTATCCTGTCGAAACGGTGTTCGATCACAAATTCGAGGGTTTTGGCTGTAGGGATGTAACCTGTCTGGTGGTCGATCACTGTGGGGCAGGCAAAGGCCGGCCTTACAGGTTTGCTTTTAACTTTTGTTTTTTCATTTTCCTGGGCACTGAGCATTAATGGCAGCACAAACAGGATGATAAGTATTATATTTAGTTTTTTCATGCTCTGTAGTTTTTTGGTTACCATTAATTGTTTTCTGCACCTTGCTTGATCCATGCCAGGATAATCTCTGCATCGGCCGGATTCTGAACGTAGGGTTTCATAGATCCTGTTGTCATGCTCGTGTAAATAATGCTTGACTCAGGAATGTCGGTGTCTACATAATTTCCATTGATCAGGGCATTATAGGCATTCCCTTCAGACAGGTCAGGGGGGTTGGCTCCGGGGCCATGACAGATAGCTGTGTTGCATCCATTGTTGAAAACGGGCATCACATCAACCGAGAAGCTCACATTATCGGGGATCGTAACCTTTTCGGGCGTGATCCATTCATATTCGCATGAACTAAGCATGAAGGCTGCCATGACGAGAAGCATTAGAGCGCTGCGTATTTTCATATCCTTTATCTTTTATGCGTTGAAATGAAAAAAGGCCTCAATCATTAACTGAAGCCCTTTTTCGCAACAATTATTATTACTACTGGATGGCTTCTATTGAGTTTACAAGAAGCGCTCGTGCATATTTAGGATTGTGGACAGCCTTGCTTCTGTCTTCTTCAATAAACTTATAATTGTAGAAAGCTCCGGTCTGGGCATTTGTATATGTTCCGGGAACGGTCAGATAACCATCTTCCCGCATAACACCCTGGTCTTTTAACAAGGTTTCCAGTTGCAACAGATAGTCTTCAATTTCCAGGGCCAGGTCTTCAGTAGCAGCAATGAGGTTGGTTTCGTTTGAATGGCATCCCGACGCCAGGCATCCTGCCAGGTTCAGTTCGGTATGGCCGTGATACTCATATCCCATCTTAAAGGTATGGCCTCCGGCCTGTGCGCCATATGCATCCGCCATATGGCACGATACACAACCATCTTCTATGCCTGAGTGGGCTGTGTTTTCGTAGCCCATGCTGCCTGCAATTTCATAGGCACCACCACCGATACCGTACAGGAGGTTGCCCTGTGGGCCGTGGTGTGGTCCCCAGCGATAACTGCTTCCAACGGGGAATTCTACAGTTCCGGGTCCCATGGCCGGGTATGGTTGCACAGGCCTTGATTGGTGGCATTTTGTACATAGGTTGCCATTGGCTCTGTCGGCTGTTGCACCACCTTCCATGAAAGTTACAGGATCAGTATACCTGAGCATCCAGTCGTCAGCCGTATAGGTTTCATGAACCTTGTGGCAGGTGTAACAGTTAATGGGTGTTGGATTAGCAATAGTGGTTGCCGTTGTATCAGCACCGGTTTCAATAACCTCCCTGAATCCCATGCTGGTATGACAGGGTGCGCAGGAATTGCCATTTCTTTCAAAATTTCCGCCATTTGCGTGTGTTGATGCTTCCCATTGTACTACCTTGGCCAGAAAGTCTTCTCCTGAGTTGTGGCATTGACCACATGTAGCCGTGCCATCAGTGCCGTCAATTCCATCTTCGCCTGCAGGTCCTGCAGGTCCTTCTTTTGTGCAGCTTGTTGCTACGATCATTGCCAGTGCCAAACCGGGAACGATGAGTAAAATTGTAATTAGCTTTTTCATATTTGTTGTTTTTGGTTTCTGAGCACAATTTTACCTCTAGTAATCGAAATATGAAAAATAATGTATATGATGTGCATGCCCAATTGGTTTAATTAAATAAGAAAAAATAAACATAAATATCAATAAAAAGATGATAAAAAACAATAAAAGTATTATAAAACACAGAAAAAGAGGAATGTAATAAATGCTTTAATATCAAAAAATGATCACAAAATCTTATTTAGACCAGATATAAATACGATTTTTGCATGAATTTACCGCGCCCGGCAGATCTGCTATTTAAGCTGATATGGCCAAATTGACCGTTTCGTTATTCAAATGAAGCAATCTAAAAAATGTTACACATTAACCCGTCTCACCAATTCGCAATAATTCTTTTTTATCAAGGACTTCAACAAGGTTGCTTTCAACCTTGATCAATTTTTGATCCTTGAATACTTTCAGCACCCGGATAACATTTTCTTTCGACATGGCAGTGAGATCTGCAAGATCCTGCCGGCTTATGGTAAGAATAAAAGGATTCCGGCCGTAAATTTCATCCATTAAAAAAATTATGGCATCAGCAATGCGGCCATGCATTTGCTTTTGGGTGAGATTAATGAATTTTTGAAAATTGTTTATGCTCAGTATATTGCTGCTTTTAAGCAGGTCGCAGGCAAAACTGTGATTTTTCCCAAGCATTTCTTCAATTATTTTTGTATCAACCAGGCATGCCCTTGTATCTTCAACAGCAGCGACAGAAAAGTGATGGCGATAATCGACGAACATACCAGGATTGCCTATCATCTGCACAGGCTTGGCAAAGGAAAGGATCAGGTTTCGCTTGTTCAGACCTTCGATATAAATCTTGGCAAGTCCATCTGTAATGCAAGCCAAATGGGTAAGCGGGGATCCCTGCTTAAAAATGATCTCTCCTTTGTTAAAGGTAAGTTCATAGCGGCTTTCGTTTACCTGTTCAAGCTCCTTTTCTTTAAGCAAGGCAAAAATATTATTCCTCTTGTTACAGGATTTACAGTTAGTAAGCTTATTTGATATGCTCATCTTTGTCGTTGCTGGTTAGGATTTTTAGCTCAGGGCAAAAATAACATAATTATGCGATCATCTGCCTGATAAGGTTATTGCTTGTACAATAATAATGAACAGGAATTATAATAAAGATTCAGCTTTTCATGTAGCCGGGATACGCTGTAAAGAAGTGCCTGAGGTTTGATTATTTTATGTGTAGAGTTGTGAAGCATCAACAAAGATGAGGTATTCGCTGATGAGCCTGCCCTGCATTTTAAGTTTTACGGCAAAGGGCACCCTGAGCACGGTATTGTTGTGTCGTGTATAATTAACAATGCCTGTTGCAAAACGGATGTCACCAAGTTGCCAGTCTTCTATTTGTTCATGCCTGATGTTTTTAATGCTCCGGTAGAAGGTGTCAAGAAAGGATGTAATGCCTTCCCGGCCTTCTACATGGGGCATATTGGCAAAACGGAATATAGCGTCTTCGGTCATCATTGCTGCGAGTGCAGCGCCATCTTTTGCATCCACAATGGAATACATTTCATTTACAAAATTGTCGGTTTTCATGCGTATCATTTTTCGGAACTGTTTTTCCTGCTTAACATCACGTCAACGAAATGGTTCATTCAATATTTAAGTTAAGTTTGAATACCGTTAAATGGCCTTTATCAGTCTGAGAGTTCGGGATTTGATAAGATGTCGTCAGGGTCGACAGATTGCATGTTGGCAAGCTTTGAACGCTCATCGAGCAATTTGTCGATCTCTTCCTCGCTCAGGCCGGGTTTTTTGAGCATTTCATCTATTTCGCGCAGATCGCCGGGTAATTCAATCTCTTTTTCTTCTTTTGCGTTGTCGATCTCGTCAAAGTCATCGCCCAGCTCTGATTTAAGCTGTTCAACAAGGCTGGCGATCATGCCTTTTACGGGTTCACCAAATTTTTCAAGCAATTCTTCCGATAATTGGTCGCGCATATTCTCATAATTGCCCAGCAGATATTCAAAATTCTGATAAAAGGTCTTGTCGATGCCATGAAGCTCATCAAGCGAAGTCCTTTCCTTCAGTTTTTTGAACAGCTTGATAAGCAGATCAAGATTTTCATTAAACGACCTGTCTTCACTTGCCATATTGCTTTTTTTTACAAATTTACGATATATTCATTAAACGAAGTATGCTTCAAATCATTGCATATCTTTGTATGAGTTTATCCATTTATATTAGAACAATGAAAACTGCAGTTTGGTTTACTTTCCTGTCACTAATTCTTGGTTTTTCGTCCTATTCGCAGGAAAAAAACAAAAAGATCATCGATGAGCGATTCGAAAAAGAGATTCTGATTGGCCATTGCGACAGGGCCGGCCTGACAGAAGGTGAGTTTGGCGAAAGCTTTGCGGCTGAGTATAAAGCTTACGATATTGAAAAGAAATTGATCAAAAAGATCAGGAAACACGATCATGATTATGTCATCGTACTGATACTTGGAACATGGTGTCATGACAGCAAGTTGCAGGTGCCCAGATTTTACCGGATCATAGATGAGGCCCGCATTCCTGCCGGCACCATGAAAGTGATCTGCGTTGATGGTTACAAGAAAGGTGGAGAGGTATCCATTGCAAATTATGATATTGAATTCGTTCCTACTTTTATTTTCTATCGTAACGGGCAGGAGATCGGACGAATCGTTGAACAACCTGATGCATCACTTGAGCAGGACTTTTATAATATTATACAGTAGCTCAGGACTCTTTGTTTATTCAGCAATTGTAAAAGTGGCAGCGAATGATAAAAGTCTTTACACAAATTGATGAAATTCACAGCGAAGCACTTGCATTAAGGGAGCTTGGCTTGTCGATAGGATTTGTTCCCACAATGGGAGCATTACACGAAGGGCATATTTCGTTGCTCCAACATTCGATCAGGGAAAATGATGTCAGCATAAGCAGCATTTTTGTCAATCCCATACAATTTAATAACAAGGAAGACCTGAAAAAATATCCCCGCAAGCTTGACAAAGACATTAATATGCTTGATACTGCCGGTTGTGATATGGTTTTTGCTCCTTCAGTGGAGGAGATGTACCCCGGTGAAATACAGGAATCGTATGATTTTGGCGCCCTCGAACATGTTATGGAAGGTGACGCCAGACCGGGACATTTTAATGGTGTGGCAGTGGTTGTAAACAGGCTGTTCAATATTTGTATCCCCCACAGGGCATATTTTGGAGAAAAGGATTTTCAACAACTGCTTATCATACGTGAAATGGTGAAAAAGAACGCACTTTCGCTGGAGATCATTGGCTGTCCGATTATCCGTGAACCCGATGGTCTGGCCATGAGCTCACGCAACGTGCGACTATCGGCCGATGAACGCTCAGTGGCCCCGGTAATTTTTCAAACATTGAGCTGGATCAAAAAACAGGCCGGAAAAATGGATGTCGGAGAGCTTGTTGATGAGGCCGGGCAAAAGCTTTCACAGCATGAATCCATAAAACTGGATTATGTGTGGATTGCTGATGAAAAAACATTGATGCCTGTAATGAATTGGCATGAAACGTCTGAAATACGCGCATTTATTGCGCTATTCCTGGGCGAAGTGCGCCTCATCGATAATATGAAAATTAAATAATTCAATTAACTTGCGCCTTAAACACTGCACTGCGAACATGATATAATTGCTTTTATGGATCAATTTTTTGTAATTTTGTAGCGACATGCAAATTGAAGTGCTTAAATCGAAGATACACCGGTGTACCATCACCGAAGCCGATCTCAACTATGTGGGAAGTATTGCCATAGATGAGGACTTGATGGATGCTGCCCGGCTGATCGAAAATGAGAAAGTACACATCTACAATATATCCAACGGTGAACGGCTCGAAACTTATGTCATCACCGGTGAAAGAGGATCGGGTATCATCTCACTTAATGGTGCAGCAGCCCGAAAAGCAGCCGTTGGCGATCTTATTATCATTGTTTCGTATGCAACGATGGATCCTGAAGAAGCAGCCGGTTTCAAGCCTGTCATTATTTTCCCTGACGCAAATAATAAACTATAATAAGTGAAGAAGGCTCTGTCTGTTTTTAATTACCTGATATTCCTTCTTCTGGGAATTTTATTCCTCTGGCTTGTTTTCAGGAACCTCGACGGGCAGGAGATCATCGACCAGATATTACATGCCGATTATGTGTGGATACTCTTGTGCATGATTGCCGGCGCCATCTCGCACCTGGCCAGGGCCGCACGCTGGAACCTGCTCATTAACTCCATGGGGCATCAAACGCGAATTAGTACAACATTTTATGCTGTAATGACTGGTTACCTTGCCAACACAGCGGTTCCCCGCCTTGGCGAAGTTACCCGTTGCGGGGTATTGAGCAAAAAAGAAAACATTCCGTTTACTGAGCTCCTTGGCACGGTCATTGCCGAACGCATCTTCGACATGATCATTTTACTGCTCATCATCCTTATGGTGATCCTCTTCCAACTGGGCCTTGTTGGTGCATTCGTGGATAAATATGTTCTGAGCCCCTTGTTTATAAACTTCGAGAATAATTTTGTTCCCATACTTATTTTTATAGCCTTTTCGGTTTTTCTTATTCTTATTATCATCATTCTGGTGAAAAGATATCGTAACAATATGAGAAAATATGCTTTTTACCAGAAATTCGCGAAATTTTCGAAGGGCATGGTTGATGGTATTAAAACCATCAAACGAATGAAGAAAAAGGCTTTGTTTATGCTGTATACATTAATGATCTGGGGATTGTATACGCTAATGATCTATCTGCCGTTTTATTCGCTCGAGGCCACTTCGCATCTTGATTTTGGTGATGCACTTACCGTAATGAGCATTGGCAGTATTGGCATTGTTGCACCTGTGCCTGGCGGTATCGGTACTTACCATTTCATTGTAAAAGCGATCCTCTTCGAATTATATGGCGTAAGCCCGGCGTCGGCAGCCTCTTTTGCCACCATCACACATGCCGCACAAACACTGATGGTAATTATTGTTGGAGGGCTTTCTTTTTTTATGTTAACATTACAAAAAAATAAAACAAATGATGAACCATCTTGATCACATCAGCTCGAAGATATATAAAATGGGCCAGGAATTTGACTGGCAATTGGCGGTTTGGCGCTTTCATGAGCACAGGATCGTATTCACCAATGGTTGTTTCGACCTTATGCACCTCGGACATATTGAATATCTGGCTAAAGCTGCTGCAGAGGGGAACTTTCTGATTATTGGATTGAACACCGATGCTTCAGTAAGGCGGATTAAAGGAGAAGGCCGTCCTGTACTTGATGAGGGATCCCGGGCCATTACCCTGGCCGCAATGGGTTTTGTTGGTGCAGTTGTTTTGTTCGATGAAGATACCCCGCACAAATTGATTGAGAATATCAGGCCTGATGTTCTGGTAAAAGGCAAGGACTATGAGGTACACGATATTGTTGGTGCCGATATTGTCGAAGCAAACGGAGGCAAAGTTGTTAGAATGGATATCGTTGAGGGATATTCTACCTCTGCCATTATCGGGAAGATCAAAAATTCATAAATTCAGGATCCCTGTCAGGATATTCCTGTCAAGGCCTTTATATTAAATCCTTTGATCATGGCCAAAGCCACAAGCGTTTTCTTTTGTCAGAACTGCGGGGCACAGTCTCCCAAATGGATCGGACATTGCCCCTCGTGTGGCGAATGGAACACCTATGTCGAAGAGGTGGTGAAAAAGGAAACAGGCAGGGATGCATCAATGGCGGTGATCAAATCGCGAAAAAAAGCCGCTCCCGTGGCCATTGATAAGGTTGTTGCCGGTAAGGAAGAACGCATAAATACCGGCACTGCTGAGTTGAACAGGGTTTTGGGAGGGGGATTGGTGCCCGGCTCACTGGTACTCATTGGTGGTGAACCCGGTATCGGAAAATCTACCCTGATGTTGCAGGTTGCCTTGCGCTTCGAAAACAGGAAAATACTCTATGTTACCGGGGAGGAAAGTGACCAGCAGATAAAAATGCGCGCCGACAGGATCGGAAGCCTTAATCCGGATTGCCTGCTGCTCACCGAAACCAATACCCAAAATATTTTCAGGTTCCTCGAAGATGTGGAGCCCGACATCCTTGTGGTTGATTCCATTCAAACCTTATATACTGACCGTATCGACTCATCACCGGGCAGCATTTCGCAAATCCGCGAATGCGCTGCCGAATTGCAGCGTTACGCCAAGCTTACCGATACGCCCATCATTCTTATCGGCCACATCACCAAAGACGGCATGCTGGCCGGGCCAAAGGTGCTTGAGCATATGGTTGATACAGTACTGCAGTTTGAGGGCGACAGGCATTATGAATTCAGGATATTGCGTTCGGTAAAAAATCGCTATGGCTCTACTTCCGAGCTTGGAATTTTTGAAATGACCGACAGAGGCTTGCGCGAGATCAGTAATCCTTCCGAAATATTGATCTCGCAGCGCGATGAAGATGTGAGCGGGGTATGTGTTGCAGCAACAATTGAGGGCCAGCGCCCGATGCTTGTCGAAACACAGGCACTTGTAGGTTCGGCTGCTTATGGCACACCGCAGCGCTCAGCTACCGGTTATGATGTAAAAAGGCTGAACATGCTACTTGCGGTACTCGAAAAGCGTGCCAGCTTCCGGCTGGGCATAAAAGATGTGTTCCTCAATATTGCGGGAGGCATCAGGGTTGATGATCCGGCCATTGATCTGGCCATCATCAGTGCAGTGATGTCATCCAATGCCGACATCCCGGTGCCGCAGCAATACTGTTTTGCCGGCGAGGTGGGACTGTCGGGCGAAATAAGGGCGGTAAACAGGATCGAGCAAAGGGTGGCCGAGGCCGATAAGCTCGGATTTGAAAAGGTCTTCATTTCGTCATATGCGCGCAAAAGCATTGACCCGAAAAAATACAATGCAGAGATCGTCTTCGTGAAAAAGATCAAAGACCTGATCAAGGTCCTGTTTGGTTAAAAAATCACATTTCAATTCCGGATTGTATGCTTATATGTCAACCTCAAGGAGGATTGGGCAATGGTCGGAGTGCATGGCTTCGGGCAGGATCACGGATCTGTTTAGTGAAGCTTCCAGCGGCTTGCTGACCATATGGTAGTCGATACGCCAGCCCAGGTTCCGTGCTCGTGCATTGGCGCGATAGCTCCACCATGTGTAGTGATGTGGTTCATCATTGAAATAACGGAAAGTATCGATAAAGCCACTGCCGAGGAATCCACTCATCCATTCCCGCTCCTCGGGAAGAAAGCCCGAGCTGGTAGCATTCCTTACCGGATCGTGAATATCGATGGGCTTATGACAAATGTTATAATCGCCTGATAAGATCAGCCGTGGCCGGGATTTTTTTAATTCATGAATATATTTTTGGAAATCGTTGAGCCACATCATTTTAAAGGCCTGTCGCATATCACCACTCGAGCCTGAAGGATGATACACACTCACAATACTTGTATCGCCATAGTCGGCACGGATAAACCTGCCTTCATGATCATATTTTTCAATATCCATGCCCATGATCACCTGATCGGGTTTTTCTTTGGTGAGGATGGCTACTCCGCTGTATCCTTTTTTTTGGGCCGAATGCCAGTAGCTGTGGTAGCCAAGGGCCTCAATATCGAAGAGCGGTATCTGATCGGGTTGTGCCTTGGTTTCCTGAATACAGATCACATCAGCATTGATGGCCTTTATCCATTCCAACAATCCTTTTCGGGTGGCTGCCCGGATACCGTTTACGTTGTAGGAAACGATTTTTTTCATTCAAAGCTTTTGGGCGAATATACAAAAATGATCAGTGTCTTCAATGGTTCACCAACCTGTGAGGTCCCTTTTTTTGGAAAAATAATTTCATTTACAGTATCTTCGCAGCACTTTTGCAATAGTAAATGAAAAAAACCTCGGTCTGGCGGCGGTTACTGATCTGGCGCATAAAAAATATGAGCCAGCGCAACTTCATCATGATCATCAGTGTGATCATCGGTGTACTGGCAGGGCTTGGCGCTGTTTTGATAAAAAATGGTGTTCACCTCATCAAGACTTTGCTTACCAGTAATCTGGCCGAAAATTATCAGAATTATCTTTTGTTTGTCCTGCCTGCCATTGGTACGCTCATTGCTGTGATCTATGTGCGCTTTATCATCCGCCAGCATGTTGGTCACGGCATTCCCAGCGTGCTCTTTGCGATTTCTAAATCGCATGGCATGATAAAGCGGCACAATATATTTTCATCTATCATCACTTCGGTATTCACGGTTGGTTTTGGTGGTTCGGTTGGTTTGGAAGGCCCCACCGTAGCCACCGGTGCCGCCATCGGTTCGAACCTGGGCAAGCTTTTCAGGCTCAATTATAAGCAGATTACCTTGTTGCTTGGCCTTGCCAGTGCAGCTGCCATGTCGGCGATCTTTAAATCGCCTATTGCTGCAGTGGTATTTGCCATCGAAGTGATCATGATCGACCTTACCATGGCTTCGGTCATACCACTGCTGATTGCTTCCGTGACAGGTGTTCTTACATCCTACTTTTTTCTCGGCCAGGCCGTGATGTACCCCTTCGAGATCAATGTTGGTTTCATGATGAAGGACATCCCGTATTTTATTCTCCTCGGGCTACTGGCGGGATTGGTATCGGTATATTTTACCAAGATGTACATATATACCGAGGCGGGTTTTAAAAGGATAAAAACATGGTATGTAAAGTGGTTTACCGGTGCAGTGATCCTCGGAATGCTCATCTTTTTGTTTCCATCGCTCTACGGCGAAGGATACGACGCAGTAAACTCGTGCCTGCAGGGCGATTACAGTCCGCTTTTCAACAATAGTTTGTTTTACGGGTTCAGCGACAATATCATTATGGTGTTCGTCCTGTTCCTGCTTATCCTTTTCTTCAAGGCGATTGCCACATCGGTAACCTTCGGTGCCGGGGGCATAGGTGGTATTTTTGCACCCACACTTTTTATGGGTGCCTATACCGGCTTGTTCTTTTCAACATTTTTAAAATATCTTGGCGTTGACCATCTTAATGCCAGTAATTTTGCCCTGGTGGGGATGGGCGGGCTTATTGCCGGGGTTTTGCATGCTCCCCTTACGGCTGTATTCCTTATTGCCGAGATCACTTCGGGCTACCAGCTGTTTGTTCCGCTTATGATCACAGCTACAATCTCTTATGCCACCATCAGGATATTTGTAAAGAATTCGGTGTATACCCATCAGCTTGCCCGGCGTGGTGAGCTGATCACCCATCATAAGGATAAAGCCATCCTTAGCATGATGAAAGTTGATAAACTGATTGAGAATGATTTTAAAACCGTAAGGCCCGACGAAATGCTTGGCGATCTGGTTAAGGTCATTGCCAAATCCAAACGCAATATATTTCCAGTAGTCGACGATGAGAATAACTTTTATGGCATCATTGTGCTCGACGATATCCGGCATATCATGTTTAAACCCGAGTATTATGAGAATAAAACAGTAAGCAGCCTCATGTTTATGCCTGCTACCTATGTCGATCCCGATGAGTCGATGGAAGCGGTGGCAAAAAAATTCCAGGAGTCACGAAACTACAACCTTCCGGTACTGAAAGGCGACAAGTACCTCGGGTTCATTTCACGGGCAAATGTATTTTCCGAATACCGAAAACTGCTCAGGGATTTCAGTGATGAGTAGGCATTCTTAAAAGAGCGAGAAGCGGACGTAACGTTTGGGGTTTACACGGATATCCTCAAGCAGAAGGTGAAGCTGTTCAGATGTTTCCTGTAGGTCTTTATACAACTCATCATCATTCACCAGCAGGCCAAGGCTTCCTTCACCACTGTTGATCCGGTCAACAATCCCTGCAACATCTTCAGCTACACGGTTAATATTATCAAAGGTTTGGGGTATCCTGGCCCTGGCGAGAGAATCAGAAAGCGTTGAGAAATTTGCCAGGATATTATTGATATTTTCCTCATTTTCATCTAAGTTCGTTGTGATGGACTCGAGGTTGACCATGATCTGGGCCAGCCTGGTTTTCTGTCCAGCCACAAGTGTGTCGAGGTTATATGAGGCATTTTCGAGGTTTTCGAAGGTTTGCTGAATGCTGGCTAGGCTGTTGGTAAGGTTTTCTTTGGCTTTTTCGTTGAAGATCTCCTTGATCACTGTAACCACCGAATCAATAGAGAGGATCAACTCCTCGGCTTTTAATTTCAGCGGTTGTATTTGCTGGTTCACGGCCTCTTTCAGGCTTGCTTCCACCTCGGTCAACAAGGTATCGCCGCTTTCCACAATGAGTGAATCATCACCCAAAATAAGGTTGATCGCTTTCGACCCCATGAGGTCGGAGCTGTATATCCGTGCAATTGAATTTTTTGGAATGGGGATCCCGGTTTCAATGGTGATCTCAACAATAATGTTTCCGGAGTAAGTTGGTTCAAAGTAAATATCGGAAACCTGTCCCACCTTCAGCCCGTTAACGGATACCGGATTCGATCTGGACAAACCGCTAACACCTTCGTAAACAGCATAAAATACACGTTGATCCTTAAAAAGGTTAAACCCCTTAAGAAAGTTAAAGCCCCATATGAACAAGCCCAGGGCAGCAATAAATACGATGCCGATAATGATTTCCTTTTTAATCTTCAAAATGCATGTATTTTATACAAAGGTAACTCTTTTTACATTGAAATATTCTCAAGGGTTACATAATTTATACGGTTTTCACCCAGTAAAATAACTTTTAATCAGCGATCAGTCGGGTTTTAACTCCCTGGCTGTGTCGAGGTTTATCCGTTCTTCATCCCTGAAGGCCACAATAAAAGCATCGCGGTATTTTCTGTTCAGGCGAAGCTTGTTTTGTATTTGCACTGCAGCTCCATAAGTGGTTTCATCTCCCGAAGTATACTTAAACATCCCATTATGTTTGTAAACCCTCACCTGCTCAACATCTTTGAATTTATCCAGAGGTTTTTCCCTTGATGATGAGGCAAATTGCACCCTGAAGCGGATATTTTCCGTTCCGGCCTTAGCCTGCGTGACCTGGCTTGCCATTTTTGCCCTGTTTGCCGGATCTTCGAAGCGGAGCTTATATTCCTTAAATGCCCGGTAAATTGCTGAAGCAATATATACTTGTCCCTCTTCCGAACGTAAGAATCGCTCATCGTTGGGATTGGAGAGAAATCCGGTTTCGATAAGAATACCGGGCATTGCTGTTTTATAGAGCACCCAAAAACCTGCCTGCCAAACCCCGCGGTCTTTCAGCCTTACACGTTCCCTGAACTGATCCTGCACGAGCGAAGCCAGACTCAGGCTGTTTTCGAGGTAGGCATTCTGAAAAAGTGTAAGTGTAATATAATCTTCGTCGCGATTAGGGTCGAAACCATCGTACATATCGGAATAATCCTCCTCCTTCAGCAGAACGGCATTTTCAAGCTTCGCCACTTCGAGGTTTGCCTGGCTCTTATGCAGGCCCATTACGTATGTCTCAGTTCCATATGGCCTTGAAGAGTTATTGGCATTGCAATGGATAGAAATAAACATATCTGCCTCGCTTTGGTTGGCGATCTGTGCCCGCCGGTGCAACTCCACGAAAACATCGGTCGTGCGGGTGTAGATCACTTCCACGTCAGGGAGGTTTTTTTCAATGTAATTACCTGTTTTAAGCGCAATGGCAAGGGCTATATCCTTTTCTTTCGTGTACCTGCCCACAGCTCCGGGATCTTTTCCCCCATGGCCGGCATCAATAACAACCTTGCGAAGCTTTTGCTGAGAAACGCCCTCCTGAGGCAGAAACAGCAGGGCACAGAATATACCAAAAAATAAAGCTATACGTTTCACCTAAGGAATAATTTAGTTAGTTTTACACCAGAAAAACCTGCAGTTTACAGGCTGTCGGGTGATAAGCTTACAATGCTGTAAATACAAAAGTAATACTTAATTCATAGTCAACAAAGCCGAATTGTCTACCAATTTATTAACAGCATACCGCCCGATATATTGCATGCTCATCCTGAGCTTGCTGTTATTTGCATGCAAAACAACGGAAACCACCGAGTCCTCGGGGCAAGCACTGGAAGAGGCACCTGCAAACGAACGTATCGAAGGATTGGATGCTGATTCGCTGAGCAGAATTAAGCCGGTCGTTCTTCCCGACAGCAGCCTTATTGCCGACACCATCACAGGGCTGACCCCGGCCGACAGCCTGAAGGAAATACCTGCCGGGCCACAGCAGAAAATCTCTCCGAATGCCCTTAAATACCGGGTTGATTTTAGTTCTGCCGACTCCCTTCATTTCGATATGCGCGACCAAAAAGTGTTTATGTACAAGGAAGCCAAAATCGACTACGACGATATCAATCTCAAGGCTAATTATGTTGAGATGGATTTCAATAAAACTGAAGTCTTTGCCTCAGGATTGCCTGATTCAACAGGAAAGGAAGTGGGGCAGCCGATCTTCACCCAGGGCGATTCTGAATTCCGCTCGCGGACCATGCGTTATAATTATGAAACCAAAAAGGGCCTGATTAAAAGCGTGATGACCCAGGATGGCGAGGGAACCATCCGTGGCGATGTGGTTAAGAAAATGCCCAATAACGAGACCAATATACGTTCAGGCTCATATTCTACATGTCCTACATGCGAAAACAGGGATTATGAATTCAGGTATTTCAAATCAAAGGTAATTCCCGACAAACGTATTGTTACCGGTCCGGCCTATCTTGTGATCGAAGATGTGCCTACTCCGCTTTTTCTGCCATTTGGTTTCTTCCCTATACGGAAAGGCCAGCATTCAGGTATCCTCCTGCCAACCTGGGGAGAATCCAACAACCGGGGCTTTTACTTTGAGAATGGAGGCTATTACTGGGCGATCAACGATTATATTGATTTCAAGCTTGTGGGCGATATCTATACCCGAGGCAGCTGGGCAATCAAACCATCTACACGCTACAAGAAAAGATATAAATACAGTGGTAACTTTGATTTTACCTATGCCATAAACATTACCGGCGAATCAGGCCAGCCCGACTATAAGCGCGACAGGGATTATCAAATACGATGGAGGCACCAGCAGGATCCCAAAGCCCGCCCAAACAGCACCTTTACAGCCAATGTAAATATCAGAAGCCGTAAATCAAACTTTTATAATCCTACTACAGCACAGGATTATCTCTCCAATACTTTCCAATCGAGTATTGCCTATCAAACCAGCATCGCCGGGAAATACCATTTTACCCTTAATGCCAGCCATAGCCAGAACACACAAACAAAGCTGATGACACTTACTTTGCCTGAGCTTTCGTTTAACATGAACCGTTTTTATCCTTTCCGCAAAAAGAACCGAAGCGGAAAAATGCGCTGGTGGGAGGATATCAGTGTGAACTATACGGCGAATTTTAAAAATACCGTCACGATCGAAGATTCACTGCTTTTTCAGCCCGAAACCTGGGATAAACTGGAGAATGGCATCAGGCACAGCGTCCCCATCAGCAGCTCTGTAAAGCTTTTAAAATATTTTACCTGGACCAACTCTGTGAATGTTAACGACAGGATGTACTTCAAGACCATTGAAAAGAACTGGGTTGACGATACCCTGTTCACGGAGAATGACACCATCGTGGGCTATGTAAAGAAAGATACCATATCAGGCTTTAAAAATGCCATTGACGGAAGCTTCTCTTCTTCCCTGACCACCAAGATCTACGGCATGTTCCAGTTTGGCAAAAACTTCCCGCTCAGGGCCATCAGGCATGTGATCACACCCAAAGTATCGTTCACCTATACGCCCGACTTTGGTACCGAAGCGTGGGGATATTACAAGTCGTATTACGATCCGAAGCTCGAAAAGGATGTGGAATATTCAATATTTGAGGGAGGCATTTATGGCGGTCCGCCCAAAGACCGCTCAGGAAGGATTAACTTTTCTTTGAGCAATAACCTTGAGATCAAGGTCAGGAGCAGGAAAGATACCGTTACCGGCACAAAGAAGATCAAACTGATCGACAATTTCACAATACAAACATCCTATGATCTGGCAAAGGATTCGCTTAACTGGTCGGATCTTAAGCTTAGTGGCCGCACAACCATTTTCCAGGGCTTCGACATCCGCTACTCGAGCAGTTGGGACCCCTATATCCTCGACTCCACAGGCTCGTTTAACCTCAACCAATATGAATGGAACGTTAACCGCAGGCTGCTCAGGCTCGATCAGACAAGCTGGGATTTCAGCGCTAACCTTCGGCTTAATCCCGATTTTTTTAAAAAGAAAGGAGAGAAAGGCGAAGGTCAGAAAACAAGGCAGGAAGAACTGGAAGAGATCGCTGCCGACAATATGCTTTCAGATGAACTTGAAAGCATTCACAATAATTACGACGACTATATCGATTGGGATATTAAATGGAACCTCAACATCACCTATAATTTCAGGTATACAACCCAGCTAAAATATATCAATCAATTGAATAAGGAGAAAAATGAAACCCTGGTACAAACCCTGGGCGTGAGCGGCGATTTTAACATTACTCCCAAGTGGAAGATAGGCTTTCGAACGGGATGGGATTTTGAGGCTGCGGACCTTTCATATACCTCAATTAATATCTATCGCGACTTGCATTGCTTTGAGATGCGTTTTAACTGGATACCGATCGGTGGACGGCAGTCGTGGAACTTCGCCCTCAATGTAAAAGCGAGTATGCTGCAAGATCTGAAACTGCAGCGCAAAAGAGACTTCAGGGATTTTTAGTTTGCCGGGTTTCAGTGTTTCAGTGTTTCAGTGTTTCAGGGTTTCATTGTTTCATGGTTTCAGTGCTTGCCCCGAGGACCCGGTTCCTGCCCCGAGGACTCGGTGGTTTCATGTTTAAATGGCTAAATGGTTAAATGCATGCTCCGAAACCTGGGGTTATATGGTTATATGGTTTAATTCAACTTTAGTCCCTTTAGTCACATTAGTTCACTTGTTTCGGTATTTGTTTATTCGTTTATTCGTTTATTCGTAAAACTTCTGCGTTCCATGTTCTTTATTCAATGTTCATTATTCCTTGTCCCCTGTCACTTTAGTTCACTTTTTCTTTATGGGTACAGGGTTCTGGGTTTTGTGTTTGAGTTTTTGGTCGTTTCGGCCATTATCTCCCGAAAAAAAATTAAATTTGCTTATCATTCATAAAACAAAAAAAACAGAACAATGAAGAAAGCTATAAACACTCCCGATGCACCCAAACCTATCGGTGCATACAGCCAGGCCATAATGGCGGGAAATACCCTTTACGTTTCAGGACAAATACCCATCAATCTGCAAAGTGGCACAGTAGTGGAAGGGGGTGCCGGCGAGCAGGCTAAACAGGTGATGGAAAACATCAGCGCTATCCTCAAAGAAGCAGGTATGGGACTGGATAAGGTTGCGAAATGTTCCATCTTCCTGTCGGATATGACTTTGTTCAAGGAAGTAAATGAGGTGTACGGAACCTATTTCACTACAATGCCCCCGGCCCGCGAGGCCATCGCCGTGAAAGGCCTTCCCATGGGCGTCGATGTAGAAATATCCTGTATTGCAGTACAGGAATAATATCCGGCATCCAGCCCGCCTTCGCTGCTCATCAGCCAAAGCGTTAGCGAAGGTCGAAAAGCTTCGGCGGGTAAACATCCAGAATCCAGTATCCAGTATCCAGTATCTAAAACATATGTTATGAAACGATTTACACTATTCCTCACAGTTTTCTTAAGCCTTTTTATTTCCCGCGCCGATGAGGGCATGTGGATCCCCTTATTGCTTGAGCATCTCAACGAAAAAGAGATGCAGGACATGGGCTTCAAGCTCACGGCTGAAGATATCTACAGCATCAACAGCAGTTCAATGAAAGACGGCATTGTGATCTTTGGCGGGGGATGTACGGGTGAACTGGTCAGTGATCAGGGCCTGATGCTTACCAATCATCACTGCGGCTATGGTGCCATACAACGCCACAGCTCACTTGAGAACGATTACCTTACCGATGGCTTCTGGGCCATGAGCCGCGAAGAAGAGCTGCCCAATCCCAATCTCACAGTCACTTTTCTGGTGCGCATGGAAGATGTTACTGATGCCATGCTCGAAGGGGTGAAAGATGATATGACCGAAGCAGAACGCGACAAGAAACTGAAGGAAAATGCCGAAGCACTCGAAGAAAATGCCGTAAAAGATACACATTACAAAGCCCGCGTGAAGCCTTTCTACCACGGCAACCAGTTTTACCTTTTTGTAACCGAAGTGTATAAGGACGTGAGGCTCGTTGGAGCACCGCCTTCAAATATCGGCAAATTTGGCGGCGATACCGACAACTGGATGTGGCCCAGGCATACCGGCGATTTTTCAGTGTTCAGGATCTATGCCGACTCCGGCAATATGCCTGCAGAATATTCCGAAAACAATGTACCTTATAAACCAAAATTTCATTTTCCAATCAACATCCAGGGTGTTGATGAAGATGATTTTACTTTCGTATTTGGATATCCGGGATCAACACAGCAATACATCCCTGCATGCAGAGTGAGGCTGATAGCAGATGTAACCAACCCCATCAGGATAGAGCTGCGCGGAAAACGACTCGACATTATTAATAAATATATTAGTACCGACGACCTGGTGAGAATACAATATTCGGCCAAGGCAGCAGGTATTGCCAATGGATGGAAGAAATGGATTGGCGAGAATAATGGAATTGACCGTACAAATATCATAGAACGTAAAAAACACCACGAAAAAGAGTTTGCCTGGTGGGTAAAATCGAGCCAGAAAAGAAAAGATAAGTATGCGGGCATTGTGGATGAATTCAATGCACTCTATGATCAGATCACTCCACTGGAACGCGAAATGACCATCATTGCCGAATCAGTATTTGGTGTGGAGATCCTGCGGAATGCCCGCAACCTCTCCGGTTTGGTAAAATTGTACGAAAGCGGGGAGTCGACCGATGAAGAGATCGAAAAAGCCGTTAATGGCATCCGGAACAGAACTGCCGCTCTATTCAAAAATTATCATCAACCGCTCGACAAGGAAACCTTTGTGGCCATGATGAGGGCCTATCTCGATATGGCCGACCCGGCATACCGGCCGGAGGTTATTGCGATCGTCGATAAAAAATTCAAGGGCGATGTAAAAGCATATGCAGATTATATTTTTGAGGAATCCATTGTTGCTTCAGAAGAGGCAATGAATGATTTTTTTGAGAATTTTAAGACGAAAAAAGTTAAAAAGATCATCAAAGATCCCGCGTTCATTCTTGCCAATGCATTTGCCGAAAAGTACAATTCGGATATCCGCCCGGAGGTGATGAAATATTATGCTGCCGACGATAGCCTGCAGCGCATTTATATGAAGGGTCTGATGGAATTTCAGCCCGACAGGCGTTTTTATCCTGATGCCAACTTCACCTTGCGGGTTACTTACGGCAAAGTGAAAGGCTATGAGCCCCGCGATGCAGTGAGCTATAATTATTTTACCACCCTGGAGGGGATCATGGAAAAGGAAGATCCCAACATCTACGACTATGTTGTGGAGGACAGGCTCAAAGAGCTCTATCAAAACAAGGATTACGGCCGCTATGCCGACAAAGACGGCAGTATGCATACCTGTTTTATTGCCACCAACCACACCTCGGGAGGCAATTCGGGCAGTCCGCTGCTGAATGATATGGGAGAGCTGATCGGGATCAACTTCGACCGTTGCTGGGAAGGCACCATGAGTGATATCGTTTACGATCCGGAGCAATGCCGCAATATTTCCATTGATATTCGTTATTGCCTTTTCATCATAGATAAATTTGCCGGTGCAACTCACCTGATCGATGAGATGACCATTGTTGATTAGGCAATATTTAATATACGATTGCCGGTGCTCAACTTGTTTTATGCGTAATGCCTTTATCATACCATTTCTCGTCATTCACCTGCTGACCTTTTCGCAAACGTCCATCCATGTCGGGGAAGCGCGCAAATATGCCGCACTCGGGCATAAAAGTGCAGAGGAATATGATGCGCTGAATGGATTTTCCGGATTGGTAAATCCTATAGAAGTAAGCGGCAGTCTTGAAAAGCCGCCTGTTATTCAGACAGGCAACCGGGTGAGCCTCCGCTTTCGTTCCAGCCACAGCATTACTACTACAGGCTGGATGGCCCTGGTTTATCCCACATCTTTCTCAGTGGAAGAAAACAAGGATGAGAAGGATATTTATGTCTTTCCCAACCCTGGACGGGGCCTGGTCAATATCAGGCATGGACTTATGGAAGATCACTCAGTAAGGCTGTTCGATATGAGCGGGAATATGATTTACAGGCAAGAATATCTTTTTGAGACAGGTTCATCGCAGATCGATATATCACAACTGCCCTCAGGTGTTTATATTTTATCTTTTTCCAGTGGCGAAAAGGAGATCAGGAGGAAGATTGTAAAGTTTTAATGCAAGAGGGCAGGGGGATTCGGCATTGTGAATTTTGCATTTTTCATTTGTCATGTTTCACGTAATTCAAATGGGATATGACGCATGATAAATAGTGAAAGGGAGAAAGGGAGAAAGGAATGATGAATCCCGATAAACCAGAAATCTTCGATTTCATTGTTTATCGAGGATCCTCGTGAAAAGAACAAATCAAAGATTTGCATTTTATCGGGACACTGAACAGGCCTGCCTGCCGGCAGGGAATGATGAACATGGAAGTATTAAAATTTTCCCTTTACAATTTACATTTTACAGTTTACAAATTTACAAGTGAGCTAAAGTGAGTGAGACTGCCTTTTTATCCGCCTGCGCGTTCCGCTTCGGCGGACGAGAATTGGTTATTAAATCCCTCGTAGCTTGCTGCAGAAATTATTTTCCAGAGCTTGCTCCGGGGTTTAATGCCATTTATTGAGCGCAGCGAAACGAAAAGGCATAGTCGAACTCATCCCGACGAAGGAGGGATCTCTTTCCAAGTGAGCTAAAGTGAACTAAAGTTGAATTTTACCAGCAGCCTGCAGCCAGAAACCAGATTTGTTATTTGTTATTTGTTATTTGTTATTTCTTTTCGTGTGCTCGTACCAACGGTTATTTCTGACTTCGCTCTTCTGATATCTGATTTCAAACCATTTGTATTACATTGTGTATGAGATGGGGGGTTGCTCCTGCGCTAAATCTTCGGAGCGCGAGGGAGGATGATGGATTTTACCTGCCGGCTTTGGTGAGTGATGATATCCTAATGATTAGAGATTAGTGAAGATTGGTAATGAAGAATTGTAAGTGAAGATTGGCGGAAAGGAACACTTCAATGTTCTTATCTTGTCCCGATTGCCCGGGATTCTTATTCCCTGCCTGCATCGCCTTCGCGTAGCTTCGGCGGGCAGGGAACGCAGAAGCACTGAAACCAAATAACAAAACATTTTCTCCTCCATCTGCGTAGCGGTTGTTGCAATTCCTAAAACGGATGGCCCACCAGCGCAGCACCCACATATTGAACCTTAAGATGAGTGTACTGGCTGTATGGGATGTTGCCGGTGAAATACTGAAGCATGATCTGGAAGGTCCGGCTTTTACGATAAGCAATCTCAATGCCTGCTCCAAGGTGTGTGTTCAGGCTCCAGGCGGTTTCCTGCAATAACTGCAGGTCCAGACCGGCGATATAATTAAATTTTGATCCCGGCCTTATGGCTGTTCTGAACATCAACCCTGCCTGTACTTTCAAGGGTTCACGCCCCCAGGGCGAATTCAGCACGTATCCCAGTCCTGCGTAATATCGCATATATTTTAAATGCCACGATGCATGAACATCCAGGGCTTCATAGGTGTTCAGGTTCTCGCTGAAACCCTCAAGCCCATGGCGGAAAATATATTCTTCCGAAAAATGGGAAGAAACATGATAAAGGCTTGTCCGCAATGAAAAATGGCCTTTGCGAAAGGTGAAGGGGATGCCTGCCTTAAAATCGGTGTTGATGAGATTGACCCGGAACATGCCTGCAGGCTCAATAAATTCGAATTGAAAAAATACTGTTGCCAGAAACCCGATCTCAAATCCATAATCACCCTTGTCCCGGTTAACAACAGGCAACTGGAATCCCAAAGCCAGGGGCGCATAAATGATGTCACGCCATTCGCCTCCTTCATGATAAGCATACAAGGCCCCGAACGACTGGCTTTCGGTGGGGTCAAGGATCAGAGGGGCAAAATAATGTTCCTCCGGAAGCCATTCAACGGATTTTACTTCCTGCTGCGAAAACACAGGTGTAATAAGAAATGGCAATATAAAACAGGCCAATGCCTTTTTGATCATATGCAGGCAAATGTAAAAAATCAAGGGAATACTCAGGCCATAAAATTTTCAACTTCCGTGCGGAAACGTTTTTGAATTTACAGTAAATCCATAAAGCAATGGATTACTGACGATGATAAGCGTCTGATTACTGTCGCCCGAATGCTGAGATCTGACTGAAATATCGTAATTTTGCAGTCCGTAAACGCTATTTTCTTGAATAATAAAATTTAAGTCGCAACGTATGAGCAAGCTCAGGGAAGATAAGAAATTGTTCGGTGAATTCCCGCCGGTGAGTACATCCGGGTGGGAAGCCCTTATCGAAAAGGACCTGAAAGGGGCCGATTACCAGAAAAAGCTGGTTTGGGAAACCGGACAGGGATTTAAAGTACAACCATATTACCGGGCCGGCGACCTCGAAGGAATCGCCACCATCGACAGCCTTCCGGGTGAATTTCCCTTTGTGCGCGGAAATCATGTCAAGGGCAATCCCTGGTATATCCGCCAGAATATTGAGGTTGGAAAAATTGAAACGGCCAACAAAAAAGCCCTCGACATCCTGATGAAGGGGATCGATTCTCTGGGCTTTATTCTCGACGACAGGAAGGAATACAGCAGGGAAGATATTGATGGACTTTGCCGCAACATCTTTGCCGAAATTGTTGAACTGAATTTTCATTGCGGACGGCAGGCCGAAAATATCGCTGGTATATTTTGTGATCTGGTTGAACAATACAATCGTGATTTTCAGAAGGTACATGGGTCCGTGAATTTTGATCCGCTGGGACGTCTCATCATGAAAGGCAATTATTACACTTCTGCCGAAGAAGATCTTGCCGGCTGCAAGCGTATGATCAAGCTCACTGCCAACCTTCCACACTTTACGGTGATTACGGTCAATGGCAGAAACTTTCATCATTCCGGCTCTTCCATCGTGCAGGAGCTGGCGTTCAGCCTCTCGGCCGGGGCCGAGTACCTTACCCAACTCACAGAGCTGGGCCTGACGGTCGACCAGATCGCTCCCGCCATGCGCTTTAACTTTTCCATCGGCCCCGACTATTTTATGGAGATGGCCAAAATACGGGCAGCACGGCAGGTGTGGGCCACGATCGTGAAAGCATACGGGCCCAGCAGCGACGACATTGCCCGCATGAGCATTCATACCGAAACAGCTTCCTGGAATGTTACAGTGTATGACGCCTATGTGAACATGTTACGCACAACCACCGAATCTATGTCGGCCATTATTGCGGGCGTCGACTCTCATGTAGTAAAACCCTTCGATGCTGCCTTCAACAAAGCATCTGAGTTTAGCGAACGCATTGCCCGTAATCAGCAATTATTGTTGAAAGAAGAGGCTTATTTCGACCGTGTGGCTGACCCCGCTGCCGGTTCATATTATATTGAAATGCTTACGGATGCAATGGTAAAGCAAGCCTGGAAACTGTTCCTCGAAGTGGAAGAAAAAGGTGGATATATCGAAGCCGTGCGGTCGGGGTTTATTCAGGAAAAGGTGAACGAAAATGCACGCATGCTTGATCAATCACTGGCCACACGGAAAAACATATTGCTCGGAACAAATCAATATCCCAACACAGGCGAACGGATCGAAAAATATATTCCTGCCGATGTGTTTACGCCTACCGATTTTACCGAAGAAAATACCATCGTAAAAACCCTTAAACCATACAGGGGTGCGCAGGCTTTTGAAAAGATCCGCAAAAAAACCGATAACTGGTCGCGCGAAAATAAACGTCCGGCAGTGTTCATGCTTACTTATGGAAATCTTGCCATGCGTCTTGCACGCTCGCAGTTTGCCGGTAACTTTTTTGGCGTGGCCGGCTTCGACCTCATCGACAACCTTGGGTTCAAAAGCATAGATGAGGGAATAGATGCAGCCATAAAAAGCAAGGCCGGGATTGTTGTACTATGCAGTTCTGATGAAGAATATGCCCAAATCGCAGCACCAGTCGCTGAGGCATTGAACGATAAAGCAATCGTCGTGCTGGCGGGTTATCCCAAAGACCATGCCGATGTCCTCAAAAAAGCCGGTATAGAACACTTCATCCATATCCGTTCCAATATTCTTGAAAGCCTCCGGGGTTTCCAGAAATTGCTGGGTATGTAAATATTTTCCTAATACTGAAATACGAAAGACATGAAACCGAATTTCAATCAAATCGATATAAACAAAACCCCGGTCAAAAAACAGAATATTGAGGACTGGGAACATGATCATCGCATAGAAAAAGATTGGGAAACACATGAAAAGATCCGCTTGAAGCCTGCCTATACGGCTGCCGACCTCGAGGGCATGGAGCATCTGCAATATGCTGCCGGCCTTCCTCCTTTTTTACGCGGGCCCTATTCAACCATGTATGTTATGCGTCCGTGGACCATCCGCCAATATGCTGGTTTCAGTACTGCTGAAGAGTCGAATGCATTTTACCGCCGCAATCTCGCTGCCGGGCAAAAAGGCTTGTCGATCGCCTTCGACCTGGCCACACACCGCGGCTACGATTCCGATCATGAAAGGGTTGTGGGCGATGTTGGCAAAGCTGGTGTGGCTGTAGACTCTATCCTTGACATGGAGGTCCTCTTCGACCAGATACCACTTGATAAAATGTCGGTCTCCATGACAATGAATGGTGCCGTATTGCCCATTATGGCCTTTTATATCGTGGCCGGGTTGGAGCAGGGTGCTACTCTCGGGCAGCTAAGTGGAACCATACAAAACGATATCCTTAAGGAATTTATGGTGCGCAATACCTATATTTATCCGCCACAGCCTTCCATGCGCATTATTGCCGATATCTTCGAATATACCTCAAAAAATATGCCCAGGTTCAACTCCATAAGCATAAGTGGCTACCATATGCAGGAAGCCGGTGCCACAGCCGACATTGAGCTGGCCTACACCCTTGCCGACGGGCTTGAATACCTGAGGGCCGGAATTGAGGCGGGCATGGATATTGATACTTTCGCGCCCCGGCTCTCTTTTTTCTGGGGAATCGGCATGAACCATTTCATGGAAATCGCCAAGATGAGGGCGGCGCGTATGCTATGGGCCAGGATTGTAAAACAGTTCAACCCTAAGAACCCTAAGTCGATGGTATTGCGAACGCACTGCCAGACTTCAGGATGGAGCCTCACCGAGCAGGATCCCTACAACAATGTAGCGCGTACCTGTGTGGAGGCCATGGGTGCCGTGCTTGGTCATACACAGTCGCTGCATACCAATGCACTGGATGAAGCCATAGCCCTGCCAACCGATTTTTCGGCCAGGATTGCCAGGAATACACAGATCTACCTGCAGGAAGAAACAAACGTAACGCGCAGCGTGGATCCCTGGGCAGGCTCGTATTATGTTGAGAGCCTGACACATGAGATCGTCCACAAAGCCTGGGCACACATCGAAGAAGTTGAAAAACTGGGAGGGATGGCAAAAGCCATTGAAACAGGCATTCCGAAGATGCGCATCGAAGAAGCATCGGCCCGCAAACAGGCCCGCATCGACTCGCATAAGGATACCATCGTAGGCGTGAACAAGTACCGCCTCGAAAAGGAAGACCCGATAGAGACACTGGAAGTTGATAATACTGCTGTCCGGGATTCTCAGATCAAAAGGCTTGGAAAGCTTAGAGCCGAAAGAAACGAAGAAGCCGTGCAGGCCTCACTGCAGGCCATCACCCGTGCATGTGAAAGCGGGAAAGGCAACCTGCTGGAGCTTGCCGTCGATGCAGCAAAAAAGCGGGCCAGCCTGGGCGAGATATCCTTTGCCTGCGAGAAAGTCTACGGTAGATATAAGGCTGTGATACGCTCTATTTCGGGAGTGTATTCTTCCGAATCGCGGGGCGATGCCAGCTTCCAGAGAGCCTGTGAGCTGGCCGACAAATTTGCTGAACTCGAAGGCCGCAGGCCGAGGATCATGGTGGCCAAGATGGGACAGGATGGGCACGACAGGGGCGAAAAGGTTGTTGCTACAGGCTTTGCCGATATCGGCTTCGATGTTGATGTGGGGCCCCTCTTCCAGACACCTGCGGAAACGGCGCGCCAGGCCGTAGAAAACGACGTACACATCGTTGGCGTTTCGAGCCTTGCAGCCGGACATAAAACCCTTGTGCCGGCACTGATCAGTGAGCTAAAAAAACATGGCCGTGATGATATCATGGTCATCGTGGGGGGAGTGATCCCTCCCCAGGATTATGATTTCCTGTATAAAGCAGGTACCGTGGCTATCTTCGGGCCAGGGACAGTGATCTCCAATGCAGGGATTAAGCTGCTGGAGATCCTCATCGCCGGAAGAGAAAACAGCTAAAAAAGGTATGCTAATAAGACGGAAACCTTATTGTATGAAGTTGAAAAGATGGTAAAGAGGCGGATATTTATTGTCCATTCGGCAATCAACACTCGGCACTCGGAACTCGGCACTCATTAGAGGGGGTTAGGGGGTGAGGTGCATTGAAAGAATTAGAATAATGTCGTAACCAGAGACCAGCAGATTTGTTATTTGTTATTTGTTATTCGTTATTTGTTATTTGTTATTTGTTATTTGTTATTTTATTGTCGTGTGCTCGTGTCATCGGGTATTTCTGACTTCGCTCTTCTGATATCAGATATCTGATTTTAAACCTACATGGTGCCGATGATTAACCACTGAGATATCGGGGCAGGCATTTAGCCATTTAAAATAATATTTAAAAATTAAGTATATTTACACCTATGAACTCATCCAGCACCATTGCCCGCTCCGGCCAGATCGTTGATATTATCAATAAACGTATCTTTCCGGGAAACATCCTGGTTAAGGATGGCATTATCAGGCTCATCATGAGAGTGGATAAGGCTCCCGGCACATTTATCATTCCCGGGTTTATCGATGCGCACATTCACATTGAAAGTTCGATGCTCATACCCAGCGAATTTGCCCGCCTGGCAGTTGTCCACGGCACGGTGGCTACTGTTTCCGATCCACACGAGATCGCCAATGTAATGGGTATCGAAGGTGTGGAATACATGATTGAGAATGGCAAAAAGGTTCCCTTTAAATTTTATTTCGGTGCACCTTCATGTGTGCCGGCTACCCCTTTCGAAACGGCAGGAGCCCGTCTGGGGCCTGAGGAGATCGAACAACTGTTGGCCATGGATGAGGTGAAATACCTGTCGGAGATGATGAATTTTCCGGGTGTGCTCAACAAGGATAAGGAAGTGGAAGCCAAGCTTGCCGTGGCGCGAAAGTATGGCAAGCCTGTTGATGGGCATGCACCCGGGCTTAAAGGTGATGCCGCCGCCGCTTATATCCGTGCCGGCATCAGCACCGACCACGAATGCTTTAGCCTCGAGGAAGCCCTCGACAAGGCCCATAACGGGATGAATTTACTGATACGGGAGGGAAGTGCGGCCAAAAATTTCAATACACTCATCCCGGCCATGAAGAAATATCCCGAAAAGATCATGTTCTGCAGCGACGACCGCCATCCCAACGACCTTGCCGACCACCACATCAATGATCATGTGAAGCGGGCCGTGGCTGCCGGCTTTGATCCCATCGACGTGCTCCGTGCCTGTACACTGCACCCGGTCAGGCACTACGGGCTTGATGTGGGATTACTGCGCGAAAATGACCCGGCCGACTTCATCATCGTTGACAATCTCACCGATTTTAATGTGCTCGAAACTTTTGTCGACGGAATAAAAGTAGCCGAAAACGGGCACACGCTCATCGACCCGGTAAAAGAAAAAACCATCAATAAGTTCAATACCAAAAAACTAAACCCGGCCGAAATCCGGGTAAAAGCCGACGGGAACGAACTGGCGGTGATACGTGCCCTCGATGGTGAGCTGATCACGCAGGAGATCAATAGAAAGCTGCAACATAATGGCGATCCAATAGAGAGCGATACCGGCAATGATATCCTTAAGATTATCGTGTATAACCGCTACTTCCATGCCCCGCCGGCAGTTGGCTTTGTTCATCAGTTCGGGCTTAAACGCGGTGCCATTGCCTCAACGGTGGCCCACGACAGCCATAACATTATTGCCGTTGGCACCAGTGACGAAGAGATATGCAGGGCCGGCAACCTTTTGGTTGAACGCAAAGGAGGAATTTCGCTTGTCGACCGGAAAAATGAATTGCTCCTGCCATTGCCTGTTGCCGGGCTGATGTCGAATGCCGATGGTTTTCAGGTTGCAGAACAGTATAGCCGGCTCGATAAAGCAGCCAAAGATCTTGGCTCCACACTGCGCGCCCCCTATATGACACTCTCTTTTATGGCACTGCTTGTTATTCCTGATATCAAACTCAGTGATAAAGGATTGTTCGACGGAAAGAAATTCGGGTTTATTCCGCTGGTCAGGTGATGTTTGCCGGATGCTGGATATCCCGAAAAACCAGAAAACGAACATCGCTAAATCCATCATAAAAAATCCGGATCATCGCCAGCCAACAAGGCATACAATGATCCGGAAGTTTCGTGATAATCTGTTTCCCCTGAGGGAATATTATCAGTTCGTTTTAAACGCTTATTCTGCGTTGCAACGGTTGATACAATCTACGATCTCTTTTAATGATTTACTCTTTAAAGAATAAAAGATCTTCTTTCCGTCGCGTTGCGATTGCAAAATGCCTTTGTTCTTTAAAATGTTGAGGTGATGAGATGCAGAAGCCTGCTCAATATTGAGCTTTCTGTATATCTCAGTAACACTCATCTTAGGTTTGTCATTCAGTAATTCAATGACCGCAATTCTCATTGGGTGGGCAATAGCTCTAAGCTTACTTGCCGCCATTTCAAGTTTGTTAACTTCCAGCACTACTTTATCCATTTTTAATAATTTTTTTTGCAAAACTAAACTAAATTAACATATCAGGCAAGTAAATATGTAAATAATTTGAATAAAGATTTATTGGGGAGTCCCGAATTTCAAAAAAACCGGGCAAAGAAATTTGTCAACCGAACGAAACCCGCTACGCTTCAGTGTCTGCATGAATAAGAAAAATACGCTCTTGCTCACATTATAAATTAAAAGAATACCTGAGTTGATGCCTTGTCAGCCTGAAGCGGGCCTGTTCATTTAAATTCAATATACCAGTCGGTTTCAAAGCTCCAGGCCTCTCTTACTTCAAGTATTTCTTTGTGATAAACAACAGGCTCAGGCTGGATATTTGCTAAATAATTGCCACTATCCCATTTACCGTTTCCATTTTTATCGCCGATGGCCTTAAGGAGATATTTTCCAGGCTTAAGATAATCCCATAAAATATCACCTTCACCACCGATTCGGGCTTCGCGGAGGAGTTTCTCATCCTTGTCGAGCAGCTGAATGATCAGCTTGTCGTATGGCGACTGGTTATGGATATGCAGGGTATAACGCCCATAATCCTCGTATGCATCCGTTCTGAAGCTGAGCCTGGTGGTATCATTACTCCTGCCAAGAACATCTGTGACCACCGAATCGGGGAAAAAGAGGGTATAATTGATGCCTTCTTTCAGCTCATGAACAAGTCGCATCATACGTTGCGCATCTCCGTATATCTCCATGTTTGCTGATATACTGTCTTCGCCTTCAACCAGCAGGAAACGCGAAAAATCGGCACTGTCGATCGGATAGGCTGATGAGAGTGTATAGTCTTTAAAGTGCGGGAAGGGGCTTTGTCTGCTGGTGGTGAACCTGAGCGACTCCATCAGGTCACGTTCTTTTCCTCTCAGGGGGATCCCGGCTTCTGCAAGCGACCACGAAACGGTATCAAAGACAATGGTATCGATACTTACTTTCAGGCTGATCGTATCCATTAAACCGTCCATGATATAGTAGCGCAAGGTGTCGAAGCTCTTGTTCCATTCACTCAGCATCCAGTCCTCTTTTACTGTTGTGAGCGGGGTGATCTTCACATTTTTGGCTGGGTAACGAAAAATAAAGCGCAACACACCCTGGCGGGTTTTTTCGGCTTCAAGCATACGCTGTATGCTGTCGCCGGTTTCCTTGAACATATACAAACTATATACATTTTCCAGGGGGATGTCGGGAAGCAGGCTGTCGCCCGGTGTAATGCTGTCGTTTGCCATAAGGCTGTCGGCCATAATATCCAGCAGATTGGCTTGCAGGCTGTCGGCGCTGAGCGAATCAGCATCTTCTTTTACGAGGTAGTCGGGACTCACAAGACTGTCGAGAAAAGCGATCTCTTCTTCGGCATTGTCGTAAGTGGCGCTAAGGTTTTCATCAGAAAGGGCAAAAAGGCGGTACTGCCCCGGCCTGAGATTATTCATAACAAAAAAGCCCTGTTCACTGGTTCGGGTGAGGTATGACGGCTTAACAAAGTAGGGCATGCTGTCGAAAGGAATACTGTCGTTGTTATCTTCATAAAGCATTACCATTACATCTTCGCGTGGCTGGAGGGTGTAGGCATCAATCACTTCGCCAATGACCGACAGGGAGTCGATCTTTGCACCTGTAGAAAACACGTAATTATAATTTTCGATAGGATTTCCTTCAGTAATATCCTTTATTGCCTTTCCAAAGAATATAGAATATGTTGTGCTGTCGCGCAGTTCTTCATCAATCATGATCAAAACCGACTTGCCCCGGGTCCTGATCTCTGGTGAGCTTTGCAGGGGAGGGGAGATAAAAACTTCAGTTACCACATCCGACACCGACACGAACTCGTCAAATCTGAGTTCGATCTTCTTCTTATCGAAGTGTGTGGTATAATTGGGGGGATCCGATTCCACTACCTTTGGTGAGTACACATCTTTTGGCCCTCCTGTAGGTGCACGCATATTGGCACATTGCCATAGCAATACCATCATAACAGTGGCAAAAAATATGAAAATAGCCTTACGCATGTAGCAAAGATAAGCAATTAGGTGTTGGGGTTTTGGTTTTGTGTGTTGAGTGTTAAGTGTGTGTTGGATTTATGAACGCACATAATTATAAATTATAAATTCTTCCCTCCCCTCATCCTCTCTTAAAACAGTCCATCTCTTTTGCTTGACAGTGCTTTAAAGCGATATCCCCGCCCGATGGCACGCTCGATATATTGTGCCAGCACATATTCAACCTTTTCGATGGCCTTTGGGTGGTCGTGAAATACGACGATGGCTCCCGGCCGGGTGTGTTCCCAGGTTTTTTCGAGGCAGGTTTCGCGGCTTACCCTCGCATCAAAGTCGCGGCTCAGCACCGTCCACATAAAAATGTCGTAATGCCGGCTGAGGCTCTTTTTCTGCGAGCGTGTGATCCGGCCGTATGGCGGGCGAAAGATAAGATTGTTTACCACTTCACGATTTTTCTGCACATTTTCGAGGTATCTGGCCTTCGATGTTTTCCACCCGTTAAGATGATTGTAGGTATGATTTCCCACTGCATGCCCGTTGTTGTGGATCATCTCATAAAGTTCGGGATTCTTCACTACGTTTTCTCCAACACAAAAGAATGTAGCATTGGCATCGTATTGCTTGAGGGTATGCAGGATCACCGGGGTTGTATCCGGGTTGGGACCATCATCAAAGCTGAGATAGATCGTGCGTCCGTCATCAGGCATCTCCCAAATGAGGTCTTTTCCGTATAGTCGCCGGAGCCAGTATGGAGTTGAAAATAACATCTTTATTTATACGCCCAGTCTTCCAATATAAATATCATAGAAGTCATTAAACAATGCTTCAGCTTTGTTTTGCATTTCCGTTTGTTGATTACGGCGGGCCAGTTCCTTTATCTCGTGTGCCATGCTGAGGTAATGCTTGCGCATATCATCAACAAGCATGGCCTTGCGGCCCTCGAAACGGAAAAAATATTCCAGGTTCTGCTCGGTGATGTTGTAGATGCCTTCCAGTACACCAAGTCCCTTCTCAGTGGCTCCCGCTTTCAGGTAGGCTTCGGCAACGCCCATCACAAAATAGTTATAGGGTATGCTTTCGGGCGGGATCAGTTCCATGATCCTGTCGCAAACCATAATGGCCGAATCGTTCTTGCCTTCCTTCACCAGCTCAAGCGCCAGGCGGCCGTAAATACTGCGCAGGTTCATCGACATGCGGAGGTTGTCCTCGTTCAGGTATACATCGGGGTCTTCCATACCCGAACTGAACTTGTTCATGAGGTTATTATATAATATGTCGGTATTGATCCTGCCGGGCTCCTGGTTATTGCGGTTCTCAGTTTTGATGGGTACAAGGCGGTATGCCATGCCTTCGGCCTGGAAGTAGTCGCTAAGGCCGATATAGGCATTGCTGCCTGTTGTGCTGGCAAAATATACCGGCCGCTCCCAGTCGTTGGTGGCAAGAAAGTCGAGCAAAATAAGATTATTGCGCTGTATGGCCCAGTTGTTGATCTTCCAGGTAACCGGACGGATAAGGTGCGCCAGTTCGGGAGGTACCGTGCCATTGTTCACCACTTTTGCTGAATCAACACTGAGTTTAAATTGTTTGGTGGGGAAGTAGTCGATTACGGTACCTTCGCGCGTAAAGCGGAGCTTACTCTCATCTTTGTGAATGATGTCGAACAAGGTCTTCACCTCAACGGGCTCCGTGATATTTTCGCTTTCGATGAGGTATACAACATCGCGTGTACCCTGGCGGTACTGCTCCCTCGTCAACGAAATGGGCATGGGATCAGAGTCGTAGGCCTTGCGTACCATCTGGTCAACATACCAGTCGCCGTTGAGGAGGCTAAGATTGCAAACCCGCACGTCGGTGCGGATGCCTTCCACCTCCTGGGCATACCATAAGGGGAAGGTATCGTTGTCGCCATTGGTGAAGATCACGGCATCAGGTTCGCAGGAGTTCAGGTAATTCTTAGCCATCTCCAGGGCGGTATAGCGTCCGCTGCGATCATGGTCGTCCCAGCCCTGGGCCCCCATAATTACAGGCACCACCAGGCTTATGGCAGTAGCTGCGATCGCAGCTGTTCTGCCGTCGATATATTTTTTCAGTTGCTCATAAAGAGCCATCACGCCCAGGCCTATCCATATGGCGAAAGCATAAAAGGAAGCAGCATAGGCATAGTCGCGCTCACGCGGTTGGGGCGAGTGCTGGTTGAGGTAGATCACAATAGCCAGCCCTGTCATGATAAAGAGCAGCGAAACCACCCAGGCATCGCGCGACTTGCGCCTGAAATGATATGCCAGGCCAATGAGGCCCAGGATAAAGGGAAGAAAATAAAATTTGTTACGGGCATTGTTATCAAAATTATCCGGCAGATCAGTCTGCGGACCCAAACGGGCCTCATCGAGAAAGGTAATGCCGCTGATCCAGTTGCCGTGCACCAGGTCGCCGTAGCCTCCCTGCATGTCGTTCTGCCGTCCGGCGAAGTTCCACATAAAGTAGCGCCAGTACATATGTCCGATCTGGTAGCGGAAAAAATATTTCAGATTCTGTCCGAAAGTGGGGATCTGCTCGTTTTCCGGATCGTTTGTAATGCCGGCCCAGTTCTTATAATCATTGATATAGCGTTGCTCCTGGTTGTTCCACATACGCGGAAAAATGGTCATGTGCTCAGGGCTGTATACCGGAATATCTCCTTTCTTGTCGTCGATCACCACATATTTGCCGGCTTTGTTGTCGCGCGCATATACAGGCTTGCCATCGGAACGGTCGACCACCCCGGCATTGTAGTATTGCCCGTAAAGTTTGGGCCAGGTACCGTATTGCTCACGGTTGAGGTAGGAAAGGAGGCTGATGGCATCCTTGGGGCTGTTCTCATTTATGGGCGTGTTCGCATTGGAGCGGATCACAAGCATAAGGAAGGAGGAATAGCCGATCAGTATAAATACGATCGACAGGATGATGGTATTTTGCTGAGGACCTCTTTGGCGGTTATACAGGATGCCGGCTGCCAGCAGGCCTGTGAGCAGTAGTGCAAAAAATACTGTTCCGGTGTGGAAAGGCAGGCCAAGGTTGTTCACAAACAACAACTCAGTGGTGGCAAAAAGCTGCACCACCTCGGGGATGATGCCATACATCACCGCGGCCAGGATCACAATGCTTACCCCAAAGGCGATAAAAGCTCCCTTGCGGGTAGGATTAAAGCGTTTGTAATAATATACCAGGGTGATGGCAGGAATGGCCAGCAGGTTAAGCAGATGAACACCAATGGAGAGACCCATAAGGTATGCAATGAGGATCAGCCAGCGGTCGGCGTGCTTCTGGCCGGCCACACGTTCCCACTTCAGGATGGCCCAGAAAACGATGGCCGTAAAAAATGACGACATCGCATATACTTCGCCTTCAACAGCCGAAAACCAGAACGAATCAGAAAAGGTATAGGCCAGGGCGCCAATGATGCTTGCACCAAGTACGGCAAATGTCTGACTGCGACTCATCTCACCGGCTTTCTCGTACATTTTGCGTCCCAGCATGACAATGCTCCAATAAAGGAAAAGAATGGTAAATGATGACGAGAGTGCCGACATGGTGTTGATCATGCGGGCTACCAGCGAAGTGTCGCCGAAGGCGAAAAGCGAAAAGAAACGTCCCAGGATCTGGAAAAGCGGAGCACCCGGAGGGTGACCTACCTGAAGCTTATATGCCGTGGCAATGTATTCGCCACAGTCCCAGAAACTGGCTGTAGGCTCAGAAGTAACGATATATACAACGGATGCGAATAAAAAGATGATCCATCCGATGATGAGATTGATTCGGGAAAAATTCTTCATTCTTTGGCTGATGTTTATTTTTCGCAATAAAGATAAATAAATTCAGACTACACCGGAAGCTTATAAGTGTTAAGGCTTGAGTTTTGGATAAAATCTTTGAATGAATGCTTCAATCATTTGGCATCCGGGTTCCCGGGGCAGGCATTTAGGCATTTAGGCATTTAACCATTTAACCATGTAACCATTTAACCATGAAACCC
>JAVVEM010000006.1:0-3435 GCA_032250805.1 Bacteroidales bacterium
ATAGAAAACTACCCCGAAAGTATCCGCATAATGAAGGAAGATCCGGAATATCAGTTAAGGTTCAGAGATTCGTTTAGTAATAGCCATTTAGCCATTTAACACTTTAGCCATTGACTAACACCGGCCTCATACTATACGACCTGCTGAAAGGAACCCACATCCGCAAAACAATGCGGTTTCTGAAGTACAGCCGGCGTTGGAGCCGGGAAGAACTGGAAAATTACCAGGCGGAGAAGCTGGGGAGGCTGGTGGAAAAGGTGCAGAAAGAGGTGCCTTTTTATCGGTCACCGGATACCGGATACCGGATACCGGGAGATTGGCCGATTGTGGATAGGAAGATGACAATGGAGGCAGGAGATCGGTTGTTGTCGGAAAAGATTAACTTGAAAAAATGCAAAGTCAGCCGTACGGGAGGAACCACCGGCCCGCCCATGCGGCTGTACCGCGACACGGAAACACGCTCCTGGGCACTGGCAGCCTATTACCGTTTTTATGAATGGATGGGCATAGAACCCGGTATGCCCGAAGCGGAACTCTGGGGAACTAAGGAAATCAGAGATCAGAGATCAGAAATAAGAAATCAGAATTTCATCCTAAACTCAATACCCAAAAAGCAAACTTTATTACATTCCGGGATATTCGATCGCATAAGCCGTTTCAGAAGCTATAATGCTTTCTCTTTCAACGACACTTACCTCGAAGCTGTGGTGGCAGATATGCAGAAATTCAAACCCAGGCTGATCCGTGGTTACCTGTCGGCCATCCTCCTGCTGGCCGACTATATTAAAAAACATCATATTAAAGGGATCAATCCCATTGCGCTGTCATCAACCGCCGAAACACTCTTCCCCGGGTACCGTAAAAAGATCGAAACTGTTTTCCAGGCACCCCTGTTTAATCAATATGGCTGCGGCGAATGCAATTCCATTGCTTTTGAATGCAGCCGGCACAAGGGTATGCATATTACCATGGAGCATTGCCTCCTGGAACAGGACGCAGAAAACAATCTCATCCTTACCAACCTCGATAATTATTCGCAGCCTTTTATCCGCTACAAAAACGGCGACAAGGGCATCATCGACCACAGTCCCTGCGCCTGCGGAAATGCTGCCCCGCGCCTGGTGGAAATACAGGGCAGGGCCAGCGAGAATATTATCCTTAAAGACGGTTCGTCGGTAAACGGCATCTTCTTTGCCAACCTCCTCGATGAAACCGGCTTTATCAATAGCGACCACTTGCTGCGCTTCCAGGTGGTGCAGAACAAAACCGGCGAGATCAACTTCAGGGCAGAGGTTAAAGATGCAATGAGCAATGCTGATTTGCAAAAACTGAAGGATGCGCTGATGCCCTTCTTCAGGCAAGTGGAGATCAGCCAGCATAAATTTCTGGATCCCGGTCCGGGAGGGAAGTTTCGGTATATTATATCGAAGATTTAATAAGCACCTCACCCTGGTCAATAGGATTAAATAGCTTACCCGGGAATCGGTGGCTTCATACTTAAGTGTGGGTTTTGGTGTAAGCCATGAAACCATTTAGCCATGTAACCATTTATTTTGGACTTCACCATAAAAAAATACCGCCACCTGCTCCATGCTTTAAAAGATGCCGGCTATGGGTTTCAGCCTTTTGCCGGATTCATTGAAAGACCGGAGGAAAAGGTCATCGTGCTCCGCCACGATGTGGATGCGAGGAAGCTTAACTCCTTGCTGTTTGCCCGGCTGCAGGCCAAAGAAGGGATCAGGGGAACGTATTATTTCAGGATAGTACCGAAAAGTTTCGATGAAAATGTGATCCGCGAAATTGCTGCTCTGGGACACGAGATTGGTTACCACTATGAGACCATGGACACCTGCCGGGGAGATATCGACAAAGCCTACAATGAATTCTGCCGTAATTTGGATATGTTCAGGAAGATCGTTCCGGTAAAAACGATCTGCATGCACGGCTCTCCCCTCTCAAAATACGACAACCGCAGTCTCTGGAAAAAATATGACTACAAAACCCTCGGAATAACCGGTGAACCCTATTTTGATATCGACTTCGGCAAAGTACTTTACCTGACCGATACCGGAAGACGGTGGGACGGACAGAAGGTATCTGTAAGGGATAAGGTGCAGGGTGATGATTACCGGAATCAAAAATCAACGCAACACTTATTGCTTCCGTCACTTCATAGCACAAACGATATTATTGCTGCTGCCAGTGCCGGCAAATTGCCGGATCAAATCATGTTCACCTTCCACCCGCAGCGCTGGACGGATAAACCGCTGCCATGGGTGAGCGAACTGCTTTGGCAAAATATGAAGAACTTTATTAAACGGATGATCATAAAATAATGGTTTCATCCAACATACCACAAAAGACCTGGCAGCAATTTGTCGATGCCCATCCCGGGGGAACCGTTTTCCTGTCACCGGAAATGTATGCGCTCTTCGAAGCGACTGATAAGTTCAGGCCGCTTGTTTTGGGTGCATTCGACCATAATGATCTTTTGTGTGGCTTGCTGATGGGCGTGTTTATTTATGAAAAAAACGGCTGGGCCAAATTGCTGTCGTCGCGTTTTGTGGTGTATGGAGGGCCGCTGCTTAGCGGTGATGAAAACCAGCAGCAAAAAACCCTTGAATTGCTTTTGCAGGCGCTCGTTAAACAAACCAGGCGCAAGGCCCTTTTTATCCAGTTCAGGAACTTTTACGATATAAAACACTGGATACCGGTATTTAACAAGTATAATTTTACATACTTAGACCGCCTCAACTATATTATCGATACCCGCAATCCTGAAGCAGCAATTGCCAGACTTAGCGAAAGCCGGCAACGTCAGATACGCAAGGGCATGGAAAAGGGCGCGACGATCATCGAACCTGTAAATATTGAACAGGTCAGGGCATTCTATGATATTCTCTACCGCTTATACCGCTATAAGATCAGAAAACCCCTTCCCCACTGGTCGTTTTTTGAAAATTTCTACACCCTGTCGAAGGACCAACAGAACAACGCAGCCACCGCTATCCCGGGTCAAACACCCGAACAACCCGGCCCTGAATCAAATAAACCCATTGGTATTATCAGGCTAATTATTTATGACGATAAGGTCATCGGCGGAATTCTGGCGCCGGTATTTAAGAATAAATGCATTTACGAATGGTATGTGTGCGGCCTCGACCGTGAATACAAAGATCAGTACCCCAGTGTGCTGGCTACCTGGGCAGGGCTAGAGTATGCGATTGAAAACAATATTCAGGCTTTCGACTTTATGGGCGTTGGAAAACCCGGCCGCGAATATGGCGTAAGGGATTTTAAAGCCCGCTTTGGCGGCGAGCTCGTCAACTATGGCCGGATCACCCGTATAAATAATCGCTTTTTATACAGCATAGCTGAGTTGGGTTATAATGTGCTGGCGTTGTTTAAGAAAATATAAGTTAAATGGTTAAATGG
>JAVVEM010000006.1:3535-112777 GCA_032250805.1 Bacteroidales bacterium
GTTAAATGGTTAAATGGCTAAATGGTTAAATGGTTAGGGTGTTAATATTTTAATTTTTGATTTGTATATCTTATTAACTGATTAATTTCTTTTGGCAGAATTTCCAGGCTTGTTTTGATGTGTATAAATTCTTCGTGAGAAATTATCGAACGATTAATACATTTTTTATTCCAGTCTATGCTTTCATGCGTAGAACCTAAACTATAATAATAAAAACGGATCTTGTCTTTTTTTGAAAACCTACCGAAACCCTCTGCTATGTTTGCTGATATAGAATCAACAGCTCTGGTAAATTGTTTACCAAGGGTTTCCTTTTCAAAATACTCCCAGTGAATTATAATATTCCAAACATAATTTGAAAGTGCAAAGGATTTATTATACGCACTGTAATTTTCAAGGGTAATGAATTTAGTTTCCATAAACATTTATTTTTATATCTATTAGTACCCAAAATCATAAAATGTCTACATCTTTTATCAAATAATCAATAAACCATTTAGCCATTTAACCATTTAACAATGATCTATGAATTGATTATATTTACAAGCCCACTTACCGTTATTTTGCTGTGAAAAAACGCACCATCATCTATATTATCGCTGATATTGTTATCGTTACGGCGGCATTTTTGTTCTTTATATGGTTAAAGCCTGCCTCCAAACGATTTTATCTTCCCGAATACTATCAGCCTTTCCTGCTGTTCCTGATTGTTTGGATTTCGGTATCGGTGGTTATCGATAAGTACCGCCTGCACAGGAAGGAAAACATGAAAGATGTGCTTTTTCCCATCATCGTGGGCGATTTTATTATCCTGGCCACAATAACGGCACTGATTTATGCTACACAGCAATTCCAGTATTCACGAATGATCGTTTTTGGTACCATCGGAGTGTCGTTTGCAGCAGAGATTGTGTTGGGATATATGCTCTTTACGAGCAAACGGCTGCGCCGTGATGCAGATATGGTCGATAAATTCGATAAAGACACCATCGATGCCATCAAAAAGCAGCAAAGATTGCTTGATGCCGACGATATCCTGCAGGCCAGGCTACAGGCCATGGTGCCTCCCCTGAATAAAGACCTGGTCATTGAAAATTCGGGAGCAGAGGTGTATGATTTCATTGTAAGGCATATCGACATTGAGCATATGCACACCTTGCTGGTTTCTACAAGTACACGCTTCAACATCGAAAATCAGCCAATGGAATTTTATAATGCCGTTGTGAATCTGAAAAGGGTGAACGATATACAGCGGATCAATAAGTTTTTTGAAGCAATTAACCAGAAACTGCCCGATCAGGGAATATTTATTGGCTGTGCAAAAACCAATCCCCTGAAGAAAAAGGAAATACTCAGATCAAATCCTTTTCTGGTCAACTATCTTGTTTATACAATGTATTTTCTTTGGAAAAGGGTTATTCCCAAACTTCCGCTCACCAAAAATTTCTATTTTTTTATCACCAGGGGCAGAAACAGAGCGCTTTCAAAAGCCGAACTTTTCGGAAGATTATATTCATGTGGCTTCGAAGTGGCAGCCGAACAACTGATCAATGAGCAGCAATATTTCACTGCACGCAAGATACAGGCGCCGGCCTATGATTACCGGCCCACTTACGGAGCCCTTATCCGGCTCAAAAGAATAGGCAAGAACGGAAAGATCATCTATGTTTATAAGATGCGCACCATGCATCCTTATTCGGAATACCTGCAACAATATGTTTACGACAATTCATATTTGAAGGAAGGGGGGAAATTCGACAATGATTTCAGGATAAACTCCCTGGGGAAATTCATGCGCAGATTCTGGATCGACGAATTCCCGATGATCCTTAACCTGCTGCGGGGCGATCTTAAACTTGTGGGGGTCAGGCCCCTGAGCCGTCATTATTTCGATCTGTATAATGAATCGCTTAAAGAAAAGCGTATCCAGACAAGGCCCGGGCTTATTCCACCTTTCTATGCCGATATGCCCAAAACACTCGAAGAGATACAGGAATCGGAATGCCGTTATCTCGATGCTTATTTTAAACGGCCCCATTCAACTGATTTTAAATATTTTTGGAAAGCCCTGTATAACATCATTTTCAAGCAGGCCCGGAGCAATTAATACATACATCGAATAGATTGCCAGGCATGTAATTGTACTAAAGAAAAGAGTTTTCGGGGGAAACACTAAAAAAATTATTCTTATGAAAAAGCTGCTGATCATCCTGTTTGCCTTCATAAACCTTTCTGCCTATAACCAGGTGGTATATGAATCGGTACAGCGCACCAATATTTATGATTTTCTTGATGAGCTGGCCAATGAAAAAGTCATTGCCATTAATTCTCTTATTAAACCCTATTCACGTGCATTCATTGCCGAAAAACTGCAGGAAGCTTATGCGCAAAAAGATCAGCTCAGCAAGCGCATGATAAAGGAAATAGAGTTTTATTTGAAAGATTACCGGCTGGAAACCGTATATAACACCAAAGGAATGAGCCCGCTGAATGTCTTCCATAAAAAAGATCATCTGGCAAGCTCTGCAAACCCCGTGGCCATTACATACCGCGACAGCACTGTTGGCTTTTCACTGCGGCCCATCTGGGGAATTGAATATTTCATCAACAGCAATGAAACGGCCTTTCACCGCTGGGGCGGTGTTGAAGGATTCGGGTATTTCGGTAATAACCTGGGGGGCTGGGTTAGTTTACGCGATAACCACGAAAATGTGCTGATCACCGATCCTGTCTATTTTAATCAGCGGGCAGGATCGCCGCGCAAAGGAAGTGTAAAGGGCGGTGTTGATTACAGTGAAACCCGGGGCGGGCTCATGTATTCATGGAAATGGGGCGCCATCGGAATTGTAAAAGATCAGATCGTTTGGGGAAACAACTATAACGGGGCGAATATTTTTTCGGGCCGGGTTCCCAGCTTTGCCCATATCAAACTGGCATTGAAGCCCGTAAAGTGGTTCGAATTTAATTATATTCACGGCTGGCTGGTATCTGATGTGATCGACAGCAGCCGTTCTTACTGGGATGGCGACACCTACCGCGAAGTGATGCACAATAAGTTTATGGCCGCCAATATGTTCACCTTCACCCCGTTTAAAAATCTTAACTTCTCATTTGGCAATTCAATTGTGTATAGCGATATGGGGGTTCATGCCGCTTATCTTGTCCCATTTCTTTTTTATAAATCTGTTGATCATACGCTCAACTCAACCAACAACTACGCCGGCCAGAATGCCCAGTTATTCTTCGATATCAGCTCGCGCAATATCAGGCATCTGCATCTTTTCTACACCCTCTATGTCGACGAGTTTTCGATCACCAGGGTGACAAACAGCGAAAAGCACAATTTCCTGAGCCACAAGGGCGGATTCAGGCTGAGCAACTGGCCCCTGAAAGATATTGCTTTTACCGGAGAGCTAACCTATACGCTTCCCATGACCTATCAACACAGAATAACCACCACCACCTTCGAATCAAACAACTATAATCTCGGGCATTACCTGCGCGATAACTCCATGGATGTTTTCTTTTTGCTCACCTGGAAGCCCATTCGGGAGTTAAGGATGGATCTTAGCTACAATTATGCCGTTCATGGCAATCAATATGATTACAGAACCTATAAGCCACCCGACGGAGCCCCCGTCCTGAAAGACAAAACCTGGCAAAAAAGCTGCATAGGAGTAAAAGCCAAATATGAGTTTTTTAATAATGCCTGTGTCTTTGCCGGAATTTATATAAAAGATATTCAGGGTTTCGATGTTGATGGCATCAGCGCAGAAGATTACCTCAGCATGTTTAGCCCCGAAATGTACTGGGGCAATACCACAACGATGAACCTTGGATTTAACATAGGATTTTAAGTGTTAAGCTTCAGGCCATGTGGGATCATTACCCTTTGCCGTATAGAACAATTTCACTATTTTTACCGATCCTTTTAAGGAAAATATTTATTTATTAAACTATAATGATATGAAAATCACAAAGTTATCTTTATTTATTCTTATAATTTTTGTTTCTGGCCTGCAATCCTTCGCATGCACCAATTTTCTCATCACCAAAGGAGCTTCAACCGACGGATCGGTCATGATCAGTTATGCCGCCGATTCGCATGTGCTTTATGGTGAACTTTATCACTGGCCTGCAGCGCAGTGGCCTGAAGGTACGATGATGGATATTTATGAATGGGATACCGGAAAATTCCTGGGAAAGATAAGCCAGGCACCTGTAACCTATAATGTTGTTGGTAATATGAACGAATACCAGGTGGCCATTGGCGAAACAACTTACGGTGGCTTGCCGGAATTGTCGAAACAGCCGGGGGCGATCATGGATTATGGCAGCCTGATCTATGTTGCACTGCAGCGTTCGAAGAGTGCACGTGAAGCCATCCTTACCATCGGAAACCTCATGGACGAATATGGGTATTACAGCTCGGGCGAATCTTTTTCCATTGCCGACCCCGATGAAGTTTGGATTATGGAACTCATTGGCAAAGGTGAAGGCCATAAGGGAGCCGTTTGGGTTGCACGCCTTGTACCCGACGGGTATATTTGCGCCCATGCCAACCAGGCCAGGATAACCACATTTCCGCTGGCCGATGGTAAAAAATCCATCACTTTCGACGATAAAGACAAGATCTTTAACGAAAGCATTGAATGTATTTATGCTGCCGATGTGATCTCCTTTGCCAGGGAAAAAGGCTTTTTTGAGGGAAAAGACAAAGAATTCAGTTTTTCTGATGTATATGCCCCGGTAGATTTCGGGGGCGCCCGCTTTTGCGAAGTAAGGGTGTGGGCGATGTTTAATGTCGTGCACAGCTACATGGACCAGTATTTCGATTACGTAAAAGGCCACGTTAAGCATGACGACACCTTTGCCGATGGCAGCAAAAATCCGAATGGCTTTGCAAGCAACCGCATGCCTTTATGGATAAAGCCCGAACGCAAGATCTCTCCTCACGACATGATGAACTTTATGCGCGATCACCTTGAAGGAACCGAGCTCGACATGCGCAAAGACATTGGCGCGGGGCCATTTGAAAATCCTTACCGCTGGCGTCCGCTTACCTGGGAAGTTGACGGCGTAACCTATTGCAACGAGCGAGCTACAGCCACGCAGCAAACGGGTTTTTCGTTCGTTACCCAGAGCAGAAACTGGTTGCCCGAAAAAATTGGTGGAATCATCTGGTGGGGGGTTGACGATGCAGCCTCGAGTGTATACATGCCGATGTATTCGTGCATGACTAAAGCACCTGAAAAGGTGGCACCCGGATACGGTTCCATGATGGAGTTTGTTGATGATGCAGGATTTTGGGTGTTTAACCAGATCTCAAACCTGGCCTATACCCGTTATAACCTGATACACCCCGAAATAATGGAAAAACAACAGGCCACAGAAAAAGAATTCATTCAGCTTGGCCAGGCCGTTGATGTGGCTGCAGCAAGCCTTTATGAGGCCAATCCTGAGCTGGCCGTAAATTTCCTCACCGATTACAGTGTTTCAACAGCCAACAACACTGTTTTGGAATGGAAAGATTTCTATGCGCACCTTTTCACGAAGTACATGGACGGTAACGTAAAAGAAAAACGAGAAGTTCCGGAAGGATATAAATATATCACTCCCGGGCTCAAACAACCCGGTTATGGCGAAGAATGGTACAGGATCATTGTAAATAAAACCGGCGATCACTTTAAGGTGATCGGCAGCGCACATTAGTACCTTCAAACGCAGGCATACCAAAGCCGGGATCTGAATACTGCTTCAGGTTCCGGTTTTTGTTTTTCGGGCTGAGTTAAGGAAAATTTCCGATACTGGTCAAGCATGTAATCATTTCGCACGCTGAAGACTGCACCCGGATTCGTAGATGCTTCGCATTTATTTTAATTTCATCCTGGAGATGTTGTGCAGAAGTAATATTAAAAAACAAATTCTGCGCCAATATCCGGGCCGAGGATCCTGGGACGACCTACGCTTCTATAGCAGCTGGCATATGCTATGCCGCCTGTTTTTTATTGCCCCCGCACGAATGTATTAAAAATCCATATCTTTAATGTGGTGATAATTATAAGCCCGGCAAAGCACATGCCGGCGAAACGTTAGGCTTTATGCAAAAACAATAAGCAAATCTTTACATTTGTACCGAAATTTGTATTTTTGGGACAAATAAAAAGAATATGGGACAAAATGCACCACATTATAGACTAGATAAACTTCCACCTTCGAGAGAAAAAGTGGAGACTATTGAGATACTGAGGCAAACAAATAAATCAACAGCAGCATTGGCAGAATTAAAAGGGATTGCCAAAACAATTCCTAATCAGGCTATGTTGATTAATGCAATAGTTCTGCAAGAAGCAAAGGATAGCTCGGAGATTGAGAATATTATTACTACTCAAGATGAGCTTTATAAAGCTTTGACTGTAAATAAAACTCATATTTCTCCTGCGACAAAAGAAGTCGTAAATTACCGCAAGGCAATATTCCAGGGATTTGACCTTATCAAAAAACAAGGATTTTTAAGAGTCAATGATATTGTGAGCATTCAGCAAGAATTGGTTGATAATACTGCTGGGATTAGAAGTGCTCCCGGGACTGTTCTAAAAAATGATAAAACGGGACAAGTTGTTTATACACCTCCACAAGATAAAGCTGAAATTCTTGATTTATTGACGGACTTTATTAATCATTTCAACCAACAGGACGACTTATCGCCATTAATTAATTTATCAATATTGCATTATCAATTTGAGAGTATTCACCCATTTTATGATGGCAATGGAAGAACTGGTCGAATCTTAAATATATTGTATCTGATACTTAACGAATTGATTGATGTTCCAATATTATATCTAAGTTCTTATATTATTGCAAATAAACCAGAATATTATCGACTTTTAAACCAAACCAATCAGACTGGAAAATGGGAAGAATGGGTAATGTTTATGCTTAAAGCCGTTGAGAATACATCAAAAGATACGACAGCCCGAATTACCAATATTAAAGGACAGCTTGATAGAACAATAATTAAAGTCCAGGACAAAGCACCAAAGATTTATAGAAAAGAGCTTGTTGAATTATTATTTGAGCAACCATATTCAAAGATTGAATTTGTTGTAAATAAACTGGGGGTTGAAAGAAAAGCAGCTTCCCGATATTTAAAAGAATTAGAAACTATTGGGATTCTTGAATCTCAAAAGGTTGGGAGAGAAACTATATATATAAATAAAGAATTGATAGAGATACTGAAACAATAATGCACGAAAGCCTGATATCGTATATAGTTTATTTGGCAGGTCATACAAAGGTTTTGGCTTGGTTTCTGTTATTAAACTTTCCATCGGTTTGATAGCAAAGTGTTTTGAAACGCCAAATAACACCATATGAGAGAACCGTTGGCAGCAAGCAAAACAAGAACACATTGCATATGGATACAGATGATTTATCAAGAGAATCTTACAATGGGATTTTAATAGAGGCGGAGAAATTAACTCATGACTTGACTTTACACTATGGGGTATTATCCGGTGATTGTAAAAACGAGACAGAATACATTGATAAAGCCGAAAAACTGACCAGAGAGATAATGCAAGCGGAAGATTGGGAGCTTGACGATTTATTTTGGGGGAATCCACCCGAAAAAGAGAAATTAGAATTTACTTGTAAAAAAATATTAGAGAATATCGGGAAAGTAAAATCAATTCCGCTTGAGAAACGTAAATTTGATTTTTAAACATCGCTAAGATTTTATGATTATATACTTAGTTGGTATAAGTTGTGTAGGTAAAACAATAATTGGAAAAATATTGGCTGAAAAGATTGGCTTTACTTTCTTTGACTTGGATTGGGAAATTCAGAATTATTACGAAAAACCAATTGAACGAATTCAGGATGAATGTTTAACAATGAACGGATATAGAGAAAAAGCAAGCGTTGTGTTGGATAAGCTATTTTCAAGAAACGTAGATTCTGTAATTTCCGGCACTCCATCTGGATTAAAATTTTCATGTCTTCAGGTATATAAAATGCATAAAGACAAAGATTTATATTCAGTTTGCTTAAATGATTCGTTTGAGAATGTATTGGACAGATTAACTTTTTACGACAAAGACTCAAATCCTATCACGGAAAGATTGGATGAATCGAAGAAGAAGAGATATTTAAAAGAGATTCGGGCGGATTATAACTATTTTAGGGATTCATACAAGCGAGCTGACTTTCAGGTTAATATTGAAAATATTAGATTAGAAAAAATTCCTGAAATGATTATAGAAGAAATCGGATTGAACGAACAAATGCCAGCTGCCAATCGGGTAGATGGCCCCGGACATATTCATTTGGCATTTAGCATTTTTTAATGTTGTATGTTACATTTTGTTCAAATGGCATTTGTCGCATGATAAATGGTGATGGGGGGATGGGGAGATATTCATTGTCCATTCGGCATTGAGCATTTTTCATTTGTCATTTTTCTTTACAATGTACATTTTACACTGTACAGATTGTTTACACACACACCTAATTTTCTGATTCGGAGGGTAAAGCCAGCAGCCAGCAACCAGTAACCAGCAGCGACCAGCTACGAGAGTAATCCAGCATCCAGCATCCAGTTCCTGCACAACAGTAACTAATTTAGTTATTCTGGCTGAGAACAATTTCTTCATTTTTTGCTTATCTTTGTTAAAACCATCTATTGTCGCATTTTGATAAATAATATTGGTTTGTGATGTGTTATACATTATCAATCAACAAAACCTTTAAATAATAAATACTATGAACGAACAGGCCCCCATATCCGGCAAGAACAGGAAAAAGCCGGGAAAAGCCCTGATAATTATTATCATTGTCTTTATCCTTGCCCTTGCAGGGATCCTGATCTGGACCTTTACGATGAGGTCGAACCTGAATGTACTGCTCGCAGAAAAAGAACTACAACGTGTCGAACTGCAGGGTGAGCTGGATTCTCTTATGTTTGAGCATGAGCAAATAAAGATCGAATATGGTACTCTGGCAGATTCGCTGGTGGTGAAGGACAGCATCATACAGGAAAATGCCAAAGAGATCAGAAAACTTCTCGATACCCAATGGGAGTATTATAAAATTAAAAAGAAACTTGGCCTGCTGCAAAAGGTCAGCCAGGGTTATGTAAGGCAAATGGATTCGCTTTACCGCGTAAATGCTGCCCTTACCGAAGAAAATGCCGAGATCAGGCAGGATCTCATGAATGCCCAACAGGAAAATGAACGTATAACCAAAGACCGTGAAGCGCTGAGCGAAATTGTTGACCAGGCGTCGGTCTTACAGTTGTACAACATCGAAGCTTATGGTGTTCGCGAAAGGGGCTCGGGACGAGAGCGTGAAACGGATAAGGTAAACCGTCTTGATAAAATCAAGGTTTGTTTTACCATCGCCGAAAATAAAGTCATCGAGCCGGGTACAAAGGAAATCTATGTCAGAATAGCCCAACCCGACAAACTTATCCTGACAAAAGACCGTTCTGATGAATATACCTTTATGTATGAGGGCGAAAAAATCCAGTATTCCATAAAAAAACTGATCGATTACCAGAACACCAGCATGGACCTTTGCCTTTACTGGGCCAAAACCTCGCCCGAAAAAGAAATGCAGGAAGGGGTTTACTATGTTGAAGTATTTTACGGCGATGTGGTGATCGGGAATACAAAGTTTATGCTTCGCTAAAGAGTTGGTGCCTTTCAGGTTTTTTCAGCATATTGAATTTGCCTGAAGTGTTTTAACCGGTTGAGCCGTTTTGAAAAATGGCCTATAAAGTCATTAACCTCCGTATAATCACGCTCTTTAATATATCCAATCTCCCTGGCTATTTCAATTTGTGTTCTCAGTTTTGCCAGGGATTCAATGGCAATGTTAAAATTGCGGATGCACACACTTTGTGTTTCCGACTCCTCCCCTTCGGCAAGATATGATGAGATTTTTACCACCGATCTCCTCAGCTGGTTGCGTAGCGTATCATCGTCGAGGAACTTACCGCGGCCCGTGATCATATATATTTTCACGGCCAGGTCTTTTGAATTTCTCCATTCCTGGAGCTTATTAAAATTTCCCATACAAATAGCCTTTATCTATTAGTACCGGAATTTTTAAAATGTCGCACCTGAAAAGAAAAAAAATTAACCCCGCCAGCCTGAATGTAAACGCATAAATCCAATTATTCTTTGAGTTTTTCGACCCAAATAACCCAAAGAACAAAGATCACCACATAAAACAAAGGCCTGAAAATAAAATCGTGGCTAAAGTCCCAGTACTGGGGACGGTAATTCATAACCATTCCCAGTCCAACAACCCGCAATACATTGGTAATATGAATAATTATTATGCCCAGGGGGATGTACCATAGCTTTTTGATCCACGGGCCAGGAAATAAAAAAATGAGCAAAGCGTATTGCAATATTTGTTTTAATCCCGAACAGCCCGCATTTACATACATCATGGAGTTGTTCGGAAAATATATGTGCATTTTGTCATCGATCCTCACAACATCATATAATCCGGAAATGATCGCAGCCGATTCGCGGTAAACCTCCGCAGCCATCACATCCATTAAATCATACATGAAATTATGAATCGGGGCATAATCGAAACCCCTGGCCCAAAAGCGCCATACAAAATGGATCAACAGGGTGATGATCACAAAAAGGCCAACATCCTTTAAAACAACAAGCTGGTGTTTTTTGATAAACTGCTTAATTTTTTTTAATCGTTCTGCCATTATGCACGCATTTTTTATAAAACACCTTTGTTATTTCCTTCCAAAATCGGCCGGAATTTCGCCCCAGGCTGCAGTCTCCCATTTAATGATCTCGTTTTTGTAATCATGTGTCCTGAGCCATGTCAGGGCTCTGTCGACCAGCTTAAACATTTTTTCATTCACGGGGAGACGTTCTAATTTTGTATTCAGTTTTTTATCGCGAACCCATTTCATGGCTGTTCGTGAATCGGTATAAACCGGAAAATCAAAATTACGCTCATACAAATAAGCCAAACCATGCACAATGGCCAGAAACTCGCCTATATTTACCGTAGCATATTTAAAGGGCCCCTGACGAAATAATTCTGCTCCCGAAAGCGTATCAACACCACGGTATTCCATAATGCCGGGATTGCCACTGCATGCAGCATCAACACTGATCGAGTCGCCAACCGGCTTACCAAAGGCCTCTTTTTCCTTTTCCGTAAGCTTGCCAAAATCTTTTCCTATATAATTCCGCGGATCATCATGAAAGGCTTTCTGCGCAAGTTCTTCATCATAAAATGCTTTAAACAGGGCCTTGTCGAAGTTTCTGATCTGCCGTTCGCATTCTTTCCAGCTTTTGTATACCCCCGGTTCTTTTCCTGTCCATACTACGTAATATTTTTGCTTTGCCATGCCCTGCGTTGATTTGATGAACAAAGTTAGCAAAAGAACCGCTGCATATTATATCTTTGTAACACCAAGCTGGAATAAGAATGAAAAATACGTATTGCGCTTATCTTCTGTTTATTTTGATGCTTGTTTCGTGTACATCTTCCGACAGGCTGATCTCAACTCATGTTTTTTCCGACGGTGAATGGTCGCGTTTTACCAATCCTGTGCTCGATTTCCAGATAAAAAATCCCGGCATTTATTATGATATGTTCCTCGAGCTGGATGTTGACCTGTCGCAAAAACCCGATAATTTAAAAATGACCGTTATCATGAATAGCCCGGGGGGAGAGATCCGAAGCAGGGATATTGTCCCTGATTTCAATACAGCCATTGTTGATGGTGAAAATGCAAGGCTTCGGATAGTGCTGCGCCGCGAATATGCTTTCAGCGAAAAAGGGGTATGCAGCTTTGAGATCGAAAACCGTGATTCAAAAACGATTACCACCGGCGTAAAAAGCATCAGCATTGTACTTGAAAAGTCTCAGTGAGCCTGCAACAATCCCAGTACTGTTATTTTATCCCTGACCAATTGCTGCTGTAAGGCATCCAGATCCCTGAACTTTACTTCGTCCCTGATCCTGTCGACGAAAAATATTGTTATCGTATCATTGTATATGTCTTCGTCGAAATCAAAAATATGAACTTCAATGGTAAGCTTGCTTCTGTTAATGGTTGGCCGGAAACCAATATTTCCCATTCCCAGGTATTTCTTATCCTTCCATTGGATGCGGCAGGCATAAACACCATTGGCCGTAATGAGTTTGTATTTGTCGTCGAGTTCGATGTTGGCCGTTGGAAATCCGATCCTGTGACCAATCTTATTCCCCCCCACAACTTTTCCTGTAATGGAGTACTCGTAACCCAGCAGGGTGTTGGCTGTTTTAATTTCGCCCCTGTTCAGTGCATTTCTGATCTTTGTGGAGCTGATGGCAATATTATCAATATCCTGTACAGGGATCTGTTCTACTTTAAAATCCAGTTCTTTTGCAAGTAATAATAATTCGTTGAACGAACCTTCGCGGTTTCGTCCGAAATGATGATCGTGACCAACCACAAGCTGGCAGATCCCGATCTTGTCGTAAAGGATGTCTTTAATGAATGTGCGGGCATCGTTTGAGGCAAAATCACGTGTAAAAGGAATAATAATTAAATAATCTATTCCGGCATCTTCAATAAGCTGATACTTTCGTTCCTGTGTATTAATGAATTTAAGGTTTTTACTGTCGGGATGAAGTACCAGGCGGGGGTGTGGATGAAATGTTACCACCAGCGTTTCGCCATCGCACTCTTTGGCAATACGTTTCATCCGCTTAAAAATCTGATGATGTCCGAGGTGAACCCCATCAAAAGTACCCACTGTAACAACGGGGTTCTTAATACTTTTAAATTCCTCCAGTCCGTGATATATCTTCACTGCTTACACCAGTTTATTTTTTAATAAGTATTCGGCAATTTGCACAGCATTGGTTGCCGCCCCTTTTCTGAGGTTATCTGATACGATCCACATATTGAGGGCATTGGGACATGATTCATCCCTTCTGATCCTTCCAACAAATACCTCATCGCGGCCCTCTGCAAGCAGTGGCATGGGATATATGTTTGATTTTACATCATCCTGAAGGGTAATACCTGCAGTGCCGGCCAATAATTCTTTTACCCTTTCAATATCGAATGGATTTGAAAACTCAACATTCACCGCTTCTGAATGTCCGCCGTAAACCGGCACACGCACCACAGTTGCTGTGATCATTATATCTTCGTCGTTCAGAATTTTTCTTGTTTCATCAACCAGTTTCTGTTCTTCGGTGGTATATCCGTTTTCAAGAAACGTTCCTCCGTGAGGAAAAAGATTCAGATCGATGGGGTGCGGGAAAACCTGCTTCCCCGCAAGCCCGGCCCTTTCGTTCTCGAGTTGCTGTACTGCAGCAGCCCCCGAACCAGTAACCGACTGATAGGTGGATACCACCACGCGTTTAATCCGGTATTCGCGATGCAGGGGATAAAGCGCCAGCACCATTTGTATGGTTGAGCAATTGGGATTGGAAATAATATGCGTGCTTCTGTCGATAGTTGCTGCATTGATCTCGGGAACAACCAGCGGAATACCTTTTAATTTGCGCCAGGCCGAAGAATTATCGATCACAAACACGCCATTGTCGACAAAGCGCGGTGCCCAATCAATTGAAACTTCCGTGCCTGCAGAAAAAAGCGCGATGTTCGGATTCATGGTATGCGCTTCGGCAATATCAACAACAGGGATTTCCCTGCCCTGAAAAAGTAACTTTTTCCCTGCCGATTTTGCTGATGCGGCAGCAATGACCTCAATCCCCGGAAAAAACTTACTCTCCTCGAGAACCTTCAGCATCATCCTCCCTACCAGACCTGTAGCACCAATTACCGCTATTTTCATTTTAAAATATTTTGCCGCCGGGGCGGACATTTTCCCAAAAAAGGTATTAATCAATAGAGGGACAAAAATACAAATATGATGAATACGCCTGTAATATTAAAACGCTGCTTATACCTGATTGTTATAAATCCGCTATTTTGCTGTGCTCAAATCGCAGACGATTTCAGTGATGGCAATTTTTCTTCCGAGCCCGAATGGTCGGGTAATACCTCTGAATTTAAGGTGAACAGCAATTTTGAGCTTCAGCTGAACGACAATAAGGAAAGCAGCTCCTGCCTGTTTACCGAAGCAGTGATCCATAATGCCATGGAATGGAGATGCTGGGTACGACAATCGTTCAGCCCTTCCGGAAATAATCATTCGCGCGTTTATCTTTCAGCAGAAACAGCCTGCGGAGCAGATCCTCCCGACGGAATTTTTTTACAGTTTGGCGAAAGCGGTTCGCTCGATGCCATAAGGCTGATGGAACAGGAGAATGGCGATACCAATACATTGATCAGGGGAATGCCGGGAGCCATATCTTCGTCGTTTCGCTGCGCAGTAAAAGTTGTTTTCGAAGATGGGCGGTGGTCGCTCTTTGCCGACCATGAAGGAGGCAGTGATTATTATCCGGAAGGAACTGCTATGGGGAACCTTCTGGCGGGCGATGCTTTTATAGGTGTTGTATGCAAATACACTGTTAGCAACAGCACAAATTTTTATTTCGATGATTTCTATGCCGGCCCCATTGTGTACGATACCATTCCACCTTCCGTGATCCATGTTTCAGTAACCGATCCCAATATCATTGAACTTAAGTTCTCAGAAAACCTCGACTCCCTTTCGGCAAACGATCATCTTAATTATTTTTTAAGTCATGGCCTGGGCAATCCACAACATGCAGAATTTAAGGATGGCGGGCTGAGTACTGTGAGGCTCGTATATGCCGACAGTCTTTTTTACGGAATACTCATGGAGCTGGACATTATGAATGTTTCCGACCTCTCGGGCAATATCATGCAGGCCGGCAAATATGAACTTGCATGGTATGATCCCAAAAGGTATGATGTGGTGATCAACGAGATCATGGCTGATCCTTCGCCCCCACTTCACCTCCCCGATTATGAATACCTGGAGTTGCATAATACAAGCGCTCTGCCCCTCGATCTTTCACATTGGACACTGGTAGTTGGCACCGCCGAAAAATCCCTTACAGGGCTTGTAATTGGTCCGCAGGGCTATGTGATCATTGGAAAGGAAGAAGCAAAAAATGATTTTTTGATCTATGGCCGGTATTATGGCCTGGAAAGTTTTTCGCTGGTAAACAGCGGGCAGGAAATTATGCTGAACGATCATAATGGAGAAATCATCCATGGGCTTTATTACGATCAAAGCTGGTATCAAAACAGTGAGAAATCAGATGGAGGATGGTCGCTGGAGCAAATTGATCCGCACAATCCCTGTCTGACAAAAAATAACTGGCAGGCATCAACCAGCATCAATGGCGGAACACCCGGAAGAAAGAACAGTGTTTTTGACGAAATGTACCTGATCCCGGAGATCATCAAGGCATGCGTAACGGATTCGGTGAGGATCAGGATTATTTTTAACCAGTCGATGGGCCGCGACATTACTCTGAAGCCGGAAATTTTTGAGTTTGACCACGGAGCAGGACCGGCAGGGGCAATCCTGCCCGACGATGCTTATTTTACTTCATTTATGATCTATCCCCGGGAGGCATTGCTGCCCGGAAAAATATATACGCTCACCTGCCACGGTACTGTATCAAACTGTGTTGGGGATTCATTCAGTATTTCAGAAAATATTTTAATTGGTTTACCACAGGCAGCAGAATACAACGACCTGGTGATTAACGAAATTTTATTCAATCCTTTTCCGGGAGGAACAGATTACGTTGAACTGTACAACCGCTCTGAAAAGGCTCTGGACCTGACCGGCCTGATCCTGGCCTCGGTAAAAAACAACCCGCCATCGCCCCCGGATACGGGTTTTGTGCCGGTCGATATTTTTTGCAGTATGCTTATGCCTGATGAATATGTTTTTCTGTGTAATGATTTCGATAAGGTAAATACGTATTATTCATGCCGTGAGCAAAGAAATTTCCTTGAGCTTGAACGATTTCCCTCATACAGCAACGAAAGCGGAACGGTGGTATTGATGGATGCTGCCAAAAACCTGATCGATGCATTTTCATATCACGAAGATATGCATTACCCTTTACTGAATACCCAGGAGGGCGTATCACTGGAGCGTATTCATTATGACCGGCCTGCCACCGACAGGACGAACTGGCACTCCGCTTCGCAATTATCAGGCTTTGGAACTCCGGGTTATAAAAATTCACAATTTTCCAATGTTCTTACCGATAAAGGAAAAATCAGTATTCAACCAAAGGTGTTTATTCCGGGAAATAACGGACAGGCAAATTATACCAATATTTTCTATGCATTTGAAAGGCCCGGGTATCTGGCCACCATTATGATTTTCGATGCCAATGGCCATCTTTGCCGGCATCTGGTAAATAACGAGCTTCTGGGTACCTCGGGAAGCTATTCGTGGGATGGAATAAACGAGGACAGGCAAAAAGCCAGCGCGGGCATATATATTGTTCTTGCCGAACTGATACATCCCGATGGAAATATTTTGCGCTTTAAAGAAACTGTAGTCGTTGCCCTGTGAGGATCACAGGCAACAATCCGGCATTATTTCATTGCTCAAATCCCTGATTAATTATTTTTCAGAAGGCTGAATTGCACAAATGCCTGCAGGTAGATATTTCTTACCACACCGTCAATATATTTATAATTTTTCTCATATATCGTCCGCAGGCCTGTGGTCATGCTGGCGCCAAAATTAATGCGCCGGTCGGTAAGATAGGTGGCCCCCAGCAAGATGCCGTAATCCCACTGATGCAGTTCACTGCTTTGATCGAATGGTTCATCCTGTACTGACGTAAAAGGTGATAGGGGATCGCCCACTTCTATATCGGCCGTACCCGAATTGTGCCCTGAAAGCAAATATGAAAAATACCCGCCAAAGTTAAGTTGAAAACGCCTGCTGAATTTGTATGATGCATAAAGAGGAATATCAATATAGCGGTTATCAAATTTACCATCAACCCACCCCCGGTAAATTGTATGCACTTCGGAAGGGATCGTATCTGTGGGAGTGATTGTATTATAGCGATAAATGGTATCGCCCGAAACAGGTGTATTAAATTTTGCCCCTTTGATGGAATAAAGGAATTCACCATTTAATGTCCACCGGTTACCCATATCATAGGCAAAATACATCCCGATAAGCGGAGCAACGCCAGGGCTGCCTGTAGCTCCTTTTTCGGCAACGCCATATGGGGTACCAATATTGAGTCCGCCTTTAAGGCCAAACTCCATTTCCTGGGCCTGTACTGTGCCCAGACATAGCCATAACAGCATAGATAATCGTAGTGCCGCTTTCATAAGTTGTTCGCCGACAAATATATGTTTTTTTTTAATCAGTCAAAAAGAAGGTTAAAATCATCAATATATAAGGTGCTCCCAATCCCCCCGATAAAATATTCACCACCTGCACTGGCTGCAAATACCACATCGATGGTGTCGGGGTTTTCATCCCTGAAATAAATTATTTCCAGATCAAAAAAGGTATACTCATCTATGGTATCGGTAGAACGCATTATTGCTTCGCCAACCTTATCCCGCTTGTGTAATGCCGTATTCCACCGCGAAAGTGTTGTCCTGATCTCGCACGAATCCCCATCAACGGGCATGTATATGTAATATCCCTGGAATTTTGTTGGCCTTGACTTATAGGGAACCCCGCTGATCATGCTTTCCAGCGGATTATTCAGATCGACCGTAAAAATTCCTGTTGAAAGACTTCCGGTGATCAGAGGCATTCCAACCAGTGAATCGGTAATCATTTTAGCGGCATAATTCCCCGAATGGCTTTGGTCGGTTTTAAACAATACGGCATGATAGAGGTCGGGGTTGAGGTCGGCCACCTTGTTTGCCGATGTCCATACGCCCATCGGATAGGGACTTTCGTAATTGGGATAACTCAGCCATTCTTCCATATCCATATTGGGCAGAACATTGGCCGCGCGGGTTTTAAATTCTTTAAATGATGAATTCCCGCCATTGCCATTGGCATTGCCGGCCCGCATCCGAACAAAATAAGAGGTGCCCGGATTTACATTTTCAACGATGAACATTCCGTTGATCTGAACCATGATGTTATTATAATCAGGCAGAATGTTCGTAAAATTCTGATCGGTAGCCACATCGGCATAATAAGCCGTAGCCCCTACAACACCGGTCCAATTCACGTAAAAATGATCGCCATAAACATGCAGGGGAATACTTACAGTTGGCACCCCCGGAGGAGAGCCCTGATCGTCATCATCGTCTTTATTACATGATGTAAAAAGGAATGATACAAAAAGTGCCGAAATCAGGAGGAGTGTAAAATTTTTATGTTTCATCAGCCAGTATTTTGATTATACATTCGTTATACGATTTATTCGGTGTGTTTGCCTTTTATTTGAGGGCTAAGGTAAAAAATTATTTCTGCCAAAATCAATCATTTTTTTTAATTTGCTCATTATCATTTCTTTATAAAAGATATTCCGGTTTTCAAAAACATAAACCCGGCCAGTGGGTTCAGTCATTAACAAATCTTAACTTTCATTAAGTAAATTTATATCTTCAATCGGCACTTAAAGTTTAACATTGACCCGGGTAAAAGATCAAATGTAAGTTGAAAATCCTTGTTTTGTCATATCTTCTTCTCATCTCTGCAACATGTCTTTGGTCGCAGGAATATGATGCAGACAGTCTCTTTCGTTTAAAGGGCCTTACCGTTTTTTCGGAAGACAGTATGGGTATACGCGATGTTCATGTGCTCAATCTTAACAGGGGAACAGGTACTGTTTCGTCATACGACGGCAGTTTTTCAATTCATGCAAGGCATCATGACACCATTAAATTTTCCTGCATAGGATATCATGATTATTTTCTCAGATTTAACCAAACACTGATGCGAAGAGAATTAATGATATTCCTAAAAACCGACACTGTTCTGATGGATGAAGTACTGATCTCGCCCCTTGGTCCCAGGAGGTTTTTTAAGCTTCGCTTTATGGAAACAAGGATCCCCGAAGAGAAACAACTGACTTTTGATCTCAATATTCCTGAGCTAAAAAATGATCCGGCCTATGTTCCTGAAACCGGAATACGTTTTACCGGGCCGGTTCAGGCATTATACAATGTCTTCAACAAATCGGCCAGACTAAGCAGAAAACTGAAAAGCAACCGCGAAAAATATTCAAAATATCTCGTCCCGGAAGTTGAAGACAGTCTGATATATCCTGAAAAAAACTAGTCATGCTGACCCTGTACTTGCAAAGTGAATTTTTAACGATTGGTCCCAAATTTTCAGCCCCTTGTATATCCCACGGCCGCAACGCTTATCTTTATTCCTTCCAACCCGAAAAGTGCTTGTGCACAAGCCTCAATGGTTGCCCCGGTAGTAATTACATCATCAACCAGAAGAATATGTTTTCCTTCGATCCCGCTTCCGTTTTCGACCGAAAATATGTTTTCAACATTTTGCCATCTTTCGTACTTCGATTTTCTTGTTTGTGTGGAAGAAAATGACTGCCGTTTTAAAATTGAGATATTCACGTCGGCAGGTATTTTTTCTGCAATGCCCCTGGCGATGATCTCGCTTTGGTTAAAGCCCCGTTTTTTTTGTTTTTTTGGGTGAAGGGGTACCGGCAATATGAATTCGAGGTCGCTGAGCTGCGGAATTGAATTTATTTCATTTCCCAGTTCCCCGCCCAGAAAACTGCCGATATTTTTTAAACCGCGGTATTTAAAGGCATGTATCAACTGCTGTAGGGCATTTCCTTTATTATAAAGAAAGCCGGTAAAAACAAAGCTAAGCGGAACCCTTCCCCAGAAAACGCGGGCAGCCGGATTTTCTTTATCGTCAGAAAAACGCGAACGCGGCAAATGGCTGTAGCATCGCATGCAAATAGTGTTTTCGCCTTTAAACAGGCTTTTGCCGCATATGGGGCATATTTCAGGATAAATCAACGATAAAAAGTCTTTTAGGTATGTCATAAACAATGTGCTCTTTATAACTTAGTACCTCTTTTCATGATTTGTTCCCCTTAAAAAGCTAATTTTGATTAACAATTTGCAAATTATGCCTGCCAATCCCCTTATCAGCATTCAAAATCTTTCTGTTGAATTTACAACAGAATCGGGTTTTATCACTGCTGTGAACGACATTGCTTTTTGGTCGGAAAAGGGTGTTACCACAGGAATTGTAGGCGAATCGGGCTCGGGCAAGTCTGTTACGGCATTGTCTGTTATGGGCCTGCTGCCATCGCCCCCCGGAAAAATAACAGGAGGAAAGATTTTTTTTAACGACGGCAACCATTCCGAAAACCTTTTGGGCCTTAACGAACATATGATGCGCAGGATCAGGGGAAATAAGATCGGTATGATTTTCCAGGAACCCATGACTTCGCTAAACCCTGTTTTTAGCTGCGGCAATCAAATTACCGAAGTGATCAGGCAACATAAAAATGTAACACGAAAACAAGCAAAAGAGCTTTGTATCAGGTTGTTTGAAGAGGTTGAGCTGCCCCGGCCAAAAGATGTTTACAGTGCTTATCCGCACGAGCTTTCGGGTGGGCAAAAACAGCGTGTAATGATTGCTATGGCCATTTCGTGCGAACCCTCTCTGCTGATTGCTGATGAGCCCACCACAGCTCTTGATGTAAGTGTGCAAAAAAATATTTTGAAACTGCTAAAGGATCTGCAGCACAAGCACGGTATGGGCATACTTTTCATCACACACGACCTGGGTGTGATTGCAGATATTGCCGAAAACGTGATCGTAATGTATCAGGGCAGGATCGTTGAACAGGGATCGGTGAAACAGATCTTTAATCATCCGGCACATCCTTATACCAAGGGATTGATAGCCTGCCGGCCACCCCTCAACAGCAGACCCGAAAAATTACTCACTGTAAAGGATTTCATGGCATCCGAAAAGAAGGCCCGGGAAATGCTTTCCGACATCAACCTTAAAAAGACTGAACACAAAAGAAAAATATTACACAAACAAATTTACGCAACCGACCCCCTGCTCAGGACAGAAAACCTTTGCACTTATTTTCCTCTGAAAAAAAGTTTCATGCATAAAAACAGGGAGTATGTCAGGGCTGTGGATAATATAACTATTGAAGTTTATCCAGGCGAAACCCTGGGATTGGTTGGAGAATCGGGTTGTGGCAAAACAACCCTTGGACGAACAATGCTTAAGCTGATCAGCCCCACTTCGGGCAACATCATTTTTAAAGGAAAAGACATTACCCGGATCAACGGGTCGGACCTGCGCCGGCTGCGCAAACAATTTCAGATCATTTTCCAGGACCCCTATTCATCATTAAACCCGCGTATTACTGTGGGCAATGCTATTACCGAACCCCTTGAGGTGCACGGGATCAACGGCGGAAATAAAAAAAATAAATACCGGGTGGCTGAATTGCTTGAACAGGTTGGTCTTTCTGCTGAATATTCAGGACGTTATCCCCATGAACTTTCAGGAGGTCAGCGACAACGTGTTTGTATCGCCAGGGCGCTCGCAGTAAACCCCGAATTTATTGTTTGCGACGAATCGGTGTCGGCCCTGGATGTTTCGATACAGGCACAGGTGTTAAACCTTTTAAATGATCTGAAGAAAGACCTGGGATTAACCTATGTTTTCATTTCGCACGACCTTTCAGTGGTAAAATATATGTCGGACAGGATGGCCGTTATGCAAAACGGAAAAATCATTGAAGCCGGCGACCCCGACGATATTTACCGCAATCCCGAAAAAAATTATACAAAAAATCTGATCCGGGCGATCCCCGGATCGGCTAAAAACCTATATACCAATGGCTAAAAAAAACAAACCTAAGCAAGGACGAGGAGTTAAAAATCTTCTCAGAAGCAATATCCTCAGTATTTTCAAAGCCGATCCTATGAGGCTTTTCAATTACAAGCAGATCGCGGCCAAACTTACCATAAAAGATAAGGCCGGCCGCGACCTGGTAAATAATATCATTGCCGAACTATTGCAGGAAGAAGTCCTTGAACAACCCCGGCCGGGAAAATATAAGCTTAATGCCGAATGGGCCCGTAAACAACAGGATTTCTCAAATACAATTACCGGCAGGGTTGACATGAAAAATACCGGAAAAGCTTATGTGATACCCGAAGACGACAGCGATGATATTTTTATTGCCCCCAATAATACTTATCATGCCCTGCATGGCGATACGGTTAAAGTACGTTTATTCCCAAAACGCAAAGACCGCAAACGTGAAGGCAAGATCGTGGAGGTTGACAAGCGGGCCAAAGAACAATATGTGGGCGTGATCGAAGTGTCGAAAAAGTTTGCATTCCTTATTCCCGACAGCAGAAATATGCCCATCGATATTTTTATCCCCATTGAAAATCTTAAAGGTGCCAAAAATGGCCAGAAAGTGGTTGCCAGGATCACCGACTGGCCCGAACACTCAAAAAATCCTTTCGGTATGATTACCGATGTGCTGGGAAATCCGGGAGAGCATAATGTTGAAATGCAATCAATCCTGGCCGAGCATGATTTTCCGTTGGGTTTTCCGAAGGTGGTTGAAAAAGAAGCGGAAAATATTCCCGCGCAAATCAGCACAGAAGAATACAAAAAAAGAAAAGACCTCCGCAATACCTGGACAATCACTATCGATCCGGAAGATGCCAAAGATTTTGATGATGCGCTTTCGCTTAAAAAACTCGATGCGGGCAGGTGGGAAGTGGGTGTACATATTGCCGATGTAAGCCATTATGTAAAACCCGGCGGACTGATCGATGAAGAAGCATACAGACGGGCTACATCGGTGTATCTTGTCGACAGGGTGATCCCCATGTTGCCCGAAAAGCTCTCAAACTTTGTTTGTTCGCTCAATGCCGGAGAAGATAAACTATGTTACTCCATAATTTTTGAAATGGACGAAAATGCAAACGTGCACGGACAATGGATCGGACGAACCGTAATTAATTCCGATCGCCGCTATAATTATGAAGAAGTGCAAAAGATCATTGAAAATGAAAAGGGCCAATTTGCTGAAGAGATCATGACATTGCACAGGCTTGCTGTTCAGTTGAGGAACGAACGCTTTAAAAACGGATCCATTAATTTTGCATCACAGGAAGTAAAATTCAAGCTCGATGAAGATGGCACCCCCTTGAGCGTATACATCAAAGAACAAAAGGATTCGAACAGACTGATTGAGGATTTTATGCTATTGGCCAACAAAAGGATCGCCGAGTACATTGGCAAAAAGAAAGCTGATAAAAAGCCAAAAACTTTTGTTTACCGGATACATGATCAGCCATCGCCCGAAAAGCTCAATACCTTTATTGAATTTCTGGGTAAGCTGGGGTATTCTCTTAAGATCAACTCGCGCGAGAGCCTGGCGCAGTCGTTTAATCATTTATTCAGGCAGATTGCAGGCAAGGGCGAAGAGAATATGATCGAAACCATCGCTATACGCACAATGGCCAAGGCCGAGTATTCAACATTTAACATCGGACACTATGGCCTTGCATTTTCTTACTATACTCATTTTACCTCTCCCATACGCCGCTATCCAGACCTTATGGTGCACCGGCTCCTGGATCAATATCTGCAGGGAGGTTCTTCGGCAAGCAGCGATGTTTATGAAGATAAGTGCCAGCATTGTTCGTTGATGGAACGCAGTGCCATTGAGGCTGAGCGTGAATCGATCAAGTACAAGCAGGCAGAATTTCTTCTGGATAAGATCGGCCAGGAATTTGAAGGGCTTATCTCCGGCGTCAGCAAGTGGGGTATATATGTTGAGATAATTGGAAATAAATGCGAGGGAATGGTACGGCTGCAGGATCTTGGTGATGATTTTTATTATCTCGATGAAGATAATTACCAGGTGATCGGTTCGCGTTACGGACAGAAATATAAGCTGGGTGATCAGGTGCGCATCATGGTGAAAAAGATTGATTTAGGCAAAAAACAAATGGATTTTGCCCTTGTTTAAGAGGCCGCCTGGCTTTGTTTATTCTTTAACAGCATACTCAGCATTGCCGCAACAACAGGCGTAAGCATAAAACCGATAAAAAAGGTCCACTCTTCACCCAGCCTGCTTTTTTTGCCCATGCGCTCAGATACGATCAGGGCTCCTGCATACCATACGGTAAAAACTATGAAGAAGATCAGTTCCTGCATTTTAGTAAAAATAAATGAATAAATAAATAATGGGTATAATGATCCCGAGTATGGTAAGCCACGCACCACGCCCGGTAATGCCTTTTTTTCCTCTAACCAGAAATATTCCGGTTATGGCCAGTGCAATTAATGCAGCTGCGTAGAGATCCGAAAACCAGGTCCACCACTTAACGGGATTATAGTGTAAATAATTCATCTCCCGGAAAACGGGCCTGCGCTTGTTTTTTTCAATCAGTCCATTTCCTGAATTCAGATTCACGTATACATTTCCGTTCTTTAAAAATATTTTCAGGTTATCCCGGTCAGGAAAATAATGGTTTTTATATGCATCTGCTTCATGATGAGATTCGAGCATGTCCAGGATCTCTGTTTTGCTGACCCCATGCCTGAGTCCGGTTTTGATATTTTCCGTTGTAATTATATAATTGGGGTTCCAGTCGTCGAGATGGTTTATGGCGATGCCTGATATGGCGTAGATCAGTGTAACACCGAAGAACAAATATCCAAAATCGCGGTGGATAACCCTGAACCATTTTCTCCAGCTATTTTTTGCCATGTTTATTGAAAATGAGTTTCACGAATAAATCGATTCTATCAATATTTATCAATCAAAAAGTCATTTTAAATGTAAAAGAGAACTTTGTTTCACTGAAAAGTAGTGGTTTTCTGTTTACATTTAAAATGACCTTAAGCACACCTCCAGAATCAAAGCAATATGCTTTTTCTGAACGTTTGTTTTGTTGATGTTTGTAAACTAACCTTCAGGAACAGTTTCTTGCACAGAATATTCGAGGCAGGTTACCGAGTACTGAGGCTTGTGATAATGATTAACATGGGCTTCATCATCTTCATGTTCGCCTTCAGCTGCCATTTCGCCTTCGCCTTCACCTTCTACCATGATTTCCTCAACAAAGCCGCGTACTTTCACATAGTTTCCTTCAAGTTCCGGTTCAAAGGCGGCCATTTCCTCTCCGGTTGTAATTTTAATTCTTACATCAGGATCATCGGCGGTAATAAACATTTTTTTACCACCATGCCTGCACACATGAATTACACTGCCTTCCAGTACAACTTCTTTTCCTACAATTGTTTCTGCCTTTTCCTGAAATTCAGCAAGTGTCAATACCAGTGGTCCTTGTTCAGCCACTTCTTCCATGGCGCCTGTTTGATCGCCCTGGTCTGCTGTATTCGTGCCACCGCATGCCATAAGAAATGCTGCAGCAACCATGATCATAAATAAATTTCTAAACATTTTTTTTCTTATTAATTGTTTTGCGTGGCCAAAATTACGAATTATTCAATATCTTCAATCATATATTCTTCAGGTATTTTCATGCCGTCGTATTTCTTTTCAATGCCATTTTCGTATGTGATCACCAAAAATGGTGTGCCATCATAATTGTATGTGATCCAATCGCCGTGTTTTCGGCCCATGATATAACTTCCTTTATCTTTTAATTTGCCATTGTCCCAATACCATATATGTTCACCATGGGGGTTGTCTTCTATAAATTTTCCTTTGAATTTCAGGCTGCCATCCTTATAATATGATTTCCATTCCCCTTCACGCATTCCTTCTATAAATTCGCCTTCTTCTTTATGGTCGCCTACCTGATAAAACCATTCACCGTCTTCTTTTCCCCGCCAGTAATTGCCCTGCACGAGAATATTTCCCAATTCGTCATATTCCACAAGAGTGCCATCAATCATGCCTTTTTCAAAGTTTTCTTTTCGTTGAATCGAACCCGAAGAATAGTACCATTTCCATAAGCCTTCGGGTCGGCCCAGGCTGTCGTAGATACCCTCCTGTTCAACCATACCATTTTTATGATAATAGGTCCAGTTTCCGATCCGTAAATCATGATAAAAACGTCCTTCGGCTTTCAATATGCCATTATCATAATATTCTTTCCACATTCCCATTCTTTCTCCTTCTTCGGTTATGATCCCTTCGCCTATGATCATCCCGTTTTTATAAATATATGATTTTTCAATTTCCCCTTCATTATTGTATTCGCGCCATATTCCTTCGGGTTTGTCGTCTTTATAGGTGGCTTTTATTTTAATATTGCCATCAGGATAATATTCGGTTTTTACATCAAGTTTTACAAACTCTTCAACAAATTCCTGTTTTTCCCCTTCAACATATTTGTACGCATTTAAAAGCTTTCCTTCAACATCATATTCTTTATAATAACCATTTAACAAACCATGCTTGTAAATGCATTCCAGGCTGAGCTCACCATTATCATGGAAATATTTCCAGGCGCCATGTTTTTTGCCCTGCCTGTCGTATCTGTTAATTCTTTCCCGGTTCGAAATAAAGCCTTTTTTATAGCTTATGAGTTGAATTATGCGCCCATCCTTTGCATATTCTTTTGCCAGGCCTTCTTCAAGCCCGTCAACATAATTAACAGTTTTCATAAGCTGGCCATCAGGGTAATAATACCTGCTTATTCCCTGCTTTAAACCATTAACGAAGTTTTCCTCGATTTTTTCCGTTTCCCGGTAGGTGATCCTTAAGCCGTTTTTCATTCCAGCCTTGTAATTGATCTCCATTTTAAGATTACCTGTTTCATCATAGAATTTCCAGGTACTGTCGAGCAAATGATTTACGCGGTTCCCTTCCGATAAAAGAATACCTTCCTCGCTGTATGTTTTCCAGTATCCTTCGGGTTTTCCGTTTTTAATGGTTCCTTCGCTGCTTATTTCACCATTTGGGTGATAAAATACAGTATAACCGTTAGTAATCTCTTCCTGAGCTGATATTGTAATGCTTAAATTTAAAAACGCAAGAAATAAAATATTTTTTACGGTATTCATGATTACTTGATAAGATTTAGTTTTCGTGATATATCAAGCATTTTGTTAATGGGATCCTTTGCCCGGCGGATTGTTTCCTCATCCAGAATTATTTCAGGTTTCTCATACAACATGCAACGATAAAGTTTTTCCATTGTATTTAATTTCATGTACGGACAATCATTGCATGCACAGGTTTCATCAGTGGGTACGATAATAAATTCTTTTTCCGGCGAGTTTTTGCTCATCTGATGAAGAATACCCGTTTCGGTGGCAACAATATATTTCTTGCTGTCATCGCTTTTTGTATAATTCAACAATGCTGTTGTAGATCCTATAAAATCAGCCAATTCGAGTACCTGTGCCTTACATTCCGGATGGGCGATAAGCTTTGCATCGGGATGTTTAATTTTTAAATTAATTATGGCTTCAGTATTCAGTATATCATGAACCTCACAGGTTCCATCCCAAAGTACCATGTTTCTTCCTGTAATGATGTTGATATATCCGCCCAGGTTTTTATCGGGAGCAAAAATAATTTTTTGCTCCTGTGGAAATGAATTAACAATTTCTTTCGCATTTCCTGAGGTACAGATAACATCCGACAAGGTTTTAACAGCTGCGCTGCAATTAATATATGAGATCACAACATGGCCGGGGTATTTTTCTTTGAATTTTGCAAATTCGTCGGGCGGACATGAATCAGCGAGTGAACAACCGGCTTCAAGGTCAGGAAGGACGACTTTGGTATCAGGACTCAGTATTTTTGCCGTTTCAGCCATAAAATGCACTCCGGCAAATACAATAAGATCGGCTTTTGCCTGTGAGGCCTGCTGGGATAACCCCAGACTGTCGCCAACATAATCGGCAATATCCTGTATTTCCGGAACCTGGTAATAATGGGCCAGGATCACTGCATTTTTTTCTTTTTTTAATTTTAATATCTCATCCCTGTAATTCATAACACGCTTTATTAACAATTCTATATTAATATATTATTTAAAAGTAAAATTTTTTAAATGTATATATCCTGTTCATAGTACTGAAAACTTATTTCAATTATTCTTGCATAATTTAAAAGTACTTTTTTATTAACATTTTATCACAACATTATTTTTTATAAAATAAACAAATGCAATAATTTATAGTTTTATTGACAATGCATAATTTTTAATGAATGTGAATATTTTAGTGTTAAATTAAGCAGCTTTTAATGTTCATTTCTACTGAATAGTGACGAAAAATTGTTACTATTTATTGCGAAATTATTATTTCTTTATATAAAATGCCCATAAAGCTGATATTATTCAAACTTAATAACAGCTTATTCACAGTTAATAACACTGATTGTTTATAAACATAAACTACACCCGGCACTATACAATGCGCAGCTCATATACAAAATAGCATTATGCAATTTTTAAAAGTATATGTTAAAATCAATGTCTGACCAATTTAGCTTATTTGATTTATGAAGCTGAATAATTGGCTAACTTTGTGTAAAAATAATAAAGCATGTTTAATAAACAGCAAATAATACCTATTGCCACTGATCATGGTGGATTTAAGATGAAGGAATATATTAAGAATAAACTTATTGCACTGGGTTATCGGGTAAACGACATGGGAACTGATTCGGAAGCTGGCGTTGATTATCCCGATTATATTCATCCCCTGGCCAAAGCTGTAAATTCAGGTGAATATGCTATGGGGATCATATTATGCGGCAGTGGTAATGGTGCACAGATGACAGCAAATAAATACCCGCACATACGTGCCGGATTATGCTGGACAAATGAACAGGCAAAACTGGCCCGACAACATAATAATGCAAATATTATTTCCATACCGGGAAGATTTGTTGACGAAAAACTGGCCCTGGAAATGACTTTAACATTTCTTAATACTGGTTTTGAGGGCGGCCGGCATCAGAGGCGTGTGGAAAAAATATCAAAGACATTATAAAGAAGATAAAAATGGGGGAAATGAGGAAGAAATTTTTATCTGAAGCAAACACAAAGGCTTTTGATATCGGGCACAGGAAAACGATAAGCTATAACATTTCCCGTTATCATCAATCTGTTAAACAGGGAAAACTTCAATTTAAAAACCTGGAACTGGCAAAAATTCGTGCTGCCCACCTCAAATATAAAATACTGAACGATCTTGAGAAGTATCTGATTGAATTTGAATCGAATTTTTCGCGCAGGGGAGGTAAAGTGATCTGGGCCCAGGATGCCCGCGAAGCAGTTAAAGAGATCATACAAATTACCCAAAGACATCAGGCAACGAAAGTGGTTAAATCAAAATCGATGACTACAGAGGAAATTGATATTAATGAAGCTCTTGAAGCAATTGATGTAAATTCAATAGAAACCGACCTGGGCGAATATATTGCCCAATTATCAGGCGAAAGACCATATCATATCGTTACTCCGGTAATGCAAAAATCAAAGGAAGACATCGCTGAATTGTTTTATAATCTTTTTGATCTTGATAAAAACAGCACTCCCGGGCAAATTACTTCTTTTGTTAGAAACCACTTGCGCAACGAATTTGTACAGGCAGATATAGGGATCACCGGAAGCAATTTTCTTATTGCCGATACAGGTTCAGTTGCAATTACCGAAAATGAAGGCAATGGAATGATGTCGATGTCTTTTCCAAAAGTTCATATTGCCGTTGCCGGTATCGAAAAACTGATCCCCTCAATAACCGATCTTGATCTTTTCTGGCCACTGCTGGCATCATATGGTACCGGACAAAAAGTAACGGCTTATAACTCAATCCTTAATGGGCCCAAAAGGAAAAATGAAAATGACGGACCGAAGGAAATGTATGTTGTATTGCTTAACAATAAACGTACTGAGGTATTAAAAAAGGAGAGGCAAAGAATAGCCCTTTCGTGTATCAGATGTGGAGCCTGCCTGAATGCCTGTCCGGTTTACCGTAATATTGGCGGACATACCTACAATACAGTCTATACCGGCCCTATAGGTTCTGTTATTAGTCCTTTCATGAACGGATTATCCGATTACAAGCATTTAAGTTTTGCGTCATCTTTATGTGGTGCGTGTACGGAAGTTTGTCCTGTGAAAATACCCTTACACAAGCTTTTACTGCTTAACCGAAATGATTCGGTAAAAGAAGGATTTGTTACTGCAGGCGAAAAACGAAGCATGTGGGCAATGAAAAAAATATTGTTAAACCGCAACAGCATGAATATGGGCGGTTTTGGTGTAAGAAATTATGTGTTTAAAAAGGTGGTTGGAAAACAATGGGGTCCCCGGAGAGACCTTCCCAAACTGGCCGGAAAATCCTTTAATACGCTTTGGAAAGAAAGAGAAAGGTAAACATTATTAAGAGTATCGTGTTTCGTGAGTATTTAATCCGCCTGCGCGTTCCGCTTCGGCGGACGAGAAGGGGTTGTTAAATTCCCCGTAGCTTGCTGCGGAAATTAGTTTCCAGAGCTTGCTCTGGGGGTTAATACCATTTATTAATCATAAACATCAAGATATGAAAATAGAAATAATGGACAAAGGCCCATATATTGTTAAGGGCGAAAACACAATTGTGGATAAAAACGGTAAAGAAACTGTTCACCGGCAGGATACATATCTTTGCCGTTGTGGAAGATCAACCAACAAACCCTATTGTGATGGGGCACACAGGAGTGTTGATTTTGATTAATATTTATTTTGCTTTATTCAACCTTTTCCGGCAGCAATTCTTCAAGTTTTTCTCTTAGTTCGTCACCCCGAAGGTTCCTGGCAACAATAATACCATCAGGATCGAGGATAATGCTCGAAGGGATTGAACGAATGCCATAAAGCTTGCCGGCGGCATTATTCCAGTATTGCAGATCAGAAACATGATGCCAGGTTAATCCGTCGTCATGAATAGCCTTGATCCACTTATCTCTCGTATTGTCGAAAGAAACGCCCAGAATATCAAACCCCCTGTCGTGAAAATCATTATAGCAGGCAACAATATTAGGATTTTCGGCACGGCAGGGCCCGCACCACGAAGCCCAAAAATCAACCAGCATATATTTTCCCTTACTGATTTCTGATAAGGTAATATCAACACCACTGGTATCTTTCATCGTAAAATCAATCAAGGGCTGTCCGATATCCACACGCTTTAAAATCTCAATTCTGTCGACAAGTTCGGCATAATCAGGAGATGCTTCGAGTGCGGGGTCAAAATTATTAACGACCTTCATCAACTCATCAACCGTCCACGAATACGCGTTTCGATAAGCAATAAAAGGAGCCACAACATCAGTATTGTTTTCAAAAACATAATCCTTTATAAATTGCTGCTGTTCATCATACAAGGCATCAAGGCTTTGCTCAACACTGTCCCTTTCTTCTGCGGTTCCCGAATCCCTTACAATCCTGTATTCTTTATACAGCTCACGCATCCGGTCTTCGTATGTTTGTATTTCATCCAGGTATTTTGTGTATTGATCATGTGCAACAGAGCCGGTTATTGTGGTGGCATTGCGATCATTATTAAATACTGAAACAACAATATTTCCTTCATCAAGAAATATCGGAACATTTCTTTTGAGGTTCTCGATAAAGATATAATGCATTACAGGAAAATCAACAACACCTTCCATGCTGAATGTTCCTTCTTCAATAACTGCAGTATCAATTCTTACCCATTCTCCGCCTTCCCTTTTCTGCAGGTAGGCATTGCCATCGATCAGGGTATCGATCTGAACAGTAATTACATACTGCGAATCATTTTTTTCAGGGGAACAGGATGCCATCAGAAAAACAGCAATCAATAAATAAAATAGTTTTTTCATGTTTCGAAAATTATTTGTCAGTGGTTTAAATGCAGATATAAAACTAGTTAAAAACATCAATCTTTAGCAACTTTTTTTGCAAAAAGATATTCAACAAGCAATACAAGTATCAAAGTTGAAACCGTACTTAGCACTACCCGGTACAGTGTTTGGAAAAATTCTGTAAAGCGGAACATCTCAATATAGAACAGCGTTATATGATGAATAAATATCAGCAAAAGCGAATAAACAAAAAACCAGTTAAAGCCCATATCCTTGATTCCGGGGCCCAAACCCGGTTCAATATTTTTTGATCCTGTTAGTAAGCGGATGATTCCCGGGCGGCAAAAAGCCATAAATACAGATGCGGCAGCATTCAGTCCCGGGGTATGTAAAAAAATATCAACCGACAATCCCAACAAAAACGAAGAAAGCAATAACAGCCAACCGGGTGTTTCAAACGGAAGCCACAAGATGAACAACACATACAGGTATGGGTTTATGTAACCATTGATCCTGATATTATTAAGAACAAATACCTGAATGATCAGCAGGATAATAAAGCGGGCAATATTTATGATAAGCCGGTTATTCATTTGCCGGGTTTATTTTCAGACTGTCAATTTCGACAGAGGCCAGGTTTTTGCAAACATACACAAAGCCAAGATTATTAAAATCGGTTGAAAAGATCAGCTCGGCACGATTCAGCGTGCCCCCCTCATGCATTTTACTGCCAATGGTCCCGATCATTATATTCTGTGGAAAAACAAATGAGTACCCGCTGGTAACAACGGTATCGCCCTGTTTAGGGATGATATGTGTGGGGATATCTTCTACCAGCCCTTTGCGGTAATCTATCCCATCCCATACAACATTAACCATTTGTCCGCTGTTTTTTAGTCGTGCGCTTATCCTGGTATTTTTGTTCAGGACCGACATGGCTGTGGCATAATGTTTTGTCAGTTCAATAATAATTCCGGCCACCCCATTCGAAGAAATGATGCCCATTTCTTTTTCGATTCCATCTGCGCGGCCCTTATCGATCATGATATAATTATTTCTGTTCCGGCTGGTATTACTGATCACTTTTGCAGGTATGAAGATATAATTTGTATCGTTTGCGGATATACTATCCGGAAAACTTATCACTTCTGTCATGCTCCTCAGGCGGGCATTTTCTTCAAGCAGTTTACGGTTGGTTTTTTTCAGGGAAAAATAATCGCTTATGGCTGTGAAACCCTCATATACAGAGCCTGTAAATGCATTGCTTGTGTTAATAATAGCCGACCTGTGATAATTGTTATGGTTGGCCAATAGAACAAAAGCCAGCAGTTCGAGTATAACGAACAGGATAAAGAAAAACTGTTTTTTGAGGATCAGAAACAGATATTTCATAAAAAACCGCCTTCTGGTTCAACTTTAATTCAACATCGCCTGCGTTACGATGGAAAAACACCTTAAACTATTTGATAAGGAATGTAAATTTATCAAAGTTCTTGAGCGCTATGCCGGTTCCTCTTGCTACCGCCCTCAGCGGGTCTTCGGCAACATGAATGGGAAGTTTTGTTTTCAGGTGGAGCCGTTTATCGAGGCCACGCAGCATCGAGCCCCCCCCAGCAAGGTATATGCCTGTGCGATAAATATCGGCCGAAAGTTCGGGTGGTGTCATTTCAAGTGCATTCAGCACCGCTGCCTCGATCTTTGATATTGATTTATCGAGCGCGTTGGCAATCTCGGCATAATTTACCGTAATCTCCTTGGGAATTCCCGTTAACATGTCTCTGCCGTGAACAGCATGATCTTCCGGAGGATTTTCAAGATCGGTAATGGCGGCGCCCACTTCAATCTTAATTCTTTCGGCCGTACGTTCACCGATATTTATGTTATGCTGTTTACGCATATATTCCATAATATCGTAGGTAAAGTCATCGCCGGCAATTCTTATCGATTTATTGTTTACGATTCCTCCAAGGGCAATCACGGCAATTTCACTTGTTCCGCCGCCGATATCAATGACCATATTTCCTGTAGGTTCAAGCACATCAATACCGATACCGATAGCTGCGGCCATAGGTTCATGGATCAGCTTAACTTCTTTGGCACCTGCCTGCTCGGCCGAATCTTTTACTGCCCGCTCTTCTACTTCTGTAATCCCGGAGGGGATACAGATCACCATTTTCAGTGCGGGAGGAAACATGGTTTTTCGTGGAAAGATCATTTTGATCATTTCACGGATCATATATTCAGCCGATTGGAAATCGGCAATAACACCGTCGCGCAACGGCCTTACCGTTTTTATGTTTTCATGTGTTTTTCCGTGCATCATCATGGCCCGTTTTCCAACAGCAATGATCTTTCCTGTGTTCCTTTCTATGGCCACAATGGAGGGTTCGTCAACTACAACCTTATCGTTGTAAATAATAATCGTATTGGCCGTTCCAAGGTCGATAGCGATTTCTTTTGTAAAAAATGAGAAGAGTCCCATATAAATTTCTGTTAATGTTTAAAATGACGAATTCCTGTAAATACCATTGCAAGCTTATTTTCATTGCAATAATCAATAGAATCCTGGTCCCTTACCGAGCCTCCGGGCTGAATAATTGCCGTGATGCCGGCCTGATGTGCAATTTTAACCGAATCAGAAAATGGGAAAAATGCATCTGAAGCCATTACGGCCCCATTCAGGTCAAAACCAAACTCGCCAGCTTTTGCAATGGCCTGCTTAAGGGCATCGACCCGGGAAGTTTGTCCCATTCCACTGGCAAGCAATTGTTTATTTTTAACAAGGACAATAGCATTTGATTTGGTATGCTTTACTATTTTGTTTGCAAAAATAAGATCAGCGTTTTCGCGATCACCGGGCTGAATATCTGTTACTGTTTTCAGGTCGTTGACTGTCTCCGTCCTGACATCCCTGTCCTGAACAATAACACCGTTTAATAACGACCTGAATGTTCTGGAAGGCAAATCTATATCTTTTTTACGAAGGATGATCCTGTTTTTTTTTGATTTCAGTATTTCCAGTGCTTTGTCGTCGTAGCCGGGAGCCAGGATGATCTCAAAAAAAAGTTTATTGATCTCTGTTGCCGTTTCCGGGTCAATGATCTCATTGGCGGCAAGTACACCGCCAAATGCCGATACAGGATCTCCCGCAAGAGCATCTTTCCATGCTTCCGGCAGGGATTTTCTGCTTGCGATGCCACAGGCATTGTTATGTTTAAGGATGGCAAAGCTTGTTTCCCTGAATTCATCCATCAGCGCAATGGCTGCATCCAGATCGCCCAGGTTATTATATGATATGGCCTTGCCATGCAGCTGGTCAAATACCTGGTTTAATTTGCCATAGAACACCCCCTGCTGGTGTGGATTTTCGCCATACCTGAGTGGGGCTGCATCATGAAAACCAAGCCTGAAAGCATTTTCTTCCCCTTCAGTAAAATATGCATGTATGGCAGTATCATAATCTGAGGATATGCCAAAAGCATAAGTGGCAAAACGTTTTCTGTCGGCAAGATCGCAATTGCCCTGCTTTTCATTCAGCAAGGCAATAAGTTCATCGTAGTATTCCCTTGACGGAACAATAAGGACATCATTAAAGTTTTTAGCGGCAGCCCTGATCAGGGAAATTCCACCAATGTCTATCTTTTCAATAATCTCTGATGCATCCGTTGTTGATGCCACGGTATCCTCAAAGGGATAAAGATCAACAATAACAAGATCAATCTCTGGAATACCGTATTCATCAAAATGAAGCCTGTCTTCCTGAAGATCTCTTCTGCCAAGAATACCTCCGAAAACTTTTGGATGAAGGGTTTTAACCCTTCCGCCCAGTATTGAAGGATAGCCTGTAAGCGATTCGACGGTTTCGGCGTTTACCCCCATTTTTGATATGTATTCATAAGTTCCGCCTGTTGAAAAGACCCTGATATCGTTTTTTTCGAGTAATGTAATGATCTCATCAAGGCGATCCTTATGATAAACTGTTACTAATGCACTTTTAATCTTTTTCACGTTAAACCAGATTAGGTATTTATATGCCGAAAACCGCAATGCCCAAATTTAGTGCATATTTTTGAAAGTTATTGTATAACTTTACAATTTGTTAGCGTTCGATACAACATGATATTCTTCAGATTACTACGGGAAAGCTATATTTTCGCCATTCACGAACTCATGGTGAATAAAACACGTACGATACTTACACTATTAGGTATCACGATCGGAATATTTTCCATTATCAGTGTATTAACGGTATTTGATTCATTGGAAAACTCAATGCGTAAAGGTATCGACTCGTTGGGCAGCAATGTATTGTTTATACAAAAATGGCCATGGGCCATGGGGGGAGGCGATTATGCCTGGTGGAAATATTACCAGCGTCCGGAACCTTCATTAAAAGATCTTCGTGAAATTCAGCACCGGAGTACTGCCTCCGAAGGCAGCGCCATGTTTGTTGAAGTACAAAGAAATGTTCATTACCAGAGCAATCGTATTGAGGACGTGTCGGTAATGGCGATTACGCATGATTTTAGCCGGATCATGCCGATGGAAATTTCTATGGGCAGGTATTTTACAAACCTGGAATCAAACAGCGGAAAAAATGTTGTTATTCTGGGTGCCGACATTGCCGAAAATCTTTTCAGTACACTTGATCCTGTTGGCAGAAAAGTTAAGATTTTTAATCAAAAACTGGAAGTCATAGGTGTGTTAAAAAAGGAAGGTGAGGATTTGTTTGGGAATACTTCTGACGAGCAGGTTCTCATTCCCATGAATTACGCACGTACGGTTTTGGATATAAATAATATATCAACAACAATTGTTGTACGGGCAAAATCCTATGTTTCAAATGCTGAGCTTATGGATGAACTTACCGGCATCATGCGCTCGGTTCACAAACTAAAACCGTCAGCCGAAAATGATTTTGCGATAAACGAAACAGATATTATTTCACAGAGTTTCGATCAGCTTTTTGGCATAATTGCTTTGGTTGGCTGGATCATTGGCGGTTTTTCCCTGATTGTGGGCGGATTCGGCATTGCCAACATCATGTTCGTGTCTGTGCGCGAAAGAACCAATATTATAGGCATACAAAAGTCCCTGGGGGCAAAAAACTTCTTCATCCTTATCCAATTCCTCTTTGAAGCGGTTTTCCTTTCACTTATCGGTGGGTTTGTGGGCCTGTTGCTGGTGTATGCAGGATCCTATATCGGGACCAATATTCTGGGCTTTGAGATCATATTAACCTGGAATAAGATCATTCTTGGACTGGCCACCTCCTCAGTTATCGGCTTGCTTGCAGGCTACATCCCGGCTCTGATGGCTTCGAGGCTCGACCCGGTTGAGGCCATGCGCATGAATGCATAAAAAAAGCTGCCCTTAAAGAGCAGCTTGATAAATTTTCAGACAGAATTTTAATAGAAGTATCGCCTGTAGTCCTGGATCTCGGCTGCATTTTCAAGTGCCTTATATGGAAATGCACCTGTTACACGCTGCTCAAACTCCATTTTTTTCTGATTAATATATGCTGAGTAGTCATCCAGGTCGGGAGCTTCGTAGACCTTGTTGATTTTGGCCACAAAAACTCCGGCATTACCTTTGATAATTCCTGTGTATTCGCCCTCGTCGAAAGTAAACAAACTTCCGATAACATTATGTTCGGTACCATAGCCCGGGAAATTCCTTGCATTAAAGGTGAGGTTTTCATTGGTATCTACCTTTGTATTGAATGCATTGGCGATGGCCTGGAGGTCGGTTGTTGTGCCCAGTTCGCCGATCTTGTCGATGATATAATCTGCTTTTCTTTCGTTTTTGAGGTTATTTACAAGGCGTTCTTTCATAATGTCGTAAGGAACAACACCCTTTTCGCGTTTGCCGATGTAAACCGCAACCACAAGCTGGCCTCCGATGTCGAACATAGGCGACACATCACCAATCTTTCTGTCATCCATATAAGCCCAGCGGATGATCTGGCGGGTATTTGTAAATGTGGGAAGGTCGAGTTGCATTTCTCTCAGATAAGACCCTTCTCTTTTATCAAGTCCCTGGTCGATCACGGCCTGGTCGAATTTTTCACGCGTATTGTTTTCTCCTGCAAATCGAGAAGCCACGGTGTAATACTCATCATAGGTTTCAGAACTGTATTCGATCGGTACTTCGATTTGTGCTACTCTAACCTTGGTGCGTGGCTCTGATTGACCGGTTACGTGGATAATATGAAAACCGAAAGGTGATTCAACCAATGTTATATCGCCTTTATTGCCCATGATGCCGGCCTGGTTAAATGCGTAAACCATTTCACCATCCTGGAACCAGCCAATATTACCCATATTTGTTCTTACCGAACCATCATCCGACAGTTCAATTGCAATTTGCGGTAATTTAGAAATATCATTTCTGAGTACCGTATAGATGCTGTCGGCCAGTGCCTGTGCTTCTTCTTTTGTTCTGGTCATCTCGGGATTTGCCCTGAATGCACCCTTGAAGGCGATCAATACATGTTCGGCACTGGCCGAATCCGGCCTGAGTTGCCTGTCCATAAGTCTTGCCATATGCCATGCCTTGCCTTCCTTATAGGGCTCAACAAATACTCCGATTTCTTCGTTAAACATTACCGAGTCGATGAATAATGATAATTCGCCGGGACCATACCAACTGCTGTCATACCTGTTTCCGGGAATATCGTTTACATATCCTGCAGGATCTTTGGCATAGGTCCAATCGCGAAAAATTTCCATGGTTTCTTCTTCAATAGCCTGCAGGTCTTCGTCGGAAGGGAGTATATTAAATACAACAAATTCAATGTCTCTTGAATTATCCTGGATGAATTTGTGCCTGGTATCTTCGTAATATTCACGATATTGTTTGTCGGTTGATTCTCCGGCGATGGAGTCGGGAATTTCAGTGAATTTTGGGGCAACATAAGCCACTTCAATAAAGTCGGAAGCATTATGATATTCCATTTCGGCCAGGGCTTCGGGCAGGTAATAACCTTTTGAAATAAGTGCATTATACTTACTGTTAAGCCTGTCGCTGTATATAAATTCCTTAAAGTTCTCCCATTGTGCCCTGTCGCTGGCAGTCATCTGGTCGAGGTTTTGAATGTACTGTACAACGAGTGCCGGATCGTACTGGCCGTTTTCATTCACAAAATATTGTTTAACCAGCCTGTGCGGATCAGAGCCCCGGAGCTGATCGATCATTTCTTCAGATGAAATTGTAAGCCCGAGCTTTTCATATTCCTCCCGCATGATGATCTCGTTTACACGCTGATTCCATGTTTGATCCTTAATGGTATAGATCTCTTCCGAGGTGAGATTGGCTTTTTGCTGGTTGATCTTGGTTAGCTCTACATTTTCGAGTGTTAGCGCTTCAAACTCAGCCAGGGGAATAGATTGGCCATCAATAATGCCTACTTCCCTTTTTGTTCCCGGTCCGCTTGAATAACCAAGAACATTTCTGGCCCAATCGATAAGATTTGGTCCAACCAAAAAAGCAACAAGTGATATTCCAACCAATATTACAGCGATTGCTGAATGCTTTCTAATATATCCGATTACTGCCATTTTTATAGTTTTTTTAAGAGTTTGCAAAGGTATAATTTAATTTGAATATGTAAACAAAATCAGATGATTTTTAAGCGTACCTGGTCAATGCGGTTTTCGCTGGCCTGCAGGATGGTAAAAGAAAAATTGCCGATCGTGATCTCCTCCCTGAGGTCGGGAATACTTTCGTGATAACTGATAATGAATCCTGCAATGGTCTCATAATCATCAGATTGAGGAAGATCAAGTTTGTATTTCTCGTTGAGGTAGTCAATTTCCAGCCTTCCCGACAGAATATATTCATTTTCAGCTACTTTCTTTTCGATGAATTCATCTTCATCATACTCATCGTCTATTTCACCAAAAATTTCTTCAATAATGTCTTCCATTGTTACGATACCTGCTGTTCCGCCAAATTCATCAACCACAATGGCAATGCTTTTATGCTGTTTGAAGAACATCGACAACACATCGTGGGCCAGCATGGTTTCGGGCACAAAAAATACCGAACGGGTGATGGATTTGATATCTTTTGGTTGCCTGAACATATCAGATGAATGCGTATAACCAATGATGTTGTCGATGGTTTCGCTGTAGATCAGTATTTTTGAAAACCCTGTTTCGATAAACATATTGCGCAGCATTTCGAGCGTATCGCTTTCTTCGACGGCGACAATTTCGGGCCGGGGCACCATACAGGCCCTTAGACGTATGTTCGAGAAATCAAGCACATTCTGCACCATTTGAATTTCCTGTCGCACCTCTCCTTCAGTATGATGTTCGCCTGTAAATATGCTGATATAGTCGTTCAGGTCGATGGGAGTAAAAACATAGGCCTGTTCAAGAGATCTGATCCCGAAGAAGATCCTGAGAAGCCAGGCGGCGAGTCCGGTAAATAAATATATAAACGGAAAGAAAAGATAAAAAAAGATGCTTACCGGAATTGCGAAAAAATTAAGGATATTGTTGGGATTTTTTCTGAAAATAATTTTCGGAAAGAATTCGGCAGTAAATAATATGATCAGGGTTGCAATGATGGTTTGCAGTATCAGGATCAACGATTCTGACTGGAGATTTTCGGGAAGAAAACCAATAATTACAGGTTCAAGTAAGCTGGCCATGGCTATACCGTAAATCACCAGGGCAATATTATTTCCAAGCAAGAGGGCGCCAATAAAACGTGAAGGATTTTTGTTGAAACGCGAAAGAATTTTACCTGAAAGCAAGCCACGGCTCTTGTCCAGCTCGATCTTCAGATTATTTGAGCTGATAAAAGCAATTTCCATTCCTGAGAAGAATGCAGAAAACACAAGAGAAATAATAATGATCAATGTATCGTTCATGACTGGGCTCGGCTCACTTATTTATCATCATCCTTCACCTCAATTTCTCCGGAAGGGTTGATTATCCGGCGTTTGGAAAAATTCTGGTCTGCTTCAAGGCCATCGCCGTATATTACCCCGTCGTCAGAAGTGATCTTAACAAATTTATTTGAATAGATCAGTTCTTTTTTTTCGTCCCAGATCAATTCTTCCGTATTCAGTCGTTCGCCGGTTTCAAAATTGGTAACCACCACATTGTTGCGGGCTTCCATAATTCCCTTTTCTCTGTAGTGGATGCCATGTTCGGCAGTGATGGTTGTTGTAATGTTGAGCAGGGAGTCGTAAAAGTCAACTTTAAAGCCCTCCGGAAAAAGGGTATATGGTTCATCACCCTCCCAGGCCTGCATTACCGGTCCGCTAAGCCGAACCTGCACCCGGGCCGAATCACTGAAGGTGAATTCTACATCGCGACCGGCAAGATCAGGTAAGGAATCGCTGAAATTAACCGCGGCAACTTCGCTCAATTCATTTTTACAAGCAAAAAGCATTGCAATGATGAAAATCATAACAATGCTTTTTAATAAAAAATATTTTGTCGCTTGTACTAAAAGGGGCTTCAACATTTTTGTGTTTAGTAATTATTTTGCGGCCCTCACCGTAGTTTTCTCGTTGATCCAGCATTCAACCACATACTCATCGCCTTCGTTCAGGTTATTAAAGAAAATATCTTCCTTGGGCGGGAAGTATATAGAATACGAACGTATCCGGTCATTTGCAATATCAGCCACACTGGGATCAACCTGTTTTGCCTTGTAATATTTATCAACTGCAACCCAATAAACTGCTTTTTTCTCAAGATCGGTACTGCCACAAGTTTTTGAACTGGCCGCATACATGTCGCCGATAATAATATATGGATTTCCATCAGTGGGTCGCTCTTCGGCACTCTTAAGCGCATAGTTTCTGGCTGAACTATAATTATTCAGGCTCCTGTAACATTCGGCAATATAAAGGTAAGCATCGGCCCTGTCGTCGCTGTCTTCAAGGTTTTCACCCTCTTTGAGGTAATCGATGGCTTTTGAATACTTCTGATTTTTCATCAGCATTTTGCCGATCAGATATGCTGATTCGGGCGATGGATCCAAATCGTAGAGCTTTACTGTTGCATCAAAATAGAGCTGATCATCGGTACATTTTTTCCTGTCGAGCAATTTTGTCAGCTTGCTAAGCATTTTAATATCATCCGGATTTTCTTTGAATTTTGGGGTATAGATCTTTACAATGGCTTCGCATGTTGCGAAAGGTTCAAAGATGAGATCAATATTTCCGCGTACATTTTCCCAGTTTGCCAGTTTTCGTTCGTCGCCCTTATTTTTTTCAAGGTTATGCTCAATGATCTTGTTTGAGATATCGTAGTTGTCGAAAATAATGCTTTCGTCAGCCTTTCCCTCCTCGATCATTTTTTTGGTGGCGCGCATGAAAAATACGAGTACATCAGGATAAGAATCATTTCCATCCAATTCAACTGATCTTTTGAGTATCTCATAGGCTTTTTCGTAGTCGGTAATTCTCAATGAGTAAAGGCTTACCCCTTTTCTGCCGAGCACAAATCCCTCTTTGTCGAAATACTTTATGCGCATATCATAAACCTTCATCAGGGTATCGATATATGCATTTTTAACTGCTTTATCTTTCTCGCGTTTTATATAATATTCAAGCATTTTAACACCATCGACATAAGTGCCAAGCCTGGCGCCCGGGCAGGTACGCAAAACTTTTTGCCAGGGGCCGTAAGCATCATTTACCGAAGTGTTTTTATATCCACTGTTTTTCCATTGCTTAAAAAACTCAGTATAAAGCGAAAGATTCATAATACACTCCAGGCTGTCTTCGGGAGTCTTTCCGTATTTATTGCCATCCTGGGCAGATACTTTCGTAGTTACTGAAAGTCCTGCCATAATTGCAAAAACGAGTAAAATTGAAATGAATCTTGTTTTCATTTGTTGTGTTTTTATAATTTTTATCTGTATTTGGTTTTAACAAACCATCGTTCATATATTGTTAGCCCGAAGGTAAATTTAAAAAAATTCTCCTTCACCAGACGATTTTCCACCGTTCCCTTGTTTCCGAATTCAAATGCAAAGTTAATCATTGATTTAGAGCGGTTGAACGGGAAACCAAGTCCAAAACTTATACCAAACTCTTTAATGGCTTGATTATTTATTTCAAGGTAGGTGTTTTCATATCTGACCCCCAGCCTGTATCTTACTCTCTGCCAGTATGATGTGATACTATTATGCTTTGGGATATATTCGCCGCCAAAATTTAGCGAAAGGCTGTTTTGCAGTGAATCCGACTGTCCAAAAGCCTGATATTCTTTCCAGTTTCGCCAGTTTACATCCATACTTATAACGAAGCGATCAGATTGTTTCAGAGAAACGCCTGCACCAAAACCCATTGGAAATTCAAGTGTGCCCTTATCTGAAGGATCATAGGCCACGGTGTCTCTCGGAAGTTCAACATTGTTGTCGGAACTGCCAAAATAGGTTTGACCAAGATATTTGCGTGTTGTATTTATCGAAAGCTGTGGTTTGTAAACCAGGCCAAGACCAAGGACCATATCTTTTTTCAGAGGGACAAAATATTGCGCTCCAAAATCGAACATGAAATCAGAAACATGGTCGAAGTTATCAATTCTTGTACTGATCATAAAAAGGGAGTCGGGAAAAGTTACCCGGCGACGTGTGTCGATGACTCCCCAAACGTAAGCGGCATTAAAACCAAGCGAAAAATTTGGTGTGATATTAAAGCCGTTACCAAAGTGTAACTGGTTAAGGCCTCCGCTTCCTTCATAAATGTTTCGTACCCTGCCTACGCCGTCAACCAACCTATCTTCAAATACGCTGTAGCCAACATTACTGAATGGCACCAGGCCGAAGCTGGCTTTCCACCATTTTGTAACCGGTGTTCCGAATAATATATAACCCAGTGAGGCATAATCGGCTTCCTGGGTGATCTCGCTTGTTTTAAGGGTGGTATAGGAGCCCATCCCCGAGAGGTCGAAAAGAAAGGATGTAGAATCAAAAGCTGCGTAGGAAGCCGGATTTTTAATGTTGATAAAGGCGTCACTCTGTATGGCCAGTCCAACGTTTCCCATGCCCGAAAGCACAGTGCTGTAATTGTTGTGCCATAATTCGCCAACGCCAAAGCGGGAATAAGGCGAACTTATCCTGGCCTGTGCCCAAACCTCCCCCGAAAGGAGAAAGAAAACGAGCATGGCAGTAAATAAGTGAACGGATTTAGTTCTTATCATTAAAGTTGTGAATTATGTTGAGACCCTTTAAAACAATATTTGGGACTGCAAAGATGTTATTTTTTAGGTTTTTATCAAAATAATCAAGGTTGCCGCCACTTAAAATTACTGTTAAATTTTCATAAATGCCATCATACACGGAAATAATCCCGTTTATTTCGGCAATGATTCCATTCATCACCCCTGACTGGATTGATGTTTCGGTTGACTTAGCGGTAAGTACGGCATCCTTCACAGGTTTAACTAACGGCAGCTTACCGGTAAAATTATGCAATGCCTTAAAGCGAAGGTCTATTCCGGGTGATATGCTTCCACCGCGGTAAAATCCTTTGGCATCAATAAGATCATAGGTAATACAGGTACCGCTTTCAATCACCAGGGCATTTTTACCCGGAAAAAGGTGGTGGGCGGCTACAACGGCAGAAAGCCTGTCCATGCCGAGAGTTTCCGGTGTATCATAATCAATTTTAATTGGCAGGGGAGTATTGTGATTTAGGATGATCAGGGGGATCCCTTCGGGGAAAAGTGGTTGATAAGGCTCCTCAGGGTCTTTAACCGAAGCAACAATAACCGACCGGATATCCTGGTACTGGTTGAATAACTGACGGATGGATGTGGCAGACAGGCGTTCTTCTTTTTGAATAAAAATTATTTCATTCCTGTCGAAAACAGCCAGTTTGCTCAGGGTATTTCCCACATCAATGGCAAGCATCATAGAGCACACACGCGTTTATCCCTCCTACGCGTTCCGCTTCGGTGGACGAGAGGGGGAGGTTAAATTCCCCGCAGCTTGCTTTGGAAATAAAAGTCCAGAGCCTGCTGTGGGGCTTAATACCATTTATTAAGCGCTGCAAAGGTAGTTAATTTATTGATTTTTTGTTTTCAAAAACACGACTTATGAACAATTTGCATTATTATATTATGCTGAAAAACAAATGATTATTTCAAAATTAACAAAAAGGTTTTAATAATTGAAATTCTGTTTTATCTTTGCGGTTCGATATTATGCACAGGGTGCCATAGCTCAGTAGGTAGAGCAACGGACTGAAAATCCGTGTGTCCTTGGTTCGATTCCGAGTGGCACCACCCTGGAAAAACCCCGTCAGCTGGCGGGGTTTTTTATTGTATGTATGCGAAGAGCATAAATTTTTCATGCTTTTGATACTAAAAGCCTTTATCCGGTTTATCCCTGGTTTATATGGAATCAGAAAGATAACGAAAAGCCTTGCTGCTGGCTGGTTAGCTTATCTTTAAAAGATAACGGACAATAAAATTTCTGGGTGCATGAATATCTCCGGGACGGCCCATATATTCCTTATTGAATAAATTATTCACATGAAAAGATATCTTTGAAGAAGGACTGATCTGCCATCCAAGCCGAAGATCGAATAGTATTGCGCCCTGGTTGTTTTCCTGCCGGTATTGTTTTAGGCCGGGGAAAAAATACTGGCCAAAGATGGCTTCTTCAAAAGCCGGATCGATTCTTTCTATAAAGCTCCGGTACTGAGCATTAATGCCAGCATCCCATAGCTTGTAGGTGAGTGCAATATCCCCTTTTGCACTATGACGGTAGCGGTATTTAAGGATTTGATCAGTGCCTGAATTATCATTCGACAGGTCGAGGGGATTCATATAAGTGTACCCTCCGGTGAAGGCCGTCAGGAATTGCCCGATAGTCCCGTTCAGGTTAATTGTGAGCTCGGCCCCGTTTATTCTTGCTTTTCCGGTATTCAGCGATTTAAAACCAAGATCATCGATACCTGCTGTTTGGTTCGGAGGAACGTAGACATCGAAAACAAATTCAATCATGTTGTCATATTCCATCCAGAATCCGGCCACATCAACGAATCCGCTCCATTCATTGAAAACAAAACCCTGCTTAACGCCTATTTCGGCGCTCCAGCCGGTTTCCGGTTTCAGGTTTTCATTGGGAAATATCTTCAATCCGCCAAGATCTGTTGAAGTGTACTTCTCGGCCATCGACGGATAGCGATAACCCTGCCCATAGGATGCCCTGAAAAAAGTTAGTTTGGCCGCCTTATAATTTATGCCTGTCCTGAATACCGGCCTGGATTCATCATCACTTTTATCGAGCGTATATCTTTCCCAGCGTAAACCAAGGCTGAACGAAAGACGGTTAAAGAACATATGATCGAGTTGTGCATAAAGCGCCTGGGTTGATCCGTAGTGGTTGCCATAAAGTTGTGTGGTTCCCTTTGTATATGACATTACGGCTCCGGCAGACAGGTTCAGGTGTTTAAAAAACTTTATCTGATACTGGTATTCACCATAATACTGGTCAGCAGTGTTGTTTTTGTCGGGATTGTCGTCAAATTCATTGCTAACCCTGTAATACCTGGTTTTAAGGCTGTGTTTCCCCCCGGTTTTGTCATAACAGGCCAGATGAGGATCAATGTTCAGCCGGACACCATGCATGGGTGTAATCGCCTGGGGATTTTGCATATATGCCCCTGAATCGGCATCTTTCCAGATAAGGAAATCTGTAAATGACTGGATCTGGAAATTACTGTTGAGCCCCAGCGTTAACCTGTCTGCATTTTTCGGGTTGAACCGGAAACCGGCATCTAACCTTATTGAACGCATATCATTTTCCTCCCGGTATCCTTCATCGTAAAATACATTCCCTCCGAGCATAACATCAAATTGTCCGGCTTTCCTGAGGTGGCTGAATTTGAAATTTCCCAGCAATGGGTTATGATCCCAAAACCAGGCCATTTCTTCCCTTCCGGGTTTCATATAAATACCTGCTGATAATTCTACCTTCGTTGAAGGCGCAATTCCGGGCGAAGCGCTGATCAGGTTGATCACACCATTCAGAGCGGAGGAGCCATACAAGGCCGAAGAAGCACCCTTGATAATCTCAATATTTTTGATATTTTCAACGGGCAAAGCATTCCATTTTACATCGCCCACTCCTCCGCTCAGGATTGGCAAACCATCCATAAGCACCAGTACCCTGCTTCCCGCCCCGTAAGTGTAGCCGCTGCCACCCCTGATATTGGCCTGGCCGTCGATAATGTCAACTCCCTGGACCATGCTGATGGTTTGATCAAGATAGCGTGTATTCACAGATTCGATGAATGCTGCAGGAATCACTTCCATCGATACGGTAACATCAGAAAGCCTTTGCTGGTAGCGCGAAGCAGTGACAACCGCTGCATTTAATTCGATGCTCAGCGGCGATAAGGCAATATTCATGATCAATGTTTCTTTTCCATCAACATGAATTTCAACTTCATGGTCCTTATAGCCAATGTATTTGAACCTGAGCAGGTATTTCCCCTCCCTGAGTGGCATCTCAAAAAACCCATCTTTATCCGTTGTTCCGCCGGTATTTGTATCAGCAATAATATTAACCCCGGGAAGGCTTTCGCCCGTTACCTTTTCAGTAACCCTACCCTTCAGCGTACTATGTTGCGCACACAGCATGCCTGATAAGATCGTGAACGAAATCAGCGGCACAAACAACTTCAGAATACGACCAATCTGTTTCATTGATAATATATTACAGGCCGGGTGAGGATCAGTATATATCAGTGTTTTCAGACAAGCGGAGCTTGTTTTGCTAAAGCTCTCTTATCTTAATATTCCTGAACCACACATCATCGCCGTGATCCTGCAGCACGATATATCCTTCAGAAGCGGGATCCATAAAATGTTCATAATCCTTAAACTTGCTGTTGGCCACCATTTCTTTCCAGTCGTCGGTCCACAGGTGGTATTCCAGCACATTTTCGCTGTTCATGCTGTGCACCACGGTACCTTTATAAACCATTACTTTGGCGTGGTTCCATTGGCCTGCCGGGTTAACGGCTTCGGGCTTGCCGGGGATCAGGTCATACAGTGCGCCTGCAGCCCTGTTTCCATCCACACCGAGTTTTGCATCGGGGTGTCTTTCATTGTCGAGGATCTGCATTTCGGGAGCACTTTTCCATACCGGCTCGCCCGGAATTTCCTGTGCCAGGTAAAAAATACCACTATTGCCACCTTCCGAAACTTTCCATTCGAGCGAGAGTTCAAAATTGCTGAATTTGCGGTCGAAGAGAATATCACCGCCGCCGCCTGCTTCTCCGCGGCCCGAGCCAATTACATGCAGGGTGCCGTCAACAACTTCCCAGCCATTTTCGGGAAATGTTTCGCCATTGTACGAACGCCACCCATCAGGAGTGAGACCGTTAAACATAAGGATCCATCCTTCTTCAAGTTCTTGCTTGCTGAGGGTGTTGGGTTTTTGAACGGTTTCGGTGAAGCTAACTTCCTGCCCGGCTTCCTGATCTTGTTTTGTTTGCATATTGCAGCCTGTAGCCATTAGGGTGATAAACAGGCTTAAGAAAATTATCCGTTTCATGGTTTTTGTTTTTTTAAATAATGAGTATTACAGTTTCCAGCCTTCCCTGTAGGTATGCCTGATGTATTCTTCGGCTGCGGGTTTGGCTTTGATGGTTGCATACTGGGTATCGAAGTGCGGGTGGCCGTTAATCACGGTAAACTTGTCGGTGGTTACAACCCTGATCTCGTCGTCGTCACTGATATTTGTGATCCTCATGTTTTCTCCATCCCACTTAAGCCGGCGTTTGAGGTCTTGCAGGCGTATGGCCAGATTACCCATCACAACCACTTCATTCATTGGCCCCGAGTATGCAAAGTTTGAACTGCATTCCACCCTGCTTTCCTTATCCTCTTTACAGGCCCTGATCCAGTCTGCTTCATGGCCTCCCTGCATGGCTTTTTCAATTCTTCTCAGGCTGGGAGCGGGGCGTTTATATGATTTATCGAGTTCTTCGGGTAATAATTTTGGATTTTGACCATAGGCTCCACAAATCAATTTTCCTTTTGTTCCGATAAACAGGCATCCGCCACTCCAGTCGCCCATGGGCTCGCCATCGGGGAGTTCGGCAGGGCGTGGGGGCAACAAGCCTCCGTCATACCAGCTTACCTTTACGGGTACGAGCTTTAGCTTTTCGTGTGTGCCCCTGTCGGGGAATTCATAATGTACGGCGGAGCCGATGGGTGCACTTTCGGTATTTACCTGCGTTGAGCTGCCGTAGAGGTATTCGGGATTTCCCAGCCTGAGGGCTTTGTAAACCGGATCGAAGATATGGCATCCCATATCACCCAGTGCACCCGTACCAAAGTCCCACCAGGCACGCCAGTTCCATGGATGGTAAACCGGGTTGTAGGGGCGCCAGGGAGCGGGTCCGATAAACAGATCCCAGTCGAGCGTGGGAGGTATGGATGGTGTTTCGGCTGGTCGCTCCAGACCCTGCGGCCAGATCGGCCGGTTGGTCCAGGCATACGCTTCTTTTACTTCACCGATTGCTCCGTCCCAAAGCCATTCGCATATCTGCCTGATGCCTTCACCTGAATTGCCCTGGTTGCCCATCTGGGTAGCAACACCGGTTTCCTTAGCCAGTTTGGTAAGCATCCTTGATTCATAAATGGAGTGGGCAAGCGGTTTCTGAAGATAAACATGTTTCCCCATTTTCATGGCATGGGAGGCCGCGACGGCATGGGTATGGTCGGGTGTAGCGATAACAACGGCATCAATATCATCGCCCATATCATCAAACATTTTACGATAGTCTTTGAATTTTTTTGCATCCGGGTATTTTTCGAATAAAGCCGATGAATAATCCCAGTCGACATCGCAAAGGGCAACGATATTCTGGCTGTTACAATTATTGATGTTGGTACCACCAACGCCACCAATACCTATTCCTGCAATATTGAGCTTATCGCTGGGGGCCAGGTGTCCCAGCCCACCGATCACATGGCTGGGCAGGATGGTAATGCCTGCTGTGGCCAGGGATACATTGCCGATGAACTTTCTTCGGCTTATGCCATTCTTCTTATTTTTTTCCATAATTCGGGGTTTATTGCTTATTGTTTGATTTTGATGAATTGATTTTTCTGCTTGCTTTCAAATGATTTTTCAATGATAAAGATAACATCTCTTGCCTGAAAAGGCAATACCGGCATGGGTTTGTTTTTTCTGAGGCAGGCATAAACGCCATCATAAAAATCCATATAATTGCCGTTTTCGGTCGGGATCCTTGTTATATCAAAGGGTGGAGCCTGTCCTTGCTCCAGCGTTCCCCAATTTACCGGGTCCTCTTTACCAAAATCATGTGATGATGGCATTTCACCGGCTTTGAGGCGGGCTTCCTGGGAATCGATACCCGGCTTGGAATATTTGCCATGGCTGCCCCTGATCACATAACGCGGCCCCGGATCTTTAACCAGCATTCCGGCCCGCAAAACAACTGTTTTGTCAGCATAAGCCAACTGCAGATGAAAAGCATCATCAACCCTGCTCCCTTTCCGCTCCTTACGAATTTCTGCTTTGACCGCATCGGGCAAACCAAAAAGAACTAGGGCCTGGTCGATCAGATGTGACCCCAGGTCATATAAAATGCCTCCTCCCGGGATATCTTCATTGCGCCATGCTCCGGCCTTCAGTTCAGGATTGTAGCGGTCGAAATGTGCTTCATAATAACTGATTTGGCCAAAAACCCCCTGACTGATCAAATTTTTTATGGTAAGAAAATCACCATCCCAGCGCCTGTTATGGTAGACAAAGATCTTTTTTCCCAGCTTTTCCGACAGGCTGATCAACTTGTCGGCTTCGGCACTTGTCGGGGTAAATGGTTTTTCGATCACGACATGCTTGCCTGCCGAGAGGCATTCAACTGCCATCGGATAATGCTGTGTATTGGGAGTGGCAATGATAATGAGTTCAATTTTATTATTATCCAGGAGTTCACGGTAATCCTTAACCACCGAAACAGCCGGATAAATTTCTTTTGAATGGCTGCGATGCCGTTCAACAACAACCGACAATTCAAAGCCCGGATGTGTATGGATAAAGGGGGCATGAAATACTTTTCCCGAGAGGCCAAACCCGATTATTCCTGTATGGATTTTGTTTTCCATTAAATATTGTTATTCAGAAAATTAAAGCTTTTTTTCAGACTTTCAAAACCATCTCCCTCTATTTCATCCTGTTCAACAAAAAATTCTTTCATTCCCGAAACCGATGCGTATTCAAAAAGGGTTTTATAATCAATCACCCCACTCCCCACTTCAGTCATTTTTTTTGACTTTCCTGCGGCCATATCCTTTACATGCCATAGTGCAAAGCGTCCGGGATATTTTTCGAAAAGGGCAATGGGATCCTTGCCGGCATACACGATCCAGTAGAGATCAATTTGCATGAATACATATGCGGGATCGGTTGATTCAAGGAGGAGATCATACGGAATCTTCCCTTCAATGGGATAAAATTCAAAATCATGGTTGTGGTATCCGAAGTTGAGATCGTTCTCCCTGCATATCATGCCAATCGTATTGAATTTTTCGGCCAGGGTTTTATAGTTGTCAATTGTTGTGCGTTCTTCAGTGCCGATCCAGGGCCATACGATGTAGGGTATACCTGCCTCTCTGTGAGCATTTACTGCCACAGCTATTTCCGAATCCTTAAATGTCGCGTGGGAACTGATCGCTTTCATTCCGTATTTTTCAACCAGTTTTCTGAAATCAGCAGGCTTAAGGCCATAAAACATTCCATTACTGTAACTGGCTGCCTCAACATTTTTATAGCCGATAGCAGCAATTTTTTCAAGGCTTCCTTCAAGGTCTTGTGCTATTTCGTCGCGCAAACTATAGAGTTGAAGGCCAATGTGTTTTTTTGATGATATGCCGGCAAGTACAAACTCAGGCATAAGCATACCGGCCATTATACCGGCAGATGTTGTTTGAATAAATTTCCTTCGCTCCATTTTTGACGATATAAAATTAAATGATCTTTTCATTTTCGGCATCCCAGAACACCTTGCGGTTTTCTTTCAGGGCGATCGTTCCCATATGGGCTGCCATCGCCTCTTCAAAGCCCTGGTCGATATTGCAAGCGGGTTGTCCGCCATTACGGATACAGTTAAGCCAGTCTTTGATGTGCAGATGTGTAGGGTCGACCCTCTTGCCACCGCGATATGTGTACAGAAGCCCCCGGCCGGCAAAATATTGTTCTGTCGGGGATGTAATTGCATCCACGTTTTTCATTCCGGGCGAATATATAAAGAGCGGAAGGTCGGGGTCGATGATCCCCTCCCTGATCTTGTCGCTGTAGCGTGTCGACCTCCGGTCGGCTTTAATAACCAGGTCATTGCCCAGTTCCATGGAGGCATCATGCCCCATGATCACACGGCCCCGCTTGCGGTCATTGGCCAGGGTGGCGCTGTATACCATGCTCAGGTCTTTCCCGGGGTATTCATAAACCGTATGCAATACATCGGGCACTGTACGTCCGTCCTTGAAAAAATATATGCCTCCGCTCGATATGGCCGAATGCGGTATGCCGAGCCCGAGTATCTGGTTCATGGCATCAAACTCATGGGTAAGCAGATCACCTGAAAGGCCGGTGCTGTAGTCCCACCAGCATCTCCACCTGAAAAATCGCTCCAGGCTGAACGGGTGATCGGGTGCCGGCCCGAGAAATTGTTTCCAGTCGATGGTTTGTTCATTTGCTTCTTCATGGATAGGATACACCCATGCGCCATTGGGATCGTTTCTGTTGGTGGTAACTTCGATAAGGGTGATCTTGCCCAGCAATCCCTTTTCAATGGCTTCACGGGCCTTAAAATAACTTTCGGTTTGCCTGCCCTGGTGGCCCAGCTGAAAGACAATATTATTTTCCTTAACGGCTTTCCTTACTTCGTAGGTTTCTTCAACGGTCCAGGTCATGGGTTTTTCGGCATATACATGCTTCCCTGCCCGGGCGGCGGCAATGGTCATGGGGCCATGCCAGTGATCAGGAGTGGCAATGATCACCGCGTCAATATCGTCGGCATGGATAAGATCGAGGTAGTTATTGTAGCGCCGGGGCAGGCTTCCCAAAGCGGCACCCGCTCCTTCCCTGTTGATATTGGCTGCTGCCTCCTGTGCCATATTTCCATAGGGGTCAAAAATATCGCATACGCCATTAAGTTCCACATTCAGATCTTCCTGTTCAAGGAAATTCCTATAGCGGTTGTCGCTGGCATTTTCCGAAGCACCACGGATCCAATCGTCGATCAGCTCAGGGTGGGCAAAACCGGCTGCACGCGCCAGTTGCTTTCCCCTGATGCCATAACCGATCAAACCCAGCCGTATTTTTTTATCCATAGGGCCTGTTGCAGGCAGGTCGGGTGCGGTGGCTTTGAGCTTTATCTCTCCCTGTATATTGCGTTTAATGTATTTATCGTGCGTTTGTTTTTGCAGCCATGAATAGGCAAAAACACCCAATACGGGAACGGTGGCCAGGCCTTTTAGCAGATCTCTTCTCTTCATTTTCTTTTAAAAATTAAACGGTCTATGCCAATATATTTGCTGCTTGGGAACACATAAAGTACTGCCATGGCAATTAATTCGATCAGTGTTTTATTTACCACCAGATAACTTCCTTCGGTGGGTACGGCATATCTGATTCCCACAAATGGGGGATGCGACAGATAATATAATGCCAGCAAAGCAATTCCGCTGATGATGGCAGGCCGGGCCAGCATGCCCAGTATAAGGCTCAGCCCGATCAGGATCAGGCCCCATATATTCAGCCAGTCGATGATATTTACTTTTGCCGGGTCCGAAGCCAGGCTGTGGAAGAAGTCCTTCATGAATCCTCCCGAATCAAGCAGAAAGCCCGCACTGCTCCAGTTGGGATTCAATAATTTTGCCAACCCCTCGTAAAGAAAATGCCATCCAATGGCAAGCCTCAGGATCACCAGCCAGCCGATCTGCGCATTGCTGTATGTCATCTTATTTGTTGTTTATTTCGTGTAAATAAATATCTTTCCAGCGTATTTTTATTCCTCCTCCGTCGTGGATTTGCAGGGCCACGGCTCCTGTGGCTTCACCAATCAGGCTGTCCCTGAGATCAGTCATCATTTGACCGTTGAGCCAGGTCATCACACGGTCGCCTTCCACCCTGATATGCATTTCGTTCCATTCACCCATTTTAAGGATATTTTCCTTTTCTTCGGGGATCTCATAAAGCCAGCCCCTCCCGTATGACTCATAAATCCCGCCGGCATTGTTTCCGGGAGGTGCTACTTCAACCTGCCATCCTTTTATTTTTATACCATCAATTGATGAACGGAAGAAAACCCCCGAATTGCCATTGTCTTGCTGCAGAAATTTGAGCCTGAGGACAAAATCCTTATACTCATCTTCAGTTACCAGGTAACCATATTGCTTATCAGCTCCGCTTTCACATATGAGCTTATTATTTTCGACATACCATTTCTCTGTGCCGTGGATCTTCCAACCATCCAGGTTTTCACCGTTAAAAACAAGCTTTCCCTTTTCGGTCAGATCAAGAACTTTAATGTTTCTGAATTTGGCAGGACTGCCGTGGTCCTGCAGGCCGATATGTCCTTTAACGGCAAGGCCATAGGCCGGGTAATCTTTCCATTTGGATTCGGAAACACGTTTTTTCCAATCCTCATCCCAAAGTTGGTATTCAACAATTTTTTGGCCATTGAGCCAGTGGGTCACGTGGCCATCTTTTACCCTTATCTCAGAATGGTTCCACCCGCCTGCGGGCCTGATGATCTTTTTGGTGCTATCGGCATTATGCAGTGCATAATTGGCACCTGTTTGCTGCCATTTTTCCAATGGATATTCAAAGCCAATATCATCAATTAACTGATATTCGGGCCCGGTAGCATATATGGTTGGATAATTGTTTTCAATTACATTGAAAAAAATGCCACTGTTGCCACCTTCAGAGATGTTCCATTCAAGGCTTAAATGAAAATCTTCAAACACTTCTTTGGTGATAATATCCCCCCCAAGGTCGCCTCCTTTGCCGGTGGTAACCAGCATGTTGTTTTCTGCTTTCCACCCATCCGGAAGGCTGTCTTTTTTAAAGCCTCTCCAGGCGGTTAAGTCATGACCGTCGAACAGACTGATCCATTCTTTGCTTTCATCTTTATCCTGCTTCATTTCTTTTGAATCCAGGCTGCAGGATGAAATCATAAGTTCTGAAAAAACAGTAATAACTATAAATATTACCGCATACCGGGCTTGTTTCATGGTGGATAATTTTAATTAACGGGTCGTAAATTTATAAAAGATGGCATGCAAAACAAAAGAAAATAGCGTATTGCTATAAATATTCCATTTATTTGTTTCAGGCGACATTCGGTGTAATGAAATTAATATTATGTACATTTGAATTGCATGTTCTGAAATATTTTTGTAATTTTAAGCCAATTGAAATATTAACTAACCCTACAAATGATGAAAAAATTATTACGATTTTTAAGTGTGCTGGCTGTACTTTCTTTTTTTATTGGCAACCAGCTTTCGGCACAAACGATCTTGTGCGTCGACAGGGATTTTGATGATACCGGCCTTGTTTTTACCGATACCTGGCCCATGATACAGGAAGCCCTTGATGCCAACGGATACGAATATGAATACTGGGAAGTGTTGGAACCTTCAGACGATGGTCCCGACGCCGACTATATGGGCAATTTTGATATCGTTATATGGTTTACAGGTGAGGCCTGGACTGATGGTCAAACCATGGGCGAAAATGATGAATTTAACCTGCTGCTGTATTTGAATGTGGGAGGAGGAAAACTGTTTATGAATGCCCAGGATTATTTGTATGACAGGTATCCGGATGCGGGCACATTCAATGAAGGTGAATTCCCGCGCGATCAGCTTGGTATTATTGAAGTTGTGCAGGATGTGTACCACATTGAGGAGGGTGGATTAGCTGATTCTGCCAGTTTTGTCGGTTCTCCCGGATCACTTGCGGAAGGCCTGGAATTCAGGGTTGCTGACATCTTTAATTTATCGACAGATGACGGCCTCTACGGAGATAGTATTGCCGAACACATGGGTCAGAATATGCTGGGAATAATCAATCCCTATATTTCTGAGGGCCCTGCCGCCATACAGTATGAAACCGCTACATTCAGATCAGTATTTACAACAATCGATATTGCTTCAGTTCAGAATATTGAGGCAAGGGATACATGGATGTACAGGATCGTCGACTGGCTCATGTATGGCAGCCAGGGCATCAGCGATTTACAGCCTGGCGATGTGGATCTGCTGATCAATCCCAATCCGGTGCGCGATATCGTAAATATTGGCATGATGGAGAAAATGGAAGAGATTTTTATATACAATAGCCAGGGTCAGCTGATGGTATATGAAAAAATAAACAAGGGCACAACGAGGATGGATCTTGGCAGCCTGCCGGCCGGCATGTATATCCTTAAAGTTAAAACAGCCAAAGGCCTGGTAACAGATAAAATAATGAAGCAATAGCAACACGATACATTGATAATGTGATACTTGCGAAGAAAGAATAAGCCTCAGGCATTTCTTTGAACAGCCCTTTTTATCGTAAAAGATGATCCATTACGATAGAAAGGGCTTTTTAGGTAAGCCATTCCTCTTTACCTTTGCACGGCATAAACCAAATTAACATGATAAATAAAAAATATTTTACAGCCATTGGCATCACGATATTAGTCTTTGCCACAATACTGATCCTTATTCAGGATAAACAGCCCGGTCCACGCGAAAAATACGAACAATATTTGCACCGGCAATTTGCAATGATCCCGGAAGATATTGAACAACAGGCCGCGGGCGAAAACCGCCCCGACCGCCCGGATCTGGCTGCCATTCAGAATTATTTCAACACCGTTGATCCGGCCCTTGGAAGGGTTCCCCGCGAGCGGCTGAAGAGTGCCTGGGAGTATACCCGCACACTTCAGCATTCCTCCCTGCGCAGTACCGGTAACCTCAGCTGGACTACTGCAGGATCTGATATGGGTGGCCGAACGAGGGCCATTATGTACGATCCCAACGATCCCTCGGGCAATAAAGTATGGGCCGGAGCAGTGACCGGAGGATTATGGTACAATGATGATATTAGCGATGCCCAGAGCGCCTGGGTCGTGGTGAATGATTTTTTCCCGAACCTCGCGATCAGTTGCCTTGTGAGCGATCCCAACAATTCGCAGATATTTTATGCCGGAACGGGAGAAGCCGAGACTGCCAGGGTGATCTACCGTGAATCATCAGGTGTGGGAATGGGCATCATAAAATCAACTGATGGCGGCGAAAACTGGGATTTTATTCCGTCAACAGAGCAATTTAAATATGTTACCGATATACAGATCCGTGATGAAAATGGCAGCAGTGTGATCTATGCTGCCGTGGCTTCGGGCTTTTATAAAGGTGTAACCCATCAGAGCGAACCTGAAAATGGATTGTTCCGGTCGGAAGATGGCGGCGAAAACTGGGAGCAGGTGCTTCCCAATATTCCGGGTCTTGATGAGCCCTATGCAGTATCCGATATTAAGATCCAGGGTGATGGGCGTATTTATGTTGGCAGTATGGAAACGCCGGAACTCAAAGGCGGAGCCACCATTTTTTATTCCGATCTGGGTACCGCCGGCAGCTGGACAGTATATGACAATATAAAAAATATGATCCAGGGACAAGCGTATGAAAAGATCCCCGGACGGGTAATCCTGGCAGCCTCGCCCTCGGCTGATTCAATCCTGTATGCCCTCTTTGCCGTAGGATATGAAGACGGCTTTGTATATTATAAAGGCCGGTATATTTACCGTACTACTGATCGCGGGCAATCGTGGCAGCAAATTAATCTTCCTGATTATGATTACGCTACACTGGCCTGGCATGCCCTTATTGGTGCTGTCGATCCAACAGACCCAAGCCATTTGTATGTTGGGGGTTTGGATGTATGGTCGAGTTTTAATGGCGGTGCGTCCTGGCAGCAGCAGTCAAACTGGGCATTGATGTATTATGGCGGAGGTGATGACTATGTTCATGCCGACCAGCATGTGCAGTTGTATAAAGAAGGCTCGGCAAATGAAATTCTTTTTGGAAGCGATGGAGGTATTTTTTATACTGCGAATGCGTCTTCAGCAAATCCTGTTTTTGAAGAACGGAACAAAAATTTCAGCACCCTGCAGTTCTATACCTGCGCCATTTCTCCCATTGCAGGCGATGATCGTTTTATTGGCGGATTACAGGATAACGGCACCCTGTACTTTCAGGGCGATCCGCTTGATATCAACGACATGATCGATGGTGGCGACGGCGCCTATTGTTTCTGGGATAAAAATGAACCTGAAATATTCATCACCTCATACTACTACAACAGGTATACCATACATTTGAATGGTTTTCCATACCAGAATGCAGGTCAGGAAAGTGGAACATTTATCAGCCCGGCCGATTACGATTCTGAATTGAATATACTTTATGCCAATGCCTGCAGTTTCCAGGGGTTCAGAGCCGATCAGATCCTCCGGATCAAAAATATTCCCTATAATCCGAATAAAGATTTTGTTTATGTTGGTACGGGAGAAACCACCCCCTTCAGTTTTGTGAAGTACTCCCCGCATTCGGAAGAAAATACTTCAACATTATTCATAGGGGGGCAAACGGGACGGTTGTTTAAAGTTGAAAATGCGCAAGGAAGTCCACAGACGACAGAAATTACCGGTCCGTCATTTCCGGTGGCATCTGTTTCGTCGGTTGCAATCGGCGGTTCGGAAGACAGTTTGTTGGTTACCTTTAGCAATTATGGTGTTCCGTCGGTATGGCGGACTTATGATGGTGGCATAACATGGAAAAACATTGAAGCCAACCTTCCGGATATTCCGGTGCGTTATGCACTTTTTCATCCCAATGATGCGAAACAGGCCATGCTGGCAACGGAACTTGGCATCTGGACCTGTAATCACCTTCACTTTACCGTACTTGAGTGGACCCCTGATGTAGATGGAATAGCCAATGTACGGGTCGACATGCTTCAGCTCAGAGAATCCGACAATACTGTTATCGCTGCAACGCATGGGCGTGGAATGTATTCAACCACATGGAATTCTGATCCGTGGGTTTCGGTCGACGAATTGCCTGCGCTGGAGGTTACGAATGTTTGGCCCAATCCGGTTAAGGACAGGCTGAACATTGAGCTGGGCGACTTATCATCTCCCCACATCGACCTTAGCATAAGTGATATGCAGGGACAGGTACTATTTCAGCAAAAGATCGATGGGAATAAAAAACTGCATCAGATCTCTTTCAATGACTATCCGGCCGGAACCTATGTGCTCAATTTAAGCGACGGAGAAAAGAGATATTCAAGGAAGGTTATTCATTAGGAAGAGATAAGAAATTTTACTGAATGGTTTCAGTGCTTCAGTGTTTCAGTGCTTCAGTGTTAAATGGCTAAATGGTTAAATGGTTTTATTCAACTTTAGTTCACTTGTTTCCCTGATAACAAATACCGGACACTGTATACTGTAACCCGGTATACATATAAAAGCAAGGCTGCCTTTATTTAATAAAAGACAGCCTTGTTTTATTTATTCTTCCATATTCATTTCAGATGCACCAACTGATTTTGTGGCAGTTTTTGCTGTGGGTGTATCAATGATGGTGAGTTCGTCGATGAGGTTTTGGGCTCCCGCCATTTTATCAATGATAAAGAGCACGTACCTGATATCGACATTAATGGTGCGTTGCAGCTCAGGCTCAAAGGCGATGTCGCCGCTCATGGCTTCCCAGTTGCCATCAAAAGCGATCCCGATCAGTTCGCCCTTACCATTAATGACCGGGCTGCCTGAATTCCCGCCGGTGATGTCGTTTGTGGTGAGGAAACATACGATCATACGTTCTTCCCCATCGATCATTTCGCCATAACGGCCATAGTCTTTATTTCTGTAAAGCGTTTTCAATTTTTCTTCAACAATAAATTCATCGTTTGAGGGATCTTCCTTTTCCATCACTCCCTCAAGCGTGGTATAATAATCATAGAAAACGGCATCAGCGGCCACATAATCCTGCACCGAACCATAGGTCATACGCATCGTTGAATTGGCATCGGGATAGAATACCTTATCTGGCATTTGTTCGCGCAGCCCTGCAATAAAAAGCCGGTTATATTTATTCAGGTTCGTATTGGCCTGTCGGTACTGGCCCATTGCCTGTCCCATCATGGCGCTAAATTCTGTTGCCAGACGCAGGGCAGGGTCTTTTGCCAGTTTTTTTGCTTTGGGTTTTTCGAGAAATTCGCTGATCTCGTCCTGGTCATCAAAGATAGATTCTTCGAACACATATTCAGCCAAAGTAACAAAATCGCCATCCATTTCTTCTACCAGTTCGAGGAAATAGGCTGGTTGTTTATCAGTGGGCATATTTTTGTGGTAAACTTCCATCAGGGCAGCAAAAGCATCCCTGTCGGCAGGAGCGTAATAATTTTTAAAATGACCGGCCATTCCGTTTTTAAGCTGATCGGTGGTTTCATCAATGATCACATCTTCTGCCTTTGATTCGAGCATGTCCTTCAACTGGCCAAACCGGCTTGCAAATCCGAGTATCTCAGGCGAATTTGCCGCAATGGCAGTATAGGCAAGGTTAGGAAATTCTTCCGTCAGAATGGCATATGCTTCTTCCTGGGCTTTGATCACATTTCCGTAAACTTTCTTTCTTTCGGGATCGGCATCGGCCCAGGCCTGGAATGATTGCTCAATATCTTCCTTTTTTCCTTTAACATTCAAGCGTTTAAGCCCGCGGATCTGACCCAGGAACAATTTCCATGCATTTGCCAGTCCGGCATACTTGGAAGCATATTGTATACGCACAGCCTGGTTGGCATCCATATGTGTTTTCCATGCTTTTAACTGGGCATCAAAAATATCTACCAGTGTTGGCAGGAAAGCTTCAAGTTTATGCTCAATACCATATGAGGTGAGATAGCGTTCGGTACCTCCCGGGTATCCCCAGATCATTGCAAAATCGCCTTCTTCATAACCATTAAGGGAAATCGGAAGATGGTGTTTGGGCTTGAGGGGCACATTGTCTTCTGCATATTCTGCAGGCTCACCGTCGGGGCCGGCGTATACACGGAAAATCGAAAAATCGCCAGTATGGCGCGGCCACATCCAGTTATCGGTATCGCCGCCGTATTTTCCGATTGATGATGGCGGTGCACCCACCAGTCTTACATCTTTATATACCTTATAAACAAAAAGATAGTATTCGTTGCCGCCGTAAAAAGAGGAAACACGGGCTTCATACTGTCCGTCTTCTTTTGCACGTTTGACAAGGCGGTCGTTGATCTTTCTTACTTCAGCACTCCGGTCGGTCTCAGTCAGGGTATCAGACAGAAAGGGAATAATGCTGTCGGTAACATTCTCCATCCTGACAAGAAAAGAAGCAGCCATGTTTTCATTTGGCAACTCTTCTTCAAGGCTTGTGGCCCAGAAACCGTCTTTGAGGTAATCGTGCTCAACCGTGCTGTGTGTTTGAATGTTATTATAGCCACAATGATGGTTTGTAAATAACAATCCTTTATCGGAAACGATCTCGCCGGTACAGAAAAAACCACCAACGCCACCACCCGAAAGACCAACAATGGCATCTTTCAGGCTTGAATTGTTAACACTGTATATCTCTTCAGGAGTAAGCTGGAGGCCTGCTTCCTGCATATCGACATAATTCAGCCGCTCAACGAACATGGGCAGCCACATTCCTTCATCAGGCGGTTCATAAGCCATAGCTGCACCACCCAGCAGCCATGCTGCAAATAATACTAATAAGAATCTTTTCATGTTGTTTAAATTATGTTGTTTATTGATTATTACAATCCTACATTTTCCGGTCCCTGGTCAAAATAAATGTCGACAGGGATATTTGAACTGTTCAGCCTGTCAAGGTCGGTCTGTAATCCCTCAGGGACCATTGCTGATTCTTCAACCCAGGCTTTTGCGCCATCATAATCGCCATTGCCCTGGATGGTAAGGATTTTCTGCATCAGGCTAATCATAGCTTGCTGCATTTGCTCAAAATTCACGGTATATGTGCCATCCTCATTGATGCTAAATGCGTCCTGTTCGGCAAAATAATTAAATCGCATCATATTGGCTTTGCCATGCGAGCTGGCAGCGCCAAAACGTGATGAACGGAAAATTCCGGCAAAAAAGGTTACATAGTTATCCATTACTTCTCCCTCATCAAGTTCACCCATTTCATATAGCCTGGTTACAAGGTAGAGGCCCATAATGTCGGCTTTTCCTTCTTCTATTGCAGAATATTGCTCTTTGAGTGCCTCCCTCACCGTTCCAGTTCCGTTAATGGTATTTTTTATTCCCATGGCATGCCCGACTTCATGAAACATGGTGTTTTCGAAAAATGCAGTAAACGTAATATACTGGCGTTGATCGGGATCGATAAGAAGATCTGATATGGGTACCAGGATCTTGTCGAACTTGGCTTTCATCGCATTTTTGAGCTGTAATTTTCTTGATCCGTATTTTACGTGAACTTCTTCGTCGTTCGGCAGGTTGATGGCAATTGTCTTACTGCCAGCATTGCAATCGCCGGCATAAAAGATCACATCATAAGCATTCATGTCGGCTTTGCTTCCCGGAATATCTTTTTTGTATTTATCTTCTACCGGAAGTCCTTTCTGCAGGTCGGGTAACATGGAAGCGAATTTTTCGAGCCTCTGGCTCCATTCAATATCTTTCAGCAGTATAAATGATTCATAAGCTGCTTTGTAGCCGTACAGTGCATCTTCATAATTTTCGATGGCCCCAACAACAAAGTCAATGTTGGTATTTTGCATTTCCATCCATGCAAAATCACTGGGCTGATATTTATCGGTGATCAGCGCTTCGGCCCTGAGTTCAAGGTATTTCTTCAAGCTGGTGTCTTCGGCCAGCGAGGCTGCCTTTATCATCAATTCAGATGCTTTATTCAGTTCGTTGGCATAGGCTTCGTGATACCACACTGTTTTAAGTGAACCATTCTCGTCTCTCCTGATAAGGGTATACAAGCTTGTTTTATTCTGATCTTCGAAGCTTTCAAATTCTTCTTTGGTCATATTTTCAGGATAAAAATTTGCCCCTTTGGGTTTTTCTCCAATTCCTGCAATAAAAGGCTTGTTATTGTTCAGCCTGTCCCAGGGCCCATAATTTATTTTGGCAAATTTCAGGGTGCTTTCGTCCTGTATACGGGCGAGGAACTCTTCCGGCTGTCCGATCGTTTGTTTCCAGAAAAGCCCATCCATGATCCCTGCTACTTCGTAAAGAATGCTTACAATCTGTTGTTCATTTTCTGACAGATGCGCGAGCTTTGCCGTAAGTCTGAATGGTGCATAAATGCTCAGTCTTTCGTTTACATAATCCTGCGGGGCAGCTTCCAGTGAAGCCCCTGAAGGAATAATCGTTTGTGAATCTTCTGCTATTTTGTCAGATTTGTGTGGCAGGCACGATGCTATAAGTAAAGCAATGACAAGGCCTGAAATGCTGAGGAAGGTTTTGGTTTTCATGGCTGTGGTTTAAAATTCTTAATGGTGCTAAATTAAGAATATTTTTAACACTATCTGTTCAGTTGCGAACAACCCCCAAAAGCATAACATACCAACCAAAAAATGCAGGCAAACTTCGGGAAAATTCTTTCAAACAGTTTGCCCGCGATTTGTTAAACGGAAAGGAAACTGAAAATTAGTAGAGGCTTATTTTTTCTCCTCCTCTTTTTTGTCGGGAGCAAGTAAAAATTTGATCGGAAGATTGTACTGTACATTTACTGCTTTTCCACCCTGTTTGCCGGCTTTCCATAAAGGCATTTCCTTTACAACACGGACTGCTTCGTCGTCACAGCCATGTCCAATACCGCGCAGAACATTAACATTGGATACACTTCCGTCTTTTCTAACGATAAATGTTACATATACCGTTCCCTGTATTTTATTTGTTTTGGCCCCCTCGGGGTATTTTATGCTATGCCCCAGGTAGGTATACATGGCTTCAATTCCTCCAGGAAAAGCCGGCATTTCTTCAACAACGGCGAAAACTACCTCCTCAGGCTCGTCCTGCGATAGCTGCGAGGGTGCCTCAATGGGTTTCTCTGCATTTTTGACTGCCTTAGGCGGGGGCGGTGGCAATTCCTTCTTTTTTTCCTGGGCAATTAGATCAGGACTCATTGAAGTTGCCATAATCATGGTCAGGGCCAGTGGTAAAACAAGTAATAGTTTTAGTCTTGCCAGCTTTGTTGTTCTTTTTTTGGTCATCATAATGAACCTCCTTTTTAAAAGTGATTTACTGAAATTGTTTGCCAGATCGCTGATCTGGATCCCCGTACTTTGCTCAAAGAGCAATGCACTGTAGACGTTTGCGTCTACCCCGCTGTGCAGTACCCCTTCATCGGCCATAAATTCATGCAATGTTTTAATGGCATGCCTGTACATCCAGATGAAAGGATTAACCCATTGGAATATGGTTATGATTTCAAGAATGATAAGATCGAAACTGTGACCCTGTTTGATATGTATCATCTCATGGGCAATGATCTTTTTTGTACCTGTAGAATCCGTATCCGGATTGTTGAGAAAAATGAGATTGAAAAAGAAAAGGGCGAAAATTTTTTATCGGCAATATGATTCGGATTCCATGCCTTTCTGAAATTCCGTAACGTCTGACCAGCAAAGCCAGTTGAAGAAGCTGATAGATGAAACGAAATGAGAATATTGCCATGCCAGTTATATAAACGATAATAACAGTCTGGAAAATACTGGTGTTTCCTCTCATTGTTTCGATCATGCCTTCGGGTGTGATTGTAATCGGGTCGAGTAACACCATATACAGGCCTGTTGAAGGATTCAGAAAGTTTATAAAATCAATGAAAGGGACGGTCACCGAAATGAGCAGTGCCGAAAGCAGATAAAAGCGATTGGTTTTAAAAAATGTGTCCTTCCTCAGAAAAAGATAGTAGACAAGGTAAAATAGCGATATCGATATCGACGACTGAATGATTATGGTGAGCAGGCTATTCATTGTCTTGTATTTTTTTGCGGATTATTTCCTCGGCCATGGCTTGCTTTAGCTCTTCGAGCTCGGCAATGTTGAGGTTGCTGTCGGAAGTAAAGAACGACACCATTTCGCGGTACGAATTGCCAAAATAATTTTTCATAAAATGGCCGAAATACGATTTTGTATATTCTTTTTTCGAAACCAGGGGATAATATTCATAAGATTTTCCGTACGCATTATGATCAACAAATCCCTTTTTTTCAAGTATGCGAACGATTGTTGAAACCGTATTGTAAGCCGGCCTGGGCTCGGGCAACTCAGCCAGAATATCGTTAATAAAGGCTTTTTTCAGTTTCCAGAGGATCTGCATCAATTGTTCTTCTGCTTTGGTGAGTTCTTTCATACAGCCATGTTTGTCAGGTTCGAAACTAAAAAGTTAGTTGTTTTGCTTAAAAAAAGACATCGTCTTAACATGAATAGATTCATATATCTTGCCAAATATACAACTAAAAAATTAGTTATGCAACTAAAAAGGCAGTTAAATGTAAAAAAATATAGTGAATGAAATTTTTTAATTAGCTGTTGATGCTCGAATAATATAAGCGGAGGTATAAGAAAATATACTTGTGAACGAAGAAATTAGTTTTCAAAAAACAACCTTACAGCTCTACTTTTATTCAAGTTTTGAATATTGCGCGATCACAGAATTAATCAGGATCCGGAAAATCATACAATCAATAAGCTGCGTCATACCTATAGGGTTAATAAGGGGATGAAGATGATGATAAAAGGTATTGGGAAGCATTATTTTGTGTAAGTTTACAATGCGCTACAAAATAGCTTACATTTCGTTTCGTTATCATCCCTGAAAGGATTAAAATCAGACATCAAATGAATTCATATTCTCGGAAAAAAAGATGGAAGTGGATACTGTTTTCTTTTGCGGTGGTTATTGTGACAGCTTCATTATGGTACACCAATATCATCGTTAAGAAGATTGCTGAATCGGAAAGGCAAAACGTAAAGATCTGGGCCAATGCCCTTCAGCGGAAAGCAAATCTTGTGGCTTATACCGACAGTTTTTTTGAAGAAATAAGGGAAGAGGAAAGAAAGCGGGCCGAAATACTTGCCGATGCCTCGAAGAATATGATGAAAGAGGTAAATTCAGACGTGATCGATATCTATTATAAGATCATCAGGGGCAATACCACCATACCCGTGATCATGACGAAACAGAACGACAGCATTATTCATGCCCGCAACGTACCCGACAGCGTGAGCCGTTATGATGTACTGAAAGGTGATCTGAAAAAGGAATTCACAGTGTATAAGCCCATCAGGATCGAATATCTGCCCGGAGAAGTACAGATGCTGTATTTTAAAGAATCGTTGATCTACACTGAGTTACGGCAGGTATTAAACGACCTGAATGAATCATTTCTCTCAGAGGTAGTTGAAAATGCTGTATCAGTTCCGGTTATCATTACCGACAGCACGAAACAACATGTCTTATTATCGGGAAATCTCGGTGAAGGAAATAGCACTGATTCCGTATTCCTTGCAAAAACACTTGCCGAAATGGCTTCAGAAAACCGGCCAATCGAAATTACGCTTTCGGGACCTGAAAAACGATATATTTTCTATAAAAGTTCGGCCATACAGACACAGTTAACCATTTATCCTTATGTACAGTTCGGAGTGATCGGTCTTTTTCTTTTGATCACATATTTTTTATTCAGCACATCGCGTCGTTCTGAGCAGGATCGTGTTTGGGTTGGCATGTCGAAAGAAACCGCACACCAGCTCGGCACCCCACTCTCTTCAATGATGGCCTGGCTTGAGCTTATGAAACTGAAAGGAATTGAAGACGAGGGCTTAACGGAGATCAGAAAAGACATAGACCGGCTTGAGAACATCACCGATCGTTTTTCAAAGATCGGATCACCCCCAAGCCTTGATCCGGTTAATGTTGTTGATGTTGTATACAGCTCAACCGAATACATTAAATCACGCACCTCAAAGAAGGTTGAATACAATATCAGGGTACCCGGTAATCGTCCGATCATTGTCCCTTTAAATGCGCATCTGTTCAGCTGGGTTATCGAAAACCTTGTAAAAAATGCCATTGATGCCATGGCTGGAAATGGTAAGATAAGCATCTCGGTTGAAGAAGAAAAAAACCATGTGGTTATTGATGTGAGTGATACGGGCAAGGGCATTCACAAATCCCATTTTAAAGCTATTTTTAACCCGGGCTATACCAGTAAGAAACGGGGATGGGGACTGGGATTATCGCTTTCCAAACGCATTATCAGGGATTATCATAAGGGAAAGATCTTTGTAAAGCATTCATATCCCGGCCGGGATACAACATTTAGGATCATATTGAAAAAATAAGATCAGAAGGGAAAATCTTCTTCAGGATCGGGTTGTTCCAATTGTTTTGTTTCGGGCTTATCAGCGATCAGATGGATTGGATTTCCTTCAACAAAGATTGATTTGGGATCAGTTGGGCAGGCATATTCGCAAGCCCCGCAGCCGATGCAAATATCAGGATAAATTACAGGGAGGAACAAATTAAACCTGAAAGGCTCCATTTTTACTGCCTTGGTAGGGCAATGCTCCGAGCAGGCACCGCAATCCGTTCCATCGGTATACACAATACAATTTTGCTTGATAAATTTTACTTTTCCAAGTTGCAGTAAATGTTTTTCTTCCATATTCAGCGGTTGCAGGGCACCCGTAGGGCATACTTCGGTGCATGCCACGCAATCGAAGTTGCAGTAATTGGCATGATAATCCAAGCGGGGTTGCATGATGCCGGCCAGTCCGTATTCAAACCATGCAGGTTTGATCACATGCGTCGGACAAATGCTTACACACAAATGACAAGCAGTGCAGGCCTTGTTGAATGCTTCAATACTAACCGATCCCGGAGGAGAAACAGGATTTTCCTTAATCACTTCATGCATGCCCTTGTGCTTACCTTTTTTACAGTTTTCTGTTGTGGCATACAGGGGCATTACAGCAAGCGAAGCCGTTACACCCATAGCCTTGCCCAGCAGCTCCCTGCGTGCAGGATCGTAAGTTTTAAGACTTACTGCAGCCTGCCTGTTTGTCCGGCTAAAAACCACTCCATTGCTTGGGCACGACGTGAGGCAATTCAGGCAGCCGACACAGCGCGAAAAGTCGACTTCGCGTGATTTAATGTCGATACAACCGGCCTTGCATACTGCCGAACATTTTCCGCAGGAGGTACAAAGCGTTTTGTCAAGCCTGATCCTGAAAAGAGAAAACCTTGAGAACAATCCCAGGAATGCACCTACCGGACAGAGGCTATTACAGAACAAGCGGGCATATTTAACGGATAGCCAAAAGACAAGGAAAAAGAAAGATGCTGAAAAAGCAACCGAAAACCAATGAGTTACACCGGGCTCTACTTTATAAAGTGTATATACTTCCATCGTTTCCAGGGTAACTGCACCCTGGTTATTTAGCAGGAGATATACCGGCCTGAATAAATTTGCTGCTATCCGGCCGTAATTGCTGTAGGGATCCAGAAATAGCAAAGGAGTGATGAGCCCCAGAAGAAGCAGAAGTGCAGAAACGGCCAGCAAACCATATTGCAGAAAATAAATTGAACGCTGAACCCTGAACTTTTTCTTCTTAGCGAACGGCTTCTTTAATCTGATAATAATATCCTGGAAGGTGCCCAGCGGGCACAGGGTAGAACAGTATATTCTTCCGAAAAGGAGATTAAGCAGAATAATAAAAATAAAACCCGTGGCAGCCAGTGCTGCTATACCAATAAAATTAAGCAGCGAAGGTAGGAATTGCGTATATAGTATGCCCTGTATTAGTTTCCCTGACAGAGCATTGGTAAAATCAATAAATATAAAGCTGATCAGCAGAAAAAATACCAGTGAAATAACAACACGAGCTTTTTTCAGTATTCTGAAATTCATTGCCTACATTTTGATTCTTTTGATATTCAATTCAGACAGGTTTATATTCCCGACACCCATTTCGTGTGCGATCATAATGTGGGGAATATCTTCGGGTTCGAGTCCGAAAATTTTTGTGGCAGCGGCATCGGCAGCAACAATATCGCGTGAGATGACCATTGAATTTAGCATGATCACATCTTCCGTTGAAACGCCCCGCGGGCCGTTGCGTTTCATTACCCTGTATGCATCGACAATGTTAAGATCAGGTTTCCGGTGAGTAGTATAATCGGCAATGCATTGATGCAGATCGTTCTGATGCCAATAGCGCCTGTCCCAGACTACCCCCATAAGGTTTTTCATGGCAATGGTGAGTTTTGCCGAGCCGTGGCTTTTTAACACAGGAACGTTAATAAATACATCGGAATCGAGAATGAGTTCATGAACCTTTGTTTTTGTAAGACTTTTCCCTCCGGGGATGTCTACATCCCTGTAATAACTCTCGCTGTTTCCCGGAACGAGCGCTCCATTGTTATTCGCCACTTCGGCCTGAATGCCACTGTTGGCATAGCATTTTTTCCATTCGTCGCAGGTATTGTCGAAAACGCTCACGGATTTGGCTCCGGCTTCATAGCAGCGCTTTATGATCCGTCCGATAAGCTCAGGGTTGGTATTGGCTGCCCTTTCGGGAGTGGTATCCCAGCCGATGTTTGGCTTGATTACCACTGTTTGTCCCGGCTTGACAAATGCCGATATTCCGCCGAAGGGTTCCATACCTTTGTCGAACATTTCAACAGGATCAGAACCTTTTACGGCCACAAGGTCAACCTCCCCGTCTTCAGGGGCTAAAGGATTCCCCATCAAGCGCGAAAACCCATTCATTGAAACCCCTGATCCGGCAAGGATTCCGGCTCCAAGGCCTTTGAACAGAAAATCTCTTCTTTTCATAGATTATATTTTAAATTGATGATAAAAATACAATGAATTGTGCAATTATGCCTGGTTTTGACGTATGCAGATACTTATTTATAACTTTTTTAAGTTATTGCAGTTCCTGTTTTTGGCTATACGGCAATAAAATATATCCTTTAACGGTTGATAAAATAGTTTTATTTTTATGTGTTATCAGCAAAATTCATGGCCGGCATCTATATCCACATACCATTCTGCAAGGCAAAATGCCACTATTGTAATTTTTTCTCCGTGGCCTCAGTGCGTTACAAGCCGCAATTTGTCAACCATTTGCTAAAAGAAATAGCATTGCAGAAAGACTATCTTGGAGGGCATACCATCAATACGATTTATTTTGGAGGTGGTACACCCTCATTGCTCGAAACAGAGGGTTTAAAGAAAATATTCGATGCTTTACATGATCAGTTTAACATTGCCGGCGATGCTGAAATTACGCTCGAGGCAAACCCCGATGATATAAATATACAATGGATTGCCGGTATCAAAAAATGCCCTGTTAACCGCTTAAGTCTTGGTATTCAGTCATTTTTTGATGCTGATCTTCAATACCTCAATCGTAAGCATACAGCTTTGCAGGCCAAGAATGCTGTGAAACTATTGCAGGATCAGGGATTTGGCAATCTTAGTATTGACCTGATATACGGAATACCCGGGCTGAAAGATAAACAATGGGTAAAAAACCTTGAGATTTTCCGCTCTTTGAATATTGCCCACTTATCAGCATATGCACTTACTGTTGAAGAAAAAACCGCCCTTAGCATCCTCATCAGAAAAGGAAAGATGGCACCACCCAGTGATGAGGATACCGTGAGCCATTTTAAGATCCTTCAGGAATTTATGGAGGTTGCCGGCTATATCCATTACGAGATCTCAAGTTTTGCCCGTGAAGGCTTTTATTCAAGGCATAACAGCCTTTACTGGGCCGGCGGCCATTACCTCGGACTGGGCCCTTCGGCACACTCATACAACGGTATTTCGCGAAGATGGAATAAAGCATCGCTTAAAGAGTGGTTTGCCCTTGACAGGTATTTCAGCGAATCATATGAAGAAGAGTTCCTGTCGGTTGATCAACGTTACAATGAATATGTGATGACCTCCCTCAGAACAATCTGGGGTTGCGACCTTAAGGTAGTTCAGCATGAATTTGGTGATAAGTATCATGCATATATCTCAAAGCAAATGATCAGGCATATCCGGGATGGAATGCTGACAACTGACAGGGGAAGGATTTTTCTTACCCGTAAGGGCAAGTTATTTGCCGATGGCATTGCCGCCGACATGTTTATGTAATTATTTTTCCTTTGAAGCACAAGTTTTTAGCCCAAACAGGGTATAAAGCGGGCAAAAACCAAAAAGGCTGGTTAATAAAAATACCGCAGCTATAATGCCCAGAATGATCGCGGTTGTGCCGCTTAATTCACCCAAAAATATCAATACTGCCACTACTATTGCCAGGATGATCCTGAGCGAACGGTCGAATACTCCCATGTTCTTTTTCATCTTGTTATATTTTTTCTATAAACAACTTTATGGTGTAAAGGGTTCAAAGACCATTTGTTTTAAACTGGTTATTTAACTTAAATCGAAGATAAACCGGCTGATGATCGGAGTGTAAAAAACCATCATGAAGTGTTTCAACCCTGACCACATCAATATTGGGCGAGCAAACAAAAAAGTCGATAATTGTTGCAGGTGTATGCCCGGGTACATATTGGGTGGAAACATCCCGGTTCGTAGGATATTGAGGATCAAAGGCAATTGTCCAGTCCTTGCCTCCGGGTTTATACTGACCGCTGAACGAAACCTCAAAGGCAGTGTCGCCACTGAGGAAGGGAGTATTTTTATATCCCGGCGGGTTAATGTTCCAGTCGCCTCCTGCGATAACATAATCGCCTCGCGCATACAACAATTCCATATGCTGGTTGAGCAGGTTGATCTGCTGTTCTCTCAGCGTTCCGTTATCAAAAGCTGAGTTGTGCGTATGGATAATATGAAGATATTTTCCTGAACCGGTAACATAGCTGCAGGTCATAAAGCAGCGGTCGGGCATAAACAGTTGCCTGGGCCAGGGGAATTTACCGGGAAAAACAGTCATTCGTATCTCAGCGGCCCGATAAATACTAAATAAAGAAAAACCTGAAGTTACGCGTGAAAGCGGTTTAAATAAGGGAACCGGCACAAATGACACATCATAATTTTTTACAAAAACACCATGGTGGTTATTTAGCCGGGAAGATATGTTTTGGTATTGATTCGTGTAGTATGAGCGGGCGGAGGCCGTATCTATTTCCTGTAAGAGGATAAAAGAAATACTGTCGAAGGAGTGAAGCTGTTTAAATATCTGATCTATGGAGTGCTTATATTCTTGCTTTCCCGGAAAAACCATGGAGCCCCCGTCGTAAAAGAAATCTGCGTTTTTGTTCAATCCGCCGTAACCAATATTCCAGCTAAGCATTGAATATGTTCCCTGAAAAACAGTATCATGCGCTTCTGCTGAATGACTTCGTTTAATGGCCGCATCTTCTGGTTTATAATCGTTGAAGCTGTTCAGGGCCAGTATGACGATTAAGTAAGTAAAAGCTAACACGGTGAGCGGCAAAAGAATACGGAGACTGATGGTGACCGGATTTTTCATCATAACGACTTGATTCTATAAAATTAACAATTATTTCTTAATTTTATCGCCTCTAATAATTGAACTATCCAGCATGGCTATCCTTGGTACGATTATCAAACGTGCATACGAACTACGAAGCATTCCTATAGAGATCAGAAAGAAAAAGGATTGCAAAGAAGCACAGCAAAAAGTCTTGCGAAAATTACTCACAAAAGCCCAGAATACTGCATTTGGGGAGCATTATGAATTTGCTAAAATACTCAATAGCAGGGACATAGTGAATAGTTTTCAGGACAAAGTCCCTGTGTTTACTTATAATTCGATGTTCAGGAAATGGTGGTACCGCACCCTGAATGGTGAAGGATTTGTAAGCTGGCCCGGGAGGGTAAAATATTTTGCACTTACATCAGGAACTTCTGAGTCGTCGAGCAAGCAGATCCCTGTTACGGGCGACATGATAAGGGCCATACGAAGGGTGAGTATACGGCAATTGGTGTCGACGGCACGTTATAAGTTTCCGATCGAATTCTATGAAAAGGGAATCTTGATGATCGGTGGCAGTACGCACCTGCATTATAACGGAACTTATTATGAGGGAGATCTTTCTGGAATTTCTGCGGGGAATATCCCTTTCTGGTTTCAGCATTTTTATAAACCGGGAAAAAGAATTTCGCGCGAGCGCAACTGGGAAACCAAGCTGGATGAGATCGTCCGCTCGGCACCCAATTGGGATATCGGTGTTATTGTTGGTGTACCGGCATGGATACAGATCATCCTGGAACGCATTATTCAGCATTATAATCTCAAGACAATTCATGATATCTGGCCCGATCTGGCAGTATATGTGCACAGCGGGGTTTCGTTCGAACCTTATACGAAAAGCTTTGACAAGCTCTTTGGGAAACCGGTAATTTATAACGAATCATACCTTGCTTCCGAGGGTTACATTGCCTATCAGAACCGCCTCGACCGGCGGGTGATGCAACTGGTTGTCGATAATGGCCTGTTCTATGAATTTGTCCCCTTTAACGACAAGAACTTTGATTCTAAAGGCAATATGGTTGAAAACCCTGAAACAAAGATCCTTGATGAAGTTGAGCAGGGGCAGGAATATGCCTTGTTGCTTTCGAATAATGCCGGGGCATGGCGCTATTTGATCGGCGACACTATTAAATTCATTTCAAAGGAAAACTGCGAGATCGTTATCACCGGCCGGACGAAACATTTTCTGAGCTTGTGTGGCGAGCATTTGTCGCAGGAAAACATGAACATGGCGGTAAAAATGTTGCAGGATGAATTTAACATCGAAATACGCGAGTTTACTGTTGCCGGATTCAGGTATGGTAAAATGTTTGCACATAAATGGTATCTTGGAACTGATGATGACATCGATCCGCAGCTTGCCCGCGAAAAAATTGATGGGTATCTGAAGATATTGAATGATGACTATCGCGTGGAGCGAATTGCCGCCATAACCGATGTTTTTTTGGACATATTATCGCCGGGCGTTTTCTCAAACTGGATGAAGATCCATGGCAAAGAGGGAGGTGCAAATAAGTTTCCACGTGTAATGAAGGGAGAGAAATATGAACAATGGGAAGCATATCTTAAGGAATATAAAAAGGATAGCTAAATGATTACCCCTATCTGGGAAGGACTCATACTTGGATTTACACTGGCCTTATTGTTTGGCTTTGGTCCTGCTTTGTTCGCCTTGATCCAAACAAGCATACACAGGGGTTTGTGGGCTGGCTTCCAGCTGGCATTCGGCATATTTCTGAGCGATGCCACGCTCGTAGCTTTATGTTTGCTGGGGGCATTGCAGATCATTAACGAAACTCCCGAAAACCAGCTTACCTTTGGTATCATCACCGGCATAATACTTGTTATTTTTGGCATAGTTACTTTTAGAAAAAAAGCTGTTATAGCCGAAGAACAGGAAGTAAATGATGTAAAAACACCCGGGGCGGTTACCTATATCCTCAAAGGCTTTTTCCTTAATTTCACCAATCCTTTTGTATGGCTGTTCTGGATATTATGGGTTGCAGCCATCACTGCGAATTACAAGGGCGAGACTTACTCGGTGATCATCCTGTTTACTACTACCTTGCTTGTGATCCTGGCTACCGATATGCTGAAATGTTTTGGCGCATATAAGATCAAGCAATATGTGACAATGCATTTTTTGCAATGGATCAATTGGATAGCAGGGGTTGGCTTAATGATTTTTGGTATCTTTATGCTCGTGCGTGCATTTCTTGAATTTTATTAATCACTAACACGATGTCCTATGAAAACAAGTTTACAAAAACACTGGTGGATCTTGTCCATAAATGGTATACTGGCCATTTTATTTGGCGGCCTGGCGCTTTATGATTCAGAAACTTTTATGATCAGCATTTCAAAATATTTTGGCCTGCTGATACTGATCGGCGGAATATTATTGCTTTTGGGAGCACTTGATCAGCGCAGAAAACAAATATCTTATACCGTGATGATGACAGAGGCTGTTATCATGGCCGTACTCGGGATACTGATCATGATCTATCCCATGCAGACACTTAGGGTATTCCTGATCCTGATCGGTGTATGGTCGTTTCTCCTCGGCCTTTCAAAAATTTATGTTGGTATTTCTATTGGGAAGGAATTCGGTTCGCGCTATATTTTTATCTTCGGCGGATTTCTGTTTACGATCATCGGGCTAATGCTGCTCATTGATCCGGTATGGGCCGGAAGTAATTTATTGCTTGTATTCGGATTTATTTTCGTTGTACTGGGCATCATGCTTGTGTACTTTTCGTTCAAGATCAGGAACCTGAAAACAAGCTGATTTGCATTTATGTACCGGCGACAGTTAGAATGTTTAAATCGAAATAAATTGCTGATCGGAATAAAGTTTCGCTATTCGATCTTTATATCCTTGATGTTCAGTTGTATGCTTTTTACACCATTCCATTCGTTCTCTTCGATCTGATAGCAGGCACTGAATGTTTTCCCCTGTCTGATGCTGTCAAGGTGATGGCCCTGTTGAAATGCGATAGCGGAAAAAGGAAAACCCGATATATCAGGATGCACAACCTCGAGCTTAAGATGATTTTTACCAACAACGCGTGCTTTCCCGGTGTCTACCAATCCATGAGTGGTAAAGAGGGGTGAAAGATTTCCGGGGCCAAAGGGTGAGAACTGGCGCAATATCCTGAAGAATTTTGAACTGATATCGCGCAGTAATATTTCTGAATCAATTTCTATTTCAGGCACAAGTTGTTCGTTTGTAATATGCGAATTAACGTATTCGCTGAAGCATTTTTTGAAGTTTTCAAAATTCTCTTCCCTTATCGAAAGACCTGCAGCATATTTATGACCTCCAAAATGTTCAAGATGTTCAATGCATGCATCTATGGCATCGTAAATATCAAAATCCTTGACCGACCTTGCCGAACCGGTAATCAGGCCATTGGAACGTGTCAATACGATGGTGGGCCTGTAATAGGTTTCAGTTAAACGTGAAGCTACTATGCCAACCACACCTTTATGCCAGTCGGGATTATAAACAATGGTATGGTTGGCTGCTTTTAATTCTTCGCTGCCCGCTATGAGTTCTAAGGCATCAGTGGTGGCTGTGAGGTCGAGGTTTTTTCTTTCATTGTTGAGTAAGTTGATACTGTGTGCGATCTCAAGTGCATTGTCGTAATTTTCCTCAATTAAAAGCCTGACAGAATTTTTAGCACTTTCAATACGTCCGGCTGCATTGATCCGGGGCCCGATCATAAACACAAGGTCGCTGATCGACAATTCCTTTGAAAAAATATAATCCTTTTGCTCAAGGTTTGTACGCCGGATATTTCCCATTTCAAGGATCGCTTCAAATCCATTTCGTGGCCGGGTATTGATAAGTTTAAGTCCGTAGTGTGCCAGCACTCTGTTTTCGCCGGTTATCGGGACGATATCTGCTGCTATGCTAACAACTACCAGGTCGAGAAAGGATTCCAGGTCTGTAAATGGAATGTTGTTGCGTGATGCATAGGCCTGGATCAACTTAAAGCCTACCCCGCAACCCGAAAGTTCTTTGAAAGGATATGTACAATCGTTTCTTTTCGGGTCGAGCACCGCAAAAGCCGGTGGTATTTCATCGCCGGGGCGGTGATGATCGCAAATAATAAAATCGATGTTCTTTTCAAGTGCATATTTTGTTTTTTCAATGGCCTTGATTCCACAATCGAGAATGATCATCAGGCTGAATTGATTCGCTTTAGCGTAATCAATGCCCTGGTAAGAAATGCCATATCCTTCGGTGTCCCTGTCGGGGATGTAAAAATCGATGTTTTGGTAAAACTTTTGTAAAAAGGTATACACCAGGGCCACAGCGGTGGTTCCGTCAACATCATAATCGCCATACACCAGTATCTTTTCACCTCTGTCAATTGCCAGTGAAATACGTTCAACCGCCTTGTCCATGTCCTGCATAAGGAAAGGGTCGTGAAGGTCGCTTAACTGCGGGCGGAAGTAGGATTTGGCTTCCTTGAAGGTATTGATGCCGCGCTGAACCAGAAGGTTGGCAAGGATCTTATTAATGTTCAACTCATTAGCCAGCCGTTGAACGGTGTCATCATCCCCCTTTTGTTTAAAAACCCAACGTTTTTCCATTGACATACTTTCGATTGTAAATATACATAATTAATTTCCTTCGGTGCAATAAACTTTTTGCCGGTTCATAGCCTCCTAAGCATGAGGCAAATATGAAGATAATACATTTTAATTCAACCGATTGCCGGTAATTATTCCGGAAATAAAGCTTTGATTTATGTGCATAGTTTATATCCTGGATATAAAGCTTTTATCATAGTCTCCAAGCGGTGTTTGGCCACTGAACATCAACTACGGTCTTCCTCCTGTTATATTTGTACCAAAAACAGAAAAATGTCCCCCTTTTTTTGCAATAAATTATGATTTAGCTATAATGCGTGATTGAAATCCCCGATCATCTTCCATGCCCTCAGATCTGGGGTAACGAGAATTTATTTTTTGATTGCTAAGCGGGTGATGCTCTTATTGAGCTTACAATAACTGCAATCTGTTTGCATCCTGTTTAATGAAAATAAACAGAAGTATAGTAAAAGCCCAGAGCGATGATCCCCCATAACTGATAAAAGGCAGGGGAATGCCGATTACAGGAAGCAGCCCGATGGTCATGCCTATATTTACTAAAAAATGAAAGAAAATTATTGCAGCCACCCCGTAACCATAGATGCGGCTGAAATCTGATCTTTGCCGCTCAGCGAGCTTTATAAGCCTGAATAATAAGGCCATATATAGAAAAATAAGCAATACCGAGCCCAGATAACCCCATTCTTCACCAATGGTGCAAAAAATAAAATCGGTATCCTGTTCAGGAACAAAATCGTATTTTGTTTGTGTTCCGTTTAAAAAACCTTTTCCGGTAAGGCCGCCGGAGCCAATTGCGATTTTTGACTGATGGACATTATATCCGGCCCCACGAAGGTCGAGCTCTTTTCCCAGCAATACATTGATACGTTTTTTATGATGTGGTTCGAGGATGTTGTCAAAAGCATAATCAACAGAATAGATAAAAGCTGTTGAAAGGATGAACAGGCTGATCAGGACAACAATATTTTTGCGGCTCCTTTTCATAAAATAAAAAAGTAAAAGGGCTGCCAGCAATAAAAATCCGAGAACATACAATTTGTCGACCAGCAAAGTAAAAATAAATAGTAAAACAAGCATAGTGCCGATCAGGAGGATATTGCCTGTAAGTCCCTCGCGGAAAAGCACAAGAAGAAAAATACCATAAACTAGGGCCGAGCCGGTATCGTTTTGCAGGAGAACCAGCAGTGCCGGAAGGAAAATGATGATAGAGGCAATGATCCTGACCTTGATCTTTTTCAGGCTCACATTAAAGCTGCTGAGGTATTTTGCCAGCGCCAGGGCGGTGGCGAATTTGGCAAATTCGGCTGGCTGGATGGCGATGCCGCCAAACTGAAACCATGATCTGGAGCCGGCAATTTCCGTTCCAACTGCCAGCACGGCGATCAGCGACAGAATGCTTATACCATAAAGCAGATAGGCAAAGGTGATAAAAAAGGAGGCATCAATGATCATGATCACCAGCGCAATAAACAATGCGGCAAAGATCCATATCAATTGTTTGCCATAGCGTTGGGAAAAATCAAAAATACTGCTGAATTCCTCGTTGTAAACGGCGGCATAAATATTAATCCAGCCAATCAGCGCCAGGGCCAGGTACAGGAGTACCGTTATCCAGTCAATGTTTTGTAATATGCCCGGCCGTTCTCTCATTCCTTATCAATTAAATTTTCGTTAAGCATTCTTTCTTCGAGCCTGGTACGGCCGACTTTTCCCTTCAGATATTTTTCGATGAGCAATGTTGCTATAGGTGCTGCCCAGGATGAGCCGTAACCAGCGTTTTCGACAATTACCGATAATGCAATTTGTGGGTTGTCGATGGGTGCAAAAGCAATGAACATAGAGTGATCCTTGCCATGAGGATTTTCTACCGTACCGGTTTTTCCGGCTATGAGCAGCGAATCGACTTTATACCAGCGGGCAGTGCCATGCTCGCCTTCAAAAACATCCAGCATGGCATTACGGATAAAGTCAAAATGCACGGGATCGATGGTGGTATGTTGTTTTTCCACAAAATCAGCATAAGGATCTGTGTTTTGTTCAATTGCCTTAAGGATATGTGGAGGGTAGTAAAATCCTTTATTCGCTATGATTGCGGTCATGTTTGCCAACTGGAGCGGAGTAAGTAAAATTTCGCCTTGTCCGATGGCAAGTGATCGTATGGTCATGGCCCTCCAGCGTCCCTGGCCATATATGTTATCATAAAAAGCAGCCGTAGGGAGGTTTCCTTTTAGTTCAAATGGTATATCGGTGTTAAAACGCTGACCAAATCCGAAACTCAGGAGGTGGTTTCGCCAATGCCTGAAACCCACTGTATCATGGCCAAACGGGATATTGGTGATCACTGAGCGAAAAACATTCCAAAAATAAGGGTTACAGCTATTCTGTATGGCCGAATTCAGCCTGAGCGGGCTTTCATGATAGTGTGTGCACCTGATGGGCCTGCTTTCAGTTCCCTCACAATGATAAGTGGTATTGGGTGTGAGTACTCCTTCCTGCATGGCTACCAGTGCATTTACCATTTTAAATGTCGAACCGGGAGGGTATGTCCCCATGATGGCTCTGTTCATCAAGGGTTTGAGTGAATCTTCCTGTAAAAGCAAATAATTTTTACTTCTGATCCTGCCTACCAGTAAATTTGGATCGTACGAAGGGGCAGTCACCATGGCAAGGATCTCTCCTGTCGAAGGTTCCAGGGCCACGATACTCCCAATCTTATTTCGCATCAGCCTTTCGCCGTAGTCCTGCAAATCTGCGTCGAGTGATATCCGGAGGTTCCTGCCGGCCACAGCCGAAGTATCATATGCCCCGTCAGAAAACGAGCCTTTTTCGCGGTTATGCACATCAACCAGCACAACGCGAAGACCTTTTTTCCCCCTCAGTTCATGCTCATAAAATTTTTCCAGTCCGCTTTTCCCTATATAATCACTCTGGGCATAATAATTGTCTGATGCTATTTCGCGTGGGTTCACCTCACCAACATATCCGAGTAAATGTGCGGCAATGGGTATGGGGTATTTCCGTAATGTCCGTGCCTGTACATAAAAGCCGGGATATTTATATAGTTTTTCTTCAAAAAAGGCATAATCTTCACGCGAGATCTGCTCAAGGAAAATTGATGGTTTACGGTAGGAATATGCCCTGGCCTTATGCAATTTCTCTTCAAGCAAAGGCTTGTCAATGTTCAGCAGCCGGCAAAATTCCGTGGTATCAAATTCCTGAAGTTGTGCAGGGACGACCATCAGGTCGTAAGCAGCTTCATTAAATACCAGCAGTTTGTTATTTCGGTCGTAGATCAGTCCCCTGGCGGGATATTCGGTAATATAGCGCAACACATTATTTTCGGCCGATAGCTTATATTCGTTGCTGATCACCTGCAGCATGAACAAACGCAGGGCAAACAGTATTCCCACAAAAAGGAATATCCCCCTGATGACATATTTCCGGTTTTGATAATCGTTTGATTTCATTGCGATTGTACCTGCCTGTACAAAAATAGATGAAATTGGCAAACGGAACAGAAGAAACTCTCCCTGCCAGCCAATTGATAATTTAAGCCTACTTTAAGCCGCTGTGGCCGAAACCTCCTGCACCTCGTTTTGTTTCATTAAGCGTTTCAACTTCTATCCATTCGGCTTGCTCATGACGGGCAATAACCATTTGGGCAATGCGTTCACCATCGTTCACAACAAAATCCTGATTGGAAAGATTGATCAGGATAATTTTGATCTCTCCGCGGTAATCGGCATCGATTGTTCCGGGGGCATTCACCAGGCTGATCCCGTTTTTTATCGCCAGGCCGCTCCTTGGCCTGATCTGTGCCTCGTAAGTTTCGGGTAGTTCGATGAATAAACCGGTAGGGATCAAAGCGCGCTCGAGTGATTTAAGGATGATGGGGTCGTCAAGATTTGCCCGCAGGTCGACACCTGCCGAGTGATGCGTTTCATATTGGGGAAGGGGATGTTTCGAGTGGTTAACGATTTTGATCTTCATAGGAGAATAATAGTTTTTCAGGATATTGGATTATTTGAATTGTTTAAGGTATTTCTTTTTTTCAAATGTGATGGCAAACACCAGAAATGCCAGAATATACATTGCGTGCAGGCCAAAAGTGATCATTGCACCGCCGGTGTCGAGGTTGCGCGATAGTGCATATATTCCCGCGGTCAGGGCAAAATAAATTCCGATATTCCTGAAGTCGTAATCGATGCGGTAATGTATCCTGCCCAGCATAAACGATAAAACCACCATCGAAAAATAGCAGGCCAGATGGGCCCAGGCTGCACCGGTATAGCCATATTTCGGAACCAGAACAATATTGAGCGCGATGGTGATCACGGCCCCTGCCAGGGCAATCAAGGCTCCAAACCGTGTTTTATCAGTGAGCTTGTACCAAACCGATAAATTATAAAATATTCCGAGGAATAAATTGGCCAGCAATATGATGGGTACGATGTGCAGTCCGCCACGAAAATCGGGACCGATAAAATACTTGAAAACATCGAGAAACAATGTAACAGTGAGGAATATCAGCAGACAGAAAATTATAAAATATTTCATTACGGTGGCATACAGTTTTCTGGCATTTTCCTCTCTTGCATGAGAAAAGAAAAATGGCTCGGCAGCATAGCGAAACATCTGAATAAACAGTGTCATCAGTACCGCAAGGCGATAATTTGCACCATAAATACCCAATTGCCCGAGAATATATTCCTGTTCGTTAACCACATCCGGCGGTACAGTGATCAGAAACTTGAACAGTAATTTATCTGATACCTCATTGATCATACCGAATAAGCCCACCAAAAGTAGCGGAAGGCCGTAAGAAAGCATTTTCCTTAAAAGGGAGGGGTTGAATGTGAATTTTACCTGAAAGATATCGGGCACAAGCAATATTAATGTTACAATGCTGGCAATAAGATTGGATATAAAGGCATAGCCTACACCAATATCCTGATTGTAAAAAAAGCTGATAAATGAATCAGGGTTATCTTTCAGGAACCATGGGCAGAACAGCAGGAAAAAGAAATTGAAAAAGATGTTAACAGATACGTTGATGATCTTGATCCACGCAAAGCGAAATGCCCTGTTCTGCTGTCTCAGATGTGCAAATGGAATTGATGTAAATGCATCAATACCAACGATAAAAGAAAAATATATGATGTATTCGGGGTGCGATTCATAGCGGATCAATCCGGCGATTTCCGGTGCAAAGAAAGAGGCAAATGAAATAAAGACCAGGGAAGTAAAAAACAGGCTGGTAAGTGCAGTGGAAAATACACGGTCCTTTTCCTTCCCGGAGCCGGCAAACCTGAAAAAGGAGGTTTCCATGCCGTAGGTAAGCAGTACGAGCAAAAATGCCACGTACGCATAGAGTTCGGTAACAATACCGTATTCTCCCTCAGCAAATATGCGGGTATAAAAAGGTGTTAAGAGCAGGTAATTCAGCAAACGGGGAACGATTGTTCCCATACCATAAACGGCAGTTTGTCCGGCGAGTTGTGTAATCGGTTTCAATTCCCGTGCTGTTCTTTTGATGCAAATGTAAGCAGGAAAAATAAGCTGTCCGGCAAATCCTCAAAGAATTTAATAAAAGAGAAAGGCGGCGATGGGTAAGAATTGTATGTGTTGATCAGGAATAAACCGGAAGGCGGATCAGAAATTCAGTTCCACTGGTAGGCGATGATGAAAAAGTGATGTCGCCCCCCGCTTCCTGTATGATATTTTTGACCAGTGCCAGGCCAAGGCCCATACCACTCGACTTGGTAGTGAAACTGGGCGAAAAAATCTTATCGACCATATCTTCCGGTATGCCGGGGCCATTATCTTTCACACTAACCTCATGCATTCCATTTTTACGGTTAATGCTGATGCTGATCTTACCTCTGGCTTTTTTACCTATGGCCTGAACCGAATTTTTTATCAGGTTATTGAATACCCGGATCAGTTGATTTTTATCGGCAAGCACATAGTGTGGACCGGAGCCGTTATCATTCAGGCTGAACTGGATATTTTCAATATCTGAAAACAGGTCTAAAGATTTGCGGATCGATTCTTTCAGGTCGATCTTTTCTTCTTTTTTCTGTGGCATTTTGGCAAAATCCGAAAATTCTGTGGCAATATCCGAGAGGGTGTCAATATGTTCAATAATTGTTTTGGTGAAGCGCTCAAGGCGTTCTTCCCAATCACTTGATTTTTCATCCCATGCTTTCTGAAGATATTGCACACTCAGTTTCATTGGCGTGAGCGGGTTTTTGATCTCATGGGCCACCTGCCGGGCCATTTCCCTCCAGGCACTTTCCCTTTCGGATTTGGCCAGGAGTTCGGCACTTATAGTCAGTTCCTCAACCATACGGTTATATTCTGCGATCAGGGTACCGATCTCATCATTTCGCGACCAGCTTATTTTTTCGTTGGTACCGCTTAACGACAGGCTCCGCATCTTGTCCTTGATAAGTTGCAGCGGACGTGTTGTAAACCTTGAGATCAGCAATGCAAAAAATATGGCAATGGCAGTAATTAGTACATAAACATTCAGAAAAGCATTTAAGAAGGACGAAATTTCGCTTTGAAGTTCAGTTTGCTTTGCAAAATAGGGAAGGTTAAGATAGGCTACAACCCTGCTGTCGACATTCATAAATGGCACATAAGCCGAAAAATAATCCTGATCGCCGATGGTTTCTGTATGGATAAACAAAAGCTTTTTTTCGATCGTCAGCGAATAGAATGCTTCGGTGTTCATGCGCTTGGAAATAAGATTTTTCTGAAATATCTGCGGGCGGGAAGATGCCAGCAGCCTCCCATGAAGATCGTAGAGGTTAATATCCGAAAAGAAAACCTGCGAAAATTTGATCAGCAGACTGGTAAGATACTCCTCCATTCCTGCGTTCAGGGTGGATTCATCAGCAAGTTTGTGTTCGAGCTCGATCAAAACGGAATGTGTTTTTTCCCTGAGGATCTCTTTGTTCTTGGAAGTGTTCAGGTTGATAACATAGCCAACGGTAATTACACCCACAATAACAAAGGAAATGATGATCAGACTGATGATATATACTTGCAGGCGGTTACGGAAATTGAGGTTGAAATGAATAGGATGGAACGGAAGATTTGTTGCAATCAGAAACACAAGGATAAACAAGGTGAAAAAGATTAGCAGATAGGATAAAGGGGCAATAATATCAAGATATCTGTTCTCGTTTTTGCTGATGATCACATAATCATCTTTGTTGGTCTGGTATATATAATGGTGGCTGTTGTTGTGATGAAAGAATGCATTGGCCTGATCCTGCAAATATACCTCCACCCCGGTACGGTATGGATAATCACCATATTTAAAAACCAATTTACCATTTTTGAATCTTGCATAAGAGTATTTTTCGAGGCCGGAAAATGTCCTGATCTTTTCGTCGATGAGCAACTCGGGATACCCCAGGCCTTCCTCAGGAGTAAAAAAGGAATATAATTCGATAAATACTGATATCGTATCAATCTTGTTGTTAAGGATAAAATCCTGCCGTGATATGTAGTTGCTTATTCCGGCTTCATTTTCATAATGATATAACTGTTGTCCCAGGCCGGGACGGCAAAAGTCTTCAAACAAGGTTTCGAAGTAATCGAAACAGTTTACAGTGTCATTTTCAGGCTGTATGATAAGCGAACGGTCTGGTGTGCATATGGTTAATATCCATTCGTATTTACGGAGGCGGTCGGTCAGGTATTTATCTTCGATATATTTAATGGCCTGATCTTCGCTTTTGATGGAATACGGTGACCGGGCAAGGATTTCAAGCAGGAGGCTGTCCTGTTTCATTTCGTCGCAAACGCTTTTAAGAACGTATTCGCTGAGGTGGTCTTCGCCATTCGACAGGCTTATGGCCAGAAGTTTACGCTGCTCAATTTCTTTTTTATTACTATATGAAAACAGAATGGCTGCACTAAGAATGGAAAACAGAAACAGATAAATTACTCCGCCTGTAAAGCCAATGTTTTCTGTGTTTGCTGATCTTTTTGAGATAAAATAGAAAACGAAGGTATAAATAATAACTGGTAGAAAAAGAAGAAAGATACAATCGTGTATCAGAAAGCAAGTCAGGAAATAAACTGCCGTTGCCATGGCAAACATCGAAAAATATCTTCGGGGCAGGCCGCCCGAATAATGCATTGCCAGGCAGAGAATGCGATAGGATACCAGGAAAAAACTGAACAACAAAATAGTGAGGATCAGCAGCGCCAGAAACGAATTGGCTGAAAGAAAAAAGAACTGGTTCAGGTTCAGCGAGTATGATCCATCCAGGATGAGGCTTTCAGAAGCCCGGAGAAACAGGCGGTAAAAAATAAATACGTGCAGAAATAATGAAAAGATCAGAAAGTACTTACCAAAAAGCGATCGTTTCTTTGCAGATGGGATCTTCCTGAAAGTGTCGAAAAGCACATAAGCGATTGCCAGTAAAGCAAGAGCATTAAACAGAAAGTCACCCAGTGAAGGAATAATACCTGATGCAGCAAATGATCCGGGACTGAAAAGCTCGCTGGAATAAAGGGACGTAGGCAATTTAAAAATGAACATCAGGGCCCGGATGATGATGATATCGATTGAAAATGCGAGCACGAAAAGCAGATCGCTTTTTAAAAATTGCCTGAAGGTTCTGTAAAGGTGAAATATTGAGGCGGAGATGGCAACAAAAGCAAGCGCATATAAAATGATGAGGATGTATGCATCAGGTCCGGCGGTTTTGAACTCAACGGGATATCGCAGCGAAAAAACGAATTGAAGATCAGAGTTATATATATTATAGTCGGATAAAGTAGCTTGTACATCAATACTTTGTGGTGCCGTAAATCCTTCCTGAAACCGATTTTCGAGATAGGCATTCTGATAGGGATAACGTTGTTTTATGAGAAAAAGGCCGGCGATCCGGTATCCGGCAATTGTGGTGTCATTATAAAAATATATCCCATTGGATAAACTTACGATGCTTTTCGGTTTTGCTGTTGGTGATTCTGGAAGGGGCACAGCGTGGTCAGACCAGTATACCATTGAATCCTTATAAAATTTAAAAAAGGAAAACTCATAAGGCTCGGCTGCGAGCATCATTTTTAACGAATCTGTGTGTTCATGACTTGCCAGAGATGGGTTTTGTGCAAGCATGCCGAGGGATGCATTTAAAATCTGCTCTGCTTCAAGAAACGAGCGTTGAAAATTATGTGTGATCTTTTCCGGGCTGTTTTTCGTATTTATATAATATACATAAATAACAGATGTAGATATAAAAATAAGTGCAAGGATAAGATATATCAGCGATTTTTTCGCAAAGGCCCTGTTATTTTGCAAATTATTCATATAAAAAATTGTAAATCAATAATATAGGCGCTGAGCCCAAATGAGGCCCCTGGTTTAATTATTTTTTAAAACCAGACGTCCTGTCCCATCAGCTGTCAACAATGCCTCTAAGGCCTTAAAAACCCCCTTTTAGGACTTTTTAAAGATATAGATTAAGCTTGAATAATTGTAATCTTTAAAAAATGCCTGCAAATTTGATTTTAGCCCATTTACGAGCGCCAAAAAATATTTTGTATTGCCGTGTTTGTATTTTTCGCTAAGCATAGAAATATAGAACGCATCGAGCAGCATGGGTTTTGCAGCAATATATTTAAAACCGCAATTATGCATGAGGGTTTTAATTGTTGCCGGATTAAAATGGTGAACATGCCGGGGAAGATCCCAGGCAGCCCAGAAGCGCCCGTAATGTTGTGCATCGTATGACTTCATATTTGGCAATGCTACAAATAACGTGCCCTCTCTGTCGAGTATTTCATGAAATGAATGCAAACGCTCCTGAAGCGGGTAAACATGTTCGAGTACATGCCACATGCTGATTGCACTTATTGATGAAGGCTTGAATTCATCAAGGCCGCTCTCGTCGCGAATTATCAGTCCCTTTTTTTTACCGGCTGCTTCTCTGGCAGTAATATTGGGTTCAATACCGAAGCATGTCCATCCCGATTTGTTCATTTGCTCAAGAAATTCGCCTGTGCCACAACCGTAATCCAGTAAAGTTGTTACGGTGCTGTATTTGTTAAGCAGTCGTTTTTTATACGCCAGGGTATAAATGCGGGCAAGATGAAATAATCTGTTGATCATTCCTGCCGATGTTTTCGAATGCGAAACGTATTCGGCAGAATCATAATAAGGTGCGATATCGGAAAGAAAAGGACGGGGATTTGTGAATACAAAGCCACATGAATTGCATATGCTGAGCTGAAAAATTTCGCCGGATACGAAATGATCCCTGCATTCAATATATTCAGAGAGCTCATTCGAGCCGCAAACAGTGCATGTAGTCAGTTTTTCAGATCGCATGTTTCACGTGGAACTTATATTGCAAATATAAGGGAATAATTGAATACATGAGGAACTACCGGCCTGATGGTTTACGCAAAACTGATAAGCCGGAATGAACAATGCGGATACAGATTGGATCATATCTGTTCCACGTGGAACAGCTCCACTAGTATTTTAGATATTCATGGTCATTATAGAGGATTTCGGGGATCCGGATTTGTGCTTAACTGCCAAGATAAATGGCCAAAACAGAAATATCGGCCGGGGATACTCCACTGATCCGCGCTGCCTGGCCGATGGTGCGCGGACGAATTTTCATCAGTTTTTCGCGGGCTTCATAGCTCAGGGATGTGAGCTGCATGTAATCGATATCGTCTTTGATGGCTAAATTTTCGAGTTTGCCAAGTTTATTGGCCAGATCGCGTTCCTTATCAATATATCCCTGGTATTTGATCCTGATCTCGGCCTGCTCAATAATTTCATCGCTCACTCCTGCCTGATCGCGAAGAAAAGATGCAAGATGAGGGATATATCTGAGCAATTCCTTAAAATGCAGTTGCGGACGCAAAAGCAAATTGTCGATCTTCACTTTCTGGCGGAGCGGATCGGTGCCTTTATCTTCCAACAGCGCATTTACCTCCTCAGGGGTGGCACTCTCCTTTCTACAGTATCGTATAATATTGTTGAGAAGCTCTTCTTTATGGCGAACACGGTTGATTTGCTGCTGCCCGGCCAGACCGATCTCGTAACCTAATGGAGTTAGCCGAAGATCGGCATTGTCCTGCCGTAAAAGGATCCTGTATTCGGCCCGCGAAGTAAACATGCGGTATGGTTCATCTACACCTTTTGTGATCAGGTCGTCGATGAGCACCCCGATGTAAGCATCAGAACGGCCCAGAATAAATTCACTTTCTTCACGGAGCTTTCTGTGGGCATTGATACCGGCAATGAGCCCCTGCGCAGCCGCCTCTTCATAGCCCGTAGTACCGTTAATCTGCCCGGCAAAATATAAATGCTCCACCAACTTGGTTTCAAGACTGTATTTTAACTGAACCGGAGGAAAGTAATCGTATTCGATGGCGTATCCCGGACGAAAAACCTTCGCCTGTTCAAAACCGGGAATTTTTCGCAGTGCCGCATATTGAACTTCCTCGGGAAGTGAGGATGAAAAACCGTTTAAATAATACTCAATGGTTGTCCATCCTTCGGGCTCAACAAAAAGCTGATGCTGATCCTTGCCCGAAAAACGGTCGATCTTATCTTCAATGGATGGGCAGTACCTGGGGCCAGTGCCTTCGATGCGACCGGTAAACATGGGCGAACGCGTAAAGCCGGTACGTAATATGTTATGCACCTCCTTATTTGTGAATGCCAGGTAACAACTTCTTTGCCGGGTCAGGCCTGGGGTATCGGTAAAAGAAAACCTCCCCGGGACTTCATCGCCGGGCTGCTCCTCAAGTTTGCTAAAGTCTATGGTACGGCCATCAATCCTCACCGGCGTACCGGTTTTCATTCGCGAAGCTTCAAAACCCAGGGCAATTAAACTTTCTGTAATTCCTTCAGAGGCAATTTCACCCATGCGGCCGCCCGAAATCTTTTTTTCGCCGATATGAATAATGCCGTTCAGAAAAGTGCCGTTGGTTAGAATTACCGATCGAGCATTAATAACATGGCCCATTGCAGTGCGGATACCCTCAACTTTGGCATCCTCAATCAGCACTCCCGTAACCATGTCCTGCAGAAAATCAAGATTTAGAATTTTTTCAAGCTGATCTCTCCATTCCATGGAAAAAAGCATACGGTCGCTTTGTGCCCTTGGGCTCCACATGGCCGGCCCTTTGGATTTGTTCAGCATCCGGAACTGTATCATGGTTTTGTCGGTGACAATGGCCGACAATCCTCCCAGGGCATCTATTTCTCTGATAATCTGGCCTTTAGCAATTCCCCCCATAGCCGGATTGCACGACATCTGTGCCATATTTGCCATATTCATGGTCACCAGCAAAGTTTTCGAACCCAGGCGGGCTGCAGCAGCCGCTGCTTCGCAACCTGCATGGCCTGCACCTACCACGATCACATCATATTGATCGAAAATCATCATATCGGGAATGTTAAACTTAAATTATAACGGGAGCAAAGATAGATATTTATCTTCTTTCAGGGTCATTTGCTTCTTTTGATCCGCATGCTTATCCTGGTATCCGCAAAGATGCAGTATTCCGTGAGCGATTACCCTTAATAATTCATATTCAGGAGATTGATCAAAGCGGGAAGCATTTTCACGGGTACGTTCGATGCTGATGAATATATCGCCCGAAACCTCGTTAGTGGACTCACTGTAGTTAAACGCGATCACATCAGTGAGCGTATCGCGTTCAAGGAATTTCTGGTTCAGCTCGAGCAGGTATTCGTCGTCGCAAAAGATATAATTGATCACACCGGCTTCAAGATCTTCTTGTTGAATGATAGAAAACAACCATTGCTGAATTTCACTGGCACGCTCAAGCCTGAATGAAACACCTTCAGAAAAAAACTGGATCAGGGCCGTCATGGCAAAGCATATAGGAGAATGGTCAGACCTTTTGCTTTTTTGTCTGGTAGTACTCGTTAAAGAGCGAAAAGCGTTTTTTCATGGCCTCGTGTCCAATGCCCGATATGCGGAAAAACATTTCAACACGCCTGCCCTTATCGTGTAAAACCATTTTATCGGAGAGTGCACGCATAAGAAATATGCCCCTGCCTTTTTCAGTATCGGCACTTACTTCCAGATCGAGTGGATCGGGGACAAGGTCGGGATCGAAACCCTCACCTTCATCGGTAACTGTAAATGAAAGGCCTTTTGGTTTTGATTCAAAAACTACCTGAATGAATTTGGAAGGATCTTTTTTATTGCCGTGCTCCAGTGCATTCTGAAATGCTTCGGTAAGTGCAATGAGGATATTTCCAAAATAGGTGTCGTTGATGTTGTAATAGTCGCAGATCTCTTCAACAAAACGTTCAATAGAGCTGATATTTTCAGGCCTGGATTCGAGCGATAATTTTTCCTTCCTGCCCATGTTAGATAGATTTAATTCCCAAAGTTATAAAAATATTCATTCACTTTACGTTTATAATATGGTTTTAAATTGGGAGGAACTGTTTTTAGTAGTTCAACTTCTTTTAATAATATTCTCTTATACTCTAAAAAGTCGCCAGGGTTACTATAATCCTGGTTTTTTGCTTCGGTTGATTCGCGGCGCTCTTCCTTTTCTCTTTCGCGCATGGCTTTCTCATGTTTGAGCAGGCGTGTAAGGATCTCTTCCTGCCGTTGCAGTGTTTCTTCCGTAAGTCTCTTATTTACAAGGTCCATCTCAGTTTTTTCCATTTCCTCCATGAGCTTGTTCATCCCGGCATCGCCTGTCTCGCCCTGGCTTTTGAGCTGCTCCAGATATTCCTGCATTTGACGCCTGATCATTTCCTGTTCTGCTGCCATCCGGGCAAATTGTTCGCTCATCGACCGCTTTCCATCCTTGCCCTGCTGGCCATCTTTCATTTGCTTCATCTGCTGGTTCAGCATTTGCTGCATCTCACTCATGTTCTGGGGCATCTTGCTCGGAGTGCTGCCCCCCGGATTATCGCAACTGGAGCTGCCGGGCATGTCCATATTATTCATTTGCTGCATTTTGTTTAATGCTTCGGCAAGTAGCAGGGCCAGGTTGTTTACAGAAGTCATCACATATTGCTGTGAGCTGGCCGCATCTCCTTTTTTTCGTTCGTCGAGCCTGTCGTTGGCATCATCAATATTCTTGTTTATTTTGTCAACCTCTTTGTTTACGAATGGCTGGATCATGATCTGTCGCTTACTCAGCGCATACAGTGAATCTTCAACAATTTTCATATTGTCGCGCAGCTCGTGCTGCCGCTCAATGATTTCCTGATACCTTGGATCTACCGGGCTTGTCTTGCCCAGGTCAGCGATAAGATCTTCCTGGTCGAATGAAATAACCAGCAGGTTTTCGAGGATCTCCCTCAGGGTGCGGATGTCTTCGGCATTTGATTCCTGGGCCATTTGCATTTGCATCTGAAAGAGCTTTTCAGCCATTTCCTTCATTTTTTTCTGCGCATCCTGCTGCGAACCCGAGGCTTTTTTGTTATTTCCCTTTTTCAATTCTTCCAGGCTTTTTTCCATATCCTCCTGTATGCTGTTTTCCTGACTTTCGGTATCTTCCAGGCTGTGCTTGTTTTCAAGCTCTTCATTCAGGGCATCAAGCTCATCCAGATCTTTGCGAAGATCGTCGAAGGCCTGGTTCAGTTCCTGCTGTTCTTCCGACAGGCTTTCTTCACCGGCTTTCTTTTCTTTGGTTTTATTGGCCAGTTTTTCCTGCTCTTTTGCCAGTTTATTCAACTTTTCTATGGTTTCGGTAAGCTTTTTCTCAAATTCGAGTTGCTTAAAAAGTTCAAGGTTCTTATCCAGTTCCTGTTCAATTTCTTCGGCGCTCATCTTCATTTTTTCAAGCATTTTGCTAACATCATCCTTGCGCAGTTCGTCGAGCAGTTTTTGAAGTTCCCCGAACATCTTTTTCATTTCATCATCCATCAACTCATTAAAAAGCTCCTGCAACTGTTGATGCTTTTGCAAAATATCTTCATTCAATTGATTATATTCCTCTTCACGCGACATTTTTTGCATGTTCTTTTCCTGCAGCAATTCCATTCTCTGATGCAATTGCTCCTGTTGCCTGATCAGGCTTTTGATCTGTTCCTTATCCTGCCAGTTAAGGCTTTCCTTATTAATGAGTTGCTTATTGAGCTTTTCGATCTGCTTTTGCAGCATACGCGATTCATCGATGATGTTTTCCATTTCATCCTTGATCTCGTTATTGTCGGCCCTGGTCTGCTCGCTGATCTCTTCAATTGTGGGCGCACGGAAAATCATTTTGTGCGATTTGCTGCTTTTATATCCGTTCACTTCATCATTGTCCCAAACTTCAAAGAAATAGGCAATTTCGTCACCGGGCCCGATCTCAAGCCTGTCGAGGTTAAAATGATGAAAAACCATTTGTTTGGGTATTCCGGCTGAGAACGCAACATCTTCGCTATAAACCTTTCCTTCAATTCTTGCCGAATCGAAATGATTCAGGAATTCGTAGTTGAATTTCAATTGTGTAAATCCGTAATCATCCGATATCTGTCCGCGGAAATACAGCATTTTCTCATATACCGAATCACGGAATTCTTCGACGATCACCGTGGGATACATGTCGGGGATGGAGGTGATGGAATACGCCAGCGAATCAGGATTTGCCAGGTGACGGTTGGCTACCGACACGGAATAAGCCAGGTTTTGTTTCACGCGCATGGAATATTTAAAGGCGTTTGAGCCTTCCGAATCCAGTTCAACAGCGTTATTCCCAATGCGAAAAGTAAGTTTTTCGGCATCGCGAGTAATAAAATTCCAGCTTAAACGGCTGCCCTCCGGCACGATAACATCTCCGGTATTTTCAAATACTTCATCCTGCTTTCCGGTATATTCAGGATAGTCGAGGGCAAGCTCGTAGTTTATGATAATCGGTTTAGGCAGGACCCGCAAATAATAGGGCCCGAAAGAATATGATTCGGCCTGGATGCTGAATTGTATGTCGTTGTGAAGGTTGTTGAGCGTATAATGGAATTCGTTTCCCGAAATTTTCTCAAAGGGCAGCATGCTGTTGTTCACAGAAAGCAGCATACCGGCAGGCATTACATCGCCTTCGGCACGAACTCTGATGGTGAAATTTTCCTGTTGAACGGCGCTGAGGTTTTCATTCAGCACAATTATCCTGAAAGGCAAGGGGCGTTCAAAATCGGAGGAATAATTGAGCAGGCGTTTCGAAGGTTCGGTGATCGTAGCCGGGGCCGAAAAAAGCAGGATCAGGATCAGCAGGAGCGGGGGTAAAGCATACCTGAGATACTTTCTGTTCTTGCGAAGGTCGACTGCACGCACGAAAGGTACCGGATGCAGTGTTTTGGTTTTTTGTTCAATGCTGGCCTGAAGCAATTCGAGGGTGCCGTTCTCCTGGCTGAGTTTTTTTAACTGGATGGTATTTAACAGCTTATCCTTTACTTCAGGGAAGTGCTTTCCGATAATCTTTGCAGCTTCTTCTTCATCAATAATTCTTCCGACTCTGAAGCGTTTAAGCAGGGGAATAATAACCAGGCCGGCAAGGATAATGGTATTCAGGCCCAGATACATGAAAAATAAAATCGTGCGTATGCTGCTGCTGCTCCACGAGTAATATTCAAAAACATTTATAATCAGAAAAAACAGTGCAGAAACGGCAATAAACCATATAAGTCCGCGCAGCATCTGGTTCAGATAGTACTTGCGAATAAACTTATTCAGCTTTTGAACGAGTATGTTATAATTGTCAGACATAATATTCCTAAGCTTTGAACGGCCCGGATGCAATGATTATTACAAATTTTTTATACAAAGGTACACAATCGCTTTCTTCCCTGATCAAAATCTATGTTATGCATATTTTTTGTATCTACAAGAAAACATCTTCCTGTAAATTAAACAAATTGAAGCAGGATATGTTAAGATTATGAGTAATATTGCCACTTCTTAATAAAAAACTATACAATGAAAAAATTATTTCTATTCGCAGTGATCATCTTTACGGTAAGCTTTCTGCAGGCGCAATGGGTTGAGCATGAAGACGGCCATCGCGGCTGCCAGCACGCAAAAACCGCCAACTACAAAAATACCGGTGCATTTTTTTATTTTCAGGACGACCTCTTAATGGACTATGATGTAAAATTTTATTTCCTCGATATAGAGGTTTCACCAACCACCATTGATGTGGCGGGAAACGTTAGCATCCATGCCGAAGTAACTTCCGCCACCATGGACACCCTGGCACTGGAATTCACTGATGGCATGATCGTCGACTCAGCCTTTGTTGATGGTGTAAAGCTAAACCCGGCCCATACAAACAATCATATTTATATGATCCTTCCTGCCAGCCTGAGCCAGGGCGACAAGTTTATTGTTCAGGTATACTATCATGGTACGCCACCCACCGGTGGCTTTTTCTCGGGGGTAAGTACCGGCTATTCCAGCCAGTGGGGTGCAAGTTCAACCTGGTCGTTATCGGAGCCTTATGCTGCCCGCGACTGGTTTCCCGTGAAACAGGTGCTTCCTGATAAAGCCGATTCATGCTGGGTATTTCTTACTACTGATGAAGAGAATATGGCCGGATCGCAGGGTTTGCTCACAGCCATAACACCATTGCCTGATAATAAGTTAAGATACGAATGGAAATCAAAATACCCGATCAGTTATTACCTGATTTCCTTTGCTGTTGCCGACTACCAGGAATATAATATTTATGCAAAGCCCGCCGGAATGGCTGGTGATTCCGTCCTCATTCAGAATTTTATTTACGACAGTCCGGGCATCCTTGCAGCATACCAGGATGATATTGACCAAACCATTGACTTTCTTGAATTATTCTCCGATCTGTATATCCTGTATCCTTTCCACGAGGAAAAATACGGCCATACTCTCACACGCCTGGGTGGCGGCATGGAACACCAAACCATGACGACTATCGGAGGATTCAGCTACGACCTGGTATCGCACGAGCTGGGCCATATGTGGTTTGGCGATAACGTAACCTGTGCAACCTGGTCGGATATCTGGATCAACGAAGGCTTTGCATCGTATAGTGAATACCTTGCCAGGCAATATCTTGAAGGGCAATCGTCGGCCACTGGCTGGATGAACTCAACGCATAACAGTGTATTGTCGGCCCCCGACGGAAGTGTATATGTTCCGCCGGGTCAGCTCGACGACATCTGGAGGATCTTCAGCGGAAGGCTTTCCTACGACAAAGGAGCCGCAATTATACACATGATACGTTTCGAATTGCAAAACGACAGCCTCTTTTTTGAAACGATGAACCAGTTTCAGGAGCAGTATGCTGACAGTGTTGCCACGGGGCTTGATTTTAAAGCTGTTGTAGAAGATGTCAGCGGCATGGATTTCACCGACTTTTTCGACCAGTGGTATTTTGGCGAAGGCTATCCTACCTATAGCATCGTCTGGAACCAAACCGAAGAAGGGCTGAACATGAATGTTACGCAAACAGCCTCTTATCCGTCGGCAACTCCGCTGTTCAGGATGAAGATGGAATACAAACTGGGCACCACGGCGGGAGATACCAACATCATCCTGTATCACGATGCTAATTTCACACAGTTTACCATTCCCATTGAAGGCGAAGTAGGTGCCATACTTGTTGATCCAAACAATTGGGTTTTAAACAAAACAGGCTCGATCACGGTAGGTATCGAAGAAACCGCCAATCCGGCATATTTTACCTTTGGTCCCAACCCGGCCCGCGATTATCTTAACCTTTTCCCGGCCAATACGGTTGATGCGGTCCTGGATATAAATGTTTTGGACCTTACCGGCCGTCAGGTGATGGCAAGCCGGAAAAGCGGCGAGGCCATCAGGCTCGATATCTCTGACCTCTCCAAAGGTTCATACCTGCTGAGGGTGGTTGAGGGAGATAATGCTTTTACGAAGCGCTTTGTGAAGATGTAAACAAAGAACTCATCATTCAGAAAAGGGGATGAATGCAGCTGCTTTCATCCCCTTTTTTCTTTCTATCTTTGCCTGTAAAATATAATCTATGGCAAGCAATGACATCCGCGTACGTTTCGCGCCCAGTCCTACCGGTCCGCTGCACATTGGCGGGGTGCGGACGGCCCTGTACAACTACCTCTTTGCCCGGCATCATGGCGGAAAGATGATCCTGCGCATTGAAGATACAGACCGCAAACGATTTGTGCCGGGGACGGAAGAATATATCATTGAATCCTTTAAATGGTGTGGCATCGGATTCGACGAGGGCGTGGAAAACGGTGGCAACTATGGCCCCTACCGGCAGTCGGAACGCAAAGCCATGTATCTCGACTATGCCAACCGCCTGATTAAAAGTGGACATGCCTACTATGCCTTCGACACCCCCGAAGAGCTGGAGGCCATGCGCCAGCGGCTGGAGGATGAAAAAACGTCCAATACCAGTTACTGCGCGGCATCAAGAAAGCAAATGACCAATTCACTCACCCTTTCAAACGATGAGGTGATGAAACGCCTGTCGAAGGGAGAACCCTATGTGATCAGGATAAAAATGCCCGAAAATGAAAGCATCCGGGTGCATGATGAGATCAGGAAAGAGGTGGAAGTGAATACGGATACACTCGACGATAAGGTATTATATAAATCTGATGGCATGCCCACCTACCACCTTGCCAATGTGGTTGACGACTACCTGATGAAGATCACCCATGTGATCAGGGGTGAGGAGTGGCTGCCTTCATTGCCGCTGCATGTGCTGTTGTACCGGTATTTTGGCTGGGAGGACCAGATGCCTGCCTTTGCCCATCTTCCCTTATTGCTTAAACCTGATGGGAAAGGCAAGCTGAGCAAGCGCGATGGCGACCGCATGGGTTTTCCGGTGTTTCCGCTGGAGTGGAAAGATCCGAAAAGCGTTGAAGTGTCGCGCGGGTACCGCGAGGATGGCTATTTCCCCGAAGCCTTCATCAACATGATGGCCCTGCTGGGGTGGAACCCGGGCACCGAACAGGAGATCTTCAGTATGGAAGAGCTGATTGCGCAATTTAGCCTCGACCGGGTTGGCCGCTCCGGCGCCCGCTTCGACCCGGAAAAGGCAAAGTGGTTTAACCACTATTTCCTGCAGAAGAAGGGCGATGATGAATTGGCACTATTGTTTACACCTATTGTGAAAGAAAATATCTCAGATCCCGTATCATGGATGCTGGATCCTGAATATTTGTCAAGGATCATAGGCCTTGTGAAAGAGCGCGTAAACTTTATCCACGAGCTCTGGGATCAGGCCTGGTTTTTCTTCAAGGCACCCGACGAATATGATGAGAAAACGGTGAAGAAGCGCTGGAAAGAAAATACCGGAGCACTTTTAGCGGAAGTTTTGGATGTGATCAAGGATGTTGGCACGTTCACCCGCAACGAAATACACGATGCCGTGGCAGCTTATCTCGAAGAAAAACAGACCGGCATGGGCCAGGTAATGATCGGCATGAGGCTGTGTATTGTTGGCAGCGGCACCGGCCCCGACCTGTTCACCATCATGGAGCTGATCGGCAGGGAAGAAACGGTGATGAGGATTGGTAAAGGAGTGGAAAAATTGGGATGATCCTGGATCCTGGATTCAGGATCCTGGATTAAACTTTTCCTGAAGCCACTTTAAGACATTGCGGACAAAGGCAGGGCCTTTTCAGTTTGGTGGTGTCCACACCGGAACGCTTTAATTCTACGTTTCCGCTGCACAGGCATGTATCAGGACTCAGGCATTCGAAGCCGTGACCACACTGACATTGTATTTGCTTAACTTTATATTTTCTGTCTTCCCGGTTCATTTTGTTTGTAATGATAAACTTACGCTGCTCATTTTACCTCCCAGTGGAGGATTCATCTTTGATATTTTGATCTTTGCAGATTCGATCTCTGGAAATCTATCCATAACGGCCCTGAGGATTCTTCGTCCAACATGTTCCAGCAGTTTAGATCTTACCTCCATTTCCTTTTTCACTAACAAATAAACCTCCTGATAGTTCACGGTATCCATTAGATCGTCAGATATTTCAGCCTGTTTAGTGTCAGTTTCAAGGGAAAGATCAACAAGAAATCGTGTACCTATGATCTGTTCCTCTTTGAAACAGCCGTGGTAGGCGTAGAATTCCATTTGTTCAATTGATATGGTTGACATAGGGTTAAAGATTCTGGATACAATGATTAAAATATGTTATGTTTATTTTCCAGTGCAATAATAAAACTATTTATTTCTTTTCCAAGGCGGATGATCAGATTTCTTAATTCCTTGAAAATCTTTTCGTCTTTCAGGGATCCGCTTGAATATAATGTTTCAAGGTGGTCGAGGGTTTCATCGGTTGATGCCAGCGAAAATTTGTTATTTGTTATTTTTTTCGTGCAGTCGTGCAGTCGTGTGCTCGTGTGCTCGTGCAGTCGTAACAGCAACAAATCTTGATCCTCTTTCAAAGGTGTTATGAAAATTTCATAAAATACCATATATTTGCATCATCAAAGCCGGTCTCGTGGCCGAGTGGCTAGGCAGGGGTCTGCAAAACCTCGTACAGCGGTTCGAATCCGCTCGAGACCTCACCGTATAAGGATAAGTCTCTGAGAATGTCACAGTTCTGGAGACTTTTCTTTTTTCTACAACATGTCTACAAAATTTCTGACTCCGCCAGCGGGAGCGACCTAAGCTTCTTTATGCGCGTAAAGGGCGTTCATTCAAATCCTTTTGGATCCTGTGCCCCGGGTATAAAGCAATACGAAATATCCATTATTTCTTTAACAGATCCCTGATCTCGGTGAGCAATTGCTCTTCTTTGGTAGGTTCGGGAGGAGGTGCCGGCGCTTCTTCTTCTTTCTTTGCCATGCGGTCTTTCATGTGGTTATATCCCTTTACAAGCAGAAATACGGCAAAGGCTACGATCAAAAAAGTGATTATTGTGTTGATGAACATGCCGTAGTAAATAGCTACCTCGGCAGTACCATCGCCGGCACCGGCAATGGTTTCAGCGATTTCAGGCTTGAGTACCACCTTGAATGCGGAAAAATTAACACCACCTAACAAATAACCGATAGGAGGCATAATGATGTGGTCAACAAGCGACTTTACAATCGCTCCGAAATAAAGGGCCGTGATCAAACCAACGGCCATTTCAACTACATTGCCTTTGGCAATGAACTTCTTGAATTCTTTCATTTTTCCAGGTTTTAATTTTTAATCCGCCTGCGCGTTCCGCTTCGGCGGACGAGAAGGGGTTGTTAAATTCCCCGTAGCTTGCTGCGGAAATTAGTTTCCAGGGCTTGCTCTGGGGGGTTAATACCATTTATTGAGTTGTTTTTGATAATTGCCTGACTTCAACCAAAGTTGGCCACTATTGAGTGAACTGCTAAAATGTAATATATCTTTCTTCAAATATACTGCATTATGCATCAAATGTCAATTTATATTACCTGAACATTTTTTATGAAATAACTCTGCGAGGGTGAGTTACAGGCATAAAAAAAAGCCCCATCCACAAAATGCAGATGGGGCCTGGGTTTATCTAACTAATCCAGGGGGAGAATAACTTTATCAATTACGTGGATCACCCCGTTCGTTCCCTGAACATCGGTGGCCACAACATTTGAGCTGATCTGCGGTCAGGTCATCGATCCCTCCAACACCAAGCTCGCCGAAAAGGGCTTCGAAAGCTGCATTGGTTGGAGCAAATACAGTGTAAGGACCTTCGGCACTCAATGCGTCAACCAAACCTGCTTTCTCAGCGATCATCCATGCAATATTCCTTTAACAGAAAGCCTGTAACTTACTTTATCGTAATATAGTCTTCCATTTTCGCAAACAGTATGTTTTTTATCTCCTCATGTTCTTCCGGCGCTGTTCTGGCAAAAAGGATACCGAAGATGGGATATAAGCTGAAGTCGATCCGGCGCAGCTCAATGGGATCGCCGAAGCCCTTCAAAATGCAGTTGAAGTCGAAGCTTTTAATTTCACTGCCCCGGTATGGTGTTGAGTTCTCGAAGATGACAATACTGTATGTATGCCCGTCAGCTTCAGCAATGATCTCGTCCCAGTTGGGTTTTAAGCCTTTGATATAATATTCGTAGGGGTTGAAACCATAGGCATAATGCATGAGGTCGGCAGAGGTGCACCAGGCCCCGAAGCGTAATGGGTTTACCTCAATGGGTGTAGCAATTCCATGATCGTCGACCCTGAGTTCGAGGTGAATTGAAAAATTCTTCAGACCGGCCCGCCGGCCGATCTCTTTCAGCAGCGTATCGAAACGGTGGAGGTTCTCTTTCATTATCCCTGCAGAAGTAAGGTATACCCTGTCGCTTACATCTTCCTCTCCCCCAAAAAGATGTTTCATCATGCCCAGGATCACCACTTCGCCTTCCTCATCATAATAAGCATCTACAGCAAATTCTTCTCCCCCGATGCAGGCTTCAACGATAAAGTTGGCGGTATTCAAAACAGCTTCGGGGTAAACATTTTTCATTTCCTTAACCTGCCGGTTGATCTTCTGCATCACGGCTGGCCAGTCTTCCTGCGAAAACAATTTGTGAACCCCCATGCTGAAAAATCCAACATTGGGTTTGATAATGAGTGGAAAGGGAAAGTTTGCTGGATCAGTAGTCTTGAGTTCCGCCAAGGGCAAACTGCGGTAAAAGAGTTTTGGGAAAAGATCTTTTGTCAGCTCCCTGAACAGATACTTATTCTTGAATAAGCTGATTTTTTCGGGTAAATGGGTAAAATGAAGTTTTTCCTCTATCCAGCCGATGGCATTCTCAGAGATTGAATGCAGCCGGCGGCCAGGATCCGTTTTAAAGGCATTCAGAACTTCCTCTTCGGATAAGGACACCGGATCACCGTTTTCAAACAATTTTCCAAGATCCAGGGCATCGAATCTGCCCTCGCGGATACTGTCTTTTACAAAGTCGGAAACAAGCGGTTTGTCGATAAGTAGCATTGGCGGCTGATTTTTGCTGCAAAAATACGGCAATGCCGCGAATAATGAACTACTGATCGATTATACTTGCGGATAAAGATAAAGACGCGAAATTTGGATATCATCCAGTTCAGTACCCTATTTAAATATCCTGATAATCATGGCTATCAACAGCAAGAGCAATACTGCGCCACCGAGGTAGAATGCCCAGTAATTTACCACCCTGCTTTCGACAGCCATTTCGTAGTCTTCAAAGAAAAAGCTCATGTTCTGAACATTCCAGCTTACGGTATTACCAACCATTTCATTTGAATTTGTGGCGGTGATCAGCCCGGGCATTTGCACTTCAACCGAAAACTCTTCGGCCATTAGAAGGGATTCAAAAAATCTGATCTTTTTATTCAATTCATCAAAAATTGGTGGTTCAAGTTCAGTCAGCCGTTTAACTTCTTGCCTCCCGGTCCATGAAGCCAGGGCATCGATATATTTTTCAAGTTCTTCAGGTGCCCAGTCGGCTGCTTTTGCAGCTATGCTATCCTTATATTGTGCGGGGTCGATTTGTTTCAGCTCCGGATCTTCCAGCTTGTTTAATCCATCCTTCAGGGTTTGTATCACTTCAAGTGTTAAGGCATCAATAAAATATTCTTCCGCCCGGTCTTCTGCCTTATTCATCTCCACGCTGTCGCTCTTATTCAGGGGGATTTTCCTGCCACTCAGGTAATCGAGTTGCCCGGAGTTAAGATAATCCCTGTGGTCGAGCGATTGAACAGGATTTGCAGCTTTATATACTTCTTTATAAGTAACAAAGGAATAAAAGAACATAAATTGTTTCGACACTTCAACATGCCGGTTTATCTTTTTTCTCCAGCTTGTGTCGCTGTTAATTTCGGCATTGAGTTGATCGTCATTTTCATATGAACGTGTATATCTGCATATAAAGACATTTTCTTCGGTGGTATCCCTGAAGAACTCTTTCTGCCAGGCATCGGAAACAGGATATGGCAGGTCTTTTTTTAATACGTCGGCTGAATCGCCCCGAAGGGTGATCACTCTTTTAAATGATCCATCAATATTTACAATGGTCTTTACATCGATCTCGCGGCAGCTGCTCAGCATAAAAACGAGCGTAAGCAACATTAAAAGCAAATTGTTTGTTTTCATGGCACGATGGATTTAAATTCCTGCATCAGGCCTGAAAGCCTGAGCTGGGATTGATTTCATATATTCCTGGTACTCCCTGATCAGCAAATTGGTTTTTTTGCTTTCGCCAAGGAACTGGTACAGGCTTTCTTTGGCGAAATCATTCTTATCTGCATTAATGCGCAGGTTCATAAAACGTTCTGAGTTTAGGATTTTCAGCAGCCTGTACTTTTTCATGGCCTTTATTTCCTGGTTCGGACTGCCGGCAGATCCCACATACTGGTTTTCGAGACGGTTGATCCTGTTAAGTACAATATAGTGCTCACAAGTGAATATGGTAAAGAGGACAATGGCTGCGACAGAGACTATTTGGCGAAAGAATTTGTGCTGAATAAGGAGGATAAGCTTTCCTTTTGATGGATTCTCCGGGCCCTTACTCCGGTCGTCCAATGCTTCCATGATATTGATCATCATCTCCTGCGGATCATTTAACCCGGGTGTGGACCGGCGTATTTGTTTACTCACATCGCCCAGCTTTTTTCCGGCTTTGTAATATTGATGGCATCCAACACAGGCATCAATGTGCTTCCTGACCCCGGCCGGAAGTTGTTCTTCTCCTGAATCAAAATAATGATCAATGATTTGTTTTATGGTTTCACATTTCATCTCAAAATATTTTCATAGCCCAGAATTGTGATAAGTTTCTGCCTGATGCTTTTCCTTGCATGGTGCAGGTTGCTTTTTATATGCGTTTCGGATAAGCCTGTTACCGCCTTCACTTCACCGGCTGAAAGTCCCTGCAGATCGCGTAAAGTGAACACAAGTTTTTGTTTTAATGGAAGTTCTCCGGTGAGCAGGATGATCATTTCTCCCAATTCCTTGTTCTCAAGCAAAGTATCATTTAAAGCAGTTTCTTCCTGCAGCCTGGCCATGACCTGATCGCTAAATGCAACTGACGGCCTTCTTTTTACCGCCCTGAACCTGTCAATGGCCCGGTTGCTAACGATCTTATACATCCAGTTTGTAAATTTTTCGTTCGGGTTATAGGTATTTATTTTTTCCCACATCCTGATAAAACTATCCTGCACTACATCTTTTGCTTCTTCTTCGTCGCCCAGTATTTTATATGCGAGGCCAAATGCTTTTTGCTGAAATGCTTCTATCAGCGAGCTAAAGGCAGCTTTATTGCCCCCTTTTATCTCTTCTATTGTTTTTAGCAAATGCTTTTGCATAAAAATCCCTGTTCAATGTATATACGAACGAAACTCCCGAAGGTAAAATTCTTTTGTCGAATTTATCGAAAATTCATATTGATATCCTGCCTGCGTGTAGCGGGGGATAATATTTCCAGGGCAATAAAATTGAGTATTATTTCATCGGAACCTCCAGAAAGAGGATAAATGCGTCCTTATTGGGCTCAATATGTACTTCTTCTGCTTCGGATATGCCCAGCGCATCCCTTCGGAACAATTGTTTCCCGGCAATTTTGGCTGTTCCTTCAATCATGAATACATATACGCCATTTCCGGGATAGTGAAGGGCGTAATCAAGTGAATCGCCGGCCTCAGGCCTGCACATTGAGATAACGGCCTTTTGATGGAACTATGCCGGGCGGTAAGCCAGCCATGTTCGGCAAAACCGCGTGAATCGGTGCTATGATATATTGTTTTCATGCTTACAGCTTTAAATCTTTTATCCTATCAACAAGTTGACAGAAGGATTTGTTTTATGGGAAAGCTCAGGTTTTCCTGTTTTTATCTGCATCCCTAAAAATCCACCCTCAGGGTGGTAAAGGAACGCGGCGGAATGGTTAGCCGACCGTCAGAAGATATAGGATCCTGGGCCGATAAGCCCGCGTCAGAAACCTTTAACGGCTTGAAGTGTTTCCAGCTTATATTTATGTTCTCTTCAGTATGGCCGGGATTATACAACCTGATAAGAAAGTGCTGTCCGTCGCTTCCGGGGATCAGGGCTGTAGCGATCAGCTGCCGGTTTACAAGGGTGAAGAGGCTTGGCGGTAGGCTCTTTCGTCCGGATGAAGGAATGACCAGCAAGGGCTGTGTGCGCTCCAGGGCATGCTGCTCGTTTATGAGGGGATCAAAGCCGGTACCGGGATACAGCGAATACCTGAACACTGCCTTGCCCGGCTGTGCCGCCAGGTAATTGGTTTCCCAGTAATTGTTCATCACGTAGCTGAAAATGGTCTGGGTAGGTTCCTGGCCGTCTTTCCAACCGTAAACTGTGGCATCTGTCGGGATCTCACCCAGTTCTGCCAGGGGAGCATCGAGCGACACCAGGCAAACCCCCTCATCATCGCCTGAGATATCGATCCAGCGGTTCATCGTGTAAAAGTTATAATTGGATCCGGGGAGCTGTTCCCTGCCGGGATGATAATACCCGTAGGCCTGACCGATGGTGACTTCCCCCCCGGGAATGTTGAACGGGAAAGCAAAATGGACACCCTCAGGTTCATAAACCGCTTTTTTATATATGGTGTTGCGGATATCGATCCGGCCCAGGCCATCCAGCAGCATGATCTCCCTGACCAGGCCTTCCGTTCCGGGGGCATCGGATTCGATACGGATCGTATTGACCAGCTTACCCCTGTCGGGATAAGTGATATGTGCATTCGTGCTGGTATACTTATTTGCAGGGTTCCTGCCTTCCACGTAGATATAGGCGTTGAGCCCGTAATCCTTTGATGGGTCGGCCATGCTGCCGCGGAAGAGCGGATGACGGAGCGCATTAATGTCACCGTTTTCGGGGTTGAGCGAAAGCTGTGTTTCTGAGCTTTGCTGCAATAATTCGGGGTCGATCCTGACGTGATCGTCGGACTTGAGCAACACCCTTTTTGCCGCAAAGGGGGGAACATCATTCACTTTAACCGCCAGGGTGCCGTCCGACATGCGCTGCGACTTGAGGCGGTTATTGTTGATGTCGGTGGCATATGCATTACCAATATCATCAGGTACCGGGAGGAAGATAATGTCGGTGACGGGCCATGAATGGGTATTCCATATGTCGAAAACCGATGCGTTTTCACTTCTTCCCGTGCCCGGGGTTTCAATGGCCTGCTGCAGGATCTTTTTCGACAAGAGGTCGGCTTTCAGCGCAAACGAACGTTTGGTCTCCCACTGGTTAATGGTAAAGGTATCGTGTGGAGCGCTGATGCTGTTCCATGATCCCCAGGTGTGTTCGTCGAAAAGGAGGATATTCTTCCAGGCCATTGAGATTTCTTCTGTGGGATAATGCTTATTGCCTGATATTACCCATAGCGACAGTGCCTGGGTGAGTCTTTCGGCGGCCTGCCTGTTCAGGGCTGTTTCACTGGCCGAAGATGCGGCTCCGTCTTCCCAGTAGGGCGTCAGGTCGCCCCGGAAAGATGGCAGGGCATGGCCATATTTTTCCTCAAAAGCAGCAAAAGCTTCGGTGGTGGTGGCGATGACCATTTTCGGGCTGAGGTAAGTGGCATTCCATTGTTTTACAATGTCGGGAAGTGCAGGGTGTGGGGGACCGTTATCGCTGCCGATGTTGTATCTGATGATGGAGATGTCGTAGGGATAGGCACTATCGCTGAGCTGCTGCACATATTCAAAGATGGGTTCTTCGGTGAGAAGGTTCTTTGGTTTTTCGCTTCCCAGCCCTGTATGGAACCACGAATACCCTTTTTCGGGAATCCATGTCAGCACGCTGTCGAGGCCATTGGGCGAAACCCAGTAAAAAGGCCTGTCGCCCCAGGTATCCTTGATGTCGCCGATACGGTGAAACACATTTGTTCCGGCCGAAAAATACCTGATCCCGCTTTTGGCCATCACAGGTACCAGGCTCCAGGTATAGCCCGGAATGTCGGTGATCATGGCCGAACGCAATTGTGTACTGCATTGTTCGGCTACCCGGGCGCTTCGTTGCACAAGCTGTATGAGCTCCTCTGGCCTGCACAGGGCGGTAAGCTCATTGGCCCAGAGCCCGTCGAGGCCGATACCGCCACCGCGCACGGCGCGGATAAAGGCTTCTTTTTCTTCAGGCTTGCAGCTTTCGAGGTACGATTCTATTGCCCAGGCCACTTCGGTATTCCATTTAAAGCGCGCTCCCTCAGGATAGTTTCTGGTATTCTCCCATAATTCAACTGCTTCTCTGAAAAAATCGTGATGCATCCTTTCCACGACGCTCTGGTGGTGGGTATACCCGATATCGGAGTGGCTGTGGTGGAGAAGATAAAGCGTGATGGGGCGAACGGGCGAAAGGGTGATGCCCGGAAGTTCTGTTATGTTGTCGTTGATGCTGACAGAGATATCGTCGATCAGGTCGCCGGCTTTGCCCGAAACCGGGAAATAGGTGTAATTCACTCCCATTCTCAGCGATATCATTTTGCTCTGTCCGCCGGCGGTGATCGTGGCCGAAGTGTTTTCTCCGAAGTGATGGATGTCGAAACGCAGCACGAAATTCCCCTTCTCATAATTGTTTAACAGGGCAGGCATTTGCCGGGCGAGCATGGCTGAGTTCATGGCATAGCGGTAAGTCATATACCAGCAGGGGTCGTCCGATGAAGTTGCGCTGACCTTAATCCTTCCCCTTTCACCGGTGGTCAGGAGCTCATCAGGTATGGTCAGGAAAGCATATCCCAGCAGGTCGCCATACTTATCGGCATGGCCGGCATGGAATTCGAGAGAAGATCCATACAGGCCTTCGATGGTCCGGGTTTTTACAAGGGTATCGTGCGGATTATGGAATGTAAGCAGGTATTGGCCGTTGAAATACAGCTTATAGGGATAGCTGTTTGCATTCACATCGATGCCAAAGATCCATACGAAAGTATGTTTACGGGGCCCATCCCCTTCGGGAATCCTTTCTGTAAACCATTCTATGTATTTTGTCGAATCCTGGTTGCGCAGGAGCAGGGATGTTGTTGCATCGGGATGTGGTGAATGATAGGTGAGCACCTCCCCGTTTATATCGGCCGTGTAGCCTTTAAGCCATTTTTCGTGTTGGGCAGAAATACCTGAAGCCACTGCTATGGCGAGCAGAAAAGTGAAAACCGGTCGCATAAAGCAAAGATAGGAATAATCAGCCTTTAACCGATACCTGCTACCTGCCGTTTGATTTCTCCCCCTCTTTCACCCGGTAGATCTCCCTCAGGATGGGGTCATACTTATGATAAAGTTCCTTGCGTTTGAGTTTTAGGGTGGGCGACAGTTCTCCGGTTTCGGGCGACCAGCTGTCGCAAACCATGCGGAAGCGTTTTATCTGCTCCACCTGCCCGAGGCGTTTATTTACCTTAGTCACCTCTTTTTGCATGCGGGCAATCACTTCTTTTTTGCTTACCAGATCTTTATTGTCAGCAAAATGCACCTTATGCTTGGTTGACCAGAAGTGGAGATAATCGAAGTTGGGAGCGATCAGGGCGCTGGCAAATTTTTCGTTCTCGCCCACCACCATGGCCTGCTCAATAAGCGACGATTCTTTTAATATATTTTCGATTACCTGGGGCGCAATATATTTACCGGCCGAATTTTTAAAGATCTCTTTCTTGCGGTCGGTGATTTTCAGAAATTTACCGTCTATGAGTACGCCTATATCCCCGGTATGCAGCCACCCTTCTTCATCGATGGTTTCTTTTGTCTGCGTTTCGTCCTTATAATAGCCCATCATCACATTCGGGCCTCTGCAGATGATCTCGCCATCGTCTGCAATTTTTACTTCGACGTTTTCCATGGGTGTACCCACAGTGCCAAAACGTACATCATTAAAGTCTCTGGGATCGTTCACGGAAATTACCGGTGATGTTTCGGTGAGGCCATATCCTTCGTAAACCGGCATCCCGGCAGCCCAGAACACCCTGGTCAGGCGTTCCTGAAGCGCAGATCCCCCCGAGACAATAATCTTAAGGTGACCGCCCAGCCCGGCACGCCAGTGCTTATACACCAGCTTGTCGGCCAGTGCCTGCCGCTTTTCGTACAACCAGTGGTTTTTGCCAGGATGCCTGTATTGGTGTGCGACTTTGATGGCCCAGAAATAGATCGTTTTCTTTATTCCGCTGAGATCTTTTCCCTTTTTTACAAAATTGTCGAAAACCCGTTCAAGCAAACGCGGTACCGTATTAAATATCTGGGGTTTGATCTCACGTACATAATCGCCGATCTTTCCGAGGTTGTCAACATAGTAAATGCCAATACCATTCACCTGGTAAACATAGTTTACCATGCGTTCATACACATGGCACAAGGGCAGGAAGCTGATGGCCTTATCAGGATGTTTTAACGGCAAGCGGGGTTTGGTAATCAATGTGTTGCTAAGCAGGTTGTGGTGCGATAACATCACTCCCTTGGGGTTTCCGGTTGTTCCGGAGGTGTATATAATGGTTAAAAGGTCTTCAGGTTTGGTAAGATCCATGACCGCCTTTAAGAGCGGTTTTTGTTTTTCGGCCGCACTCTTGCCAAGCTGAACCAGGCCCAGCCAGTTTGTTTCGCCTTTTATTTCGTTAAAAGTATAAACTGCTTGCAGGGAAGGTACCTTTTTAAGCACCGGTTTAGCTTTTTTCAGCAGCATCTGATCAGAGATGCAAAGCACTTTTGCCTCACAATGGTTCAGAATGTACTCCTGTTCAGCGGGGCTGATGGTGGGGTAGATGGGTACGTGCACCATGCCTGCCTGGGCGATGCCCATATCCATCATGTTCCATTCGGGACGATTCTGTGTGATGGTGGCTACACGGTCGCCCTTTTTCAGTCCCAGTTCCAGCAGGCCGTAGCTTACATTGGTGCAAAGGTCGATATAGTCTTCGGCAGAGTATCTGATCCATTCGCCATCCACATTTTTGGCAAAAGCATCCTCCTTGCCTGCATAATCATTACGATACAGGCTGAGGATATCAAAGAGTCGGGTGATTTCCATTTTGATAATTTTTGGTAAAACATATCGGTTCCGTACCTGAACTGAACGAACAAATATAGAGAAAGAATTTATGGATAGCAAAGAAGGGAGGTGGGAGAGCTTTTGGTAAGCTCACATAGCGGGGACTTTTACCCCGCAGGGGTTTAACAAAAATAGCCCCGGGTGCAGCCCGGGGCGGAATGAACGAACAAGAATTAACACCCTCCCCCTAAATACATATGATCAGAAGTCTTTATACCGGCACGGGGAGGGTTGGGGTGGGGAAAGGAATTGCCGATTCTGTATTCTGTATTTTTGATGATCAATTTATTTTTGAATAATGATCTTTGAT
>JAVVEM010000079.1:0-5870 GCA_032250805.1 Bacteroidales bacterium
TGCAATTTACTTCTGCGTTCCTTGTTCCATGTTCGGTGTTCGATATTCATTTGTGCTCATGCGGTCGTGAGTTCGTGAGCTCGTGTGCTCGTGAGTTCGAAAAAAAAATCATAATGTACAAATCCTACATTAAACGCATCATCGATCTGCTCCTGGCACTGATCGCCATCCTGATCCTGACGCCTTTCATGATCCCGATCGTGATCGGCTTATTGCTCACCGGCGAGCACTACGTCTTCTACTTCCAGGAACGGATCGGCTACAAAAACAAGCCCTTTAAGATATGGAAGTTCGCCACCATGCTCCGTGCCAGTCCGAAGCTGGGCACCGGCAGTCTGACCCTGCGCAACGACCCCCGCCTGATGCCCATGGGCAGGTTTTTACGCAAGACCAAGATCAACGAGATACCGCAGGTGATCAACGTTTTGCTGGGCAGCATGTCGGTAGTGGGGCCGCGCCCCCTGATGGCGGTCGACTTTAAAAAGTTTCCTGAGGCGATACGCGATAAGGTTTACCAATCGCGTCCGGGCATTACGGGCATCGGCTCCATCATCTTCCGCGACGAAGAGAAGTGGATCAGCGAATCAGGCATGGACCCGCATGAATTCGACAAAAAATTCATCGCCCCCTATAAAGGCGCACTCGAGATCTGGTACCAGGAAAATATTTCGTTTGTTACCGATGTAAAGCTGGTGATTTGTACGGTTTGGGTGATACTTTTTCCGCATTCGGAATTGCCGTATCGGTTTTTCAATGAATTGCCTGCGAAACCCGTAGAACTAACTGAATAATTTTTCTACCGCCAAGGACGCAAAGCAGGCACAAAGAAGCCAAAGGAAATCTTCGTGGCCTTTGCGCGTAACTCGTGTTCTTTGTGGTAAAAAAAACTACATCGAATGGATTTTATAACCAACATAATAAAACTCAAACCAGAAAGGATCAACGAATACATCATCCTCCATAAGCATGTATTCCCTGATGTCCTGGACCGTATCGCTGCCTCCAACATCCGCAACTACAGCATTTTCCTGCATGATGACCTGCTCTTTTCATTCTATGAATACCACGGCGAAGACCATGATGCAGATATGGCTGCCATGGCCGGTGACCAAAGCACCCGCGAATGGTGGACACTCACCGAACCCATGCAATCGCCCCTGCCCGGCCGCAAAAATGGCGGATGGTGGACGGAGACAGGAAAGGTTTTTCAAAGGATAAATGACACAGTTGTAAATGAACCCCTGGATATAAAACGATATGCATTTGTTGGGATGGGGAGAAAGAGAGATGAGGAGAAAGGGAGAGAGGGAGATGGGGGGAAGTATCGCGGCATTCGGAATTCAGAACTCGGCACTCGGCACCATTGTCATCCCGGGCGAAGTCGGGGAGCGGCACTCATCCTGGGGATCCGCCAGCTCCACCTCAGCATCCACAACGACCGGGTATTTCTCTACATCGAAGCATTTGAAGATGTGGAAGAAAACAAACTCAATGAACTGAAATCGCTCGTATCGGATCAACTTCCCGGCAGTGGAACACCGGAATGGATCGCAATGAAGCCGGTCTTCCATACCGATATGCCCAAAACAAAAAAGGTGTTCGTCACCGGCTGTTTCGATATGCTGCACAGTGGTCACATTGCTTTTATCGAAGAAGCTTCCCGCCACGGCGAACTCTATGTGAGCATCGGCTCCGACGAAAATGTGCAGCAGCTCAAGGGCCGTTATCCTGTCAACAACCAGGAAGAACGCATGTATATGCTGAAGTCGCTGAAATATGTAAAAGAATGTTTGCTCAACACCGGCTTCGGCATTATGGACTTCACCGAAGAACTTAAAAAGGTTCAACCCGATATCTTTATCGTAAATGAAGACGGCAACACCCCTGCCAAAGCAGCATTTTGCCATGAACACGGCATCGAATACAAGGTGCTCAAACGTATTCCCCATGCCAACCTGCCACGGCGCTCCACCACCGGCCTGCGACAGGAATGCAGCATTCCCTACCGCATCGACATCGCCGGCGGCTGGCTCGACCAGCCATGGGTCTCGAAGCACCATCCCGGTCCGGTAATTACGGTATCTGTCGAACCTACCATAGAGTTCAACTACCGCAGCGGCATGGCCACCAGCACACGCCGCAAAGCCATCGAAATATGGAAGACCGCCATCCCGGCCGGCGACAGGGAACAATTGGCAAAGCTCCTGTTTACCTACGAAAATCCTCCCGGAACCAAGGAAGTGGCTGGCTCGCAGGACGCCCTCGGCATTGTCATGCCGGGCGTAAACAAACTGAATTATGCAGGAGAATACTGGCCCCATGCCATCGACAGTAATCACGATGAAGACATCCTGCAATGGCTCGAAGGGGTGTTGTGCCTTGTCCCGCTTGGGCCGCGCGTACAGGATTACAATGTTCTGGACAATACCAGCATCAATGCACAAGGCGCCAAAGCACTGTCGGTAGCGGCAGAAGCCTGCTGGGAGGCGATCATGGACAAAGACACGGGTGCCCTGGGCACATATATGCGTGCATCGTTCGAAGCCCAGGCCGCCATGTTCCCCAATATGGTGGATGAAACGATATTGGCCGGTATCGCAGCTTATCGCGACCGGGTGTCCGGCTGGAAACTCTCCGGCGCCGGTGGTGGCGGATACCTGATCCTTGTGGCGGATAAACCGCTCGAAGGTGCAGTGAAGATCAGGATCAAAAGGAAAGCAAACCTTTATTAAGAATCCCTATTTCTCTAAACCCGGCATAAAACCGGATTTAAAAATCCTGAACCCGGACACATTTGAAAAATACAAAACAAGCACAACTTTTCATTGTCAACGGAAGAAACTATCTCTTCCCCTTTATCCTGATCACCACCCTCTTTCTGATCTGGGGTTTTGCACATTCCTTGCTGGATGTGCTGAACAAGCATTTCCAGGTGGTGCTGGGGGTGTCGAAGATGGAGTCGGGGTTTATACAGGCTGCCGTATATGGCGGATATTTCCTGGCTGCCCTGCCTGCCGGATTGTTTATTAAACGCTACGGTTTTAAAAAGGGCATCATCCTCGGGCTGCTGCTGGTGGCCGCCGGGTCCTTTCTCTTCATCCCGGCCTCGGGCATCAGGGCCTTCTGGGCCTTCCTGCTGGCCCTGTTTATTATCGCCTGCGGACTGGCCAGCCTCGAAACGGCTGCCAACCCTTATACCACGGTGCTGGGTCCGAAGAGATCGGCGGCGCGGCGTATCAACCTCGCACAGTCATTTAATGCTGTGGGCTGGATCCTCGGGCCACTGATCGGATCGGCCATTATCCTTGCTGCTGAAAAGGGCGAGGGAAAAGAGTTCAGCTCGCTGGCCATCCCCTATATGGGGCTTGGTATCGTGGTGCTGCTTGTCGGACTGTTCTTTTACTTCACCAAACTCCCCGACCTGGTTGAGGAAGACGATGACGACAGCATTGAAAGTATTCCTGCCGGCAGGCCGGCGATCCCGTTCTGGAAGCAACGGCATTTCCGCCTGGCTGTGGTGGCACAATTCTTTTACGTTGCCGCACAAACCGGCGTAAACAGTTTTTTCATCAACTACGTTACGGAGGCCCTCCCCGTGCTGTCCGACGAAAATGCCGGATATATCCTGGCTTTCGGCGGCATGGGCATGTTCTGGCTCGGACGCCTGTCGGGAAGCTACCTCATGGGACGCTGGAGTCCGGTAAAACTGCTCAGCCTCTATGCCTTCATGAACATCATTATGATGGCGCTGGTGGTGGCCGGGCTCGGCTGGATATCGGTCGTCGCACTCTTCAGTACTTACTTTTTTATGTCGATCATGTTCCCCACCATTTTTGCGCTGGGCATAAAAGATCTGGGAAGGCAAGCCAAACAGGCTTCTTCATATATCGTTATGGCCATCATCGGCGGCGCCCTCTGCCCTCCCCTTATGGGCTGGATGGCCGATGTGTGGGCTATGAATGTGGGATTTATTCTCCCACTTATCTGTTTTGGCGTAGTGCTGATGTATGGATTGCAAAACCGGAAAGAACAGGAGGGAAAGGGACTCCTTGAATAGAGAATAAAGAACAAGGAATAAGAATAAGAATAAGGAAGTTTGTAAATTTACACTTTACACTTTACAGTGTACAGTTTACATTTTTACAGATTGTTGACCAGCACCATTGCGTCCTTGAGAGACAAGTGAGCTAAAGTGAACTAAAGTGAGCTAAAGTGAACTAAAGTTAAATATAACCATTTAGCCATTTAACCATTTAGCCATGAAACCATGAAACACTGAAGCACTGAAACCCTAAAACACTGATTCAAAGCTCTAAACCCTCATACCTTATCCAGAATCCAGCATCCAGAATCCAGTATCCAGAATCAAGTATCCAGCATCCAGAATCCAGTAACCATGAACCCAACCGCACTCATCACCGGCATCACCGGACAGGACGGCGCTTATCTTGCCGAATTTCTTATTAAAAAAGGCTATGTTGTGCATGGCATCAAGCGCCGCTCATCATCCTTTAACACCGAACGTATCGACCATCTGTACCAGGATCCGCATATCGAAGACCGCAAGCTGATCCTGCACTATGGCGACCTTACCGACAGCATGAACCTCACACGCATCATCCAGGAGGTGCGTCCGGCCGAGATCTATAACCTCGCCGCCATGAGCCATGTAAAAGTAAGCTTCGACACCCCCGAATATACCGCCAATGCCGACGGTCTGGGCACGCTGCGCATCCTCGAAGCGGTGCGCCTGCTGGGCCTTGCCGGGCATACACGCATATACCAGGCTTCCACCAGCGAGCTCTTCGGACTGGTGCAGGAGGTGCCGCAAACCGAAAAAACACCATTCTACCCGCGCTCGCCCTATGGCGTGGCCAAGCTCTATGCTTACTGGATCACGGTAAATTACCGCGAAGCCTACGGACTGCATGCCAGCAACGGCATCCTCTTCAATCACGAGTCGCCCATACGCGGCGAGACATTCGTTACACGAAAGATCACCAGGGCACTCAGCCGCATCGCCCTCGGCATGCAGGACAAACTGTTCCTGGGAAACCTCTCCGCCTCGCGCGACTGGGGCCATGCCAAAGACTATGTCAAAGCCATGTACCTCGTCCTGCAACAGGATGAGCCCGACGACTATGTGATCGCTACCGGCATCAGTACCAGCATCCGCGACTTTGTGAAACTGGCAGCGGCCGGGATGGGACTCAATATCGAATTTAAAGGCCGCGGGGCGGAAGAAAAAGGATATATCGCCTCCGTCGACGAAGGCCTGTTCACCGAAAAAGTGGGCGCCGGATATCTCTCTGCCATCAAAAAACGCGATAACTGCTGCATCGCCGTCGATCCCGAATATTTCCGTCCAACCGAAGTGGATTCGCTCATCGGCGACGCCACAAAAGCAAAGGAAAAGTTGGGCTGGCAACCCGAATACAACCTGCAAGGACTCATTAAAGAGATGATGACGGCCGACATCCGCCTGATGAAAAAAGATGCCCATCTGAAGGATGGCGGGTATCAGACGTTGAATTATTTTGAATAAAGAATCCGGGGGAAAACTATACAGTATATAAAAGGGACAAGGGACAGGGGACAAGGGACAAGGAATAATGAACACTGAACATGGAACACAGAACGTAGAAGTTTTTACGAATACTTATTCCCCTTCTCCTTGAGGAGAGGGGGTTAGGGGGTGAGGGGCATTGAAATGAATATCGAACACTGAACAAGGAACATGGAAGTTTATTCATTCGGCAATCAACACTCGGCACTCGGCACTCGGAACTCTTTAGAGGGGGTTAGGGGCATTGAAATGAATATCGAACACTGAACAAGGAATAATGAACATGGAAGTTTGCCCGCCTCCG
>JAVVEM010000039.1:0-32249 GCA_032250805.1 Bacteroidales bacterium
CCTTTAAGCTCAACCGGCAGGGATTGGAAAAGAAGAGGGTTCGTTTTAACATGATGAATATTTTAACCCTTTACACAAATAATTACCTTAATCGTTTTATTTCACCTAAAGTGGTCAATTCAAAATCAAACCCTTCAATCAATGCGTTGAATTGATTATGATTTAATTTTCGCTGTGCCTTATATTCTTCCCCGGCAACAAAAAGGCCATCTTTAACTTTTAAATCTGAAGCCGGTGTGGCCTCCTGATGAAACCGCATAACAATGGTGGCATATTCATTAAGCTTACCTGATGAACTTTTAATTTTTTGATTACTTAATCCGATAATTTTATAAAGTCTTTTCCTCAAATCCATCTCAGATAATTCCCAAACTTCCTCAGCCAACTTTTCCCATAGAATAACCATCGTTCCAATTTTCAGAAAAGCCTTAAGCTTTAATTCCATTTTACCTTTTTTCTTGCCTGAAGGAACAAGTCTATCAATTCCTCCCAATCCCTGGGCCTTCAGAACTTTTTGAGTTGAATATTTAAAAAACTCTCCGGCTTCGAGATTATTGACAATATGAAAATCACGAATTATTTTGCCATTTGGATCAATGCCTTCATAAATAGCCATAACATGATTCCCATCATTTACTGCATAAAAATCTTCTTTATAAGGTTTTGGGTTTTTCAAACGCTTGTCTCTTTGCTTTTTAATTTTTAAAGGACTGGTAACAGTGGGCTGGAAAACCCTCACTTTTTTGATGGGTATGCGGTCGCCGTTTTTTGCAGGTAAAGAATAAAGATTTTCTATCTGCATTTTTACATCTTCAATTTGTTTCCTGATCCCGTCCTCTTCCCATTCTTCAGCAGTTTGAAGATTTTTCTTCAGTTGTTCAATCGTTGTTCTTAATTCTTTTTCTTCCTTTCGGGCATTGATTACGATCTCGCGCACACGTTCATCAACAATATTTTTCAAACTGCCATCGTCGAGCGTATCCAGTGGTTTGCGCACGACAAACTTTATTTGTTTCACTTTTTCGCCATTTTTAAGAGTCTCTGTTTGCTCAATCGCACCATAAAAGGTTTCTTTGTGCAAGCTTCCCCTAACCGTATCGCCCTTCTGGTATATGGGTTTGCCTTCATTATTATATTGGATTTTACCTCGCTTTCGTAATTTCTTTTTACTCTGTTTTGGTAAAACATCCTGAGTGTGATGAGAAATTAATATTTCGTCTTCAATTGCTGCAACATCTTCTACAAAGGTTTGCCATGGTTTTTTTACTTTCGGTTTTTGCTCAATCCCCTTAATTGCGAGCTCTTCCCAATCATGATAGAATTTGGCAAGGCGTTCATAGTTATCTTTGGTGATACAAGCAATTGTTATTGCATCAATACAGTGATGTATATGATTAACCCTTTCTTTCTTTTCATATTCATCCTGTAATCCCCAAATTTTTCTAAAATCTGCAACCGTATTGCCTTTTACGGTATATACACTGTCGAATAGTGTTTTTAAATATAATCGTGAATATTTTGTGATGATCCCGGTGTCGACCAACTGGCTGTTCTTGAATCCATCCGGAACATCCTTCATCATAAAACGATTGTACTTATTCCACCAATAATCCCGTTCAAACTTCAATTTATGTCGTTTTTGGATAGCCCTGTCTTTTGCTTCTTTATCTAATGCCTGGCCGGACTGCTTAACGGCACTATTGATCTGCTTATCCAATTCATCAACATTTTCTTTCCAATGTTCAATGCGTTCTAATATCTCAGAGTGGTTGGGTAACTCAAACGGGATCTTGTTCCGTTTTACTGATCTGTTAAACACATTTTCACAGATCGTTTTATTCGCCTGTGAGTTATCAAATGACAAACTTCTTGGAATCGTGTGCTCGATATCATATTTGGGATTAGCACCTAAAAAATCAGATAATCCTATTTCTGCACCTGTAAACAGGCATTTATGTTTTTGCTCTTCCCAGAGTTGATATTTGAGAATTTCGTCCTGTGACGGTTCTTTTTCACTACCAAAATGTTCCTTGATCTTACTTACCGCATCCTTTCTTTTCTTCTCATTTTCGCGTTGCCAGTCCTGCAATCCCTTTCTTTCATTTGCATTCAGCAAGCCTCTCGACATTTCTATATTTACTTTTGTATTGGCATCTATGATATCTTCCCGTATTAATTCATTCACTGCTTTTCGTAATTGATGCAGGGCCCTCATGGCCATAGGGTTTCGGATTGATGCAACCATCGGTGTATTTAAATAATGCTTGCCATCATCTCCTTTTACGGGAGGTTTATATATTTCAATAGCAGAAGGATGATATAGTTTATCCAGTTTTGAATTTTCAACATTAAAATTATCCTGAAGAAATGCCTTTATACGTTCATCAATTCGTTGAATTTCTGCAAATTGTCCTTTGCCCTGATTTTTTTGCATTTGTACCTTGAACAGATTAAAAGCACTGGTTTCTATCGCAGATTTTCTATCAGCCGGAAATCCGGCATATTTATTTTTTCCATAATAAGCCTCAATATTATTAACCAAATCATTACGATAAATCCTTTCAGCTTGTTCGCTCCAGTTTGCCCCCTCTTCTTTATTCAATTTAATTAAGCCATTTACAATTTCCGTTATCTGTTTTTCATCATTATGATGTGTAATAATATCGTAGACTACATTTCGTATTAATCGTTTATTTTCTTCGTTTTTCCATATAAGAGCCGGAATTATGTCGCTCATATTTGCCAGAAAAATTGCATGCGAATAAATTAGACCTTCCCGTAAATACGGCAATACTTTTTTTATTGCTTTCAGGCTAAGTGAAGCATATTCGTGCCTGGGTTTAATGCCAAGGAAATTTTTAAGTTTTTCATCATCAAAACCAAGCCTTATTCTTGCAAAATTTTTAAGTTTTTCCTCGTCATCATATGTATACAACACATGCCATATATCATCAATATCAATGTATGAATTTTTATTATCTTTCAGTCGATTATATTCGAATCGAACCTGCATAAATTCATCACCAAACAGTTCTTTCAGGCGAGCAGAAACCGGACATCCGCTTATACTGGTTTTCATATGGTAATTGAAAAGCCAGTCTTCCGGGTTGGTTTTTCCCGATCGAAAATATTTATACTGATGTTTGGGAGCTAGCTTTTTAGCTATATCCTCAAAATCAAAATGCTCTTTACTTTTCCTGTAAAAAAGTGGAATAATTGTTTCTTTCTCACTATTGTTTAAAAAACGCAACTTTTCATCATCAGGGCCCTTGATCTTAATGTTATTTACGAAGCTGAGCATTCTGTATTCTTCAAACTCAGGCCTGGAAACCGGGCAACGGTTTTTGTTTTTCTCAAATGGACATTTTCCAATCAAACCCTTTTGCGACTTCAATGGTCTTTGGAAAAATATTGCTCTTTTCAACTGAGAAATAAAATCAGGAGAAAACTTCTGTATGTTGGATATTTTTACAAATTCATCGAGGTAATGTTCCTCCCGGTGTGTATAGGTATTTCTAATTTTCTCCCCCTTTATATATTTTTCATAAAAATATTGGCCAAGTGTATTATCCCCCTTTTTCTCATTAATTTCAGCAATTTCAATTTTAACAACACCAATATTTTCTTTGGTAGACTCCAAACGATTACTTTTAAATCCTCTTCGTTGGGCAATATGATATATCGCACGGCCAATGGCATAACGATTTCGTTCTATTGTTTGGTCAAGCAGTTCGTTTGCTGCAAGATATCTGAAGTAATATGGGTTATTATTCTGTTCTTCATTGGTTAATAACCATTCCCTGAAACGAGGATTATTGGGATAAACTTTATCGTACCTCCACATCCTCAATTCTTCTTCAGTTAATTTAGGACAATAACCATGATCTGATAAAACCCTTAAAGTTTCAATTTTCCGCAATTTCCTTCTAAACTTAAGTCTTCTGGCACTGCGAAAGCCTGTTCGCTCAGCAGCTTTGGATCCCTCTATACCTTTTTCAATTTTTACACCTTCCTGAAATATCCTCACTCCTTTCTTTAAAAGTGTAAACTCCTCACCATCCTTCTCAACAACAGCCCAGCCCACGCTGTTTGTACCCAGGTCTAATCCTAATATTTTCATATGTATATTATTTAATAATTATGATAAGAAAAATGAAAATTAATAAAAATATTGGAAATAGTATAATTTTAATTTATATTTGCAGGTATTACATCTTATCACAATAAGGCTATATGCCGAAGGATGTAAATCCTATACTCCTGCTTCGGTGGGAGTTTTTTTGTGCCCACGGGTTCTAAACCTGCAATAACTTCATATGCAAAATTTGATGTAAAATCAGCATATAAAATGTATTTTTACATATAAGCCAAGATGCAACTGGCCGGAGGATTAGGGGGATTATGTTTGACCATAATGTAAACTGTCCAGTAAATGCATGAATAAACTGGACATTTAATAAAATTTACGTAAGTTGGAGTTTTTCATATAGTTCTGGTTATTAACTATTAATGGAAATTAAAACGCTCGACCAGATAGATTTACCTTGTATCTGAATTTTGCATAGGTGATTTTCCCTTTTTATTTCTATCAACCTCATGCTGGTGCGCAAGCGGGGGCCGAACTGATCACTTGAGTAAAACACCCCTCCCACCACAACCGACCGTGGTATCGACAAATTTTTTGTTAAATTTGCTACAAAGGGCCAATCATATAAGCCGGGAAATCCATTACCATGCCACACCAGATAAAAGCACCTTCCGAAAGCCTTCCTGTTTCATGTTTACATAAAGGATTGCATGTTAAATGGGAGCAATTATTTACCTGCGGCGACGGGGCATTTCAAACGTTTTGGTTTAAAATACTCGATTTCGACGATGAATGGATCAAGGCAGAGGCTCTGTTTGATAAACCGGGTTGTTTTGTAAAAGTTTTTGAAAAGCCTTCACATTTCGGAAGAGTTTTTAAATTCAGGCATCATGAGGTTATCGGTGCCAGGGGAACAATGGAATGGAACATTGAAAATTTATATGTTTCGTGTTCAGAGAGGGTGCTGAATGGTGAACCCGTTGGATTCTTTTACCGCCCCGTAAATTTTAAAGCCCGGCATTTTGAACGGCATTTTTTTGCCATGAGCGAAATCCCCCTGGATAAATACGGTATACCCCGAATTGAAATCCCGCTAAAAATGCTGCTTGAACTGGATAACAGCATCCGGCCCTACCTTCACCATGCCGCATATTATGGAGTTATAAAGGATGGAGAGAATTTTAAAGCCTTAAGCCAGGAAGATATCACCGACAAGAGCGACAGGATATTTCCCTGCATGTTTGCAGGCTTCCGGCCCTCAGAATTCTACTGACAATTTTCCCGGCCGGTCCTTTACTAATTCCACTTTTCGAGTTCGGCAATGGCCTTGTGCATTTCGCGCCTGCTCTCAATCGCTTTGATCACTGTTTCGTAGTAAAACTGCACTTCGACAAGATATTCTATCAGCGAGATCTCGCCCAGGTCATAGGCCTTTTTCAATAATCCGGCATTATCCACTCCCTCCAGCGACCGGCTATAGGCATCGCCCAGGCGTTGAAGGTCGAGGGCCGCATTGTAACTGTTCTTTAACTGATTGTACAACTGCAGCCGTAAATCGGTCATCAGGGCCACCCCTGCCGCGGCCTGCGCCCTGGCTGCCTTCACAGTGTTTTTGTTCTCCCATAAGGGGATCGACAGGCCCACACTCAGGCCCTGGTACTTTTCGCCCACCACTTTCTCGCTCATGTAGCCGGCCTCGAATTTCGGAAGGCTCAGGGCCCTGTTCAGTTTTTCCTCGTTCTCATGTATGCTCACCTCCCTGCTCATATATTGCAGTAAGGGATTGTTGCTCTCAACACCGTCAAACCACGCGTCAAAGTCGCCGGGCAGTGCTGCAGGCGCATATCCAGCAGCTTCAAAATGCAGTTCCTTCCCTCCGTTCATCCTCGTAAGTTCTGCCTGCAGGCGCCTGGCTTCGGCCTGCAAACGGCCATGGTCGTTGCTGATATTGGCCAGGTTAAGCTGTGCCTTGTTGTGCTCGAGAATATTTACGCGGCCTTTCGCATACATCTTTTCCACCGCTTCGGCAATGCTTTCGGCATACGCGAGCAGCCTTCCGTTCTCGTCCATTAATTTGTTGTAATACACCAGGTCGATGCAGATCAGCTTTGCTTCATACAGAAGCTTTCTCTTTTCCACACTGTATTCGAGCATGGCCTGCTCCGTTTGCAGGTCGGCAATGTTGCTTCGGTATTTATATGCCGATGGGAAATCAAATGATTGCATCACGCTAAAATCCGTTCGTGTGCCTATCTCGCCGGGATTGCCCCAGAGGTAGTTAAAACCGGCTTCGGGATTTTGCAGCCAGATGCCTGTACGGCTTTCGAGCTTTTGTGCTTCGGCTTTTTGCCTGAGCGCCTGCAGGGTGGTATTGTTTTTTTCGATCAAGGCAAGCACGGCCGAAAAGTCCTGCTGCGCATTTACACAGCCAAAGGCAAACACCACCATAAATATATTGATCAATTGCTTTTTCATAGTTTTTCGTTTTTCAGTATTCCTCTCCTGCTCATGATGCTGTATACCAGCGGAACTACATAAATATTCAGGAGCGTTGAGCTCAGGAGCCCCCCCAGGATGACTTTGGCCATGGGGCTCTGTATTTCATTGCCGGTAGCACCTCCGTTCAGTGCCAGCGGAATGAGGGCCAGTGCGGCCGTGAGTGCAGTCATCAGTATGGGGTACAACCTGTCGGTTGATCCTTTTAAGATCGTTACATCCAGTTCTTCACCTTGTTCCTGCATATGGCGGTATCGCGAAACCAGCAGTATGCCGTTACGCGTGGCGATGCCAAAAAGGGTAATAAACCCGATAATTACCGGTATGCTGATGATGGCCGAAGTAAAAAATACGGCAAACACACCTCCGATCAATGCCAGTGGCAGGTTGAGCAGGATAATGCCCGCCAGCCTGGCATTTCTGAACTCCTGGAACAGGATCAAAAAGATCACGAAAATGGCAAGGATCGAAGTGATAAGCAGGGTTTGCGATGCTTTGGCCTCACTTTCAAACTGTCCGCCATATTCAATACGGTATCCTTCGGGCAAAACGATGTTTTCATTGACATGGTCCCTGATACTGTTTACCACCGTGCGGATGTCGCTGCCCGCCACATTGGCCGAGATTACGATCTTGCGCTGTACATTTTCCCTGCTAATACCGTTCGGACCGCTCACGGAAACGATCTCAGCAACCTGCTCCATGGGCACCTGCCTGCCATCGTAAGTACTGATGAGTGCCGTTTTCAACCCCTCAAGGCTTTGGTTGTAATCCCTGTCCATCCATAAAACCAGGTCGTAGCGCTCCTGATCTTCATAAATATCCGAAAGTTTTTTTCCGGCAAAAGCGATCTCAACAAATTCATTGAACTCCTCCAGGGTGATCCCGTAATGTGCCAGCATTTCCCTGTTGGCTTTCACCTGTATCTGGGGGATCTCCGTTTGCTGTTCCAGGCTCACGTCGACCAGTCCGGGGATATCGGCAATAACACTTTGCACCTCTTTGCCGATATTGAACATGGTAATAAGGTCGGTACCAAACAATTTTATGGCAATATTTGCCCTGGTGCCCGAGAGCATATGGTCAATGCGATGCCCCAGGGGCTGACCCACAGTTGAAGCGATACCGGGAATACCGTCGAGGGTGGCACGCACTTCCTTCAGGAATTCCTGCCTCGACCTGTCATCCAGTTCGAAGTTCACATCAATCTCGGCGCTGTTTGTGGTTTGCGAGTGCTCGTCGAGCTCACCCCTGCCCGTTCGGCGCGCCGTACTGCTCACCTCAGGGATGGCCAGCAGCTCCGTTTCGATAAGGTTTCCCAGCGCATTGCTTTCTTCGAGCGAGATCCCCGGGCTGCTAATGGCCGAAATGGTGAGTGAGCCTTCATTGAATTCGGGCAAAAAGCTCCTGCCCATATTTGAAAAGGCCAGAAGGGCCAGCACAAAAAGGGCCAGGGAAGAAGAAAGAATCAATGCCTTTCGCCTGAGGGCCCAAACCAACGATTGCTGGTAATACTTCGACAGATTTCTGGTGAGCCAGCCTTCCTTGCTTCTCTTCGAAAGGTATGCGGGCCCCGACAATAACATTTTGCACAAGAGCGGTGTAAGGGTAATGGCAACCAGCAACGATACCGAAAGGCTCACAATATAGGCGATGCCCAATGGTTTGAGCATTCTTCCTTCCATCCCCGACAGGAAAAAAAGTGGAATAAATGCCACAATAATGATCAGTGTTGCATTTAATATGGAGGCTCTGATCTCGCGTGAGGCCTCAAACACGACCTTGAAAGCCGAAGCCCGCTCGTTTGGGGGCTTGCTGTGGTTTTGCCGCAGACGCTTATACACATTTTCAACATCGATAATGGCATCGTCGACGAGCGAACCAATGGCAATGGCCAGCCCGCCCAGGGTCATGGTATTGATGTTCATGCCCAGGAGGTACATCACGATCATGGCCGTAAGCAATGAAATGGGTATGGCCAGCACAGAGATAATGGTGGTACGGAAGCTTCCCAAAAACAGGAAAAGGATGATCACCACAAAGATGGCCCCTTCGATCAGTGCCCGGCCCACATTGTCTACCGATTTTCCGATAAAGTCGGCCTGCCGGAAGATATCGGTGGTCATGCGCACATCCGGGGGCAGTGATTTACGAAGCTCTTCAAGGTTTTCTTCTATCCGTTCGGTAACATTTACCGTGTTGATATTTGGTTGTTTTGATACGGATAGTATTACCGACGGGCTGGCATTTTGTGAGGCATGCCCCATTTTTACTGCACTTCCCACCCGCACTTCAGCCAGGTCGCGCACGCGTACAGGTTTGCCGTTAACAGTCTTGATGTAGGCGTTGCCCAGTTCATCAAGATCGTAGCTGCGTGCGATCCCTCTCACCACATATTCATTTCCAAATTGTCGCAGCACACCGCCGTTTTTATTCATGCTGATATTTTCGCACACCCGGGCCAGCTCATGCAGACTCACCCCATAGTATTTCATCAGATCGGGATCGGCCATCACCTGGTATTGCTTGTAATCGCCGCCAATAATGGTAACCTGCGACACGCCGCCTGTGGCCAGTATAACCGGTTTGAGGTTCCACTCGGCAAGGGTGCGCAACTCCATCATGGAGGTGCTGTCGGACTGTAATCCGATAAACAGGATCTCGCCCATCACACTTGATTGCGGCGCCAGTGCCGGTTCAATGCCTTCGGGTATGACAGAGGCAAGCATCACCAGCTTTTCGCTTACAACCTGGCGGGCCTTGTAAATATCCGTTCCCCAGTCGAACTCCACCCATACAAACGAAAACCCATGCGAAGAGGCCGAACGCACCCGGCGCACCTCTGTAGCGCCATTCACAGCAGTTTCGATAGGAAAAGTAACCAGCCGCTCAACTTCTTCGGCAGCCATATTATGGGCATCGGTAAGCACAACCACTGTTGGGGCGGTGAGGTCGGGAAATACATCCACATCCATCATCCTGGTGGTAAACACACCGCCTGCCATCACCATTACTGCGCCAAGCAGGATGAACAGCTTGTTATTCAATGAAAATTTTATAATTCTGTCTAACATGGTTCCATGATTTTAGTGTACATGACCGGCATGGGGGTCGAGAGCGCCGGCAGCCTGCGATAATTTAACCAATACAGCCCCCCTGGCAACAATGCGCTCTGCGGGTTCCAAACCCTGAGTGATAATGCTACGTTTTCCATCGCCCGGCCCGGGAAATACTTCCCTTTTCAAGAACTGTTCGGGCGTAAGTTGCACCATCACAAAATATTTGCCCTGCTCCTCAAGAATGGCTTCATTGGGTACCGTAAGCACTTTATCATCTGAACCGCAGATAATATAAAGTTCAACAAAAGTACCGGCCAGCAGATCGATGGTGTTTTCAATCTCAAAGCGTACAGGGATAAGATAGTTATCGGAATTGGCACTTCTGCCAACCGACGATAATCCGCCATTAAGCTCTTCCAGTGTCCAGGTTTTCTGTTCGCTTATAACACGGATATTTGCCGTTTTGATGTTGCCGAGGAGCGGGGCATACTTTTGCTGCACATCGGCCATCAGGAGAAACTTTTTGTTTTGCGCTACATCAACCAGCTTTCGGCCGGCCTCAACATATTCGCCATTGCGCACATAGATACGGTCGACGTATCCCGCCACCGGGCTCTGAACAATTTGTGTTCCCCTGTCGAAATTTTTTCTGAGGCTTTCGTATATCACTTTCGCCGTTTCAAATTCGCGTTTCGATTCGAGCAATTCGGGCTCCGTAACGATGCGGTCGGCAGCCAGTGCTTGTAATCGTTCATAATTGGCCCGGGCTTCTTCAAAGTTGTTTTGTGCTTCAATAAAGCGAACATATGAATTGTCGCCCGCAAAAGCATCGCCCGAGATCATGAAGAGTGCTTTGCCGGCGGTAACGGCTGTCCCTTCAAAAACATTGTCGCCCGACAGGTCGACAATTCCTGATGTGCGTGCCACGATGCTTACCATATCATTTTGCGATGGCCTGACCAGGGCTGTGGTTTTTATCACCTGGCCAAATTCTTCCGGGCCAACAGCTACTGTCGAGAAATCTACTTTCCACGATTGCTCCTTGGTAAAAACGATCGCCGCCGGATCATCAATTAAATGTTTTTCGGCTTCGTGGATAGCATCATGCTCATCGGCAAATACTTCAACATCAGTTACAATGCGGTGACTGCCCTGCCTGCCCTGAACATCGAAGATGACCGTGCCGGGACCTGCGGCAGTTGGAGTTATTTTAAAAGCATAGATGCCAGGCCTCAGGGGGCTGTCGATGGTCTGTTTCACTTGCTCTGAGCCAACCTTCAGCCTGAGTGAAACCTGTCCGCTGTCAAGCGGACTAAAATCTTCGAGAAAGGTAAAATGGGCCAGGATATTCGATTCCTGCCCAACAATAAAAGGATCGGCTTCGGCAAAGAGTTCCATGTCGCTGCTGTATGAAACCATTTGAAATTTAACTTCGCCGTGGTCATGGCCGCCGTCAGCAGCAGCATCTTCCGCTTCATGGTCGTGCGCCACGGATTGCTCATGATCACAGCCGAAACCTATTACTGATAAGAATAATGCGAAAAACAGGATCTTTTTCATTGCTGAATTTTTTTTGAATAAAAATCAATAAGTAAATTGAAAGGCAACACGCCGGAAAGCGCATTACTTCGATAATAAAATACCGGTAGAGGATTAACAGTTGGGCGGTGCCCTGAGCCCTGAACAAGCATTTATGCTTGCCGTATAAGAAAACTGCAGATATGGTTTCTGCCGGAAAGGGCTGCAATCGAAATTTTTTACCTCAGGGTCATCTGTCAATACTGAACTGGCAGAGATCAGGGCATTCGACAGTGTGGCCTGAGAGAATCCGGCCAGCAACATTTCCTGTCTGTAGCTGTCGGGAATAATGACCAGCAGATCGTTAAGGCTACAGCTTTCGGTGTCAGTATCCTGGCCATCGCTGTGCCTGTGCTGGTGCCCGGCATCATGATGTTCGCATTGATGGTCATGATCGCCTGCAGTGGGCAGGGCAAAGCATGCAATATCGTTATGATGGTGATGAGGTATCACCGCATGGGCCAGCAAAATAAGGATGGCACCCATCATGAGGAATATGGCAAATGCTTTTTTCATTGAAGAAGGCAAAATTACAACATTTTTGTTTAACGCCGGGATCAGGCTTGTTGTTTCAGCAAAAAAAAGAAATCATTATGTATTTGGAAGTCACAGTACTGTATCTGTCATGAGCACATCAACCAAAAGTGATTTCATTTTTTTTGATCATATCTGTATTTTTCTATCTTTATGGCTTAAATTTGCCGCTCTAATATAACTAAACGATTACTTATGACCAGAAAAACCGACCATTCACCGCAGAAAACCTACAAGGAAAGATACGATCTGGTCAGGCACCCCAAACGTATCAGAAGTTCAGATGTTATTGAAGGGGTATTTGACAATATTATTTATTACGGGTCGCCGGATCCCTCACTCATCGCAGCCACAGGCAGTGTAAACGGCATCGACTGCATCATCCTGGGCCAGGAAAAACCCAGAAAAGGAAAAAAAAGCAAAGCCACAGGCATGGTTAAGCCCGAAGGCTTTGCTTTTGGCATTGAGATGCTGGCGCAGGCCGAAAAGCATAAGATCCCTGTTGTAACGATCATCGACACCTATGGGGGCGACCCTTCTATGGATTCCGAGCTGGGAGGGCAATCATTCCTGATCTCAGACTCGATAAGCAGGTTTTGTGATGCCGATACGCCCACGATTTCTTACGTTATTGGCGAAGGGGGCAGTGGTGGCGCACTGGCCATGCAGATAGCCGATAAGGCTTTCATGCTCGAGAATGCGATCTATTCGGTTATCGCTCCCGAAAGCTGCTGCCGTATTATTTTTCACAGGAGGATTACCGCTGGGGAAGATATCGAAGAAGTATTGCCTGATGCCCTGAATATTTTGCGTCCGGGTGTTGAACACCTGAAACAGATAGGGATGGTGGATGAAACACTCCCCGAACCGGAAAAAGGAGCACATACCGACTATGAATTTACCTGTAATGAGATCAAAAGGTCGCTGGTAAAAACCCTTAACGAGTGGGTGTCGAAGTCGAGGAAAGGCAAAAAAACCTTTAAACCCTCAACCATAAAAAAACTTAAGGAAAAACGCAGGGAAAAGGTGTTGCATTATGGCGAATTCATCGACGACCTTGATAAGCTGGCCAAAAGAAGAACAAAAAGAAAGTTCCCGGATAAGGTAAAAACCATTGATGTAGAACAGGAAAGTTTCGAGATCATGCACCTGATCAAGGCCCACCTCGAAAAAGAAGGCATTGAAGATACCGAGCTGGTAAACTGCGAAAAAGAGTGGGACCCTGATAAAAACCTGTTTAAGGTTGCAGGTGGTTGCGGGTTTATTTCGAAACAGGATTATGTCGACAATTTCTATGCCTGCCCAAAATGCGGCAAGGGCGAATACCTCAGCGTTGAGGAACACATTGAAAAGATCTGCGACAAGAACACTTTTAAGGAAATTGAAGGCGACCTTTCGTTCAGAAAGATGCTCAACGGCGACTTTTACAACTTTGGCAGTTACAAAGAATCGCTGGAAAAGACCAAGGAAAAAGCTTTTTCCAATGAAGGACTGGTAACGGGCACCGCAAGGATCAACGGCAAGGATGTTGTGCTGGTGATCTCCGACCTTCGTTTTTTTGGAGGCTCTTTTGGTGCTGTTTTTGGCGAAAAGTTCAAACGCGCAGTTGATTACGCCGTCGAACATCAGCAACCCTTTATCTCGGTCTGCTCATCGGGCGGCGCCCGGATGAACGAAGGCCCGATGTCGCTGGCACAAATGGCCAAAATGAATATGGCTTTGCTCGACCTGAAGAACGAAGGACTGATGTACCTTTCCATCATCACAGGCCCCACAACGGGTGGCGCCTATGCAAGCTATGTTACACAAGGCGATATACTCATTGGTGAAGAAGGTGCCATGGTGGAGTTTGCCGGCCCGCGCGTAGTCATGGGAGGGGGTTTTAGTGTCGACCGCGAAATCATCACCACAAATAAACTCTACGAAACAGATAAAATTCAGCACCTTGTAAAACGCAAAGAGCTCAGAGAGCTCCTCTCCTATTATGTCAGGTTTTTCTATGCCATAAGGTATCCCCATAAAAGGAGAAACAGAGGGCGAATACTCGACTTCACCAGGATGCCTGACTAAAAAAACAATCACAATACCTTTGACGGCATTAAAGGTATTTGTAGCTTTGAACTGATCATATGGCACTTAGAAACATCAGGATTTACAAACACAGTTTTATTGTTCTGGCGGCGATCATCATTGCCCTGCTGAATACGTTACCGTTTTTTTCAGGCATCTTCAATGCCTCCGACAGTGCTTCGAATCCTTTCAGGAACTCCGGATTTATTATTACCCGCTCGCTTTGGTACCTGGCACAAACCTTTGTTTCGGTACTTGTGATCATTTACTTTAACTATTCCTGGATAAGATGGATCACGCCACCAAAAGCAAAAATGGTTCTGAAGATCACGCTGAAGATAGGGTATAATATAGCCCTGGCCTATGGCCTTTTATGGGCCAGCGTATGGGTTGCAGGCATTGTTGTTGGTAATCCATTCGGAATAAAGGGCGCCTTATTTTTTTATTCGTGGAAATTTATTTATATCGTACCCCTTGCCATTCTCGTGGCATATGTAATAAAGCTGGCGGTAAATGCTAAAGTCGTTGAAGTTGAGAACTATAAGCTAAAAGAAGAAAACCTCAATGTGCAGATCAAGTCGCTCAAGGACCAGGTAAATCCACACTTTTTATTCAACACGCTCAATACCCTGAGTTCACTGATCAGGTTGGGAAATAAGGATGAAGGTTTGCAATTTGTTGATGATCTGGCCAAAGTATACCGCTACATCCTCGAAAGTGAAAAGAAAGAATTTGTAAGCATAAAACACGAACTTGAAATTCTTCAGTCATATTATTTTATGCTCCGGAAGCGTTTCGGGGTTCTTCTGAATATCGATATTGATATTGAAGAGCAGAAACTTAACACCCTCGTGCCTCCGATGGTTTTTCAGCACCTGGTTGAAAATGCCATCAAGCACAATGAAATATCGAGCCAGACACCGCTGCTTATCCGCATTTATAACGACGAAAAGTATATTTATGTAAGGAACAAAATACATCAAAAACCCGACCCAAATACCAGCCTTGGCGTCGGTCTGCCAAATCTCATTAAACGCTATAAACTCATGGCCGACAAGGATGTGATCATCCAACATGTCGACAACGAATTCATTGTAAAACTGCCTGTCATCAAAGCATGAATATCCTGATCCTTGAAGATGAATATGCTGCGCGCAAAAACCTTGTTGCTATCCTGCGTGAGGTGGCACCTGAATGCACCATTGCCGGGGCACTCGAAAGCGTAAAGGATGCCTTACAATGGATCAGGAACAACCCTGCCCCCGACCTTGCATTTTTCGACATACAGCTTTCGGACACTATTGTTTTCGAACTCTTCAGGCAGGTAAAGATTAATTTTCCGGTAGTTTTTACTACTGCCTACGACCGTTATGCCATCCAGGCATTTAAGGTAAACAGCATTGATTACATACTGAAACCGGTGAGTAACAAATCGGTGAAACAGGCTTTTAAGCAATACCGCACATTGCTCAACATTAATCAGGATATTCGTTCGGAAAATATGATGCGAACCCTTGCAGAGATCAGGGCGGCACAACCGGCCAGTTACCGCAAAACATTCCTGGTGCAATCAAAAGATAAACTCATTCCGGTCGGGATTGCCGAGCTTGCTTATTTTTTTATTGAAAACGGCATTGTTTTCGGCATGAGCAAAGCCGGTAAGAAATTCACACTGAGCCATAAGCTGGAAGACATCTACGAGCAAGTCGACCCCGCGGGTTTCTTCAGAGCCAACCGGCAATATATCATCTCCATGGATTCCGTGAAGGAGATCAGTCCTTATTTCAATGAAAGGCTTCTGGTTAAAGTAGTACCGCCCCCCCCCTCCCCGGTCATTATAAGCAAAGCGCGTGCAGCAAAATTCAAGGCCTGGATGAACGCCTGAGCATAAATCCGGATTTCCGGGCCTTTATCTTCACATCTGTTTTTAGCAGCTTCACCCCTCAATTTTACTGCTTCAACACATTTTTACCCTTAGACAAACAGGGATACGGATAATTTTGATCATATGCTTAAGTGTCAGTATATCCCGTTATATTCAAACCTTGTTGAAATGCTTGACGATAAAGCATTGAAATATGCGGAGAAAATAGCTATTATTGAACTTAACCACCAGGGACATGAAATAGGGAGTATTACCTATCACGATCTGATGCAAAGATCTCAAAGCCTTGCTGCAGTTTTACTCGAAAACGATCAGAAAAGAGATGCCTGCCTGGTAATGCTTAGCCCCGGTATTGATTATGTCGCAGCCATCCTGGGATGCATATATGCCGGCATTCCAGCCATCCCTTCTTTTCCGCCCAGGCCGAATAAAAAAAACGAACGTTTCCGCTCAATTGTCAGTAGCGCAAAACCTTCGAGTGTTATACTCGACAAAGACTCACAGATCAGGCTTGAAAAGAGCGCATTAAATTCCGGTATTCAGCTGGCTGCTGCTGAAATACACATCGAAAATATACCCTCATCGGCACATCCCCCTTACAAAGCACCTCATATCCGGCCCCAAGATGTTGCATTGCTGCAATATACTTCCGGCACAACAGGCACCCCACTCGGAACCATGATCACACACGAAGGCATATTGCATAATTCTGAACTGATCAAAACAGCTTTCGGCCATGACGATAAGCTTACAGTTGTAGGCTGGCTACCGCCTTTTCACGATATGGGTCTTATCGGAACGCTTCTTCAACCATTGTATACAGGTGGTTCCAATGTAATCATCCAATCCAACGATTTTTTGAAGAACCCGGTAATCTGGCTGGATTCGATCACAAAATACCGGGCAACTACTGTGGGTTGTCCCAATTTTGCACTCGACCTGCTTGCAGAACGGATCACCCCTGAACAAAAGAAAAACATCGACCTGAGTTCCTTAAAAGTGTTCTTCTGTGGTTCTGAGCCCATCCATCCCGGATCGGTGAAAGGTTTTGTCCATGCTTTTGCCCAATGCGGTTTTCAGGAAAAAATGTTTCTGCCTTGTTACGGCCTCGCCGAAAATACACTGATGGCAACAGGGATACATTTTTCAGAAAGTCCTGAATATCTGTTTATTGACAGGAAACCATTGGAAAAAATGGGCGTGATAAGCATTTCTGATCATCGTGAAAACGGACTGGGTTTGGTTGGCTGCGGAAAAGCATGGCTTGATGAGGAAATAAAGATCGTGGATACAGAAACCAGGATTACGCTTCCGGAAGGTCAGGTGGGCGAAGTGTTGATAAAGAGCCGTTCGGCTTGTCTCGGATACTACAATAACCCATTGCAAAGCAATGAATTGTTTTCATCAGGCGAAAAAATGAACGGGAGCAAACCATTTATGAAAACCGGCGACCTCGGATTCATCTTCAACGAACAGTTGTTCATTACCGGCCGCATAAAGGAAATGATGAAAATAAGGGGGAAAAATCACTATCCGTACGATATTGAACGAACGGTTGAGGACTGTCATCATGCATTGCAAGCCAATGCTTGTGCCGCATTCCATATTACTAAAGGCCAGCAGGAAGAACTGGTCATCCTCCAGGAAATTAAAAGAACCGCCATAAGAGATCTCGATGGCGATGAAGTTGTTGAAGCCATACGCATGGCGGTATCGTCGGAGCATGAAATAACCGCCTATGCCGTAGCCCTTGTCAGTCCGGGCCGGATACCGCGAACCAGCAGCGGAAAGATCCAAAGGATCAAAAGCCGGGCCATGTGGCTCGATCATTCGTTGAAAACAATTTTCTCATCGGAATTGGCAAACGGAAATAACAGCAGCCAAAAACCGGAAGATATCGTTGCCGACCCTGATATTGAGCATTTACAGGAATGGCTCATTCAATGGCTCAGCAATAAAGTGGGCATCGACCCCAAAACCATCAATCGCGACACACCTATACTGGCCTATGGCCTCGACTCGATGGGTGCCGTGGAACTTGAACGGGAAGTGAATGAAAAATTCGGCATAGAAATACATCTTGCCGATTTCCTCGAAAACAACACCATTGAAGCCCTGGCAAGGATCGGGATGGAAAGCCTGGTAAACAATAAAACCTGATATCTGCTGCCTGCCAGGATATATTACTCTTCGGCTGAACTATTTATATTTCCGTCCAGCCTGCCATTGATGTAGGCGCCCCGATTGCGCACCACCCAAAAACGGCGGTCGCCCTCAGGAGCATTTACCCAGGGTGGAACGGATGCGTCGAGGATGATCGTGCCCGGATCAAACCATTTTAAAAGATCATTGAAATCGTATGGGCACCTGCCACGAAGGATCAAAATGCCGGGTTTAAGCTTATTTTTGGGAGGGCGGCATGGGGGCAGCCTTCCGCTCCACACTACCACACTTAGCCAGGGCACCGGAACAATTGAACACCCGCCCGGATATTGTTTTTGTTCATCCAGGGCCGGCATTTGGATCACCCGGGGAGGACCGAGCCCCATCTCAAGCCAGTTGGGCCTGATACTATATTCAATTTTTGCTTCACTTTGCAGGAGTATTGAATCGGCGTAAAAGCAGTGTTGCCTCCCCCTCACTACGTCATAGGCCGAGTGGCCGTTTACCTGATAAACAAAAAAGTGCTGCTGCATTTCACGGCGGTAATTCCTTACAGTCCGGTAACATGAAAATAAAAAAATGAGCACCATCCCAAGAATAAAAAAGGTATTTCTCTTTCTCATAAAGTAGAGTGCCAGGCTGATCATAATAAGGTATAAACCACCAAGCATGACCAGGTCAATGCTGATGTTACGTATCACGCCATAGGGCAGTGCCTCGATAAAAGATATCCCATAATCCATAAGCAGGATCAATGAATCGAGCAATGTGGCCGCTGCTCCCGTAACATAAGGCAGTGAAGGCAGTAAAAACAGGAACAGCCCGGCATAGATGATCAGCGAAGAGAGCGGGATCACGAACAGGTTTGTAAGCAGGCTGTATACCGGGAATTGATGAAAATAATACATGATCACCGGAAGGGTGCCCAGTTGTGCAGCAATCGATACAGCCGTTAAGGCCCATAGCTTATCGGGCAATTTATATTTGATGTATGCCAGGTTATAAATGGGTTTTTGGAAAGAAACGATTCCGATTACTGCAGTATACGACAATTGAAAGCCTGCACTGAACAAAACAAAAGGGTTGAATAACAACATCAGAAATGCGGAAGCCGCAAGCGTGTTATACACATTTTTATGCCTTTTCAACATGTTTCCGAGTATGATAAAGCTGATCATGATCGAAGCCCGCATTACCGGAGGTGCCAGGCCGGTGATCAGGGCATACATCCATATGCTGAAGATCAGAACTGCAGGAAGCATTATCCTTCCTGCCGGAACATGGCGCAAAAAGCCCAGCAAAAAATTCAGCACCAGATAAATTACTCCCACGTGCAGCCCCGAAACACACAGAATGTGCATCGCGCCGGCGCTTGCATACATTTCGCGAAGCCGGTTATTGAGATAATCGTCCTGACCCAGGAGCAAGGCTGCAGATACGCCGAAATGATCATCCTTAATGCCGTTGTCGGCTAATTTTTTTAAAAGCTTTTTACGGATTCCTTCAGCAAATGAGCGTAAACGAAAAGCAGTTTTATGGCCTGTAATTTCCCATTGCCCTTTTTTCAGGAAAGCGCTGTGATAGATCCCTTTTCTGCTCAGATATTTCCGGTAATCAAATTCAGATGGATTGGCGGGCGGCTTCAGGCGACTGATCCCTGCCTGCATGATGATCACGCGTCCGGCCTGGATTGTTGAAAGGATGCTGTCGGGTTGAGTATATACCACCAGCATTCCCTGTTGTTCAGTAATGTTTAGGCTGTCGGCCACTGCGATGAGGCGAACGATGCCCTTGCAGGAGCGCTCACGTAACTGAAAAGCCTGCTCCACAACACCAATATATATGCGTGTACTATCGGCAATTTCGGCACAACGTTTTTTCTCAAGGCCGTGCATGCCTTTGGTGATCCGGCAAGCATAGCCCGACATAAATAATATGATTAGTAAACCAAATATCCATCGTCTTTTATATCCGAACATCAGGCCATAAAAGAAAGATCCGGCCACAGCAATCAATCCCATAACAATGATCAAATATGCAGGTATGTGAATCTTATTGCCGGCATATTCGGCAAGCAAAATTCCTGCAATAACAGGGATGATAAGCCTGACCAGGGGCATTTGGCTCCACATAATTCTTTTCAGACAGGGTTTATTATTGCCTCTATCTATTAGTACCAATTTTTGGAAAATGTCGCACCTGAATGCTTGATGTTTTCCGCCTGGATCTATCAACTTCAAGGATCAAACACCCTATAAGAAAGAGTATCAGGATTTTTCGCACACAAAATATACGATTTCAGTCTTTATGTAAAAGACGTTGGTACATAAGCTCTGCAGCGGTTTCAGAGGCTCCGGGGCCACCAAGTTTTTCGCGAAGTTTTTTAAGGTCAGACAGAATTTTACTGCGTGCCTCATTATCGTACAGGATGCGCGATAATTCCCTGTTCAGGTTTTTACCGGTAAATTCGCCCTGGATCAATTCTTTTACCACTTCGCGATCCATGATGAGGTTTACCAGTGAGATATATTTAATGTCTCTGATCAGCCAACGGGCAATGTAATACGACAGCCATCCTCCCTTGTAGCAAACAACTTCAGGAACTTTAAAAAGTGCCGTTTCGAGTGTTGCTGTGCCGGAGGTAACGAGAGCAGCATCGGCAATATGAAGAATATCGTGCATCCTCCCCGGAATAACTTTTACATCCTTTTTACGGAGGGTACCCGTATAAAAGTCGGCTGGTTGCGAAGGAGCTGCCGCAATCACAAATTGGTAGTTTTCGTATTTACTGCTCATCTGCAACATGAGCGGCAGCATTTTTTTTATCTCCTGCCTGCGGCTACCCGGAAGCAATGCAATTACAGGTTCTTTTCCGAGTCCAAGATCTTCCTTCAGCATGTCTTTATCGTCGGGGCCATCATAAACGGCATCAAGCAATGGGTGCCCGACAAAATCTACCTCGTAGCTGTGTTTCCGATAAAAGTCTTTTTCAAAGGGCAGGATCACATACATCCGCTCAACGTATTTTCTGATCGTTTGCACACGTGATTTTTTCCAGGCCCAAACCTGGGGAGAAATGTAGTAAAACACTCTTATTCCGTGCTCTGCGGCAAATTTTGCCATGCGCAGGTTAAAGCCCGGATAGTCGACCAGGATAAGTACATCAGGCTTATAGTTCAACAGGTCTTCACGGCAGAATTTCAAATTGCGCAAAATCGTTCTGAGATTGAACAATACCTCCACAAATCCCATAAAAGCAAGCTCGCGGTAATGTTTTACCAGCTTGCCGCCAGCGGCTTCCATCAGGTCGCCGCCCCAGCAGCGGAAATCTGCTTCGGCATCTCTGGCCTTAAGCCCCCGCATAAGATTGGAAGCGTGCAGGTCGCCAGATGCTTCACCGGCTATGATATAGTATTTCATTGGTTGAGAACAAAATAAGCGATCACATAGATAAAAGTTACGAGCAGGACTCCACGCCCCGTATCATCATATTTCAGGCTTACAAAATAATACCGGATAATAAACAGATTTACTACCGGGCTGATCAGTTGCAGCTGGTTTTCATTGAGGCCGGGGTGAGCACCTGCCAGATTATTATAAATGGCAAGCAGGGCATACAACAAGCCATACACTGCCAACGGCAAAATTGTGCCGACAATGATTCCAAGCCACAGGGAGTTTCTTTTAAACATCAAAATCAAATTTTTTGATATGATCTATTGCATGGTGGGCCGTAAGATCATAGTGCACGGGGACCACAGAGATATAATTTTCTTCCAGCGCCTGGTGGTCGGTTTCAGTACCCTCATCGAGGAATTCGAAACGGCCTTTTAGCCAGTAATAATCGCGGTTGGCCGGATCCTTGCGCTCCTCGTACTCTTCTACCCAGCGGGCATTTGCCTGCCGGCAAACCTTCACCCCTCTGATATCAAACCCATTCACAGCAGGAATATTCACATTGAGGCAGGTTTGAGGAGGCAGGCCCTTTTCCATCACCTGCATGGCAATTTTTTTCACATACTTGTTTACACTCGACATATCGGCATCATGCCTGTAGTCGCAAAAGGAAAATCCAATTGAAGGAATGCCACTGATGGTACTTTCCAGCACAGCGCCCATGGTTCCTGAATATACAATATTTACGGTAGCATTCGAGCCATGGTTGATTCCCGACACCAGCAGGTCTGGTTTTTTACGCAGAACAATCTGCTCGCCGAGTTTAACACAATCGACAGGTGTTCCATTGCATGCCCAGATTTCAAGTCCTTCTGTTCTTGAAATATTCCTGAGCCTGAGGGGATGACGCACCGTGATGGCATGTCCGGTGCCCGACATGGCGTCTTCGGGCGCAACCACGGTAACATCGCCCAACTCACGCATGATCTCTGTCAGTTTTCTGATTCCCGGAGCATCGTAACCATCGTCGTTGGTGACAAGTATTTGTGGTCTTTTCATGATAATTCGCAAGTTAAAAATACTAAAACTTCAGCAATTCTTCATACAGCTTCAGCACCGGAAGCCCCATTACGTTATAGAATGATCCTTCGATGCGTTCAATCCCCACATAACCGATCCATTCCTGTATTCCATAGGCTCCTGCCTTATCGTAAGGTTTGAAGTGATCAATGTAATAGATGATCTCTTCCATGCGTAGCTTTTTAAAGTAAACGTCTGTACATACCGAAAAGTTTGTTTCCTTGTTCCGGGTACGGATGTTCACAGCAGAGATTACGCTATGCTTCTTTGCCGAAAGCTTTTGCAGGATGTGTATACCTTCCTCCCGCTCAGCTGGTTTGCCCAGTATTTCGTCTTCCAGACAAACCACTGTGTCGGCAGTGATCAATAGTGTATTATTTGTAAAAAAATCCTTTTCAAAGGCATCAGCTTTCATCCTGCTGAGCAATACAGCCACATTCTTTCCCGGCAGGCCGGGAGGAAAATCCTCAACAACGGGCCTGAGCTCAACTTCAAAATTTATGCCAAGGCGGGCAAGCAGTTCACGGCGTCTGGGTGAGGCCGAAGCGAGAACAATATGATATTTATTCAGATTTTCAAGCATACTAAAAACTGATATAGATGAGTTCCATCGACAATATTCCTGCTACCATAATAATTTTGGCCGTAATGCTCAGGTATCCGTATTTTTCAGCTTCTGCTTGCTGAATAAGCTGAATGAGCAGATAGATCAATATGCTTTGTACCACGATGGTAATATACCAGAAGGGCATCATCAGTCCTTTATTGAATAAATAGTACTGGCCCAGAGCAAGCAAGGCCATCAGGAAAATAACCAGTATGGCAGCCACAATGCGGGCTGTACGTATGCCCCTGAGCACCGGCAGGGTGCGGTAACCTGTCGACATATCACCCTTCATGTCCTCTATATCCTTAAGAATCTCCCTGACCAGGCTCAGCATAAAAGCAAAAAGAGCATAGGCCCAGACATAATTATTAATTGCTCCAAGCTGGTTGATCACGTTCACAAAGTCATCGCTGCTGCCTACCAGCATAAAAAACTCAAACAACCAAACGATGAGTACAACCATGGCCGAAAGCATTGCCACAAGAAGGTTACCCCACAGCATCATTCGCTGATAACGGGAAGAGTAAAACCACAGCAAGCCAATAACGGCAGGAAAGATGAGGCCAAGCTGCAGGGAGCCTGCCTGCCAGGCAAGATAAAAACCAGCGATAACAGCAATACCATTGAAAATATAATATAACCTGAAGGCTTTTCGCACAGAGATCCTGCCTTCGAGCATATTTTTGCCGGGTTTGTTGCGTCTGTCGGTATTTACATCAAAATGATCGTTGATGATATAACCTCCTGCGGCAATAAGAACGGTAGCCAGCACCAGCAAAAAGAAAAGAAAATGGCCGAGGGGCGGTTCAACATTCTGCATGGCCAGCAAAGGCCTGATAATTCCATACCCAAGCAGGTATTGTGTAAGGAGGATAATGGCCAGGTTAGGAATACGCAACAGGCCCAGCCAATTCATAAATTGATGATCACTACCATTTAAACGCATCATGATCCATCCAGTTTTTTTGCAATTTGAGTACCTGCTCAATGATATCGCGCACGCAACCCTTTCCGCCGGGATAATGCGAAATATAATCAGAAATAAGCTTGATCTCCTCAGCAGCATCGGCCGGGCAGGCCGAAATATTGGCCAGCTTCATCACCTCATAATCAGGAATGTCGTCGCCCATATAAATAACTTCATCACGGCCAATGTTATTTTTTGCAAGATATTCGTTAAAAACCAACACCTTATGCTCAACACCAAGAAATACATCTGTAATGCCCAGCGAGCTTAACCTGTTTTGCATCGACCTTGACTTACCCCCTGAAATTACTGCAACCCGGTATCCTTTCTTTATGGCCAGTTGAAGGGCATAGCCATCGCGAACATTGGCAGTGCGTAAAGGCTCTCCTTCCTCTGTAAGCAAAACAATACCTTCGGTTAGCACACCATCGTAATCAAAAATAAAAGTGGTAATATTTTTTAGAAATTCTTTGTAATTCGTCATTTGGTTATTTGTTTTGATCGATAATATTTTGTGTGATAAGCCTGTATAATTCCTGCACTTTGGGCTTATCTTTCAGCATGGCGATATGCTTTTCAATGATCTCCATATCCTTTCGAAGGGCCGGTCCGGTCTGGGCTTTTTGCGGGCCAAGTTCCAGGGCTTTGGCAGTGGTTTCGCGTATAAGCGGGGCCAGCAAGGCAAAATCAAGCCCGTGGACTTCCATCAGCAGGCGCGACATATTCAGCATATGATTCGAAAAATTTGAAGCAAAAACGGCCGCGATATGAAGTTCCTGTCGCTTTATCGAATCAACAGTATAAACATGATCGCTGAGCTTTGCTGCCAGCCTGCTGAGTGCCTCTTCGCACGGGGTATTGCTGGCTTCAATCATAAAGGGAACTTCCTGCAGATTTATTGCCCTGATGCGGGTAAAAGTTTGTAGCGGATACAGTACCCCCGTATTTGCAGAATAGGGTTTAAGAATATCGATGGGCACGGAACCTGAAGTATGTACGAGCAGCCCATTATGCAGACCCAGATGCGGCAGTACCATCCCCATTACACCATCAGGGAGTGCCATCAGGTATAAGTCGGCTGACTTATTGATCTCATCAAATGAGAAAGTATATTCTGTATCCAGGGCCCGGGCGAGTGATACAACAGCAAACTCTTTTCTACCTGCCACCTGGCTGATATGATAACCCGCCTTTTTAAGTGCAAGAGCCAGGTGGGTACCTACATTCCCTGCACCGATGATAACAATATTTTTTATTTCAGGCATGACAAATTAGCGCATGCGAAGTTACAAAATTTTGATGCGAATGCTCAAAACCAAATCGCGGTCACCGTAAATACTTAAAGGGGATGATGATCATTGTTACATCTATTCAGTCCATCTATAAACATTTTATCCATGCAATTGTTATATTTGCTGAACTACAGCATACGCATGATCAATCATTACTCCATAAAAGATCTTGAACGAATAACAGGGATCAAGGCTCATACCATCAGGATATGGGAAAAACGCTACAACATTGTAGAACCGAAAAGGAGCGATACCAATATCCGCAATTATTGCGACCACGACCTGAAACGCCTTTTGAACATTTCTGTTTTGGTGAAGAACGGTTACAAAATTTCGCATATTGCAGAACTCCCCGACCGTGAACTCTGTCAGAAGGTTCTTGAGATCAACAATGTGAATTCGAGCTCCTATAGCGGCCAGATCGAAAGCATGATCGTTGCGATGATCGATCTTGACGAAATAAAGTTTGAGAAGGTGTTGAATTCATCCATTATCAAACACGGAATTGAGAGCACCCTATTCGACGTGGTTTACCCGCTTCTCACACGGATCGGTATACTTTGGCAGATCGGCACCATCACACCGGCCCAGGAGCACTTCATATCAAACCTTATCAGACAAAAGATCTATGCCGCCATCGACGGGCTCTCAACAGAACCTGTTCAGGAACACAAAACTTTTCTGCTGATACTGCCCGAGTGGGAATTGCACGATATGGGGCTGCTCGTTTACAATTACCTCATCCGAAAAAAAGGCCACAAAACAATCTTCCTCGGACAGGGGATCCCACTTCAGGACGTTGCTGCAGTTAAGGAACAAACGCTTCCGGATGCTATTATCACTTCCTTTTCAGCACATGCAGAGAGTGAAGAAATGCTCAACTACCTGAAAGAACTCAATAACATTTTTCCCGGATTGCCAATTTATGTAGGTGGGATTCAGCAAGAAAAGCTCTGTTCAGAACTACCCCCGAATGTCCAGAAGGTCGCTACAGCGCTTAATTTCAGAGATAAGGTCCTCAACAATTACTAGTTTTTTGTTTAACCGCAAAATATGCCTGCAGTTTTCTGCATATATTTTTTACTATTTAGGTACATCTTTACTATATTTTTTATTGTCTGATATTCAGCTTTTTACTATTTTTATTTAGATTGTTTATAAAATAAGTCTGTAAAAAACTTGACATTGGTATATTAATTTGTTTAACTTTGCCGAATCGTAATTAAACAAATACTGAAACCATGACAAGCATCGAATTCAACTATAAACTGACAGGGATGCAGCAGCATCTCGAGTATTTTGCCCGCAAGCTCACAAATAATGAGGATGATGCCCAGGACCTTTTACAGGAAACTTTCCTGAAAGCACTTACCTTTAAAGATAAATTTGTTGAGTCGACGAACCTGAAAGCATGGCTCTTCACAATCATGAAGAACATTTTTATTAACAACTACCGTCGCAATGTAAGGGCAAGAACGATCATTGATACAACCGATAACCTGTATCACCTGAACAACACAACCAACCAGGGGCCCATCACGCCTGACTCAAGGATGTCGGAAAAAGAAATCCTTAATGAGATCCAAAATCTTTCCGACGACCAGCGCATTCCCTTCGAGATGCATACTCAGGGCTTCAAATACAAAGAAATTGCTGAGGAGCTCGATATCTCGATCGGAACAGTAAAAAGCCGGATTTTCTTCACACGGAAGAAATTAATGGAAAGCTTAAAAGATTTCGACAACTAATATAAGATCATCTGTAAATAAAAAGCCGGCTGTGAAGACCGGCTTTTTTTATCTCTGCAATTTCCGTGATCTATTCAAATGTAAATGACAACTGCCAGATCTTCGACCGCAGGTCCTCAATACCGCCCGAATAGATATTTCCTTCGGCACGCAACAGATTAAACAATCCGTACGACATTTTAATTTCCACTCCCAGTTTAAACCATCCGTTATAAAACTCCACGCCAACCCCGGCTTCGGCAGCAACATCATTTTGTAAAAGTTTAACCAGGGTTTCATTTTCCTTTTCTCTCTTATCGGATCGTGTTGCGGCAAGGTCAAGGACATATTTGCCACCTGCCAGCACGTATGCTCCGAAATTATGCGCACGTTTTGAACGATACCTGATATGAAAAGGAAAGTCGATGTGGGCAGAGGAAACATTTTTTCTGATATCGACAAAAGTTGGTTCGCCCTCAATATAGGCCAGTATTGAATAATCGAGGTAGCGTTCGCCAAAAGCCAGTGAGGGAATAAAGCGCAGGTCGAAATACCGGCCCATGCGGAGGTTCCCAACAATGCCCACTGTAAAACCCATGGTAGGTTCGGTGGTCACATTCAGCAAATGAAGCGAATCGGCATATACATCGGGCGACTGCAACGAATCATAGGTATAGCGCTGAAAACCATCCTTCATTTTAATGGTAAAATTCATCTGGTTCAGTGCAAGGATAAATCCAAAGTGATAGGGTGCATTATTATAGGTAGGAAGATTCATCACGCCTCGTTTCTGTGCATATGACCTGCAAGCAGGGAGTAGCAACAAAGCTGAAAGAATGATAATAATATAGTTACGTATTTTCAAAGTTCCTTTGCTTATTTCCCTATTTTAACGGGGGTTTGAAGTGAATATTTCAACAAACATAATTTTTTACAAACTAAATAAATGGTATTAAATCACAGAGCAAGCTCCGGACTCATATTTCCGCAGCAAGCTGCGGGGAATTCAGTCATCCATTTTCGTCTACACGCTGTCGCTGAAGCTTTAGCGCAAGCATCCGAAGCAGACCGCCCAGGTGGATTCAATCGATGATCATTCATCAAGCTTAGCCAGCTCTTCGAGTAAACGCTCCTTGTCAATAGGAACTACACCAATTTTTTCGCAAACGATTCCACCAGCCAGGTTTGATACAGCAGCGATATCCTTAACAGGAGCATTTACTGCCAGGCACAATGATGCAACACTTACCACCGTATCGCCAGCCCCTGATACATCAGCAATATTGCGGATGTGGGCAGGAAGCAGGTAATTTTCTTTTTTCCCGTCACGGTCGGCCGAAATAAAAATGCCCTTTTCCGAAAGTGTGATCATGGCTATGGAAGCATTTATCCGCTCAGACAGCAAACTTGCAGTATCTGCAAGCACCTTTTCGTCGGGTTCCACAAAATCAATCTTCATCCCTTCTTTAAGCTCTTTGAGGTTAGGCTTGAACAAAGTAACACCACGATAAAGGTCAAAATTTTTCTTTTTGGGATCAACAATCACCGGAATACCTTCTGCGCGGGCGTTTGCGATAAGCGTTTCGATCACCTTAGGTGTAAGTATCCCTTTATTATAATCCTGTATGATCACCGCATCCATTGCGCCGGAGGCGATGATCGGAAGGCATTTTGCCAGGAAATCACTCTCATCGGCGGGATCAAGATCGTGTGTATCTTCCTCGTCAACACGAAGCAACTGGCTGTTATTGCCTATAATTCTGAATTTTGTAGTAGTGATCCTGCCTTCGCTTCTGAAAATTCCCTTGTCCGGCATGCCATCTTCCTGCAGTATCCTGAGAAAAGCATCACCTTTTATGTCGGTCCCGATTACCGAACAGAGCACTGGGATGGCTCCGAGGGCTTTGATATTTACGGCAACATTGGCGGCACCGCCCAAGCGTTCTTCACGGTGACTAACGTCGACGATGGGCACGGGAGCTTCGGGTGAAATACGGTCGACAACCCCCCAGAGGTACGAATCCACCATCACATCCCCAACGATCATCACGCGTTTTCCGGTAAAAGACTCAATGAGTTTGCTATGTTTTGTCATATATTGGTTTAGGGTTCACCCAAAGATAATCATTTCAATTCTGCCAGGGCATCGCTGATCCTTGCCATGGCTGTTATGAGAAGTTTTTTGGATGTGGCATAGGATATCCTGATGCAGTTCGGATCTCCGAAAGCATCGCCGGGCACCAGGGCCACGTGGGCATGATTAAGCAGGTACATGCAAAGGTCAGTACTGTTGTTGATCAGTTGTTCGCCGAATTTTTTTCCAAAATACTCACTGATATCAGGGAAGAAATAAAAAGCACCCAGGGGCATATTGTTTCTGAATCCGGGAATCTCTTCCAGCAAAGCGTGAACCAGGTCGCGCCGCTCGCGGAAAGTATCAACCATTTCCCTGATCTCTTCATTTTTTGAAGGATCGCATTTCACGGCTGCCAATGAAGCATATTGTGAGATCGAGCTGGTAGCGGAAGTGATTTGTCCCTGCAGCTTATCGCAAGCCTTGGCAATTTCGGGCGTAGCAGCAAGAAAACCTACACGCCAGCCGGTCATGGCAAAGCCTTTCGATACCCCGTTTATCGTGATCACCCGGTCCTTTATCTCCTGAAACTGTGCAATGCTTTCATGTTTTCCCTCGAAGCGGATCAGCTCGTAGATCTCATCAGAGATCACATAAAGGTTGGGATGCGCAGCGATCACCGCTGCAATATCTTTGAGCTCTTCTCTTGAATACACCGACCCTGTGGGATTACAAGGACTGCTGTATATAAGTACCTTTGATTTCGGGCTGATGGCAGCTTCCAATTGCCCGGGCGTAAACTTAAAATCATTCTCAATCAGGGCCTCGATGACCACAGGAACACCTTCAGCCAGCTTGATGATCTCCTTGTAAGAAACCCAGTAAGGTGCCGGCACGATCACCTCATCACCTTTATTTACCAGGCAAAGCATGGCATTGGCTATTGAATGCTTGGCCCCACCACTAACAACGATCTGCTCAGCAGTATAATCCAATCCATTATCTCTTTTAAATTTTGCTGCTATCGCTTCGCGCAGTTCCGGATACCCTGATACCGGAGGATAATGCGTTTTGTTCTGGTCGATGGCTTCACGGGCTGCATCCTTAATAAATTCGGGCGTGTTGAAGTCAGGCTCGCCTATGCTCAAATTGATCACATCATAACCCTTGGCTTTCAGTTCTCTGCTTTTCCGGGTCATGGCAAGGGTTTCCGATTCAGAAAGTAAATTGATTCTGTCCGACAATGCGTTCATTTTATATACCTTTAGCTATTAAAAAAGAAAGGCAAAGGTAGTAATTTCCCTTACATTTATGAATGCCTCATAAATTTTGCAATTATCTTTGTATTTTCCCGTTTGAAAAATTTAATTTACAGTACCATGAAAGAATTTCTTGAAATCCTCAAATACATTCTGCCTTCGCTGGTAGTATTTGCAACAGCCTTTTACCTGATCCGCACTTTTCTCGACCATGAACTGAAACAATCGAATGAGGTAAAGATGGATGAGAACCGAAAAGCTTCGCTTCCTTTACGTTTCCAGGCATATGAGCGCATTATTCTTTTCCTGGAGCGTATAAACCCGGCCAACATGGTGTTGCGCGTAAACAAGGCAGGCCTGAGCAAGGAAGTTTTCCAGACCGAACTTTTGCAGACAGTTCGCGAGGAATATGAGCATAACCTGGCTCAGCAGATCTACATGTCGGATAAAGCCTGGGAAATGGTTAAAAGTGCCAAGGAAGAGGTGTTAAGTGATATCAATACCGCTGCTGCAAAAATGACTGAAAAAAATACCGCCGCCGACTATGGCCAGCAAGTTATTTCCCTGCATCTCGAGAAAAAAAATCCCGCCCACGATGCAGCTCTAAAATTTCTGAAAGACGAGATAAGGGAGATGTTTTAGGAGAAAAAACTTTATAGTATACCGTATACAGTATTGAGTATTTTTTAGTAACCATTGTATCCTTGAGAGATAAGTGAGCTAGAGTGAACATTGCCTGGCATTAAGAGGGGCAACGGACAAGGGACAGGGGGCAAGGGGCAGGGGACAAGGAATAATAATGGGAAAGTTTAATTTTTTTATTAACAGCAAAGAACACAAATGTTTACACTAAGCCTGCCCCGATTACTCGGGTTAAAGCGAAGGCCTCAAAGAGTTCCTTCGTGATCTTTGAGCGCACTTCGAGGTCTTTGCGGTAAAAAAATCAAGTCACACCAGAAGCCAGTGACCAGTGACCAGTGACCAGTAGCCAGTAGCCAGTATCCAGCATCCAGTATCCAGAATCCCCCGTGTGGGATGATGAAATTTATCCCACGCCATTTTCCTTATCGGCCTGAAATTTGAAGCCAAGCCGCTTACCGGTCTTCATTCGCATTGAATCGAGTGCGGTGAGGAACTCCATTGCGCGTACTTCCTTGATTTCATCGTAGGGAGGTGTGAGCAGATCAAAATTGATGGTATATTGCATAGCCTGCTCGATGATATCGCACACCTTGTCCTTGTCGAGGCTTGTATCGACAAAGTTGTTAGGAAGAAGCCGCAGTTCTTTTTTTCCGTCGATATAAAAATGTTGTTCTTTATTAATGAACACCCGGCCCAGAAGATAACCTACATCATTCAGGCGGCGGTACTTGAACGAATCGCGAAGGAAATTAAAAATATTGATCACTCCGCAGAAAGACCGTGAAGGATCGTCTTTTACGTAGGAGGTTTTTTGGATGATGTGATCGCGCGGGAATTCAAAAACATTGGTATGCATCATAAAAACCAGCACATCGCCAGCAAACTTCAATTGTACTTCAAACTCTCCTTTCTCGCTGTATTCAACCGGTATCTCTATTCCCTGGTCAGGATTTGCTTTTGCATATTCTTCTGAGAGTTCGAGCAACACTTCCCTGAACATCTGAAAAGCATTGGTTGTTTGCTGAAACACCTTCTGCTTGAGCGTGCCCTTTTCAACCAGACTGGTAAAGAGTTTTTGTCGTTTTTCTGACTTGGTCATAGTATCGTGAATTAAGAAAGTAAAGTTAAAAATATTGCCGGATATGTAAGATAACTTTACCAGGAAAGCCGGAAATTAATATTGCGGCAAGCTTCTCCAGACAAAAAACCCACAATATTGTATATTTTTTTTGCCGAATTAAAAATTAGTTATATTTTTGCACTCCGAAAATCGACGGCCCGTTCGTCTAGTCAGGTCAGGACGCCAGGTTTTCATCCTGGTAACAGGGGTTCG
>JAVVEM010000040.1:0-31673 GCA_032250805.1 Bacteroidales bacterium
ATTAACATATTCGATTGATTTTCAATGATATATAATTTTTTTGTCATGTACTAAGCTAAAATTGTTAGATTTTTAAATAAACCCAAGAAGTTATTCACCCAAAACAAAATTCCTATGAAACCAAAACATTTACTATTTATTTTAATGATCGGAATTATCATTTCTTCCTGTTCCCCTAAAACATTTTATCAGGTCTATAAGACTCAACCAATTGGTGATATATCAACTGGAGATAATTCATTGAAATATGAGGATGAAAACTGCATCCTAATCTATGATTTTTGGGAATATGGCGGAAATATTGGTTTTCGGTTTTACAATAAGACCTATGATGACATTTATGTGAATTTAGATAAGTGCTTTTTTATTCTGAATGGCTCATCATTTAATTATTTTAAACACAGGGTATATACTTATTCAAAAGGCACTGGTGTGAGTTCAATAAGCAGCGGAACAGCTTCGGTGGCAGTCACAGGCTTAAATACATATAATTTAATTCAGACCAATCAACTTGCTGCTACCAGCACTGCCGAGCTAATGGCCTCAAGAGGTTATTCGGTTTCATATGCAGAAGAAATGATTGTTTGTATTCCAGCGAAAACTTCAAAGCTAATTTCGGAATATTTGATAAACAATACGCTTATTCGAGATTGCGATTTATATAAATATCCAAAAAATAAGCAGATTAATACATTAATATTTACCAGAGATAACAGCCCACTAGTATTTAGTAATAGAATAACATATACGGTTGGTGATTCAGAAGAAAACATCGATTTTGAAAATGAATTTTTTGTCGCAGAAATCACAAATTACCCGGAAGATGAAATTTTGGAATCTAAATACGGTGAGTTTTGCGGACAGAAAAGTATGTTGAAGGATGAATACTTTAAGGACGCAGCTCCAGACAAATTTTATATAGAGTACAATAAGGGTAATGACCCTTGGAAGCATTAATTAAGTATAAAACATAAATTTAAGGTTATGGAAGAAGCAGGTGTTTTATTTGGAATACTGGGTATCGCAGGTTTTATTTTATTCATTGTGGGTATTGTTGCTTTGAACAAAATAGCTACCAGTACCAGGCGTACAAATAGCTTATTAAGGATGCTATTAAATGATCGAAATCCAGAAAGGTTTGAATATACTGGTGGGGGCATGCTGAGGGATAATAAATATAATAAGAACTAATTGTCAATAATTGACGGTCCATTCCCTCAAAATTCGAAGAATGCTTCGGGCCGGCCGGCTATCCTGACTTCCATACCACAGGTGGCAGGGCCTACTTATTCTACTGCCTCAGCGATCTCCTCCGCCATCACCTGAAGCATCTCCTCTTCTGTCATGCGATAGTACTTCATCGCGGCCTGGAGATGCACGCTCAGCGCGCTGTCGGTTTTTATGCTGTCTTTTGCAGCCGACAAACGGTAATAGCGCTCAAGTGCTTCAGGGTGCTGCTGATTGATGACGTATGCCGCCTCTTCGAGGATCTGCTCGTTGATGCTGATATTTTTTCTAAGCGCGTTTTTACGCACGCTTTCATACCATTTTTCATTGTCGCGGATTTCCTGGGTGATGGCCGCCGGGCCGTATAAACTGAAAAATGCCTCGGGATCATCCAGCCTCAGCATGTACCTCGCATCGATCTCCATCATCTCCCCAACAGTAATATTACGCCGGCGGGCTTTTCGTATGATGTCGCTGAACCACGAATCGAGATTGACAATGCTTGTTTTGTAGTGTGTTATGCTGTCGTACAGACTGGTTTTTCCGTAAATGGCAAAAAGATCGTCGACAAAACCCCGGTCGAATTTGTATAAAAAGCGCTCGGTCATCATCAGCATGATCACTTCCTGTTTTTCCACTTCTTCGCGGAGATCAATCCCGGTAACAAACGTTTCGTTGTACCAGGTATCGGGATATACCATTTTATAGAAATACCAGAATGCCTCGTTGGAAAACAAATTTTTTGGTATGCGTGTATTGTACATGTTCCAGTAATAGCTGTCGGCCACTGCCAGCACCATGGGCTTGTATTTGGAACTGTCGGGTTCGGGAAAGCTGTGATGGGGGTATGGCATCGGCTCATGAGGCAATTCGCTGATCAGGTTAAGTGTTGCCCCAACATCATAATCGGTCGACCGCAGCTCATCACTGATCTCAATACTGTCGATTACCACTTCGGGCAGGTCTATGCCCCTTATCGCCTCAATATACCCGATCAGCGAATCAGCGGCATACCACATGGCAAATTCGCTCCAGTGGGTGCCGTATTTCGGAAATAATGGATAATCAACGGTATCCCTGATCTGCACAAAATACGCATTGAAATCGATCAGCTTGATGTCGAGCTCCCTGGCCCTGTTAAGGATAAACTCATAATTCGTCGGGTTTGCTTTTTCTTCTGCAAATCTGTCGGGTATATCTTCGGGGTAAACCGATGCTTTTCCGGGTTCAAGAACCAGCAGCAGGTCGATTTGCAGCGAGTCTTTTAAATATTGCTGCAAAAACCCGAATTGCCTTAGTTTTTTGTCGAGGAGGGCTTCACCCACAAAATCCTTGCCTGCCCATGCACGGATATAATCCTTTTCGTATAATTGCCCGTTTTTCCCTTTGATCACCCCTTCGGCCGAGGGCTTGCAAAAGATGCTGTAATCCAACTGGTTATGTAATCGTACCAGACTGTTATGAAAGCCAATATGTTGTTCGATGTATGGCACCATCTCTTCCTGATAGCTGCCCTCAAACCATTTTTCGGCGCTGAGATAAGGCTTTTCCAATTCCTCAAAATCGCCATGAAGGTCTTGTTCAGGGAAAATCGAAACAAAACCCTCTAAGGCCGGCACCAGCATAAGGGCCACGATCGCGATAAAGATGATATGTTTTGCTTGCTGTTTCATGTCAGAACCTGAAATAAATGAACGGGTTAAATCCTGAAGATGTTATGGCGCTGAGGCAGATCAGGAAAAATACAACACTGAAAATGCTCATCAGGATAATTGTGCGGCTTTTTTGTGTTTGTGCAAACAGCCTTTCCTGCCATCTTTCAATTGCCCTGAATCCTCCCCAGAAGGAGAAAAATACCGCAGCAACCATCATGGTGATAAACTTGCTGTCGAACCAGAGCTGTTCGCCGCCGCTGCTGAAGGCAAACATCTTTTGCAGGTAGCTGGTTGCTTCGGGCAGGGTTTCGGCGCGGAAAAATACCCAGCTGATAAGAACGATAAAGTATGTAATAATGATGCTGGGCACTTTGCCGATGGTTTTATAGATCTTCAGCAGGAAGATCCTGTCGGCGATCAGGAAAATGCCGTGGAAGGCGCCCCATATTACGAAGTTCCAGGCGGCTCCGTGCCAGAATCCCGAGATGAGGAATACCACCCAGAGGTTGAGGAACATCCTTCGGGTTGATACCCTGTTCCCGCCCAGGGGTATATAAAGGTAATCTTTCATAAAGCGGCCCAGGGTGATGTGCCACCTGCGCCAGAATTCGGAGATGCTTTGCGAAATGTAGGGATTGATAAAATTCTCGGGAAAGCGAAACCCGATCATCCGCCCAATCCCGATGGCCATGTCGGAATAGCCCGAAAAATCGAAATAGATCTGAAAACTGTATGCGATCACGCCTATCCATGCCGTAGCGCTGCTTATCTGATCGCCGCCAAGACTGAAGATAACATCGACCTGCTCGCCCAGCACATTGGCGATGAGCACTTTTTTGGAAAGGCCGATCACGAAGCGAAAAAAGCCGGTAAGCCGGTTGTCGATGTTTTCGTTGGCACGGCGGTCGACAAGCTGGTCGGCAATCTCATTATAGCGTACAATAGGCCCCGCAATAAGCTGAGGAAACATGAGAATATACAGGGCATAATCGCTGACATTTTTCAGGGGTGCATGCACTTTTCGGTAAACATCAACGGCATATGTGATCTTCTGAAAGGTGAAGAATGATATCCCGATGGGCAGGGCCACCTTTACCCAGTGAACCGAATCCATGCCCAGTTTAACGAGCACGGCATTGAGGTTATCGACAAAGAAGTTGGCGTACTTGAAATAAAGCAGCAACCCGATATTCAGTGCCATAGAGGCGGCCAGCAGCCAGCCTTTTTTCCGGCCTGCGGCGGTATCGAGTTTTTGAACAATAAAAAAGTCAAGAACGATAGAGGCCAGAACAATAAAAACAAACTCAGGAGCCCCCCAGGCATAGAAAAATATGCTTGCCAGCAGTGCAAAAATGTTTTTGGTTTCCCGCGGTATGATGTAATAGATGACCAGGAACAGCGGAAAAAAGTACAATAAAAATAAACTGCTGCTAAATACCATCGCTTGAATGATTTATTGAGTTATTATTTTCTTTTTTTATGGTTTCATTTAATGTCCATAAAGCATCGATCCTGATCATCTGCTCTATGGATACATTATTTTTTTCGGCTTTTCCGGCAACCTGTTCCAACCACTCAGGGGTGTTCCTGATGTTTTGTTTGATCGTTTCCAGCCTGTCGCGGTATTTCATGCTTAAAAAGGCCTGCTCGAAAAGCCCGTTGGCAAATTTGGTCATGTTGGCTTCGGTATATATAACCATGATCACATCAAAGCTGCTGAGTTCCTCAATGTTGTTGTCGCAGAGCTCTGTAGAGGGTTTTCCCGGCGAAAATGCCATGTTGTTATAGAATCTGAATTCATTTCTTCCCCACAGGTACCTGTTTGGAGCCATATTGTAAAGGGTCCAGTAATAACTGTCGGCCACAACCAGGAGGCCGGGCTTTGTTTTTCCTTCCTCAATAAAAGAATAATTATACGGATAGGCCATTGGTTTGTAGGGAATGCGAAAGATAAGGTTGAGTGCATCACCCACATCATAATCAGTTTGTCGTGGAACCTCAGAGACTTCAAATCGGGCTATTTGCATATCGACCATATCAATTTGCCGCAATGCTTCGATATAGCTAATGATGGAATCAAGTGCAAGTTGTGCTCCGTATATCGACCAGTGTATTCCGCATCTGTGATAAAGAGGGTAGGAGGAAGTATCTTTCATTTCAATGAAAAGACTATTGAAGTCGATATGGTTGATCCCGTTTTCTTTGAAGGCCGACAGGTAAGCTTCATTATTTGTAATTCCGATGTCGTGTTTCATATACCTGTCGGGGATCATGCCCGGGAAGAAGCTTGCTTTGCCCGGAGCAAGGATAACGATCAGATCGGTGTTTTTTTGCCTGAGGTATTCCTGAACGCTTTTTATTTTATGCACTTTTGCCTTTATGGCACTATCGCCCAGAAAATCTGTTCCGGTATATGCCTTTATATAATTTTCTTCGTAAAGATGATGGTTTTTGCCAACAATAACGGCAGCGTGGGCGATCCTGAACAGCGAATAATCGATCTGGTTATACAGCCTGACAAAGATGTTGCGCAATCCGATGTGGTCTTCAAGATAGTTATCGTATGCAGCCTGCCAGGATCCGTCGAAAAACGAACTGAAACTGAATTCGGGCTTTTGGGCAATTTCAGTATATCCTTTTAGCGGAGCGATGGAGAAGTCGGTAAAACTTTTGAGTACCCGCGTCACAGGTGATGCAAGCATCATGATAAGGATAAAACCGAAGATATATCGTTTATATGCCTGCATTCAATATCCGATGATGAAGATTAACTGAGTTCTTATTCAAAATTATTCTTACAGTGCCTGTTCCTGTATTCTCTGCATTCAAACATTCGTGGGCAAAGTTAAAATTATTTCCATCTAAATCCCTTCATCCCTCAGGGCGACAAAATAATTTTCCGGGCACGGATATTATCTCCGTATTGAAGTTGTATAATATACATGCCTGCCTTGCAGGTCTGCCCCGAATCATCGCTTCCATCCCATATCATCACATCGCCGCCTGCTCTGTATTGCCTTTCTGCCAGTTTTTTTACCAATCTGCCCGTACCTGAATAAATTTTACATGATACTGGCATTTCACCTCCGGCTAATATCTTAATATGAAGCTTATTTCTGAAAGGGTTGGGATAAGCGACATAAAAATTATCTGTCGGGCCGGGGTATTCGGCAACCTCCAGATCGGTGCTGGAAAATTTCAATGTTTTAAATGCTTTCAGTTTATTTGCATCTTCAACACAAAAATGCAAATCGATCTCATCATAGTATGTTGTGGGTATGCCTGTATACAGGCCCTGCTCATCGAGTACCAATCCATCCGGCACAGGTGCCGGCCTGAAACTTACCGCGCTGGCTTCTTCAATGATCATGCGGTCTTCAAGCACGGGGAAATGATAGCTTAGGTCGTCACCATTTGATATGCCGCATGAGCTGTGTATCCTTTGGGTTTCAATTTTGTCGCCGTAAATGAACCTGATCTCTCCTCCGGGTTCCAATATGAGTTCAAAGGTGATCACGGGCGAGTAAAAATTGTCATAAATACCGGCTTCCCATCTGATGCTGATCCCATCGGGGTTCTCCTTTACCCAAATGCCTTGCGCCAGGGCTGTGTCGATCGACAATAATTGCGTTGCAAACGGGGCTATACATTTATTCTTGCGTATAAAAAGCTGTTCGTCGTAAAGATAAGGCCACGGGTTTTGTGTATCATCAAACATGACAAAACCGTCGGGGTGAATGTAAATAGTGTCGTAATTGTTGCCATAATAAGGAAAACTGAAGGGGAGAGGATACATGATGTTGCCATAAAGCCAGTCGCCGGGTGTAAGAAATACTCCTCCGCTATTTACTGCTGCAATGCTTTCTTCTTCTTCGTAAGCAGGCAGCAGGTGCCAGCAATATGGGGGAGTGCCTCCCTCGCTTTGCAGCTGAAACGAATAATTTTCGCCAACAACTGCCGGAGGCATATACCGGCTGCTTACCGATAGATTATTGATCGGTGGCAGAAAGTTAATTGGAATATATGTTGTTGCGTTGTCATTGATCATAATGGCGCTGTCGCTGAATCCAAATTCCTTTACAGGCCCGGTATGGTCGGTCACGCTGAATCCGGTTACCATGCCCTGGCCGAGGTTATTGGTGTCTCTTTCGTCGATAACAAGAAAAAAGCGTGTATTTCCATCCGGGCCGATATGTCCGGTCAGGGGACTGATATCCAGTCCGAATTCAATGGTTTTTTCTTCATCTGAAGTCCCGCCCTGCATATAATGATTCCCTCCCTGGTAGTTGAATACCGGAAAGCTCATGCAATATTGGGGGATGCTGCCGGAGGGATTGTCTGATACCCCGCACCGCACCCTGAGCAGGCTTCTGTTGGTATGTGTTATTGTGATCTTCGCAGTGAGCTTCGGTGTGGAAGGCTCTTTCACATCAAGCACATGAACGGCATTGTTCCATATTCCTCCCATCCAGCATTTTTCTGCCAGGGTTTTATACATCATGTAGCATCTTCCGCTATCGCCAAAGTCGATCCCTCCTCCCCAGCCGTCGGCAAAGAGCAATCCCCCGATCTCCCAGTCGCGCATATCCACTGTGCCGTCGCTATTGATGTCGAGATGGTTGGTATATTTTCCATCCTGGTTGTAATCATAGCGGATAGAATCATTATAGCCCACGATGGTCATGGCGTGGGCAGGGATCCCGCCCCATCTTACGATAACATGTTTTCCTCCTTCGGGGGTTCCTCCGGACAGCAACTGCGTGTTCCAGGGGGCATTGGCATAGAAAGAGGCCACACCGCCAACAACAGCGCCTTCGAGATGGTTGTGCAGCCAGTGCTTTAACACCGACAGTCCTTCTGCTGTGCCAACTTTGATCTGATATGCCGAATTGATCCGGTATCTCATGGCGGAAAAATAATTGTCATAACTGCTCATCCACCTCGAGTCGCCCCCGGCTGCCATGCCCCCGTAAGCGGCAACTGTCGGACAGCCAAGCGTCCTCAGGATTTCGAAACTGTGAAAATAGCTTACGCCATGCCATCCGTTTCCGCCATTCATGAAGTTATAGGTGAAATGGGTCGGGAACTGATTTTCGGGATCGCCGGCAGATACATCCCTGAGCCTGCACATCTCGTAGGTAAAATTATAGGCTATTGCGCTCACCTGACTGCATTCGCTGCTCAACTGCTCGTATATTTCACGAAAATACGGAAGCTTTGAGTTATCGAGTTTATAGGGAAGATCAGTGCTTTTAAGAAATGCCGGCATGGCCATCTCCGGCAGCGACGACAGGAGCACCGAATCGTAAGGGCTGAGTGGAATTGCTGCCTGCCTGTTTCCCTGACCCGAAACACCTGATACGCTGTTTAAGAAAATGAAAATATACAGCAGTCTTTTCACACTGATTGTCCCTGTTTATTTTTTTATCATTTTTTTGATCATCTTATTGTTGTCGCACTCAACAATGATGAGGTATACGCCGCTTTGCATTTGTGTTTCGGGGGCTTTCCAGTTCAGGGTGTGTATGCCTGACGATAAGACTTCCTCATGAAGCAGTTTGGCAATTAATTTTCCCTTAATATCAATGATCCTGATGGTGGTCGTTGCTGCTTCGGGCAGCAAAAGGCGGATGCTGATGTTATCATCAAAGGGATTGGGGAAAACATTCAGTTCTGCTTCCTGATCGGTTTGCTGTTCTGTGCCGAGGTCGGTGTCAACCAGCAGATGAACCGGTATAATGGTTTCGTGCTGGAAATTATCGCGCATGATAATGTTGCAATAATAATTTCCATCTTCGAGGCCCTGGGTATTAAAGGTCAGCATTACCATTTGTTCGTCTTGTCCGGACACCAGGCCTTCATTAACATCAAGGCTGAGCCAGTTAATGTTTGCGCCCAGGTTTTCGATCACGAGCTGGCCTTCGATAACATGCGGCTCACTGCCGTAGATGTCTCCTGTTATGGTATAGTCGAGGAGGATATTCCCGGTAAAAGCTGTTTCTATATTGCCGCTGAAGCTTCCATAGGCATATTCTCCTCCATGCACAACTCCCCATCCCGAGGCATCTTCGCCATACCATGTGAGGAGTTTGCCGTTGCCAAGCCCTCCGGTAAATGCCAGGTTGCCGCCGCTGCCGCCTATAAATGGTGTAGCGATGGTTACATTTACGCCATCAGGAACTTTTATGCTCAGTTCCTGAAGCCATTCATTATCATCGCTACCGTTGTAAAGTGTAAAATTCCAGCTAAACGGCTCGCCGGTATGAAATTCTTCCTGCTCGCACTCCAGGTAGGATCCGGCAATGCTGCGGCTGCCATTATCTTCCTTGGTGACATCTGTGATCGCGATCTCAAATTCAACCTCTCCCATGCCTGCGTTACTCAGCAGAAGGGTGTCGGTATCCTGTGTATCGGGGAGCATGCTTTTATCAAATGCCGGGGGAGTGCATGTAAGCAAGGGCATGGCGTCGATGCACGATGGCAAAGTGATATAATCAACAAAGGCTGCATCAAGCCCTGAGCTGATGCTGGCGTTTTTGGAATATCGCCATTCAAGCCTGTGATATCCCTGACCGACAGGAAAATTAACTTCTTCCCAGTCAAGGATACTGTCCCAGCGTGCCATCTCCACATCATCGATATAAAATGCCAGGTAGTCGTGGTCGTTGTTCACGGCATCTTCGCAGCTCACCTTCCGGTAAAAACCAATATCTCCTGCTTCAAGAATATCGAGGTCCATCACCATGGAAGTGCTTTGTTCGTGGACGATGTTTCCCGAGCGGGCACAATAAATCCCTTCAAATGCATGGATGTTGTCGATCTTCCAGTTGCGGTTGCCCTTAAATCCCCATGTAAACAGATCGAAGGCACCTGTTTCGAAGTCTTCTATGGTGAGGCCGATCATGAGGTCGAAAGGCAGGCTTGCCTCAAATCCCATAAGTCCTTCCATTTCCAGAGTGAAGGATGCCAGGTGCCCGATGGTGGCATCGGGGTCGACACTGATGTTGTAAGTAAGTATTCGTGTGGAATCAACTGCCAGCAGGGGAACGTATGCCGAATCCTGGTTCAGGGTGATATACTGATCGCTGCTGAAGAGCAGGCAGGCAAGGTTCACCGCCTTACTGCCTCCGCTGTTTTTCAGGCGGATCTCAAGATCGGCTGTTTCGCCCGGGTCGAGTCGTTGGTTATTGCCATCAAGCACAGTGATCTCCACAATTTCTGGTACAGGGGCATAGGCTGTATGTATCAGCGTGTTTTCCCAAACCTGGCTGCTCCCGTTTATGGTTGTTTCAATGTTGATCATCTCTTCGTTGGGAATATCAGAGGCGATCTTAAAACTGAAGGCATTGATGAGCTCTACGGCCTGGCCAACAGGGAGTGTGCCGATATATTCATAATCGTCGATCATCGTTACATACGGATTGTTGATCCCGATCGTGATGCTGGCATTGTTAACGGGGTCGCTTTCGAGGTTTGTAAGTGTAACGCTCTGGTTTACCATCTCGCCATAGTCGATCACCTGATCGCCACCGGCAGAAATTGAATCGGTGATGGTGATGCCTGTAGTAGAAAAGGCAAGTGCTTTTGTTGAATGCACAAAATTGTTATCGGTAACCTTAAAGGTGAGCACTTCGCCATTTACGGATTGTTGTACTGTTCCTGTGATCAGGCCTTCGGGCGAAACACTGAGCCCCTCAGGATAAGCGTACCTGCTGTAAGCATACTTGCTGTCGGGGACGGGGAGGTTGTTGAAATAAAAGTCCGAAAACTGCATGTCGTCCTCATTGCCATCGCACAAGCCTGAGATCCACAGCACTTCTTCACCAATATTGATGTTACCGTAATTAAAATCGATATCACCCGAAGGGTAAAGGGTAACAGAAAAATTCAATGTTGTGGAGGTGTTCCCATCGATGCTTGCTTTCCAGCGGAATGTGGCATAATCCGAATTTCCTTCATACCATAGTCCGTCGTAATTCGAAGAGTAAAGCCGCATGGCATGGCACATCAGGGGTGATATATGCCTGGTGATCCTGAACAGCACCATATCGTCTTTGAAGTAGGGGTAAGGGTATAGCTGTTCATCGAACATCAGATAACCGTCGACGTGCATGGTAACTGAAGAATATACCGAATCATAATACGGAAAATCGAAGTCGAGTTGTTTGGTCACAAAACCGCTTGTCGGGTTTGACGGTGAAAGCTGCTGGGCGTTGACATTCTGGAAGCTTTCTGTTGAAGATTGCTCGCCATATTGCTTCAGGAGTGTGAACGACCAGGGTGCTTCGCCACCTGCGGCAGTGAGCTGATGGGTGTATGGCTGTCCGATCGTTGCCGGAGGCAAGGCGGTATTTACGATGTGCACGCGGTCGAAACTGAAACTGGTGAGCAGGCTCATCGTGGTCAGGTCGTTGTTGTTGATGGGGACATTACTTTGCGGACAGGGCGTTTGGTTTATGCCGTTGGTATAGTCGAATACCGAAAAATGAAGGATTGATCCGTTGCCGGAGTTGTCGGGATCATACTCAAATACCTGCAGAAAGAGTTTAACTGTTTGGTTCAGGGCTACATAACTGAGCAAAGGTGATATGTCGAGCCCGAACTCAATGGTTCTATGCGACGGATCGGAGGTTCCTCCCTGCATAAACTGGTTTCCCCCCTGGTAATTGAATATGGGAAACTCCATAATGTAATGTGGCGCAGTGGCTGCCGGGTTATTTGATAAACCGGCCACGACTTTGATCTTATTTCTTGAATCGTGTGAAAGGATCACTTTCATGGTTGCCTGCGGATGGCATTCTTCTTTGGCATGGATCACATGCACGCTGTGATTCCAGATGCCTCCCTGGCCGAGCCTGTCGGCAACGGTTTTATACATCATATAGGCATATCCCTGGTCGCCCCAGTTTGGCACTCCGCCATAGCTTTGCACCATCTTAAATCCACCGATCTCCCAATCTTTCATATTTACAACACCATCGCCGTTTATGTCGATATGGTTTGTGTATTGCCCGTCGTTATTGTAATCCCATCGTATCGAGTCGTTATATCCCACAATGGTTTGGGCATGGTTGGGGCTTCCTCCGAACGAAGTAAGCACATATTTTCCTGCTTCGGGAGTCCCGGCGGGCAGGGTGTTTGATGCCGACATGTATTGCGAATAAAAACTTCCTACCCCACCCACTGCCGATCCATCGAGGTGGTCGTTTATCCAGTGCTTGAATGTTTCGAGACCTTCGGGAGTACCAACATTGATACGGTAGATCCCCGTAATCCGGTTGGCCATGCCGTTATAGTAATTGTCATACCCCGACATCCAGCGTTCGGCACCGCCATAGGCCAGTGAGCCACCATAATCAGTTACATTTACATTACCGCAATGCCTCAGCACCTGGAAACTGTGGAGGTAGCTCACACCATACCAGCCGTTTCCGCCATGCATCCAGTTCCAGGTAAAATGGGTTGGATAAAGATTGTCGTTTATGTTGGCCGGCAGGTTACGGAGCCGGTCAATCTCATACGTATAATTATAGGCAATGCCGGCAGCCTGTCCGCAGCAAAGGCCCGATTGCTGAAACACTCCGCGCATATAGGGTTGCGTGGAATTATCAACCACCGATGGGAGGTTTTTGCCTTTGTACGAAAGGGGGATGGATATCTCAGGAAGTTTTTTTAATTCCTGTATCTCTTCAGTGCTCAGGGGTTTCAAGTCTGAGGGAGATGGCTGGATCGAGTTTATGGCAGCATTTTTCTGTGCACCAAGACTAATGCTAAGCAGCAAGAGTAGGGGGAGTAAAGCGGGCTTCATCATAAGGCCTTGTAAATATTTTTCACAAAGCTAAAAAAAAACCCGGCTCAATAGAAAATGATCTCGCAATCGGGGCGTTCTTCGCTGAATTTACGTACGCGCCTGTCGTTCAGGCGTGTATTGTAGCAGTTTATCAGTTCTAAAGATTGAAGCTCTTCGAGAGGCGACAACGATCTGACACGGGTATTATCAAAGGATAGCTTTTTAAGCTTTGTCAGTGATGCGAGTTCATCGAGTTTTTTGATCTGGGTACCGGCCATATCCAGTATTTCCAGTTGGATAAGACCGCTAAGGGCCTCCAGGTCGTCGACAGGTGTATTTCTAAATTCCAGTTGTTTGAGCCTGTGCAGGCCGGCTATGGGTGTAAGGTCATAAATGGGATTCTCGGAAATAACAAGCACTTCGAGGGTTTGTGTTTCTGCAATTGGCTGAAGGTTGGCTATCTGCGTACCATCCATTCGCAGCTCACGCAGGCGGTAAAGCTTCTTAAGCGGTTCGAGCCCTCCAAGGCTTGCCGAACGCTTCAGGTCGATCGATTCCAGGTCGGCAATACGTTGCAGATCAATTGGCTGGGGATTGTTTTTGATCCCTGCCGCTGCCGAAAAAACAGCTTTCCATGAAGCATTCAGCCTGCTCCACCAATCTTCCAGCTCTGCGGTCTGATAAACCACGGTGCATTCAGGATTTTCTTTTTTGAAAAGGATAACCTCCTGAAGGCTCAGACCGCTTTCATCGGCATACACAAGCCTGAGGTTACTCTTGCCAAATACATTTATTGAATTTATTTCTGTGCCTGAAATATTCAGCTCGCTCAGGTTATGACTGCCCGAAATACACTGTATATCTTTGATCTGTGTATTGCTGATGTTCAAATATTCAAGATTCATGAGTCCTCGCAGGCCATTGCAATCACTCACCGCGGTATTTGAGCAGTCGAGGTATTGAAGGTCGATCAGGTCGGCCAGCGGATCGAGCTTATCAATTCCGGTACTGCTGCAATTCAGCCTGTTCAGATGCAAGAGCCTGTTTAGGGGCAGCAGGCTTTTAATGTTGTTGTTGCCTGCAATATTGATCTGTTTGATCTTCACTGCCCGGTGTAATTCTTCCTTGCCCGGATCAGGGCCCAGACTGGCAATTTCCCTGAAAATATCCTGCCATTCATACGACATTGAATCCCACCAGCTGGCGAGGGCAACAGATTCATGGATCACCAGCACTTCAGGGTTTCTGGCCATAAAGGCATCAGCTTTGCTTCCGTTAATGCCTGTGTTGTCGCAATAGATATTTTCGAGCCCTGGCAATCCGTCGAGGGGGGCCAGGCTATTTACCATGGTGCTGTCGAGGTAAATGCTAAGTAAGTTTTTCAGCTTGCCAAGCGGGGCGAGGTCGTCAACGGGCGTATTGTTCATATAAAGCCGTTCAAGCTCAACAAGGTCCTGCAATGGCGAAAGGTCCTTTACCAATGATCCGGAAATGTTAATGATCTTTAGCTTCCTGAGGTTTTTCAAAGCCGTAATTTCCGTTACCGGTGTATTGTTTATTCTGATGTCGATGAGGTTAGGCAGGGAAGCGATCACATCAAGACTGTCGACCGGTGTATTCGAGAGGTTGAGCCTTTCGAGGTTCCGGAGGTTAGCCAGGGGTTTGATGTCCATGATGCGTGTTGCATGGATGTCGAGGTTTTTCAGCGAAACGGAATACTGCATGGGCGAGAGGTCGGTAACGGCAGTTCCGGAACAATCGAGCGATTCGATATTAATGATGCTTCTTAAGGGGCTGAGGTCATCAACCATGGTGTTGGCACAATTCACTTTATTGATATTGCCCATTTGTGCCAGGGGCTCAAGGCTGAAGATGTTCAGGTTGCCGCTAACATCAACTTCAGGCTCCGCAGCGATGCGCTGAAGCATCCTGTAGTTGTAATTCTTCGCCGGCCGGATGGTATCGCGTATGAGGCTTTCAAGCTGTTCAGTTTCATGAATGAAAAGGGTGTCCTGGTCATATACAAGAAAGGTGTCGATGGGCACCTCGCGCATATCATAGTAATAGGCAATGGCGATGGTGTCGTTAATTTCGATTACGTTTGAAAAGGGGATGCTGTCTTTGATAAAAGCTTCTGATCCGAGAACTTTTCTCCACTCAGGCGACATTTTGTTCCACCAGGCAAATAATTCGTCCTTCTCGTCGATGCGTGTGGTGTAGATCGATGCGATACGAAGATCCTGCGCAACATCATCATAATTTACTTCAATAAAACGCTCCTTGTTTGATGAAATGGTATCATCAGTCACTGTTTTCGCATTGAGGGTACGGGTGAGGTTTACAATAAAATATATCTCGCCATTTGACTTGAAGCTATGGTCGATGCTGCTCACATTCAACGAAAATACCGCTTCTTTAAAGAAAAAGTCGATATCCTTCAGGTAGGCCTGCACATCCTTGTTTATCAGTGCTTCTCTGTTATCATCCAGGTCGTCTTCAATTTGCACTTCAGCATTTTCAAAGATCTTGGCAAAGCTCTGGTTAATGATAACATCCTTGTCGCGTGCCGATGTGCCCGGGTCGCCGAGGGTGTTGAAGGAGTATGCAAGAATATCGATCAGGTTTTTGATATTCTCTTTGAATGATTCAATTTTTTCGGCACTGTACTGGCTTGTTTTTACCTGTGCTGTTGCATTTGCCGGAAAAAAGATAAGCGTGCAGGCTGTTACAACAAGAAGTACAATTAGCGTAAAGGTTTTATTCATGATATATATAATTGAGCAGGATGGCCTTATTCCTTTCATCCACTTCCAGGAGGTTGGAGATCAACCACCCGCTATTATATCCGTCGCGGTTATAATAAGTCAGCTCAAAATACCACCCATCAACCTGGAAAAAATGAAATTTCAGGGTTTTGACCGTTTTAAACTTCAGGTTTCCCTTTTTGATCTCATAAAAGAACAAAGATAAGTAATCCGGCTTGAAATCCTTATCGGCAAAATATTCAAGGCTGTCGGATTCGTTAAAGATCCTGAAGATGTTCATGAAGCCCAGCTCATGGCTCAGGGGGTGCAAAAACTTTTTATCGTTAAAGTTACTGTTATCGGGTGCTTTCAGGAAACGGTAAAAAGGTTCAAAATATATGCCATCGATCACCCACTTCGAGCCTACCTGTTCTTTTTGCAGGACAAGGAATAAAGTCAGTTCCTCCTCAACACCACGGTAGTTAAAAACAGTTTTTAGTTCGCACAGCCACTCACCCCCGTGAAAATTAAGATATACAGGGGTGTTTTTATCGAGGACGAGCTCCATGAATTTCTCTTTTGTCGCTTCAGTGAGGACGTCATCCTCGAGGTTGAACAACATCGGCAGATAGTCCTTTCGCAGCCTGTATGACCTGAATTGCCTGTCTTCCTTATACAGCCGCTCACCTTTTTTATCTTCTTCGCCATTAAACCTGCGAAAGAACTGATTTACCTGCTTGGTCTCTGCATACAATTCCGACTCATCATACTCAAAATCGCCTATGGTTTGTGCCTGCAAAGGCAGCAAAGGACTGAGCAGCATGAATACTGTCGCCAGGGCAAAGACTCTTAAGTACATTGCTTGTTATTTTGTTGTTTCCACTACCCTGATATCACCGAGAAGCACATCCCAGAAGCCGATCAGTTTACCACCTATCTGGGTTTGTTTGCGTTCAACGTATACGGTAATATCCTTTTTGGTGATATCCTTATAGATCAGGCCGTCGTCGGATGAGCCTTCAAAGCGCTGGAATATCGTTATCACCCCGACATATCGTCCGTCGGGTTGTAATTCAAGGTCGCTGATATACTCAATATTGAACCATTCTATTTTTACTTTGTCATAATTGAGCAGCATAAGCCTTTCAAGATATTCTCTTACGCCATAATAATTTACTTCTTCTCTGCTGAGTGATGAAACGCCCATCTGGGCTTCTTCAACAAAAAGTTCAAGGGTACGTTCAATAACCCTTTTTGCTTCGGAGAATGGTGTTTGCTTGTTGCCGATGATGCTGATGTACTTGCCCAGGTCGCGGATCTTTTCCATGGCAAGGCTGTCGATGGCACGCTTGCGTTCGGGGCTAATATCTGTTTGGGCCTGAGCGCTATAGCTGAAAGCCATAGCCGTCAGTATGATGAATACAAAACCTAGTCGCTTCATTTTAATAATCTTTTTTAATAAGTTCGAGTAATTTGATTTTTCCATTATCGTCGTAATCGATATTCTTGATCTCGTTCAGGTTTTTCTTCTGGTCTTTGAGATATTCAAGATACTTTTTTGCCGTTGTTGGTCTGTCGTAATCAACAATACCGTCTTCTTCGCTGATGATGATCAGCACAGGGGTGTCGGGGCCTGAAAAGAGCTTGAGGGCTTCGTTGATCTTCAGGTTGGCATTATCCACATTGGGGGCACCTGCCACCAGTGCGAAATAATCTGCCAGCGAGAGCTTGCTCTTCTCCATCTCCTTTTTCTTTTTTTCTTCCCACTCTTTCCTGAGGGCTTCTTTTTCGGCAGCAATTACTTCTTCGGCCTGCCTGATAAGCGCAAGGATCTCAGGCTCGTTGATGTTCATTTCTTTTACCTTCCGAAGCTTGCTTTCCTTTTCTTCAAGGGTCATGCCACCTTCATCATTGATAATCGACAACAGGTCTTGTCTGGCTTTTTCTATCTTGCTTGCATACTCAGCTGCTGCTTGTTCGCGTGCCAGTTTTTTCTTGCTTTTGCATCCTGCCATTCCTGAACCCAGGCTGAGTGCGATGACGAGGAGGAGCGTAATTTTTAAGATTCTTTTGATCATCTTCTTGATGTGTTAACAGTTTAAAATAGAGGTGTTCACCATTTATTGTCTATGAACGCACAAAACTATTTAAAATTTCATTAACAATCAGAAATTATGCCGAATATGATTAACAAAATATTGTGCATAAAATAAAGCACGACGGCCGGGATGGATTTTTCTTTCTAATTTTGGCAGATGATAGCATCAAAAATTAATTGCTTTACGCATACAACGGACACCGGCATTTATTGCCATGCCGCATGAGGGACTATATTTAATTCAGAATTCATGGAACAAATGATGACAAAACTTAACGAAGCGAGGAATTTCCTCAGGGATAAGGGAATTTTAAATCCGGAAGTGGGAGTTATACTCGGGACCGGCCTGGGCAGGCTGGCCGATAGGGTAGTTGACGGAGTGCAGATCCCATATGAAGAGATCCCCCATTTCCCGGTATCGACTGTTGAGTTTCATAAGGGCGAGCTGATCTATGGTGAACTGCAGGGGAAAAAGGTTTTGCTGATGCACGGGCGTTTTCATTATTATGAGGGATACAGCATGCAGGAGATCGTTTTTCCGGTGAGGGTGATGAAGATGCTGGGGATAAAAGCCCTTTTAATCTCAAATGCATGCGGTACAATAAACATGGATTTTCCCAAAGGAAGCCTGATGATGCTTACCGATCATATTAACCTGCTGGGCGATAATCCTCTCATCGGACCCAATCCTGATGAATTGGGCACCCGCTTCCCGGATATGAGTGAGCCTTATTCCAAAGCATTAAATGAACATTTGCGGTTGATCGCAGCCAAACATGGTATCGCATTGCATGAAGGGGTGTATGTCGCTGCCCCTGGCCCCATGCTCGAAACCAGGGCCGAATACCGGTATATGCGAAAAATCGGTGCCGATGTTGTAGGCATGTCGACGGTGCCCGAAGCCATCGCTGCCAGGCATATGAACCTGCCTTGCTGTGCTGTTTCGGCCATCACGGATGAGTGCGATCCCGATAACCTGGCGGTTGCCGATATACGTGATATACTGAAAATGGCCTCAATTGCCGGAAAAAATCTGAGTGTGCTTTTTGAAGGTTTGATAAAAGCCCTGGATTAAGGAAGAGCCTGAAACGGCATTCTCCTTACCGGGTTATGAGATGTGCGAAAACCAGCAGATATAAATGTTCATCCCACCGGCTTTCTAATGTAATTTTAATATTTTACCCGCTTCTGCATTGATCCCTTCGGGGATATTGTTTTTCTTGCACAGGCGGGCGAGTTGTATGCCATATATCTGGGCAATGTCGTGCATGGTCTCGCCCGATCTGACAGTGTGGGTGTCAACATTCTTGTTTTTTCTTTTCTTCTTTTCAATGTAGACCATCTGTCCCTGCCGTGGTGTGGATTTTTTATCCAACTCATTGTATTTGGGAAGCTGCCATGAGTAGATCTCAAAATCGGCAGCAATATCTGCCCATGAATCACCGGCACGGGCAAAAATAAATTTTACACCATTGTTCATATATACTTTCCGGCCGGTTTCCCATATCTCAACAAGTTCGTAGTTTGAAGGTTGCGGCATGGGTAAATTGGTATAAGCGGAAGAAATACCCGTGCCAATTTCTTTTGAACTTGCATAGGATGGCGAAATGCCCTTATCAAATTTGTCGAGCCTGTTTTCTTCAATGATCCTGATCAGGAGCTGGGGATAGCGTGGATTGGTGGCGTAGCCTGATTTCTTGAGTCCCCGCGCCCAGGCCTTATAATCTGTAATATCCAGATCGAAAAGCCCTGCATAACGGTCGCGTGTGGTAAGAAAAAGAGAATGATCGCGGTATGACTCCTCAGCATCATTATATTTACGGAAGCATTCATCTTTGGTGTCATCATCCATATGGTAAGTCTTTCCAGTCCATCCCTTATGGCATTTAATGCCAAAATGATTGTTGGCCTTCCGTGCCAGCTCGCTGTTGCCAATACCCGATTCAAGGATTCCCTGTGCCAGCGTTATGGAAGCCGGGATCCTGTATATCTCCATCTTCTCCATAGCGATATCCTTATAGGTCATGATATACTCCTCAACAGTGATCTTATGCTGCGCAAATGATCCGCTGAAAGCGATGATCATTATGAGGAAAGTCAGAAATGAACGATAGGTACCCGCCATGCCAGTTTATTTTCTTTATGCAAATGTATAACGCAGCTTTATACTGATTATGCTATAGGCCATATTCTTTTTCACAAAGCATTGTTTATTTCACGGCTTACTGCCCATGCAGGGGCGACCAGGCAATGTCCGGCATCTTGGTTCGCCTGTAATAATGTGCTACCTTTGCCTGTCATGGAACTTATCCGGCAATATTTTCCCGGGCTCAGTGCTTTGCAGGAGCAACAATTTGGCATGTTGCCCGGGCTTTATGCATACTGGAATGAGCGCATCAACGTGATCTCGCGCCGCGATATTGAAAACCTCGAAGAGCGGCATATCCTTCATTCGCTGGCTATTGCAAAGGTTATTCAGTTCAGGCCGGGTACCAGGGTGCTGGATGTTGGCACGGGCGGAGGGTTTCCGGGCATCCCCCTGGCCATTATGTTTCCTGAAGTAAATTTTACCCTTATCGATTCTACCGGAAAAAAAATCAATGTCGTAAATGAGGCCATAAAGGATGTGGGAATAAGCAATGCGAGCGCACAGCAGATACGTGCAGAGGAAATCGAAGGACGTTTTGATTTCATTGTAAGCAGGGCTGTTGCCAGATTGCCCGTATTTATGAAATGGGTAAGCGGAAAAATCGCACGAAAAAATATTAACAGCCTGCAAAACGGTATCCTTTATCTTAAAGGGGGTGATGTTGAAGAAGAACTGCAAGGCCTGCATATGCCGTATGCCGTATATGACCTCGACATTTATTTTCCTATGGAATTTTTCAACACCAAAAGGCTGGTATATATCAAGTCAGGTCAATAAAGTTTATAATAAATTGCCGAAGCACCTGCCGCACATTTAATATTTTATCTATATTCGCCTCTCAATTTCGAAATCAATTCTAAAAAATGTCACTATGTCGGATGCTATTCTAAAGTCTTTGCGTGATTCAAAAACAGCACGTTGGGGCGCTCTTGCCGTCGTTTCTTTTACGATGATGACGGGATATTACATCAACTATGTAATTTCTCCCCTCAAACCTTTACTTGAAGAGCATATGAACTGGACCAGTACTGATTTTGGTATGTGGAACAGCGCTTATGGCTGGTTCAATGTTTTCTTTCTGATGCTCATTTTTGCCGGGATCATTCTCGATAAAATGGGTGTAAGATTTACTGGTATCGCATCAAGTCTGACCATGATCGCGGGTACGTTTTTACAATACCTTGCCGTGGCGGAGATCATTCCTCCCGAAGGGATGATCCTGGGCTACAAGACCCAGATTGTTATGGGATCGCTTGGCTTTGCCATTTTTGGCGTCGGGGTGGAAGCTGCCGGCATCACGGTTTCCAAGATCATAGTAAAATGGTTTAAGGGAAAAGAACTCGCCCTGGCAATGGGTCTCGAAATGGCTACCGCCCGACTGGGAACCGCCCTGGCTCTGGCCCTGCCAATACCTATCGCTACACGCTTGTTCGGAACCGTAGCGGTGCCTGCAATACCTGCACCGGTAATGCTGGGACTCGGGTTGCTGGTGGCTGGTTTTGTTGCCTTCATCTGGTATACCTTCATGGACAGAAAGCTTGAGGTATCGGAAGGTGTTAAAGATGAAATGTCTGAGGAAGAAGAATTTAAATTTAATGATATCTGGTTTATTGTCAGGAATAAAGGCTTCTGGCTCATTGCCCTCTTATGTGTATTGTTTTATTCAGGGGTATTTCCATTCCTGTATTATGCCACCGACCTGATGATAAATAAATACCATGTTCCTGAAAGCTTTGCAGGCACTATTCCGGGCTTACTGCCTTTCGGAACGATCATCCTGACACCGTTTTTCGGAAATATTTACGACCGCAAAGGAAAAGGTGCCACCATCATGCTCATCGGTTCGGTGATGCTGCTTATTGCACACCTTATTTTTGCGATCCCTGCCATCGACCATTATTTTGTTGCCATTGCCCTGATCCTTTTTCTGGGGGTTACATTTTCACTGGTTCCGTCGGCCATGTGGCCTTCAGTACCAAAGATCATCCCCGAAAAACAACTTGGCACTGCTTATGCACTCATTTTCTGGGTGCAGAACTGGGGTTTGATGGGTGTGCCGCTGCTTATCGGAGCGGTGCTTGATCATTATCAGGTTTTGGATGAGAATGGCGAATTTCTCTATTATGATTACACCGTACCTATGTTGATATTTGCAGCAACGGGCTTTCTGGCGATCATTGTCGCACTGATGCTGAAAGCTGAAGATAAGAAAAAAGGATATGGCCTGGAATTGCCAAATATTGCAGCGAAAATTGAAAATTAATATCCCGGCACAATAAATTCGTGCAAATGTTCATTTTCCTATTAAAGGATGGTGGCCTTTGCTGCCAAAAACATTTTAAAATCTATGTATTATGAGTGACGATATCAGAAAACTGGAACCTAAAGCATTGTGGGAGAATTTTTACCAGCTTACACAGGTCCCAAGGCCCTCGAAACATGAAGACGCCATACAGGCTTTCATGATGGAGTTTGGCGAAAACCTCGACCTGGAAACCATTAAAGATGAGGTAGGAAACATCATTATCAAAAAGCCGGCAACGCCCGGCATGGAAGACCGCAAAGGAGTGATCCTTCAGGCCCACCTCGACATGGTTCCTCAAAAGAACAGCGGTACAAGCCATAATTTCGAAACCGATCCCATTGATGCCTTTATCGACGGCGACTGGGTAAAGGCCCGGGGAACCACACTGGGTTCTGATAATGGTATCGGTGCTGCAGCCGCAATGGCTGTTTTGCAGGATAAAGAAATGGTTCACGGGCCGGTTGAAGCCCTGTTTACCGCTGATGAAGAAACCGGCATGACCGGAGCCAATGGGTTAAAGCCCGGACTGCTTGATGGTGATATACTTCTGAACATGGATTCGGAAGATGAAGGCGAGCTTTATATTGGCTGCGCCGGCGGTATTGATACGGTAGGTGTATTTACCTATAACCCGGAAGAGCTCATACCTAATGTAACGCCTTACAAGATCAGCATTACAGGTCTTAAGGGCGGCCACTCCGGACTGGATATCCACCTGGGCAGGGGCAACGCCAACAAGATCATGAACAGCTTGCTGATGCAGGCAACAGATCGTTTTGGTGTGCGCCTGGCTTCTATCGACGGTGGAAGTCTGAGGAATGCAATCCCGCGCGAATCTTTTGCTATAGTCGTTGTGCCCGACGCAAACAAAGAAAACTTCAAAGAATTTGTTTCGAATTACGAAAAGGAAACTCAGCAGGCATTCAGGGAAGCCGATCCGGGAGTGCTGATAAAAGTTGAGCGTACCAGCATGCCTGCTAACCTGATTGATGCGAAGAACACAAGGGGGCTTTTTCAGGCAGTCGACAAATGTCCGAACGGCGTAATTGCGATGGATAAGAACATGCCTGATGTAGTAGAAACCTCAACAAACCTGGCGGTTGTAAAGTCGAAAAACGGAAAGATCGAACTTGCCAGCCTTCAAAGGAGTGCCGTTGATGACGACAAAGCAAAAATTGCCAAAGATATCTTCGACGTATTTACCGAAGCCGGTGCCACTGCCGAAAACTCAGGCGATTATCCCGGCTGGAAACCAAACGTTGATTCACCCATTCTGCAAACCATGAAAGAGGTGTATAATAAAAACTGGGGAAAAGTTCCCGAAGTGAAGGTGATCCATGCCGGCCTTGAATGTGGTATTCTCGGCGCAGCCTATCCCAACTGGGATATGATCTCATTCGGGCCTACAATAAGAAACCCACACTCACCCGACGAGATGGTAAATATCACGACAGTTGAAAAGTTCTGGAACTATCTGGTAGAAACATTGAAAAATATTCCTGCAAAATAATTTGTTAGTTCTAAAAAAAGCGCTATTTTTGCACTCCCAAAATTCAGAATAAAATGAAAAGAACATTTCAACCATCGAACAGAAAACGTAAGAACAAACACGGATTCAGGAAGAGGATGTCGACTGTCAATGGGCAGAAGGTGATCAAGGCACGCAGAGCGAAAGGCAGAAAGCGGCTCACTGTTTCTGATGAAATGAGATAACATCCTTCAAGCCCTCCGCAATCTGGAGGGCTTTTTTTATTCCCATATTTTTTATTTTTCATGTTTCATTTTAAACTTTGTTCAAATGATATATGACGCGTGATGCATGATAAATGGTGAAGGGGAGATGGGGAGTTGCTCCTGCGCTAAAGCCACGGAGCGCGAGGGAGGATGATGGATTTTACCTGCCGGCTTTGGTGAGTGATGATATCCTAATGATTAGAGATTAGTGAAGATTGGTAATGAAGAATTGTAAGTGAAGATTGGCGGAAAGGAACACTTCGATGTTCGATATTCATTTGCCGTCGTGTGCTCGTGCTGTCTGAAAAACCGTTTCCTGACCTCCCCATTCCGATTTCTGATATCATATACAGTAGTATCCGGGGAAATTCTAAAAAGCGAAAATAATGTATTTGAGAGAACCGCTCGACTTCGCTCGCGGTGACAACTCAAGATCATCAAAATAAGAATAAGGGCGCGGCACACCAATGAAGTCAGTTGTTGAGTGCCGCGCCCTTATTACATTTCCCACGGATATCGTTGTCATCGCGGAAGCCGAGCGGCCCCACAATTTTCAGTCTAACAGTCTTAAATATACTTTTTTACCGGACACTATTGAAATCAGATATCTGATCTCTGATTTCAAACCATTTAACCATTTAGCCATTTAACCGTAAAACCCTGAAGCACTGAAACACTGAAGCACTGAAGCACTGTCCACCTTCGCCTCTCATCAGCCGAAGCTTTAGGGAAGGATGAAAGGCTTCGGTGGGTAAATATCCAGTATCCAGTATCCAGAATCCAGAATCCAGGTGAGCTAAAGTGACTAATTTAGTGAGATTGACTGTTCTTTTCGCATTAATTCGGGGCAGCTTATGCCAATTATTAATATTTTAGCAGTTCAAAACCTGAATATACAGGAGCCTGAGCTATGGAAAATTTTTTGAATTTCATCATGATCCTTGTCCTGATCTGGCTGACTTTTTCCCTTTTTATAAGGTATGTTTTCCCCCGGCTGATAATCTACTGGGTGAAAAGACGGCAGAAAAATATGATGGATGAGATGGGGTTTAAACAGGAAGCGAAGAAATCTGATAAAAAGAAAGAAGGCGAGATAAATATCAACCAGACCCCGAAAAAGGACAAAAAAGGATCGACCGAGAATCTGGGCGAATATGTCGATTTTGAAGAAATTGACGACGATCAGTAACTCAAAAAATTTAATTATAAATGAATATGCCGGCATCCCTTGATCCGGCATCTTAATAAATTATCGATGGAACAGATCAATTTTAAGAAGTTTGTACCCTACCTGGGAGCTATTCTGGCATTTGTAATTATCAGCCTTATCTACTTTTCTCCGGTTCTGGAAGGAAAAAAACTCCGGCAGGGAGATATTGACCGTTTTAAGGGCATGTCGAAGGAAATTACTGATTTCAGGCAAATGACCGGCGAACAGACCTTATGGACCAACAATATGTTTTCGGGTATGCCGGCATATTTTATCTCCGTGGCTTTTGAAGGTAACCTGATGAAGAAAGTTACAAAGTTCATCCAGCTGGGACTTCCACACCCCGCCAATCAGGTTTTTCTCTATTTCATTGGCTTTTTTATTCTTTTGCTGGTGTTGAAGCTTAAACCCTGGACTGCTGCCATCGGAGCGTTTGCTTTTGCATTTTCTTCTTACTTTTTTATAATCCTCGAAGCAGGCCATAATTCCAAGGCCGGGGCTATTTCTTTTATGGCCCCTGTGCTGGCCGGCATCATCCTCACATACCGGGGCAAATACCTGGCAGGTGCTCTGCTTACAGCTTTTTTCCTTGCACTGGAAATTTCAACCAATCACCTTCAGATCACCTATTACCTCCTGCTCATAGTAATTGTATATGCAATCTATGAACTGGCTGAAACCATAAGGAAAAAAACATGGAAGCACTTTATTAAAGCTTCAGCATTTCTTATCGTTGCTGCCTTGATCGCCATAGGCACTCATGCCACTTCATTACTGATCTCGGCCGACCATACACAATATACCACCAGGGGCAAGTCGGAACTAAGCTTTGATAAGGAGAACCAAACCAGCGGGCTCGACCGCGATTATATTACACAGTGGAGTTATGGCATTACAGAAACCATGACCCTGCTGGTGCCTGATTTTATGGGCGGCGCTACATACGGAGAGCTTGGCGAAAACTCAAATATGTATGAACTGCTTCTCAATTACCGTATCCCGCGCAATGATGCCAGGCAAATCGTGCAACAACTCCCGCTATACTGGGGCGATCAGATGTTCACTTCAGGCCCGGTATATGCAGGAGCAATCATCGTATTTCTTTTTTTCCTGGGACTTTTTGTGGTGAAAGGAAAACTTAAATGGTGGCTGTTAACCGTAACCATCCTTGCCATCATGCTTTCGTGGGGGAAAAACATGATGTGGTTTACCGATCTCTTTCTCGACTACCTGCCCGGCTACAATAAGTTCAGGGCGGTATCCATGACCCTGGTCATTGCCGAGCTGGCTATTCCCCTGCTGGGCTTTATCGCCCTCTCAAAACTGTTCAAAAATGACAGAGATGATGCACTCATTATGAAAGGCATAAAGTATTCGGTGGGTATACTTGGCGGTATTTTGCTTATCCTGATTGCCATTCCGGGAATGCTTTTTGATTTTAACGGACTGGCTGATATGCAATACCTTAACAGTATGGGATACCCGGAAGAAATGCATAGAGAGGTTGTTGAGGCCCTGATCGCCGACAGGATCAGGATCCTGCGCCTGGATGCATTCCGATCACTCATATTTATTGTACTGAGTGCCGGAACATTATGGCTCTACATGAAGAAAAAACTGAAGATGGGCTATGTGCTGGCCATACTTGCACTGCTCATCCTCATCGACATGTGGGGGGTGAACAGACGCTATCTCAACAACGACAATTTTGAAAGATCTTCAGTAGTTGAAAATCCATTTACACCCACTGCAGCCGATAGTGAGATTATGCGTGATCAGGAAACCGGCTTTCGTGTGCTTAACCTTACTGTTGATCCTTTCAGCGATGCCAGCACTTCCTATTTCCACCATTCTGTGGGTGGATATCATGGCGCGAAACTAAAACGATACCAGGAACTGATCACATACCAGATCAGTCCAGAGATCAGCAGGCTTTATGACGTATTGCGCAGCGAACCGGATATTGATAAAATTACGGGGGTGATGCGTGGAATGAATGTGCTGAATATGCTGAATACCAAATATTTTATTATTATGGGGTCGAACGGACCGATCCCTGTGAAGAACGAGTTTTCGCTGGGGCCTGCCTGGTTTGTACCCAATTACGAGCTGGTTGAAAATGCTGATGAAGAGATCACCACCGTAGGAGATATCAACCCGCTCGAAACCGTGATCATCGACAAGCGCTTTGCTGCTCATGTTGATGGAAAGAACTTTATGGAAGACAGTACAGCCATTATTCAGCTCACTGATTATAAGCCCAATCATCTTACATATAGTTCAAAAGCAAGTACCGAACAGCTTGCTGTATTTTCTGAAGTATATTATCCCAATGGCTGGACAGCATATGTGGATGGCAAGGAAATTCCTCATTTCAGGGCCAACTGGATACTCAGAGCAATGCTTGTACCTGCCGGTGAGCATACGATAGAATTTAAGTTTCAGCCATCAATATATTCTACCGGCGAAAGCATCAGCCTTGCCAGCAGCATACTTCTGCTTCTGCTTGTCGTAGTTTATGCAGTGGTGGAAGTAAGAAAAAAACTCTGAAAGGACCTGCCCGCTGATGGGCAAAACCGGCATCGATCAGTAAGCAAAACACAAAACAAAGGAGCTTAACCAGCAATCAACAAGCAGTCATGAAGACAATCCTGATCCTCACATATTACTGGCCTCCTGCAGGAGGACCCGGAGTGCAGCGATGGCTGAAGTTTGCGAAGTACCTGAAAGAGCTCGGCTGGGATCCCGTCATCCTTACGGTCGAAAAAGGCACTTATTCGGCTGTTGATGAAGCCCTGCTCGATGAGGTTCCGCAAGGGCTGAGGGTGTATAAAACCAGGAGCCGGGATCCTTTCCGTTATTATAATATGCTGAAAGGAAAGAAGGATAATTCGGTATCTGTGGCCCTGATCAATATTCACAAGGACCGCTCGCTGGTCGACCGTCTTTCAATGTATATACGTTCCAATTTTTTTATTCCTGATGCCCGGCGAGGCTGGGTTTCATATGCCTTCAATAAGGCTATGCAGATCATCAGCGAAGGCGGTGTCGACCTTGTGGTCACAACCGGCCCTCCCCATAGTACGCACCTTGCCGGACTCAGGCTTAAAAAGAAATTGAACATCAAATGGCTTGCCGATCTGCGCGATCCCTGGACAACGGTATATTATAACGATATGCTGCCACGCACATCACGCACAAAACGCATCGATAAACACTATGAGGACGAAGTACTGCGTAATGCAGATGCTGTAAGTGTGGTTAGTCCCGGAATGCAGAAAGAGTTCAGCGACAGGAATTTGCATGTTGAGGTAGTCATGAATGGATTTGACCTGTCAGATATGCCTGATGGAACAGCAGTCGAGCGGATCAGCAGTAAGTTCAGGCTTACTTATACCGGAAACTTTAATCCCAACCAGCATATTCCTGAGATATGGGATGCGATTTGTGAACTGATTGAGGAAAATGAAGAATTCAGGAGGGATTTTCGTCTGCGTTTTGTTGGTAACCTCGATACATCAGTACCTGATTACTTATCGGCCAGGGGGTGTAAAAACAATCTTGAAGTAGTTGGTTATGTTCCCCATGCTGAAGTAACACATGAAATGGTGTCTTCAGGCGTATTGCTCTTTGTTGTTCCCCAATCGCGAAACAACCGGCTTATTATTACGGGCAAACTATTTGAATACATGGCTTCGGGCTCAGCCATATTGTCGGTAGGCCCCACTGATGGCGATGCCGCCCGGATAATTAAGGATACCGGCAGGGAACCGATGCTGGAGTACGGTGATAAAGAAGGATTCAGGAGTGTTTTATTATCATTATACCATACGTGGCAAGAGCATAAGGGGGCTATGCCCCGGCTTAACACAGCTATGCTGGACAAATACTCCAGAAAAGCCTCGGCAGAAAAAATTTCGGGAATTATGAATGAAATAATCAAAACAAGATGATCCACGATCTTTCAACTTTTACGCGGAATAGCGGGTTTTATAAGCCCAAAGCATTTTTAATCACTGTAAAAAGCTTCGACCTGCAAGAGATCAGGGCACGCTACCTGAGGTCGCGTGCCGGCAAAACAGGCCGCATTGGAAGTGTTGAACGAAGAAAAGTTACGCAGGGCGGGCTGGTTTATCTTGAACTGGAAAATGGTGTGATCAGTAATTACGAGATCCTCAGTTTTTTGACTGAACCCCGCGGGCTTGACATAGCCAGGGACGCTGTTGCCGTGTCGACAGAAAATGTGGTACATGTGATCAGAAAGGATGGGGTTGAGCGGATCGATAATCCCTGGTTCAGCTATATACATACCGTGCAGTTCAACCATCGCTCGGGCCCCGACAGAATATTGATCTCTTCATCCGGCTATGATTGTATCTTTGAATATGATATGAGCAAATTCAGTCAAACATGGGAGTGGTTTGCCTGGGAAAACGGCTTCAGGAAAGGCTTTGATCCGAAAAATGGCAAAGATATCCTCCTGACACGCGATGCCAGGGAAGCCAGCAGCTTTCGTGCCTCCGGCGAACATTATCTCTTTATCAAAGACCCCGAAAAGCAGACCCTGCCTACGGCCCAGCGTGCTGCATTTATCAACTCCGTTGTTTATGATGCGAATGAATCAGGAAAACTGCTGGGAACATTTTTTCATGAGGGGGCTGTGTACCGTATCAATATGGCAACTGGTGAGTGTGAAAAAATTATAGGTGGCATGAAGAGTCCGCACGGGGGATGCAACTACCATGGACAATACATGGCCACAAGCACAGCCAGCGGCGAGATCTTTTTCAGTGACGGGAATAAGATATCCTTCACCACCTTACCGGGAAAACCTGATGAACTTTACGACCTTGAATGGCTGCAGAATACTGTTCCGTTCAGCGACTGCCTCATCACCATCGACGCCAACAGGAGTGCTTTTGTTTTGATCGACCCCGTATCGAAGCAATACGATATGCTTGATTTCGACCCTGATTGGGCCATACAGGACATGGCTGAGATCAAATATCCGGAGACAAAAGAATTGGTGTATAAGGTAAAAGAAAAACTATAGCACCCAGCGGATCAATTCGAAAGCTTCGGCCAGCTCGCTGCCAACCTGCATTCCCCTTACGCGTGCAAGTCCCTCAAAAAATTCCTGCGACTTATATGCCCTGATCTCCTGCGATTTATAAGCCGAAATGGCTTCCCATTTTATGTTAAGATCATTCCTGCTTATGCGAACATGAAAGTTTGAAGTAAATTGCAGATTGTTTCAGGGCATCTCATAGCCTAACAGGCTTGTATGCTTAAAGGCGCGCAGGCCTTCCTGGCAGATCACTTTATGATCCTGATGGATATCGGTAGAGTTGGGCATCAGCACCAGCCCGGGGCGGATGTTGTTGCGCAACCTGATCATCTCTTCGAGTATTTCCTGCCTGAAGCCGGGAAACCTTCTCACAGGGAAGTCGTAGGTATGGATATTCCCTTCAGGGATCCCCAGAATGCCGGCCGAATGTTTTAATTCATCGTAAAGCGTTTCCTCGTGAAAACCCTCTGGAAGTGAAATCTTGCAGGGCGAAAAAGCGGCATAGAATATTTCGTTGTCCTTGCTCCATTTTGCGATGCTTGCACCGCACGAATATTCCGGGTCATCAGGATGCGGGGCCAGCAGGAGGATCTTTTTCCCTGTTATCATAAAGCGGTTAGTTTTGTGCAAATATACAATATTCAAACATCGCAGGGCATCACTGCCGCGCTACCTTTAGTATATTCCCCACGAATGAGGATATGTCGTAGTTGTTATCGAAGACTTTGTTCAGTTCAAAAATGAATGGATACTTCTCCCGTTCGTCTTCGGCAAGGATTTCGGTGCATATCGTGCTGACAGCCATTTTTCCTTCCAGGACAACCTTATCTGAAATGTCTTTTGAAAAGAATCCTTTTCCGATCAGCAGGCCGAGCGTACGGTTGCGGCTCAGGTCGTTAAGGGCCGTAAGGCTGAAATCGCCATAACCGCAATACCTGAACATTGAACTTTCATCGCCTCCTGCACTCAGCATGATCCGGCGCATCTCGTCGAAGGCTTTTGTAAGGATAAGAAAGCGCAGGTTTGGAGAGTTGAAATGGGCATCAACGATCCCCAGGATGATCGCATAGATATTTTTGAGTATGCTGAGGTATTCAACGCCCTCCATATCATTGCTGTAGTCGAGGTATATGGGTGTATTCCTGAACATTTGCCCCACGATCTCAAAAAGCCCTTCATCGCGGCTGGCAAAGGTCATGGCTGTGGGTGCGGCATTCATGATCTCGCGTGCAAAGGTGGGTCCTTTCATGGTGCACACCGGGTTCGGCAGCATTTTTTCGAGGCAGGCAGTGATGGTCATTTTTCCACAGCCGAAACCTTTTGCAAGGTTAATGAGGATGGTATCGTCACTGATATGTTTCTTGTTTTGAAGAACAAAGTCAACGGTTATGATAGAGGGGATGGCCAGGAAGATCAGGTCGGCTTTTTCAAGGTCATTCACCTTTGTGGTAGCTGTCAGTGCCTCATGCAAGGGGGCATTTGGAAAATAATCCGGATTGATGTGCTTGCTGTTGATGGCATCGGCAACGTGCTTTTCGATGGTGAAGAGGGTGACGCGCTGGCCTGCACGTGCCAGGGTATTGCCTATTGCCGTGCCGATCGACCCGGCCCCGGCAAAAAATATATTTGGTTTTTTGCTGAACAAAATATTATTTTAAATCAAATGCTTTGATGAACAAATATAGGGAATATT
>JAVVEM010000041.1:0-31144 GCA_032250805.1 Bacteroidales bacterium
CGGGATGGGGGGATGGGGAGAGCCCTCTCGGGTAAACGACTTCACGAGCACACGAAAGATTAAAATCTGACACTTAAGCCTCCTCCCCAGCCATAATGACTATTATAATTGGCCTGGATAGAAAAATTACGCGATATCATAAAAGAAGCCCTGATGAGCCATTCTTCTTCTCCTTCAAAACTTTTGTCGTCGTCTAATGCATTTACCCATCCGAAGTCGGCCCTGTATTCGTATTCTCCTTCTATGAAAAATCGGGGAAACAACAGGATTTCTTTATCTATACTGGCCCGCGGACGAAGCTGGTGGTCGAGACTAATATCCAGATTAAACTTATACGGGGTGAAATACTTAATACCAAATAATCCAACAGTGTTAAAAATGTTGTAGGAGCCGGAAATTTCATTTTCTGTGTTGATGCCCGCATAAATGCGCAACCAATCGTTCAGATAACGGTCGTAACTGATCTCTAATTCTGAATTATAGAAGTAATCGGTTTCTAAAAATAAATTAAATTCATTCCGGATATTGCTTGTGCTAAGTTTTAATTCAGAGAAATTGGACCCTAACACAGCCAAACCCCAGAAATAATAATGATCAGTTTCATCGATGAGCCCCTGTACAGGGATATCTTTCATGAGTTCATTGCGTGGGGTATCGTAACTAAAAATTCGCGCCATACCGCTCATCATATGGTAAAGTATGTGACAATGGAAAAACCAGTCGCCATATTCTTCATTGTAAAACTCAATGATTACTTTTTGCATGGGAGGTACATTTACGCTATGCTTTAATGGTGAGCGTTCTCCATGTTCATTGATAACCCTGAAATAATGCCCGTGAAGGTGCATGGGATGATGCATCATGGTTAGATTGTTCAGGGTGATGCGGGTTATTTCTCCTTCTTTGATCGCTATTTTGTCGGTTTCCGAAAGCGGAATACCATTTAAACTCCACACGTAACGGTTCATATTGCCGGTAAGGTTTAATAGTATTTCGTTAACCGGTATACCGGCATTAAAACTTGTGTTTTCTTTTGCTTCAAGATAATCGTAATTAAAATATGTTTTTCGCTCGTTGTAATCAAAATCTTCTGTAGATTCAGCCTTTTCGTCAGTATTATGGCTCATTTGCCCCATTTCCACATGCTCGCTTTTTGGCATCTCTTCGCCTGTGTTCATCTTCATTTTCATGCCGTACCTGTTCATCAGATATTCAGGTGTTTTTTTATTTTTATTCAGGATTAAAGCAGGAGCCCCCATTTTCATATCCATTTTGGCAAATTGTTTCATCATCGATACTTTATCCGGTTTACTTACTGGTTTTGCGGCGAACAATTTTCCGCTACCCAGATGTATGGCCGTATAGCCGGATCCATCCTGGGCAGCGGCAATAATTTCAAGTTTACCTTCAGGTATGGTGACAATTACATCGTAGGTTTCGGCAATGGCGAAAATAAACCGGTTTTTATGTACTGGCTGCACATCAACACCATCACTTGAAACTATCATCGTATTTCCTGCGCCAAAACTCATCCAGTAATAAGTGGATGCTGAAGCATTGATTAATCTCAATCGAACCTTTTCGCCTGGTTTAAAATTAGGATATTCAGCAAGTTCTTTCCCATTACTTAAAAAAGCCGGGTAATAAATATCTGCTATGTCGGCGCCTTCCATACGGTCGCGCCACATTTTAAGCTGTGCACCAAATCCTCCTCGCACAATAGCCCTGCTCAAGGGTACAGCGGTGCCTTTTTTTATTTGATACCATTCGTTGCCCCTCTTCAGGTTTCGCAGCACATTCATGGGGTCTTCGCTGGTCCAGTCTGATAAAACCACTGCCAGGTCTTTATCATATTGCAGGCTTTTTTCTTTTGGATGAATAACAATGGCACCGTACACACCCTTTTGTTCCTGCAGCATGGTGTGAGAATGATACCAATAAGTGCCCGATTGGTTCACAGGTATCCGGTATTGAAAAGTGGTCCCGGGTTTAATTGGCGGAGTATTTAAGTATGGAACACCATCATACAGGTTTGGAAGTATTATTCCGTGCCAATGCACGGATGTTTCTTCATCCATTTTATTGGTCACGTTAATTATTGCAAGGTCTCCTTCGTTAAACTCAAGCACTGGCCCGGGGATACTTCCATTTATGGTCATGGCTTTTGCCGTAACACCGCCAAGTGTCATCTTGTTTTTTTCAATGATAAGCGTATATTCTTTAACAGGCCTTCCTTCTTCACTCCTGTCGTCACCGTTTGTCCCCACCTGGGCAAAAGTGATTTGCATAATGAATAATGTGCAAATAGCTGTAAGTATGAATTTTTCCATGGTTTAATTCCTTTTTCATTTTTTGTTGCGCACAAGGTTTCGCCGGCAAGTGCTTTGCCTGGCTTAAGGTTTATACCACACTAAGTTATGTAATTTTTTTGGATTTGTAAAGCCAGGGAGGGCAAAGCGGCATTGGTCATTGAGCATTGTGCATTTTTCATGTTGCATGTTATTAAAATGGCACACGATTTCACGAGCACACGAACACACGAACACACGAGCACACGAAGGGAAATAACGAATAACGAATAACAAATGACAAATAACAAACAAGCGTGTTGATTACGACTCAACGACTAAACGAATCAACAAATCAACGAATAAACATATTGTATAGTGTATTTTGAAGGAGCCTGAAACAACTTTCGCTTACATCATCTTCTGATACACCTGCCACCAGCGGTCGGGGATGTTGTCGTTAAGGGCGTTCTGATAGTCGCCGTATGAACACGGAACCATGTAGTGGCGCTCGTACTTGTTGCGCAGATCGGTTTCGACAGGAACCTCCATCCACCAGCGCTCGCTGCGCTTGCTCTTGTAAAAGATGATCTCGTCATCGTGGTCCTGTATCTTTACGTGGAATTTTACATACTGATCGCGCGCCCGCGCCGGATAGTCGTCCTTGCGCTGGTAATAGCCCTCGAGGAAATACCAGATGGCCTGCGACAACAGCATGGCGGTTTGCCCGTGGGGATCGTAGGTGGGGTTGTACTCATAAAAACCTATCGACGACAGCTTGTCGCTCAGCCCGGCATAACGCACGATACGGCAAAGCTCCTCGCCGGCAAAACCATTCGGAATGGCATTGGCATTGCCGGGGGCGTCGGCGCTGCGTACGGCCGAAATGTCGATGCTCAGCATGTCGGCATTGCGCACCACGGGCTCAACAAACTCCATGTCGTCGCGAACGTTGCCCAAACGGTAGATGTCGAAATACAGCTTGCTCATGAGGCTTACGGCTTCCTTGTCGACATAATAACTCTGGTAGCCGATATTGGTGTAGTTGAACAGGTAGTTGGGCTGGTGAAGGATGATCTTGCTCAGGTAGGCCCGCGAGTCGATCAGGCTGCTGTCCCTGCCCAGGTCGAACATGGGATCAACTGCCACAATGTTGATGATCTGCCCCAGGTATTCGTAGGCGCGGTATACGGCATAGGTGAGGTCCTGCCCCCCGCCGATGATGACCGGAATAATGTTGTTGGCAGCCAGTGCCGACACCACGTTGGTAACGGCAAAATAAGTATCGTCGACGCTGTGCCCCTGAATGATGTTGCCCAGGTCGGCGATCTTCACCTGTTCGGTGCCGGCAAAGAGGCCGTACAAATGTTTGCGCACCTGGTCGGCACCCAGCGCACAGCCTTCGTTGTTAACGGCGTTGCGGTCTTCGTTTACGCCCATAATGGCGATATGCGTGTCGGAGAGGTCGGGAAAACGGCCATCCTCGCGGTGGATGTCCATAATGTCGGCATAACGTTTTCCCGGAAAACCATCTTCGGGGATCAGGTTTCCGGTGTCGACGGCCTTAAAATAGATTGCAATGTCCATTTGCTGCTTTTGGTTGCCCAAATATAGCAGAAAAAATATTCGCAAACCGAATAGTGCTGATCAAATATGGAAAATTAAGCTGTCAGCTTTTTTTAGCGCGCCCGCCCTTGCGTTTTTTGGGCTCGTTTTTGGGATCTTTCGAAATCTCAATGCAATCATCAAGGCTCAGGCTTTCGGGCTCGGTGCCTTTGGGGATCTTGAAATTTTTCTTTCCGATAGAGATATAGGGGCCATAGCGGCCGCGAAGCACTTTTACGTCCTTGTTTTCGTCGTATTCACGGATGATGCGGTTCTTTTCTTCTTCGCGTTTGGCCAGGATGATCTCGATGGCGCGCTCGCGGTCGATATCAGAGGGGTTATCGCCTTTGTCGAGGGCATAGAACGATTTATTATGCCTGATATAGGGGCCGAACCTGCCCAGGGCCACCAGCATTTCTTCGCCTTCGTATTCGCCTATGGCTTTGGGGTAATTGAACAGGGCCAGGGCCTCTTCGAGCGTAATATCGTTAATGCTCTGCCCTTTTTTCAGTCCTGCAAAGCGGGGTTTTTCGGTATTGCTGGCGTCGCCCATCTGCACCATGGGGCCGTACTTGCCTATTTTTACGTAAATGTTATTCCCGCTTTTGGGGTCGGTGCCGAGGAGCTTCTCGCCGCTGAATTTTTTTGATTTTTCCTGTGTCTGGGTGATCTTTTCGTGGAAGGGTCCGTAGAATGCATCGATCATCTTGTTCCATTCTTTCTGACCGTCGGCGATCTGGTCAAATTCCTTCTCCACGCCGGCAGTGAAGTTGTAGTCGAGGATGTCTTCGAAATATTGCATCAGGAAGCTGTTAACCACGGTGCCCAGATCGGTGGGGATGAGCTTGCTTTTGTCGCCGCCCACTTTTTCGCTGCCTTTTTTCTCTGTTATCTTATCCTTGCTGAGGATAAGCTGCACAAATTCCCTTTCTTCGGCGGGCTTGTCGTTTTTCTTCACGTATTCTCTTTTCTGTATGGTTGAAATGGTGGGGGCATAGGTCGACGGCCGACCGATGCCCAGTTCTTCCATTTTTTTCACCAGGCTGGCCTCGGTATAGCGCTGCGGGTGCATGGTAAAGCGCTGCGTAGCCAGGATGCTGTCGGGCAGGAGCACGTCGCCATTGCTGAGCGGGGGAAGGATGGAGCCGTTTTCTTCTTTTTTCGCATCATCGGTACCTTCGATATACACCTTCAGGAAACCGTCGAAGGTGATCACCTCACCGCGGGCAACAAATTGTTCTTTTGATGTGGAGATATCGATGTTTACGTTTGTTTTTTCGAGTTTCGCATCGGCCATCTGCGAGGCGATGGTCCGTTTCCAGATCAGGTCGTACAGACGTTTTGCCGGCTTGTCGCCGCTGATGCTGTCATTTTGTATGTAGGTAGGGCGTATGGCCTCATGCGCTTCCTGAGCCCCCTTGCTTTTGGTTGCATACTTGCGGGTTTTTACATATTCGGCGCCCCAGTTTTTGGTAATGGTTTCTTTTGCCATGCCCATGGCCAGGTTCGAAAGGTTAACAGAGTCGGTTCGCATATAGGTGATCAGCCCCGACTCGTACAACTGCTGGGCAATGCGCATGGTATAGGCTACCGGGAAGCCCAGCTTGCGGCTGGCCTCCTGCTGCAGCGTAGAGGTGGTGAAGGGAGGAGCGGGTGATTTTTTTGCAGGTTTTTTTTCGACGGCTGCAACGCTGAACGCGGCCCCGATGCAGGTATTCAGAAACTCTTCGGCTTCTTTGCGAGTGGCAAAGCGTTTGGGCAGTTCGGCCGAAACCAGGGCTTTGTCGTCGCTGTCTTTTTGATAAAACTTTGCCGTAAGCCTGAATGAGGAAGTGCTTTTAAAATCCTTGATCTCTTCTTCGCGCTCAACAATAAGGCGAACGGCAACCGACTGCACCCTTCCGGCCGAGAGTGCCGGTTTTACTTTTTTCCAGAGCAGGGGCGACAGTTCGTAACCCACCAGGCGGTCGAGCACACGGCGTGCCGTTTGTGCATCAACAAGGTTGCGGTCGATACGCCTGGGCGACTCGATGGCCTGGGTGATGGCCGTTTTGGTGATCTCATGAAATACAATGCGTTTAACCTCGTCGGCATTCAGGTCGAGGGCATTTACAAGATGCCACGAAATGGCTTCCCCTTCGCGGTCTTCATCAGTGGCCAGCCAAACTGTTTCGGCTTCGGCAGCCAGCTTTTTCAACTCGCCAACGATCTTTTTCTTGTCGGGCGATACACTGTATTGTGGCGTAAAACCGTTTTCAACATCTACTCCAAGGTCACTTTCCGAAAGGTCCATCACATGCCCGAAGCTGGATTTTACAAGATAATCCTTGCCCAGGAAGCGTTCAATGGTTTTTGCCTTTGCAGGTGACTCAACGATCACTAAATTTTTTGTTCCCATACTTATTAGTACCTGAAATGTGAAAATGTACCCAAAAAAATCGGGACAAATGTAATACAATTAAAATGGTACGTATACCTGTGAAACAAAAAATCGGATAAATTGTTTTTTCAGGGGGTCCTAATTTTCCGTATTTTTGCTGCCCTTACGGCCTTAAATAAGGCATTGAAAAATAATTATTTGCATCAGAAAGGTTTTTGGTTTGAAAGAGGTGAAAAAGGTATACATAGAGACTTACGGCTGCCAGATGAATTTTTCCGACAGCGAAATCGTTGCTTCCCTGATGCAGGATGAGGGTTACGAAATTTGCGACGAAAGCGGCGAAGCCGATGTGGTGTTTGTAAACACCTGTTCGATACGCGGGCATGCCGAGCAGCGTGTGCGGCAGCGTTTGCGCGAGCTGGCCGCTTTAAAAAAAACAAACCCTTTGGTGAAGATCGGCGTTTTGGGCTGCATGGCCGAACGGCTCAAGCAGCAGCTTTTGGAAGAAGAAACGGCCGTTGACATGATTGCCGGCCCTGATGCCTACCGCGATCTGCCGGCCCTGCTTGAGCGTGCCGCCGCCGGCCAGAAAGCCATCAACGTGATCCTTTCCACAAAAGAAACCTATTCGGACATCAGCCCCGTAAGGCTCGACAAAAACGGTGTTACGGCATTTATTTCGATCATGCGTGGATGCGAGAACTTCTGCGCCTATTGCGTGGTGCCTTTTACGCGCGGAAAAGAACGCAGCCGCAGCCCCCAAACCATTATCGGCGAAGCGCACGACCTTTTTGCCAAAGGCTATCGCGAGATCACCCTGCTCGGACAAAATGTAAATTCGTACCGCTGGGAAGAAAAGGGAACAGAAACATCGTTTCATGAATTGCTGGCGCAGGTGGCCGCCGTCGACCCGTTGCTCAGAATACGCTTTGCCACTTCGCATCCGAAAGACCTCAGCGACGAGCTGCTGAAAACCATTGGCAGCCACCAAAATATATGCAAAGCCATACATTTGCCCGTGCAGTCGGGGAGCAACAATATGCTGAAACTGATGAACCGCAAATATACGCGCGAGTGGTACCTCGGCCGTATTGCAGCCATACGTAAATATGTGCCCGGCTGTGCCATATCGACCGATATTATTGCAGGCTTTTGTCACGAAACGGATGATGACCACCGGCAAAGCATTGCCATGATGAAAGAAGTTGGCTACGACTATGCCTATATGTTCAAATACTCGGAGCGGCCCAACACCATTGCCGAAAAAAAGTATACTGATGATGTTCCGGAGGATATTAAATCGGCCCGTTTGCAGGAGATTATCGATCTGCAGCAGCAACTCTCGCACCAGAGCAATATGCGCGACATTGGCAAAAACTTTGAAGTGCTTGTTGAGGGCACCTCGAAAAAGTCAGACGATTTCCTTATGGGACGCAACAGCCAGAACAAAGTGGTGGTTTTTCCGCGAAAACATTATCAGAAGGGTGATTATGTGGAGGTAAAAATTACTGATTGCACGGCGGCCACCCTGAAGGGGATTGCCTGAGCGCCGGTTTCCACGGTAGCTTTCCGGCTCTCCTGATCATACATTTGCAAGGGCAAAATCGAGCTTTTCAAAGCGATCGCTGTAGTCGTCCATCGAATGCCTGATCACTTCGTGGGCATCTTTTACGTCGAAGGTATGGGTGATCTCTACATCACGTTCTTTTCCCGGAAGGTCTTTATAGGTAAGGAAATAATGCTTCAGCCTGTCGACAATAAGCTCGGGGCAGTCGGCAATATCTTTATAATTGCCATAAACGGCATCATTATTCAGCACGGCAATGATCTTGTCGTCGGATTCGTTGCCGTCGATCATGCGAAAACCGCCGATGGGGCGCGCATGTACCAGGATGTCGCCATGCACGATCTCTTTTTCGGTAAGGATACAGATATCGATCGGGTCGCCGTCGCCGGCAATTCCTTTACGGCCGGTACGTTGCATGCAGAAATCGGCAACACGCTGCCCGCTGAAGGTTTGGGGAATAAAACCGTATAAGGCGGGAACCACGTTTGAATATTTTTGCGGGCGGTCGAGGCGCAGGTAGCCGGAAATCTTGTCAACCTCATATTTTACAGTATCGGTCGACACCATTTCGATAAATGCGATAAGCACTTCAGGAGCATCGGAGCCGATATCCACTCCGTGCCAGGGATGTGATTTATACCGCAGGCCCATCAGGCGGCCTATGGGGTCCATGAGTTTGTTTACCATTTTTGAGGAATTTTTGATTTGCAACAAAGTTAGTAAACCTATTGATTGTTTTAACGTATAAACATTAATCCATCGACGAAGGCTTTGTAAAGTTGTTATGAAAGCGTATTTTAGCAAAAATCGCTTACTTTTGCAGGATTACGAAAAAGCACATTTTTATAAATGAATACAATGAGGTTAAAAAAATATCTGTTATTCTTTCTCCTTGCAGGGCTAATGCTTGCCTCCTGTGTGCCACAGAAAAAAATCAAATACCTGCAGGATATCCCCGGCGAAGATACTACCAGTGCATTTATTAATGAGCGGCCACTCGATTACAAGGTACAGGCGGGCGATAACCTTTTTATAAAAATTAACAGCCTGGAAGAAAAATCGACGAGCTATTTCAATGAAGTAAGCGGGTCGGGGACAAATACGGGGGGATCGAACCTCTACCTGAACAGTTACCTGGTGAACGATACAGGGTATTTTCATTTTCCTTCGCTTGGATATTTATACGTAAAAGATAAGTCGGCCGAAGAGATCCAGAGCGAACTGGAAGACCGCCTGGGCGAATACCTGGTCGACCCGGTTGTGATCGTCAGGCTGGCCAGTTTCAGGATCACCCTGCTGGGAGAATTTAAAAATCCCGGGAAATTTGATGTATACCAGAGCAATATCAATATTTTCGAAGCCATTTCGATGGGTGGCGACCTGACCGATTTTGCCAAAAGAAACAAAATAGCAATCATCCGTCAAACAACAAACGGCTCGAAGATCGTAAGGGTAAACCTGAACGATAAAAGGATACTTGAGTCGGATTATTATTATTTGCTTCCGAACGATATTGTATATGCTGAGCCGATACAGGCCAAACAGTTTGTGTCGACGAATTTTCCTTATGGCCTGGCCTTTTCCATTTTATCAACCATATTGTTGTTATACGCCTTTATTACAAATTAAAGCCACTGATGAACGAGCAGGAACAATTCTATAATCCCGATGCCAGAGAGGAATCAGTTGATTACAAGGCCCTCTTCATGAAATTTTTCAGGTATTGGTACTTTTTTGTGCTTTCAATTATTGTTGCCCTGACCATTGCCTACCTGTTCAATACCTTTACCCCGCCTGTATACGAGGTATCATCAAATATGATGATCAACGACCCCCAAAAGGTAGATCCGCAAACCATGATCGGCATGGGTGCCTACGGGCGGATACAAAACAACATCCAGAATGAGATCGTGGCCATACGCTCGTATTCGGTGGTGAACCGAACCCTGAAAAAGCTCGATTTTTATGTGTCCTATTATGCCGAAGAGAACTTTAAAACTACCGAACTATACAGGAATAATCCTTTCAGGACTGTTTTCGACAGCATTCGTCCGCAGCCTGTAGGGCTTGAGTTTTACCTGAGGCCGACCGGCGATAATACCTTTGAATTGACGGCAACCGGCGAGAATGTGAAATATTACAGCTACGTAAACCACAGCATTGTTGGCGAACTCTCAGTGCCCCTGCTCGACTATAGCGGCACACATGCTTTTGGCGAAGTGATTGAAACCCCATACTTTTCGTTTACGATACAGAAAACGGATTTTTTTGATCCTAAAACGCAGAAGGGTAAAACTTATCGTTTTGTGTTCAACAACATCGATTACCTTACACGTTACTACCGCAGTGTAAGGGTTGAGCCAATCGCGCAGAATTCGTCGATCATAGGCCTTTCGATGCGCGGAAGCAACATCAGTAAGATGGTTGATTTCCTGAACATGCTCATGAAAGAATATCTGATCATTGAGCTGGAAGACAAGAATAAAACGTCGGAAAATACCATCAGGTTCATCAACCGCGAACTGTATAAACTTGAAGACTCGCTGGTAGGTTCCGAAAATGAGCTGAAAGACTTCATGACCGAAAACCAGGTGATGAACCTGGAGTCGAAAACAAGTTATTTGTTTACCACGCTTTATGAACTGCAAAATCAGAAAGCTTCCCTGATGGTGAAGGCCAAATATTACGACAATCTGAAGGAATACATTGAAAAGGACGAGGAAAAAATGCTCATCCCGCCCTCAATGGGGATCGAGGACAATGTAATTTCGGGCCAGATCGGGAGCCTGGTTCAGATGTATGGCGAAAAAGTGGAGTTGCTTACCACTTCAACGGAAAAGAACCCCTATTTATCCATTCTCAATGAAAAGATCGACCTGGCAAAACAAACCCTTATTGCCAGCGTAAACAATATCATCAGTACCTCAAACATTACCATTAAAGACATCGACGAAAGGATAGAAAAACTATACGCAGAGATCAGCACCCTGCCAGCGCTCGACCGCGAATTTTTCAATATCCAGCGGCAGTTCGGGATTCAGAATTCCCTGTACACCTATTTGCTCCAGAAGCGTTCGGAAGCCCAGATCAGGCTGGCTTCAACCTTTCCCGATTCGGAGATCATTGATCTGGCCATGAACCTGGGCCAGAGTCCGGTTACACCGAAAAAAGGCTTTAATAATATGATCGCCCTGTTTTTTGGACTGATCATCCCTTTTATTGTTATTTTTCTTAAAGATTATCTGAATGATAAGGTGGTTGACAGAAAAGATATTGAAAAGCTGACAAATTATCCCATTATCGGCCACGTATTGCATAATAACAAACCCGAAAACCTGGTCATTGCCAATTATCCAAAATCCTCCATCGCCGAGTCGTTCAGGTCGATACGCACCAACCTTCAGTTTATGGCCAAGGGAAGCGAAAAGCAAACCATCATGGTTACTTCTGATATGGTGAGTGCCGGAAAAACCTTCATTTCGATGAATCTGGCCTCTATTTTTGCCATGTATGGCAAGAAGGTGTTATTGATGGGATTTGATTTGAGAAAACCAAAAATTTACCAGGACTTTGGCCTCACCAACACCGAGGGCATCAGCTCATACCTGATCAGCAAAAGCAGTCTGGAAAATGTAATCCAGCAATCGCCGGTCGAAAACCTTGATGTGATCATGGCCGGCCCCATACCCCCTAATCCTTCGGAATTGATCGCTTCGGATAAAACTGCGGAGCTGTTCAGCCGGCTGAAGGAGATCTATGATTATATAATTATTGACTCGCCTCCGCTGGGCCTGGTTACGGATGCCTTCCTCCTGATGAAACATTCCGATCAGAATCTTTTCATTGTAAGGCAGGGCCATACAAATAAAAAAGTATTCGGGTCGATCATTAAGGACATTGAAAGCCGCGATTTCCCGGGTATCAGCATCCTCATCAACGATGTTAAACTGGGTCGTTCCTCTTACGGCTACGGCTATGGTTACGGTTACGGCTATGGTTATGGCTACGGCTATGGTTATGGCTACGGTTACGGTTATTATACTGATGACCGCGACAAGGAAAAGCCGGGCATGATCAGACGCATACTGAAGGGATAGAGGCGGATTTCAGGCCTGAACCGGCATCATTCCCCGTAAGATAAAAGTACAAATGGGCATGTATTCCAATGGCCCTTTTCACCTTAAAGGCTGAACATCAGCATTAAGCCAGGTAATAGAAATACAGGATCACTACCGTAACGATCATGTAAATAATGGTGAGCGGAAACCCGATCCTGAAAAAATCCTTGAATGCATACCCCCCCGGCCCATATACCATCAGGTTGGTTTGATAGCCGATGGGTGTAATAAAATTGGCTGCTGCCGCAAAAGCAACAATCAACACAAAGGGTATGGGATTCAGTGCCAGATCGAACGCAATTGTGAGTGAAATGGGAAATATCAGCGCCACAGCGGCCTTGTTTGTGATGTATGAGGCCAACAGATTGGTGATGATAAAGATGCCTGTCAGCAGACCGATATTTCCCAGCGGCATAAAGGCTTTGATAAAATATTCGGCAATCATATGGGCAACACCTGTTTTCACCATTGCCGTGCCAAGGGCAAGCGACAGGGCAATAACAATGGCCAGGTTGAGGTCGAGACTTTTATGCAGATCTTTTGGCGATGCAATTTTAAGCAGCATGGCGATGATCAGTACCACGGTAAGCCCGAGAAAAAGGTTAAGGATGCCCAGGGCATGCAGGAGGATGGCAAGTGCGGTTCCGCCCAGTAGCGCCGTAACCTTATATGTTTCGAGTTTCCTGAAATCCTTGATTTTTGTGATCAGGTAAAAGTCGAGCGTTTCTGATGATAAATTGTTAAAATCGTCGCCTACCAGCAGTAGCAATACGTCGCCGGCTTTCAGCTTCACGTCGCCAACCTTGCCTGTGATCTTTTCGCCGTTGCGGTGAATGGCAATAATTGCGGCATCGTATTTTTCCCTGAAATTGGATTCTTTAACAGTTTTTGAGATCAGGGTGGAATTATGTGAGATCACGATCTCGAGCACTTCGGTATGGGGTTTCTTGGCAAACATGCCTATCTGCGAGAGCTGCAGGCCTGTATCGCCATCGATCATATCAACAATGGTTTGTGTATCGCCGGCAAAAAGCAGAATATCGCCTTCCTTTATAAAGTTTGACGGCGATACAGGTCTGATGACTTCCGGTCCGCGGATGATCTCGGCCAGAAAGAGGCTTTTCAGATTACGCAACCCGGCCTCACTAACACTTTTACCGACAATATCCGAATTTTTTCTAACGATCACCTCCACCATATATTCCCTTGACTTGGCCGAGAAGTTTTCCATGGCATCTTTGCGGATTGGAAGGAGCTTTTCGGCAAAAAAGATCAGATAGATCATTCCGATAAAGATCATGGGTATACCTACAATGGAAAAATCGAACAGGCTGAGCGACAGGTCCTGGTCGAAAAGGATCTGATCCTGGGCATAGCCGTTTACAATAAGGTTGGTGGAAGTACCGATAAGTGTGGCACAGCCGCCGAGGATGGCAATATAGGATAGCGGAATGAGCAGTTTGGAAACCGGGATGTTGTTTTTCTTGCCCCAACGGTACAGATAGGGCATCATGATTGCCACAATGGGGGTATTGTTCAAAAAAGCCGAAAAGCCGCTGACAAGGAAGGTCATGCGCCACATAAACCCTTTATACGACCGCGACCTTTTAAACATTCTGTCGAACAGTATGGCTACTACGGAAGTGCGGCGTATCATTTCGCCAATGATCAGCAGGATAAGAATAATGGCGATCTGGACATTGGCAAAGCCCGACATGATCTCGCGTGGTGTAAGAATACCAAAGATGCCAAGAACGATCACTGCAATGGCAAAAGTAAAACCGGGCCCCACAATATTGCGATACAACGACACAATAATGAAAAGCAATACGGTGATGACGATTATGGCATGTAAAACGTTCATATTCTCATCGTTCAAATGTTGTCAGGGGCCTGTTCCTGCTTTTTTTATTGGGAAGTTTCCTTTACTTTTGCAAAAATTCCTGTGATTACAAAAATATGGAAAAAGCAGATAAACACATTTTTCCGGTATTTAATGAAATACTTAAACGATCGGATAAGGAAAAACTGCTTCAGCAGAGTGCTAAAGTTGTCTGGCTCACAGGCCTTTCGGGCTCCGGAAAAACAACCATTGCCCGGGGAGTGGAAAAAGAACTGCACCGGCAAGGGTTTATCTGCCAGGTGCTGGATGGCGATAATATCCGTTCAGGTATCAATAATAATCTTGGCTTTTCGCTTAACGACCGCTACGAAAACATCAGAAGGATCGCTGAAGTTTCAAAACTCTTTATCAATTGCGGGATCATAACCATTAACAGCTTTATCAGTCCTACGGAAAAGATCAGAAAAATGGCCAAAAGAATTATTGGCGAAGAGGATTTTATCAGCGTATTTATAAATGCTCCTGTTGAGGTTTGCGAAGAAAGGGACGTTAAAGGCCTATACAAAAAAGCCCGTGCCGGGGAGATTAAAAATTTTACAGGGGTAAACACTGCATTTGAGCCTCCCGTTGACCCTGACGTGGAGATCAGGACCGACAGGCTCGATGTTGAGGATGCCGTGCAAAAGATCATTGATTTTGTCTTGCCACGGATCGCATTGAAGAAATAAACACCATAAATTTATGGAAACCGAAAAACAATATACCCTCAATCATCTAAGAGAGCTGGAAGCAGAATCGATCTATGTATTGCGCGAAGTGGCAGCCCAGTTTGAGCGGCCCTGCTTGCTTTTTTCAGGGGGAAAAGACTCCATCGTGCTGGTTCATCTTTCGGTGAAGGCTTTCTGGCCTGCACGCATACCATTCCCGCTGGTGCATATCGATACCGGCCACAATTTTGAGGAAACCATTGCCTTCCGCGATGAACTTTGCGAAAAGACCGGAGCCCGCTTAATTGTTGGTTCCGTGCAGGAATCTATCGATGAGGGCAAGGTGATGGAAGAATCGGGATATAATGCCAGCCGCAACTTATTGCAAACAACAACCTTACTTGACACCATTGAGAAATATAAATTTGATGCAGCCATAGGTGGGGGCAGGCGCGATGAAGAAAAAGCCAGAGCCAAGGAACGATTTTTTTCGCATCGGGATGAATTTGGCCAGTGGGACCCCAAAAACCAGCGTCCTGAACTCTGGAACATTTTTAACGGGAAGAAAAATATGGGCGAACATTTCAGGATCTTCCCCATCTCCAACTGGACAGAAATGGATATATGGCAGTATATTTATATGGAAAATATCGACATCCCGGACCTGTATTATACTCACGAACGTGAAGTATTTTACCGCGACGGGGTATGGCTGGCCGCTGCTCCTTTTATGAAAAGAAAACCCGAAGAAAAAGTTGAACGTAAAAAAGTAAGATGCCGCACCATCGGCGATATTTCCTGTACCGGATTAACACTGTCGGCAGCTGATTCGCTCGAAGACATCATTCAGGAGATCGCTGCCACACGGGTCACCGAACGAGGCGGAAGGGCCGACGACATGCGATCGGATGCAGCCATGGAAGACCGTAAAAAAGAAGGATATTTTTAAAATGCCCCAAAGGAAAACGATGACATTGCTAAACTCAGCATTATGATGCAGGAAAAAGAATTTTCAAGCAAAGCATATCTCGATATGGAGCTTCTGCGCTTTACTACAGCCGGAAGCGTGGATGACGGAAAGAGTACTTTGATCGGACGACTGCTGTACGACAGCAAATCAATTTTTGAAGACCAGATGGAAGCTGTTAAACGTGCCAGCATAAAAAAAGGAAACGCAAGCGTCGACCTCTCGCTGTTAACCGACGGCCTAAGGGCAGAACGCGAACAAGGCATCACCATTGATGTGGCCTATCGATATTTTGCCACACCCAGGCGCAAGTTCATTATTGCTGATACCCCGGGGCATGTGCAGTATACACGAAATATGGTTACAGGCGCTTCGACGGCAAATGCAGCCATCATCCTGATCGATGCCCGGAATGGCGTAACCGAACAATCGTACCGACATACCTACATTGCCTCCCTGCTGCAAATACCCCATATTGTTGTATGTGTAAATAAAATGGATCTCGTCGATTACAAAGAAGATGTGTATGAGGAAATAAAGAACGACTTCAGGGATTTTGCGGCTAAACTGGCGGTTCACGATGTTCGTTTTGTGCCCATCAGCGCCCTGAAAGGCGATAATGTTGTTGATAAATCAGTAAATATGCCATGGTACCAGGGTGGGACCCTGCGGTATATCCTTGAAAATATTCATATTGGAAGCGACCATAACCATATAGATGGCCGCTTTCCGGTGCAATACGTGATCAGGCCACAGCGCGACGAATTTCACGATTTCAGAGGCTATGCCGGACGTGTGGCGGGCGGTGTGTTCCGCGTGGGCGAAAAAATAAAGGTACTTCCCTCGGGATTTACGTCAACAATAAAATCAATTATCAGCCACACAAAAGAGCTGGATAAAACCTTTCCGCCCATGTCGGTGATCATAACACTTGAAGATGATATCGACATCAGCCGCGGCGATATGATCGTGAAAGAAAACAACGGACCCGATATTGGGCAGGATATCGATGTTATGATGTGCTGGATGAGCGATAAGCCGATGGCATTGAATGGAAAATATCTGATCAAGCATACCACCTCCGATGCCAGGTGCCTTATCAAAGAAATTAAGTACAAAGTTGATGTGAATACGCTCGAAAAAGTGGCTGACGACAAAAATGTTGGCCTGAACGATATTGCACGCGTTTCGCTGCGAACAACAAAACCGCTTTTTTACGACTCATACCGGAAAAACCGCAGAACAGGCTCCATTATAATCATTGATGAGGCCACTAACGTTACCGTGGGAGCCGGAATGATCGTTTAACCCAATAAAAATAGCATGGAGCAGGAATATTTTTCTCACCACAGCGCCATTATCGATAAAGGGGCCATGATTGGCAAAGGAAGCAAGATCTGGCACTTCTGCCATATTATGGGCAAAAGCAGGATTGGCGAAAATTGCAATCTGGGCCAGAATGTTTTTATTGCCGGTGATGTGGTGCTGGGAAATAATGTAAAGGTGCAGAACAATGTTTCGGTTTATTCGGGTGTGATATGCGAGGATGATGTGTTTCTAGGGCCTTCGATGGTATTTACCAACATTAAAAATCCGCGCAGTGCCGTGGTGCGTAAAGGCGAATATGCGCGCACCCTGGTAAAAAAGGGGGCTTCGATAGGAGCCAATGCCACCATCATTTGCGGAAATGATATTGGCCGTTATGCTTTTATTGCAGCCGGTGCTGTGGTCACTTCACCGGTGCCTGATTATGCGCTTATGGTCGGCTGCCCGGCCAAACATTCAGGCTGGATGAGCGAATACGGTCACCGCCTTGAATTTAATGATGAGGGAATGGCCGAATGCCCTGAAAGTGGCGAAAAATATCTGCTCAGGATAAACGAGGTAAAAAAAATCCAATCTGAATAAAATGATGCAGAAGAAGACATATAACTTTGCACTGATCGGTGCTGCCGGGTACATAGCACCAAGGCACATGCGGGCGATCAAAGATACCGGCCATGATCTGGTAGCCGCGCTCGACCGCTTCGACAGCGTTGGCATTATCGACAGTTTTTTTCCTGATTCGGCCTTTTTTACCGAACCGGAACGCTTCGACCGCCACATTGACAAACTGCGAAGAAAAGGAGGACAAAAGATTGATTATGTCTCTATTTGTTCGCCCAATTACCTGCACGATGCCCACATACGCCTGGCCCTGAGAAACCAGGCACACGCCATTTGCGAAAAACCCATTGTACTGAATCCGTGGAATGTGGATGCCCTCAGGGAAATTGAAAAAGAATCGGGCAAAAATATTTATACCATACTTCAGTTGCGCCTGCACCCATCAATCATTAAACTGAAAAAGGAAATTGAACAGGGCCCGGCCGGTAAGATCTATGACTTAGACCTTACCTATATTACAAGCCGGGGGCGCTGGTATTTTTTTTCGTGGAAGGGCGATACGGACAAATCGGGTGGTGTGGCTACAAATATTGGCGTACACTTTTTTGATATGCTGACATGGATCTTTGGTGATGTGAAGAAAAATATTGTGCATGTGTCGACCGAAGATACCGCTGCCGGCTTTCTCGAACTGGAAAAAGCCCGCGTACGGTGGTTTCTCAGCCTGAAGAAAAATACGATCCCTGCAGCAGCACGTAAGGACGGGGTATCAACCTACAGATCAATCACCATGGAAGGCGAAGAAATTGAGTTCAGCGGAGGCTTTACCGACCTGCATACCGACAGCTACCGTCATATCCTCGACGGTAAGGGATTTGGGATAGACCAGGCCCGCAAGAGTATCGAAGTGGTTCATAATATGCGGACAGCCATCCCTGTCGGACTTAAGGGCGACTATCACCCTATTCTTAAAACAATTGATCTGTAACATTTATTAATATTAGTTAACGGTTTATCATGATGATGCCTGATCAACCAACAGCAAACAAATTATGGTATGCCCTTTATACACGCTCAAGGGCCGAAAAGCAGGTTTATGAATTGCTGCAGGCAGCAGGCTTTGATGCATATCTTCCTTTGGTTAAAACATTGAAGCAATGGAGCGACCGGAAGAAATGGGTTGAGGAACCCTTATTTCGATCTTATGTTTTCGTGCATATCACCTCTGCCGAACATTTTCAGGTTTTAAATATCCCCGGGGCCGTAAAATATATTTCATTCGAAGGCAAGGCTGTTTCTATTCCGCCACAGCAGATCGAGGCCATCAGGCAGTTTATTAAAACAGGTTATGAATTGCCCCATGCCGAAACAAACCTTCCGAAGGGAAGCAGGGTCGACATCATTGCAGGCCCGATGAAAGGCATTAGCGGCGAATTGCTGGAGATCATGGGGAAGACAAAAGTACGCATCGAAATTGACGGCCTGGGGCAATCGGTATACCTTGAGTTGCCGGCTTCGCATATCAGGGGCTAGGGAATTTTACCGGCTAATGGCATCCACGAAAGCCTGCGGGATCTTTGTTATCTTACGTTTTGGTACAGGATCCGGAAAACGTCTTGTCATTCTTCATCATTGAGCCATATTTTATGCAAAGGTAAAATAGTGGTTCAAAAGTTCGCCGCTGATTGGAAAAAGTCAATATTTTTTGAATTATATAAAAATAATGCATTGGGGATGATAAGCATTATGATGCTTTGGCCATAAAAAAAGACTCCCGAAGGAGCCTTTTTCCCGTGTAAAATGGAGTTAAAAGTGGCGCTGCTCAGCACCTGAATTGTTTTAAAGCGTTATACCGAATGTTACTCCATTAATGGTCACAGTAGCCTGGTCGTCGCATGTTCCGTCGCCGTAATTCAGAATTACCAGCGGAAATTCAGAATGTTGCATCTCGATAACACCACTGCGAATCCAGTAACAGTTAAGGGCGATTTCGAGCGGTTCAATAATGGTAGCCGATAAAGTTGTTCCGTTTGAGGCCACCACATTGTGTGATCCCGTAATATGGTAAACATCATCCCACCACATAAATGGAGGCATTCCATGGCCTTCAACCCATTCGCGCATGCGGTTTCCAATCCAGATGATCTCTTCACCATCGGGCTTGATCACCTGTCCGTCGATATCAATTGTCCAGGTAGGATTCCCGGAGCTGTTCGGGCCCATATTGGTTACTACTTTTGTTCCGAGCAACTGATGGTCGTTTACAAAGTAATTGTCGAAGGTGGTAGTAACCACGGTTCCAACAGCCCAGTAAGGACCGGTATGTGAAACATTGATCTTTCCGCGGCGAAGCTTGCCATCACGGCAAAGGCAGTTAACAGGACCAAAATCGATCGTTACAGTATGCGGAAAAGCAAGTGTATCAATGGTTACTGTTGCACATGGGCCCATGAAAATGGTATCAAGGATCACATTCTTCAGCATGCTTTGGTGATTACCAACAGCTTCGTTGATGATGTCGGTAACTTCGCTGAAAAGTTTGTCGGCAATGGCGTCATCTTCTACAGCTTTCACTTCTGTATCCTGCGAAGGAAGTTCGGGTTCGGTGGTTTCATCCTTTTTGCAGGAAGAATAGATGATGGCCAGCCCGAGGATCATTAAAATGGCTAAAATTGATTTCCGTGTCTTCATAAGTTTTTGTTTTTAATCATTTATTTGGTTTGACGATCTATTGATTTCCGCCCAGGGGTAAAAATATGGTCCCTGAATGCCCGTGCTGCTGCCATCTTAAACGGTAGCGTGTCGGGCAGTCATTCCCCATGACGGGTTTGTTCTGGTGATTGAATCCGAAGGTTGCGGTAGCTTTTAAATTATCGGCAGGCAGCGAATATACCTGTTCGCCGGAAGATGGAACCCAGTTACAGCCTTCCCTGAATGTTACTGATTCGGATACCTGTACATAAAAGTCTTTGCCATCGCGGTCTTTGCCCCAGGAGAGCAAATTTTCATATCCGGCGGCTATGCCATACCCGTTCACTGCCATCATCAGATTACCCGGCGACCCACTGTAAACAAGCATTTTAGCGAGCTGCCATTCGCGGGGTATCTGGCCATTGAAAGATACCCGGAAATGGGCCCTGTTGCGGTGGATTACCGAATTAAAGCCACTTCCCAGCAGTTGAATAATGCCTCCGCTAATGTTTTCAAGGCTGGCCATACCGTTGAGCAACACACTTTTTCCGTTAAAAACATGCGTAACATGATAATTATGGAATTCAACGATCATAAAGGACCCGGGAAGATACCATTGCGTATTCTGCCTAAGCTTCAGTACAACCATGCCTTGCCTGTGCTTGTTCTGAATGCAGTTTAAACCATTGTATATGATATGGTAGTGGATCGTATCGTTATGGGTATATACAGTATCAAGATGTGCATTGCATGGCAAACCCATGTTTTTCAGGTTGTGATTGCCTGACAATACATTTGTCGCATCAATGATCACCTCGTCAACATTGTCTTCTACTGATTTATCATCGGTCGACAATTGCTGCACGGGAGCCGAATTGGTTGGGATCTCTTCAGGTTCATCTTTTTTACAGGCAGCGACCACTAAAGTTGCCATGATAAGAATGGCGATCAGTTTTATTGATTTTGAGAGGTTCATCTTGTTTTGTTTTAAATAATACACGAATGTTTTCATTTACCCTTATGCCAACATAAAATTTTTTAAGGTTCAACTGAGATCGACAGGCTGTTCACGGCACAGATACCGAAAAACCCGAGCCCTCCTTCGCTTATGTTGCTTAATATATTGGCCGGGTCGGAAGGAAAAACACCACCCTGCCAGCTTGTTTCCAGCAATAAGGATCTTATAAATGCAGCATGTCCGGGGCTGAGCGAGTATCTTCGCTGATCGATCTGCGATCCTGCAGGAAACAACACCTCCTCGAGCAGGGGAGCAAATACCTGGCTTACATCAAGGGTGTTAAGTGTATAAAAAAGCAGTCGTTTTTTACATTGCGCGGGGTCTGCATTTTCATATCCGCTCACTTCCGACCAGTCGATGAGGATTTCCCACATTGCAGGATCGGATTGCTCAAAGGCGCTGGCAACATAATTAATGTGGTATAGCTCGTCATGCAAATTCTTTTGGTAACTTAATTCCGGAAATGCTTTTCCGGGTACCATATATGCCTGGGCGGAGTAGACATGATCCTGATGAAGTACCAGCAAGGCATAGTTTTTACCGGTCACGGCAACAATATTTCCCTGGCTGTTGTATTTGCCTTCTTCATCAGCATCCTCAACAAATTGCCAGGTTGAATCCTCATTATTTACAACCACCACTGCGCCGCTTACCGCCCTGGCAACTTCGTTCATTTCCGTTTTATTATAATATATATAAATGCTCTGTTGTCCGCTTTCATTCGTAATTATTGCATCAATCACGATGTGATCGTCTGCTGATCCCTCCATCTGCCAGTTGGCTTCCTTCGCACATGAGGCAAGCATGAGAATGATGATATATTTCCAGGTCTTTTTCATTAAAATTTAAATTGATAATTAATTGAGGGAATAACCTCTGAAACCGATAACTCTGTTGTTACTCTATAGCCTGGCTGATCATGATCGGCAGGCACCACAAGGTCGCCATCGGCATCTTCTATCCTGTTAAAGCTGATAAAGTATGGGTTTGTGTGTCCATAGGCATTATAAATGTTTAAACTCAGGCTGTGCCTGAATTGCGAATTCTCATTACGGTTAAGATTGAAAGTGGCCGACAGGTCGAGGCGGTGATAGGCAGGCAGGCGGTCGTTGTTTTTTTCATCGTAAATGGGTGCCACATAACCGTTATAATCATAAAACCCTACCGGTGTAGTAATGGCAGCACCGCTCATCATCATCCAGTTGGCTGAAAAACTCCAGCGTTTTTTTGTATCATATGAGGCAAAAACCGTAAAATGATGCGGCCTGTCGTGAAAAGCCCGGTATACACGGCCCTGGTTAACTTCGGGGGTTTTTACAAACACCCTGGAAAAGGTATATCCCATCCATCCGGTTAAGCGGCCAAGGGGTTTGCGCAGCATAAGTTCGATGCCGTACGACCATGCTTCGCCACTTCTCACCTCACCCTCAATAAGCGGATTATAAAGCATATTGGCATGAGGGGCATAATCGATATAATTGTAATAGTGCTTATAATAGGTCTCGCCCGAAAATGTGAGGATGTTGCCTTTTAAACCTGTAAAATAGCCCAGCGAATATTGATCGGCCTGTTGCGGATCGATGTTCGGCCCGGAGGGAACCCATACCGATAGCGAAGTAAAGGGACTAATGCTGTTATTCAATTCATTGAGAAATTGCGTTGTACGGCTGTATCCTGCTTTTAGAGAAGAGATGGCCGATAACTGATAGGTAATGTTAAAGCGTGGTTCGGGGCCGGTAAAGCTTTGGTATACTGCATTTTTTTGGGCATTAAAAGTATCAATAACCTCATTATTATCATCAAAGAAGTATACTGTTGTAGGGCCAAGGTTTTGCCATACAGTAAGGCGGATACCGTATCGCAGGATCAGCCTGTGAAACAGCTTTTGCCGGTTGCCCGCATAGAAGGTAAATTCATTGCAATGATATTCCGGAACATCATGCAGATCAATTAAATCTTCGTTGTCGAGGCTGATACTGCCTGCGTCGAGTTTGTGCGAACTGAGCTTAAGGCCCGCACCAATGGTATTGGAAGGATTTAAATACCAGGTAAAATCAGTTTTGAGGCTCAGATTGGCTATTTCCGAATTCCAGTATTCACGGCGGTCTTCCGAAAGGTACATCAGGTACTGGTAACGGGTAAGATAAACAGTGGTATTGGAAAATAAGGTATTACTGAAAACGTGGTTCCAGCGCAAGGCACCCAGAATATTATTCCAGCCCAGGCCATAAGTTTCAATTGACGAAGTGGTTTTGCGTTCAAGGAGGTCGTTTCCGATATAAAAAGTCCCGAATAAACGATTTTTGTCGTTCATCTTAAAATTCAGGCGGACATTCAGGTCGAAAAATCCGATATTGATATCCTGATCCTGAAAATATATCTGCGGCAGCCATTGGAGCGTTGACACCCTTCCGGATACATAAAACGAGCTTTTATCCCTGATAATGGGGCCTTCGAGTGAGAGGGAAGATGTAAATGCGCCCAGATTTCCTCCAAAACCGAAGCGTTTCATATTTCCGTTCTTTGTCTTAATATCGACAACCGATGATAGCCGGCCTCCGTATTTCACCGGAAAATCGCCTTTAAATACTTCAATATCGCTGATGGCATCGGGCGAGATCACTGATAAAAAGCCGAAAAGATGCGAAGTGTTGTACATCGGAACTTCGTCGATAAGAATGAGGTTTTGGTCGTCGTTACCGCCCCGCACAAAAAACATGGATGAGCCGTCGCCGAAGGTTTCAACACCGGGCACTACCTGTAGCGACTTGATAATGTCTTTATCGCCTGTAATTCCGGGCATTTTTGAGAGTGTCTGAGAACTGAAGCGGAATTCGCTTATTTGTTTGTTCAGAAAGAAAGCCTCATCGCTTCCTCCCCTGATCTCAACCTCTTTCATGGTAAGGGCTGAAGCGCGAAGCTCCATGTTTAATTGCATGTCGTGGCTAAGGGCCAGCTTTTCTTCCTGCTTTTCATATCCCATGAACGAAAAAACGATGTGGTGTTCTCCGGCAGGAAGGGTCAGGGAATAAAAGCCATATGCATTGCTGCTGGTTCCGGTATACGAACTTTTTTCATAGATATGGGCTCCGATCAGGACTTCGCCCGTAGCCTGGTCTTTCAGGTAGCCGGAAAGCGTATAAGAAAGAGCGGATACAGAAGCATTCGGGTCGGTATCAGTTCCCTCTTCAAGGGGCCTGAGCACGATATGGCCTCCCACCTTTTTATATATAATCCCCAATGGCAGGAAATAATTGTTCAGAACATGTTTTACCGCTTTGTTGCTTACGTGAATACTGATCGTTTGGCTGGCATGGATGGCTTCGGGGTTGTACGAAAAAAATATTTCAGTTTTTTCTTCAATTTCTTTTATCGCTTTTTCGAGGGTGATATTTTCGGCCTGCATGCTGATCCTGTTCGACAGGTTTTGTGAAAATACTGCCGCGGTACAGAGAAAAAATACGGAAAGCAATATGAGGGTGCGCATAGAAAATATTTTACCGGCCACCTTCAAAGGCCTGGTTTACCGGCAGCCTGCTCCGGATAATTCTATCATTTTGCCATTTGGTCTGATTTCAATGTTCAGTGTAGACTGTATCACCATCATTACCGATTCGAACGACTCACCTTCGAAGGTAGCCGTTATACGGCACTTCAGCATTTCAGGGTTCAGTACGCGGATATCTTTTTCGTAAACCTTTTCAAGCACGTCAACAACTTCGCAAAGCGGAGTATTGTTAAAACGCAGCACTTTGGTTTTCCATGCCAGCAGGTTTGGATCATTATTTTGTTGTTTTACCAGCGCATTGGCTTCTTTCATTACCACTGCCTTATCGCCCGGTTCCAGCAACATTGTTTTATCCTTATAGCTCAATTGCACGCTTCCGCTCAGCAACACTACTTCCATGCTGTTGTTGCTGGCTTTTGTGTTTACGTAAAAGGATGTTCCCAGAACACGGATCTGCATTTTTCCGGCTTCAATTATAAAGGTTTTATCTTCATCCCTTACAACATCAAAATATGCTTCACCTTCAAGTGATACCTTTCTTTCATTTCTACTGAAATGTTCAGGATAATGAAGCACAGAACCTTTGTTGAGTGCGATCTCCGTTCCATCAGGCAGGGTCGATTGCAGCAGCTGTGTTTCGGCATGCAGCATGTCTTGTTGCGGCGACATGAAGAAAAGGAAATAAATTATTGAAGGAGCGATCAGCACCAGGAATAAAGCGGCAATACGCGATAATCTTTGCCAATTACTTCTGCCAGTTAATTGTTTGACTGCAGATTGGTGAATGGGGCGTTTTTTTGCAAAATGTTCCCATTCTTTTTCAATATCAATTGATTGTTCCAGTCTTGCTGCTTCGCCAAGTGCCCAGCTATTGCGGTATTCGCGAAAGATTGCCCGGTGTTTTTCATCTTCTTCGAGCCATGCTTTCAGCAGGCTAATATCCTCTGCAGCAGCTTCGCCCGACAGGTAGCGGACGATGAGTGTTTCTTCGTATGTGGGCAATTTATCCATTTCTACTATATATTATACACTGCATAATGCCTTTACCCTTATTTAAGGGATGAATAATTTTAATATGATGATGAACAGGGCGATATATTCAGAAAGTTTTTCGCGCATGATCCTGAGTGCTTTTGTCATCTGGGACTCCACTGTTTTAACAGAAATATTCAATTCACCGGCGATCTCCTGGTATTTTTTATTTTCCAGCCTGTTCAGCGTAAATATTTCACGGCATTTTTCCGGTAATGAAGCGATAGCTTCTTCAATCAACTGTTTAAGCTCTTCAGTAACCAGATGATCCTGCGCGGCATACTCCCGTAGGTCCAGTCCCTCAAATTCGATGATGCTGTGGTCAAACTTCTGTTGGTCGCGGAGGTAGTTCAGGCAGCGATTTTTTACACTTGTGCCAAGGTAGGATTGCGGCGATTTTCCACGCTCGATCGTATCTCTTTTTTCCCAGAAACCGGCAAAAACATCCTGCACGATCTCCCGGGCAATGTCATGATCCTTCACATATTCGAGAGCAAAAAAACTAAGGCCCCTGAAATGTTTTTTAAACAGGTACTCAAAATCTTTCCGGCTTATGCCTTTATCCGTATGTCGACTTGCTTTCAGGACAATGTGCTTTTGATTGCTGCAATTTTAAACGCCAAGATAAGATAAATTGGTATATAAGATAAAAGTGGCGGGTTGTCTTTTACATTCGGAAAAACATTGATCAAAAGAGAATGGCCCGGTCATTCACCCGCATAAAGAGGGCAGGCAGTTTCATTCTACATTCAGCTTTTTCTATTCTTCCTCCTTATGTACAAGCGGAATATGGATGGTATATACTGTTCCCTTACCCGGTGCAGACCTGACATTTATTTGTCCGTCGAGGAAACTTACCCGCGAATGGATGCTTTGTATACCCAGTGATTTCTGTGCAATCTTTTCCTCAACATCAAAGCCCTTACCATTATCTGAGTAATTAATATCAAGCTGGTCGGGGTGCATAACCATTACCAGGTCGATCTTACTGGCCCCGGCATGTTTCAGCGTGTTGTTCACCATTTCCTGTACAATGCGGTAGATCATGATCTCGTGATTTTCGGGCAGCCGTTCGGTTTTGGGGCCGACAAGCTCAACCAGGGCATCAATCTTTTCCGTGTCGCTGATGTTTTCAAAAAGATCTTCGAGGGCTTCGTATAAACCCATTTTTGTGAGCAGGCCCGGCATCATATTGTGCGAGATTTGGCGCATTTCCCCGCTGGCATCATCCAGGAATTTTGTGGCCTTTTCAATCAGGGCCTTATTTTCGGGACTGCTGTCCTTAATGGCTGTTACGTGCATTTTTGAGGCCGAAAGCAATACTCCAAGGCTGTCGTGTATAGCCGAGGCAATACGTTTACGCTCTTTTTCCTGTCCTTCGACCAGGAAGCGGGCTGCAAGCAATTTCTTTTCTTCTTCAAGCTGCCTGATCTTCTGCTCGGCGAGGTACTTGTTTTTACGGTGTTTGGTACGGAAATACAGGATCAGGTATAATGTGAGGATAATTATTCCGAGGAAAGTATAAATGAAAGAGTTGCGTTGTTTCATGATCCGAAGCGTTTCGTGCTTTTGTTTTAACAGATCCAACTCCTTTTGCTGGGTATCATATTTAAACATCAGATCGGAAGTAATAAATGCGATGTCTTGATTTAATACGCTGTCTTTTGCTTTCAAAAGCAACTCATGATAATTTAAAGCTTCTTTATAGTTGCCAATCGTGGCATAAAAATCATAGATATTATCGAGTACCTGGACCTGACGCAGAATATACCCGGTTTCTTTTGCCAGTTTCAGGCTGGAGTCGTAATAAACGATGGCTTTTTTATAAAGGCCCTGGCTGGCATAATTGTCGGCTATACCTTGCCAGGCAACGATAATGCCGTCGCTGATGCCTTGTTCGCGAAAATATTTCAGTGCTGTTAAATAATGCTGATGTGCCAGGCTGTACTTCTTTAATTCGTTGTATATGTGCGCTTTACTCATCTGCAAATTATGCGTACCTCTCTTGTTATCGACGATTGAATATACAGAGTCGGAAAGACGATAATAATATAATGATTTTGCATAGTCCATTAAATTGTAATACACGATTCCCATGTAGCTGTATGAATTTGCCAGGTTATCATATAAATTATTCTCAATATTCTCAATACTGAGCTCAATGCTTTCATTAAGGATATTGATAGCGCTTTCATAATTTCCCGTATTGGTATATACGTTTCCAAGATTGCACAGTGCAATAGCTTTATCAATATTATTGCCCATCGTAACGTAAATGTCGATACAGCTGTTATAATAGATCGCAGCCGAATCATAAAATGCGATATCAGAAAACAGGTTACCTATTGCATTATTAACAGCACAAAGGTTTTTGAGGTTATTTTCGGCTTTAAATGCCGCCCTGGCAATTCTATGGTATGTTAATGCCTTTTGGGGATTACCCACTATATTGTAATTTAAAGCCAGGTTATATGATGCTTTGGCGATCATTGAGGTATCAGATAGCCCTTCGGCCATTTCCAGATAGGTTTTGGCATGTTCTATGGCTTTTTGTAACTCACCTTTATAACGATAGAGCGTACTTTTCCTGTAATTTGCCACGGCAATTCCTTGTTTATAATCCATTTTTTCAGATAAAGCTTCAGCCTGATTGATGAGCAGCATAGCTGAATCCTTTTTTACCGACCTGTAATAGAAAGCCAGCGCGAGCATGTTGTCGATTTTTTCCGGACTGTTTTTCTGTTTTTTGATCAACCGCAATAAACTGTCAGCTTCAGCAGCATAAACCGCCTGATGAGTTGTAAGGCCACAGACCAACAAGATTAACAATATGAAAATAAATGTGCAAAATCGCCGCATAATTTTAATTATAAGATGTCAACATTTGAACTATTGGATGCCGTTCCTGATTTGTTTCCCACGCTATTTCCGTTAAAATAAGCAGTAATATTTAAATTGTATAATCTTGCTGCAATCAGGTTTTGAACAGCAGCCTTATCCAGTGTTTGCCCCGGGCTTGCTTCTCCCTCCATTATTTCCGCTCTCAGGGTAAGCGGACGTATTTTTTCGCCGCCCTCCGGTCCGAGTATTTCAATATCTATGCTGATATCCTCGCCACCCGAAGCATTATTTACTGTATTGATCTTTTCATCGTCTGGTGCGGAAATATATTGTTCTTCACCGATCTTAACATCAAGATGAACTGTTGCATAGAATTTTCCCCGGCTTGTAATATATTCAACCAAAGGATTTAATGTATTTCCTTCTTCGTTTACATCAGTTGCTTTGGGATTTAAAATAATATCGTACATTTTTCAAAGTTTTTTGGGTTAATACTCTACTGAATTGGAATTTATAGTGAACCAATATATAATAATATACACAAAAAAACAAGAAGCAAATGCATAAAGCGGTTTACAGTTTTCATAATAATTCAATATCTGCGTTATCGGAAGCGATGATCTTCAGGCCTTTTATATTATCGGGTAGATTTTTAATGCGGAGTTCGACATCAACGATAATATCAACATTATAGTCTCTTTCGTTTCGTGAGTCGAGTATAAATTCAAGCTCATATATGCCGTCTTCGGAAAGATTTTCATTTTTCCCGGGCCTGAGCACAGGAGCAATGATCCTGTCGATAGCTGCGATACCTTTGGCTTTAATCATAAGAAAGCCAGGCTCTTTTGCGCTTTTGATTATGCGTATGTCAGTAACATACTTGATCTTGTCCGTCATGATATTGCAATAATACGGTGGTGGAATGTGAAAACAATAGCAGAAAACCACTAAAATTTTTTCAGGATGGATTCTGCCATGATTTTCATTTTCGGTAGTAGTAGATTTGTATTGTTTGATTGCCACTCCGGATTTATCTCCGCGAAGCAACACCATAGAGAATTAAAAAAAGGTTACGATGAAAACAATTGCAGAAAAAATCGAATTTGTCATGTTCCTGGCATTTCCAATCCTGATCACTGCGTTCACCATTTATTCAATATTCAGGTAGCGTAGTCTTCACGGCAATGGTATACTGTTCAGGAACAGTGCATTGGCCTGACTTTGATGAAGGAAAAACCAAAGAGATCAGCATCTCTTAAATCAATAGATAATTATAAACCATTAAAGAAGGAGGACATCATGAAAACGTTAAAATTAGTATTGATCGCAGCAATTCTTGCCTTTGGAATGACAAGTCTGCCTGCTCACAGCGAAGCAAAATCGATCAAGGTTATCAATCTTTCGCTTGAAAAAGCCTTACAGGAACCCGGGCTGGTTGCGGCAATGTATCAGCAGCTGACCCTGGCATCGCTTACGCTCGATCAAAATGGCAATTATTCAGCCATTGTAACTTACAATCGCAATGTGTACAGGATCTATGGTCCGTACAAGGTATGGGTAAGATTTTTCAAGAGCAGGCCACCAGTACCTTACAGTGCCAACGGCATACATCAGTAAGATCATCAATAGAGAATTATGATGCGAAGGCCTCCCCTGACACGGGGAGGTTTTTTTTAATCGACAAAATTGTTTTCCACTGCCCAGCGAACAAGGCCGGCGGTATTTTTCACCCCGGCCTTATAGATAAGATTGGCACGATGGCTCTCTACGGTATGAAAGCTGATACAAAGCTTTTCGGAGATCTCATGGCTTGAATATTCCTTACAGATAAGATTAAGCACTTGAAGTTCGCGTTGGCTGAGTTTAGGAAAAAGGGCAGACAGATTTTCCTGTTTGAGTTCCTGCTCAACCAAACGCACCGATAAACGTTTACTGTAATACTTACGGCCAGCGATAACTTCACGAATGGCTGTTTCAAGTTCTTCCTTGCCAGAGTCTTTCAACAGATACCCACTGGCCCCGTTCTTCACCATGCGCTTAACAAAGCGTTTTTCATCGTATTGCGAAAGGGCGATTGTTTTTATACCGGGATACTTTTTTTTCACCATTTTCGTACATTCGAGGCCATCAAGCTTGGGCATGTTGATATCCATTAGGATCACATCAACTTCCAGTCCCGATTCAAGTTTTTCCAATGCCTGGAATCCATGCGAAGCTTCCCCGACAATAGAAAAATCTTCCACGTCTTTCAGGCTTGCTTTTAAACCATCAATCAGTAACTGATGATCGTCGGCAATCAGAATTCTGATCATAAGCTGTGTTTAGCAGTTCGTCTTGCAATCAATTTAATCAGGGCCAATGATAATATCTCTATCAATTTGCGAATTAAAGATAATAAATTCCGGCTAACATTTCAAGTAAAGGCGTGATTAAATTGTTACATATAACTTTCGTTCGCTTGTTTCAGTGCTTCAGTGCTTCAGTGCTTCAGTGCTTCAGTGCTTCAGTGTTTCAGTGCTTCATGGTTAAATGGCTAATATTAACTTTCGTTCATTTTAGCTCACTTGTTCTGTATTTTCAATGGTCAAATTATTCTGGTATCAAGGAATAAACGTGGGAAAAACCCCACAGGGGTTTACTTGAGTTTGGCTATTTTCGTTGATAAAAAATAGCGGAAGTAAACGGATCTGAT
>JAVVEM010000007.1:0-105658 GCA_032250805.1 Bacteroidales bacterium
AGAACCCATCGCACACCTATGCTCTGAATGGCACTTATACGGTCAGCCTGACGGTTACCAACAGCAATGGCTGCATGGATGACACCACGCTGACCATAGAAGTGTATCCTTCACCGGTAGCCAACTTCAGTGACTCGAGCCTGTGTACCTTCGAGGTATTCTTTACAGACCTGTCCATCCATAATGCTGATAGTATACAAAGCTGGTACTGGATATTCGGTGATGGAGACACCGATACGGTCCGGAACCCTGTACATATCTATCCTGGCAATAGCATATACAGCGTAACGCTGATCGTTACCAACAGCAATGGCTGTGTTGATTCGATCACCAAACCGGTTATCGTAGAGCCAGCTCCACTGGCCGACTTTACCGCCGATACGGTATGTGTGAACACTGCTACACAATTTACAGACCTGAGCACCTCACCGGCCAGTCCGATCGTAAGCTGGACCTGGGTCTTTGATGATGGTGACAGTGCCTTTGTGAAGAATCCGACGCATACATATACCGTAGCAGGTATTTATAATGTCACCCTGATCATAGTGGCTGATAACGGTTGCTCAGATACGATCACCCAACCAGTGCTAGTATGGCCTGAGCCGGTGGCCCAGTTCAGCACCACTGCCGAATGTGTTGGTTACCCGACAATATTTAATGATGAGTCAGTGGCCAATGCCGACAGTTTGGTAGCCTGGAGCTGGAACTTTGGAGATGGATCGACATCGACACAACAGAGCCCGACACACACCTATGTTCTGAATGGCACTTATACGGTAAGCCTGACAGTAACCAACAGCAATGGCTGCATCGATGATACCTCCATGACTGTTGAGGTATTCCCGCTGCCTGTGGCTAACTTCACCGATTCAACAGATTGCAACGGTTACTGGGCATACTTCTATGATCTGTCGGTGCCGAATGCTCCGGGCATTGTTAGCTGGCACTGGGACTTCGGTGACGGAAGTACATCCACACTGCAGAATCCTTCACACCAGTATCCTGCTGCCGGTACGTACAGTGTCACCCTAACTGTGGTTAACAGCAATAACTGTACGAACAGCATTACCATTCCTGTGGTGATCATACCGGCACCTGTGGCAGCCTTTACATCAGATACTGCCTGCGCAATGAGCGCGACGACTTTCATTGATCTGTCGACTACTACCAACGGCATTATCATCCAGTGGTGGTGGGACTTCGGTGATGGTGGAACATCAACGATACAGAACCCGACACATACTTACACTGCTCCGGGCACTTATCCTGTTACACTGGCCGTTGAAACCAATCAGGGATGCAGGGATACAGCTTATGGTTTTGCCGAGGTATGGCCACTGCCTGTCTCTGCATTTACCTATGCACCTACCTGTGAATACGATGCAGTGGTGTTCAGTGACCTGTCGATAGCCAATTCAGCCAGCATAGCAAGCTGGAACTGGGACTTCGGCGATGGAACCACATCCACCGCACAGAACCCCACACACCTGTATCCGGGATTTGGCATCTACAATGTGACATTGCAGATTGTGAACTCCAATGGCTGTGTTGATGATACCACCATGCCGATAGAAGTTTGGGATCAGCCCGTTGCCAATTTCATTGATTCTGTTACCTGTGACGATTACATTGTATACTTTACTGACCTCAGCGACAGTGTGAATACACCAATTGTGAGCTGGTACTGGAACTTTGGTGACGGATATGTTAATGTGAATCAGAACCCGATGCACCAGTATGCAGCCGCAGGTACCTATACTGTGACGCTGATCGTGACCAACAGCAACGGATGTTCGGATACTATTTCAAGGGATGTTACCGTTTGGGATCCCCCGATTGCCGAATTCTCTTCTGATACAGTTTGTGTATTCACACCCACAACATTTACCGACCTATCGTATGCGGCCAATGGCGGCATCGTGAAGTGGTACTGGGACTTTGGCGACGGTACAACCTCCTCGCTTCCAGAACCCCAACATACCTTTACCACTCCGGGTACGCATCTGGTGAGTCTTACGGTATGGGCAGCCGATAGCTGTAGCGCTACAGTAACACATCCTGTTGAGGTATGGCCATTGCCTGAGCCGATTTTTGCTGCCGATTCCGTATGTCTTGGAGAAAACACTCAATTTACTGATTTCTCCATCGCAAATGCCACAAGCATTGTGAGCTGGAACTGGAACTTCGGCGATGGTGGATTCTCGAGTGCTCAGAACCCGGTTCATATGTTCACTGCAGTAGGAACTTACCCGGTAACCCTCACCGTGATGAACTCCAACGGATGCGTGAACGATACTACCATAGATATTATCGTTTACCCGCTGCCAATAGCGAACTTCCTTGATAGTACAGCACAATCGTCATTGACTGTTTACTTCACTGATATTTCAATACCCATGGCCGATAGTATTGTATCCTGGAACTGGGACTTCGGTGATCCTCCTTCCGGAGCAAACAATACATCTACATTACAGCATCCACAGCACCTGTACCCAATTGCAGGAGATTATACCATATGCCTGACCATTGTTAACTCGAATGGTTGTGGGGATGAGATTTGCAGAACGATCAGGGTAGAAGCCGATCCTGTTGCGATCTTTACTGCTGATACGGCCTGCTTCGAATCACCAACACATTTCTATGACCTGTCGATCCCGAATGGCGACAGCCTGATAAGCTGGCTTTGGACCTTTGGCGATGGTAATACATCAACATTGCAGAATCCGACGCACACTTATGGTGCTCCGGGTACCTACTGGGTCACCCTCGAAGTGGTCAACTCGCACTTCGGCGAAGATGATACCAGTATGTGGGTACTTGTACACCCGCTGCCTGATGTGGCATTCGAAGATTCACTGGTATGCGGAACCCTTGAAGTCTACTTTACCGACCTGAGCGTAGCCAATGCTGATTCGATCACAAGCTGGTTCTGGGACTTCGGTGACGGTACCACTTCCACACTCCAGAACCCGTTCCATGTATACGACAGCATGGCCAACTATACGATATCACTGATCGTGACCAATAGCAATGGCTGCCAGGATACCTCCATCAGGACCATATGGGTTAACCCGGGACCAATCGCAGCATTCGATCCACATGAGGCTTGCTCACAGGTACCGGTTCAATTCACGGATCAGTCGATAGCCAACCAGGGGTCATTGACCAACTGGTGGTGGGACTTCGGTGATGGCGGCACAGCTACCGGACCGAACCCGACGCATACCTTTGCTACTCCGGGCGTTTATATTGTTACCCTCATCGTAATGGACAACTTCGGATGTGCAGATACACTCATACAGCCCGTTACGATCAATCCTGATCCTGTTGCGATGTTCGACTTCGATGACCTGATCTGTGACGGTGAAGTAGCACACTTCTTCGATGAATCGCTGCCATGGGCCGACAGCCTCGTAGCATGGTGGTGGGACTTTGGTGATGGTGGCTCATCTACAGCTCAGAATCCTACCCATTTATTCCCAACCAATGGATTCTACACAGTAACATTGACCGTAGAAAACTCCAATGGCTGCCAGGACGATACTGCCATGGTCGTTGAGGTGTTCTCATCACCAACCGCAGCATTCATTACCAGCCAGCCACTGTGCCTTGCTGATACTGTGGACTTCCTCGATATGTCGACCCCGGGTCAGGACAGTATTATCAGCTGGTACTGGGACTTTGGTGATGGATATACATCCACCTTGCAGAATCCTTCGCACCTGTACAACTGGTCGGGAAGCTTCCTGGTATCGCTGCTTGTTACCAATTCGAACGGATGTATATCACTGGCCACTGATTCGATCACCATCGTTGAAAGCCCGATCGCCGACTTCGACCATGATTATCCATGCTGGGGCACGATGACACAGTTTACAGACCTGTCGGTGAACCCTGGTCCGGGAGTGATTACTTCATGGTCCTGGGACTTTGGCGACGGCGGAACGGAAATGACGCAGAATCCTAGCCATGTATACAGTGCAGCGGGAACCTATACCGTCACCCTTACTGTGGTGAACAACTCCGGCTGTGAAGACGAGATCAGCAAGATGGTTCAGATCTATAACGGTCCTGAAGCTGCCTTTACCTTCGACAATGTTTGCGAAGGCTACGATACTTATTTCCATAGCACATCGATCCCGGGCGATGCTCCGATCGTAAATTACTATTGGGACTTTGGCGATGGAACGACGGCCACAGGTATTCAGAGTCCGACACACCAGTATGCTTCCATAGGATTCTATAATGTTACCCTCATTATTGGAGATGCTCATGGTTGTTTCGATTCCATCTCGCATAATATTACGATCTATCCCGGACCGACTGCCGACTTTATTGCAGATACCGTCTGTGTTGGCAGCCCGACGAACTTCCATGATGTCTCTACACCGCAGGTGGGTATCGTTAGCTGGAGCTGGAACTTCGGTGATCCTTCATCGGGAGGTCAGAATGTTTCATCACTCCAGCATCCGCAACATACCTATAGTGTGGAAGGATTCTATAACGTAACACTGACCGTTGTCGATACCAATGATTGCTTCCACACCATTGTTAAGACAATCTATGCTGAGCCTGAACCTATAGCCGACTTTACGTATACTGGTAGCTGCGAAGGCACTCCTGTGCAGTTCTTCGACCTTTCACAGACCTATTCCGGCAACATCGAGATGTGGGTATGGGATTACGGTGATGGCTCTGGTGATACCATAGTAACTCCATCAAGCCCGAATGTAAGCCATTTGTATCCTGCATCCGGACAATATACCGTAACACTCACCGTGATCAATACTTCAGGTTGTGAAGGTACCGTAAGCAAGGTAATCATCATCGCTGAAAGCCCGGAAGCCAACTTCACCTACGACATGGGTTGTGAAGGTGATCCCGTTCAATTCTTCGACGCTACACCGGGAGGGGATATTATTGCATGGCAATGGAACTTCGGCGATCCTGCATCAGGTGCCAATAATACGTCAACACTGCCTGACCCGGTTCACGTGTTTACGGGTATGGGCACATATAATGTGAGCCTGGTTGTTGTGAGCTCTCTGGGTTGCTATGATACAATTATTAAGTCTGTTAACATACAGCCTACCTCACCTGTAGACTTCTACTGGGATGCAGCCTGTGAAGATGAAATTACACAGTTCTATAGCGACACCACGGTTGTAAATGTTAATATGATTACAAATTACAATTGGGACTTTGGTGACGGATACTGGTCGAACCTCATGCATCCCGGACATGTTTACGATGGCGATGGGGTATATAATGTAACGCTTACCATTACAGATACCAATAACTGTGAATCACAACTTTCGCAGGAAGTTGTCGTGAAGAAACGCCCGAATGCTTTCTATGATGTTACGGAACCGACTTGCCTTACCGACAGTGTATTTTTCAACAACATGTCGACTTCGCAGGATGGTTATATTGTAACCTGGGTTTGGGATTTCGATGATGGCTCGCCCCTCGACAGCATTACCTTCCCCAACGATCCTAATGTATGGCATAAGTTCGATTCGGTGGGCACCTATGGCGTGACGCTTTATATAACCAGCTCAATCGGTTGTTCGCACGAATATAGCCGTGAAGTCCATATCCTGCCTGAACCGGCGGCTGACTTTATGTATTCTGACACATGTTCTGAACAAGCTGTACAGTTTACAGATCTTAGCGATACCATTGGTCACGGAGAATTTGTCTATGAATGGAACTTCGGTGATCCGGCATCCGGCATCTACAATACATCGAACCAGACAAACCCGACGCATACTTATGTCCATGGCGACAGCACATACAATGTTACACTTATCATAACGAATTATGCAGGTTGTGATGATACCATTGTTAAGTCGATATACATCAAACAATCGCCTGCTGTTGCCTTCCAGTGGAATACAGCCTGCGAAGATACGCTGACGCATTTCTATCCTGATTCATCGATCATGGATGTTTCAACGATCTCAATCTGGTTCTGGGACTTTGGTGATGGTACTTTTGCCTACGAACCTGATCCGATGCACCAGTTCCCATCAGTTGGCACCTATTATGTTACCCTTACGGTTCAGGATACGGGAGTGTGCTCCAATTCAATTACTGTACCTGTTATTGTCAGCGAGAGCCCGGTGGCCATGTTTAATTTGCCTCAGACTTCATGTCAGTACAGTACGGTATATTTTGACGACCAATCGTATGGACAGGGATCATACATTACAGAATGGCATTGGGACTTTGGTGATGGAACAGATACAACGATATTCTTCCCGGGCGATCCGGATGTTTATCATACATATAATTTTGGTGGTACGTTTGCTGTTACACTCACGGTAACATCGGCTCAGGAATGTCTGGGACAGATCACTCATCTGCTTACGATTAGTGATGTGCCTGAGGCGCAATTCGAATATGAAAATACATGTTACGGAGGAGCAACACAGTTCTATGATATGACCAGCACCTCCGGATCTGCGATTAACAGCTGGTACTGGAACTTTGGTGATCCCAATTCAGGTATTCTTAACACCTCTTCTCAGCAGAATCCTGAACATGCATTTACTGCAATGGGGACATACAATGTGATCCTTGTGGTAAGCAATGCAAGCGGATGTGTTGATACAGTAATGCAGGCGGTTGCTATCACGGAGGGACAAGCGGTTGACTTCATTTACGAAAATAACTGTATGAATCAGTCTACATATTTCTATACTGATACAGCAGTAACAAATATCGGAGCAATCCAAATATTTGAATGGGACTTTGGTGACGGAAGTCCTGGATCGAACCTTGTTAATCCTGAGCATACCTATGCTACAGCAGGTGTTTATACTGTAACTCTTACGATTACTGATTACTCAGATTGTATAAGTACGGTATCGCATAATGTAGAGGTGATGGAGAATCCTGTTGCCCTGTTCAGTTATGAAACAGGTTGTGAAGGCACTCCTGTACAATTTACTGATTTCTCATATACCAATGCCGGTGAACTGATCACCTCATGGTACTGGAATTTTGGTGATCCTGCTTCCGGTGCAGCAAACTTCTCAACTGAACGACATCCTACGCATGTCTTCACAAATTCGGGTACTTTCCAGGTTGAACTGATGGTTACTTCACAAAGCGGATGTATGGATTCAATCACGCTGCCAGTCAGTGTTGATTCGGGTCCTGAAGCAGAATTCTCCTTTACAACTTCATCCTGCCTGAACGGAACTGTTTCATTCTTTGATGAATCCATTGCATACATGGGTCAGATCGTTTCATGGCGCTGGATATTTGAACCAGGCTATCAGTCAGGTTTACAGAATCCAAATTATACATTCAGCCAAACCGACACGACTTATATTGTGATGCTGGCAGTGGAAGACAGTAAGGGTTGCAGGGATACAATATATAAGGATGTTACTGTGCCTGCCGATCTTGATGCAGTTATCAATAGTTCGATGGATTGTTTCGGTCAGGATATGATGTTCAGTGCCAACATTCTGCAGCCTTTGCCCAATAGCATTTATTCATACGACTGGAACTTTGGTGATCCGGGTTCAGGAATTGCCAATACGTCTCATGCAGCTGAACCCGCGCATGAATTCACAAATCCGGGCACATACATTGTCAAACTTGATTTTATTGATCAATTTGGATGCGATGGATCAATAACCAGGGAAATTGTGGTGCATCCATTGCCGGCGCCTGATTTTAGCTGGGATGTTGACGTTTGCGACAGCGTATTCCGGTTCACAGATCTGTCAGCGACCCCGGGCTTTGGTGTACAGTCACTCACATGGAACTTTGGCGATGGCAGTCCGGCAACAACGCAAAGTGGTCCGGGTATGGGTTATATCGAACATACTTATAATGATTTTGGCACCTATTCGGTAACACTCATTGTTGAAGGCACCAATGGTTGTATCGACAGCATCTCCAGGGATGTTACAAGGGAAACCTGTATTATTCCGGGTATTGCCTATGACAGTGTGGTTTGCCAGAATACACCGGTAATCTTTAATACTACATCTACGGTTGCTCCTGCAATTACGAACTGGTATTGGAACTTTGGTGATGGCACTGATACAATTTATTACGAAACATCAGGTTACGTTGATCATGTTTACAGGCAAACCGGTGAATTTACCATTCGTTTTGCTGTGACGGCTATGATTAACGGTAGCCTTGTTTCAGATACGATATACAGGAGTATCGAGGTAATGCCTGCTCCGGACGCCAACTTCTTCACCGGCCCGGGCTGCATGGGTTCACCTGTAAGTTTCTATGATTCAACTATAAGTATTGATTCTTATGTGACCGCATGGCAGTGGAACTTCGGAACCAGTTCGGCAAGCGATACATCAACTGCTCAATCACCGCATTATCAGTATGAAAACACGGGTAATTATGTTGTTACCATGGTTGCAATGAATAACTATGGCTGTTTCGACACAGTGAAAAAACCCATTGCTATTAATTATGCACCTATGGCTGCATTCGAATATACGCCGGGATGTCTCAACCAGCCTGTTGAATTTAACGACCTGTCAGAAACTGAAGAAGGCGACAGGGTGATTGCCTGGAGCTGGAACTTCGGCGACGGTTCAACAAATGCCGACACATCGCATGTACAAAATCCTTCATACAGTTATGGATACATGGGACCGAAAGCTGTTGAACTGATTGTATACAATACCAGTGGCTGTCCTGACACGATTAGACAGCTTATTGATATACATCCGAACCCCACAGCTGATTTCATCATTCTTGATAATTATGAAGATGTTCAAGGCCAGGTTGCCCTTGAAGACTTGTCGTTGGATGCAGAATCATACTACTGGGATCTGGGTGATGGTTTTACCGTATATGATGACTACCCGCCAATTATACACCGTTACGAAGAAGACGGAACCTATATGGTTGAGCAGGTTGTATGGAATAAGTTTGGATGTCCGGATACTGCACGCAGAGAATACGACTTCCTGTTTAAAACCCTGTACATCCCCAATGCGTTGAATCCGAATGGCTTTGATCCTGAGACCAAGGTATTCCAGCCGAAGGGCCGCAACCTGCAATACTATCATATTGCCATTTACAATTCGTGGGGTGAAAAGCTATGGGAAAGCAACGCACTCGATTCTGAAGGACGTCCTGCCGAAAGCTGGGATGGTACTTATGAAGGTAAACTTGTACCAAGCGATGTTTATCTATGGAAGGCAGAAGCGATCTTTAAGGATGGCACCGTTTGGGAAGGCAGTGTGGTAGGCCATACAGATGGCATGGATAACCGTACCTCAGGTTATGTGGTTGTGGTAAGGTAAGCGATCTTGCCAGTGGAATTATTCCTTTTCTTTTTTGTACCCATAGGCAGCAATGATCTTGCTAACCAGTTTATGGCGGACAATATCCTTTTCGTCGAGGTAGATAAAATCAATTCCAGCAGTGTTTTTCAGAATGCGCAGGGCGTGGATCAGTCCTGATTCCTGTTTTACAGGCAGGTCGATCTGGGTAATGTCGCCGGTAACAATAAATTTTGAAGAACGTCCCATGCGGGTAAGGAACATTTTAAGTTGGTTGGGTGTAGTATTCTGTGCTTCGTCGAGGATGGCAAAGGCGTGATCGAGGGTGCGCCCGCGCATAAAAGCAAGGGGTGCTACCTCAATTGTACCATCTTCAAGGTAGGAAAGGAGTTTTTGCATCGGCAGCATGTCGCGGAGGGCATCGTACAGGGGTTGAAGATAAGGGTCGAGCTTATCTTTCAGGTCGCCCGGAAGAAACCCCAGGTTTTCACCTGCCTCAACTGCCGGCCTGGTGAGGATGATCCTTTTTACTTCTTTGTTTTTTAATGCTCTGACTGCCAGGGCAACAGCAGTGTAGGTCTTTCCTGTGCCCGCGGGCCCCACAGCCAGGATAAGATCGTTTTTTTCGCTGGCTTTCACCATTTTACGCTGATTAACCGTGCGCGCTCTCACCAGGAGGCCATCGCGCCCAAAAACCAGGACTTCATCATTCTTTTTATCACTGGATCTTTCGGGGATGCCATTTTCCTTGCTTCCCATGATCTGCAGGATGTCATTTTCGGTTATCTTGCCGAAACGGTCGTATGATGTCAGTAAAAGATAAAACCGCCGTTCAAAATCTTCAAGATCCTGATCAGTACCCGATATCTTGATCGTATCACCTCTTGCGATGATCTTCATTTGCGGGAAAATTGACCTGATAAGGTTAAGGTTATTGTCGTTTACCCCATAGATTTCGAGGGGACTGAAGGCTTCAATAGAAATGATCTTTTCATTCATAGGATGGAGATCTCTCTGTTAATGGATTTCAGGATATATAAATCAAAATTATTAAAAATAACTCTTGTTCATTCTAAATTATTACTTTTGAATTTAGTTTAAGCGTATTCACCAGGTTTTCAATTTGGATTCAGATTTATGCGAGTAATAACATTAACCAGCGATTGGGGTACCAAGGATCATTACCTGGCATCGGTAAAAGGTGCAATTCTAAGGCAGATCCCTGAAGCACGTATTATTGATATTTCGCACGACATACCACCGCACGACCTTTCGCAGGCTGCATTCATTTTAAAGAACTGTTACCGCGACTTTCCTGAAGGGACAATTCATATTGTCGGGGTAAGCACCGAAGAATCGGAGTTAAACCCCCATACGGCAGTGGAAGCAGGCGGACAATATTTTATTGGTGCTGACAATGGCATATTTTCAATGCTTTTTGAAGGCAAAGTGGACCGGATCGTAGAGATCAACATCATGCAGGATTCAGATTACTTCACCTTTTCTTCACGAGACCGTTTTGTGAAAGCTGCCGCCATGCTTGCCGGGGGAAAGGATATTGAAAAACTTGGGAATGCCAAAACGCAGTTGAACCAGAAGTTTTTCTTTGCTCCTGTACTTGGGCAGGATATGATCAAAGGCATGGTGATCTATATCGACAACTATGAAAATGTGATTACGAATATTACCCGCGAAAAGTTCAGAGAGGTGGGACAAAACAGAAAATTCACCATCAGCTTCAGGGGGGAAGAGATCAGGCATATACATGATTCATATTCAGATGTACCGGTTGGTGAGATTCTGGCTCTTTTTGGCTGTAACGGACATCTCGAGATAGCCATGAATAATGGCACTGCGGGAAGTTTGCTGGGACTTGATCCCAATGATCCCATCAGGATAGAGTTCCACGAGTGAGTTTTTACAGCCTTCCGGAAGAGGGGGTATCAATAATATACTTCCCTGATTTACGTTTCCATAAAAAACATTAATTTAGCGCCTTGTTGCTTTAGCCCTGAAATAAGAATGATAACACTATTAAGTAAGGAAATTAAAAGCTTTTTAAGTTCCCTCATCGCCTATATTGTGATTGTGGTGTTCTTGCTGGTAGTTAGTTTTTTTCTCTGGGTAATCCGTTTTGGGCATAATATCCTTGCCAATGGCTATGCCAGTATTGATGGCCTTTTTGTTATTGCTCCGATGGTTTTCCTTTTCCTTATTCCTGCAATTACCATGCGTATGTTTTCAGAGGAGAAAAAGGGCGGTACCATTGAATTGCTTTTGACCAAACCCCTCACCGACTGGCAGATCATAATTGCAAAATTCCTTGCAGGAATCATTCTGGTTGTTTTTGCCCTCTTGCCAACATTGGTATATTATTATTCTGTATATCAACTGGGTTTACCCCCGGGAAATATTGATTCGGGAGCCATGTGGGGGTCGTATATCGGGCTCCTGTTTCTTGCAGCTGTGTTTGTTGCTATTGGCCTTTTTGCCTCTTCAATTACTGATAATCAGATTGTTTCATTCATTTTTGCAGCACTTTTTTCGGCATTTTTTTATATTGGATTTGAATTTATCTGGCCCCTGGATGTATTCAATCAAGTGGGCCTTTTTATCTCTTCTCTTGGTATTTTTGCCCATTATGAGTCGGTAAGCCGTGGGGTGATCGATAGCAGGGATATCATATATTTTATAAGTATCATCGCATTTTTTCTGATGCTGACCAAATTTTCGCTGGCCAGCAGGAAATGGTAAATAAGCAGATAAAACATAATGAGTCATAAAAAAATAAACCAGAAATACAACAGCCTGATCAGGCTTGCCCTGGGTCTTGTGATCATTGTGTTTATTAATATTATTGCTGCGCAGTTGTATACACGTATCGACCTTACTGCTGAGAAACGATACACGATAAGCGAAAATACGCGTGAAATGCTTAGCCAGCTTGATGATATTGTCTTTTTTCAGGTTTATCTTGAAGGTGACCTGGCTCCCAGATATAAGCGTTTACAAAAGGCCACCCGCGAAATGCTTGATGAATTCAGGGTATATTCCGATAAAGTTCAGTTTGAGTTTATCAATCCTTCTACTACGGAAGATCCGAAAGAACGTTATGAAGTGCATGAAAACCTGAAATCGAGAGGCATCATACCCGCCGAGATCAGGCAGGATGATGCCGAAGGTGTTAAGTTTCAACTGATATTTCCTGGTGCTATTATCTCATACAGGTCGAAAGAATTGCCACTGCAGCTTTTGCGCCCCGAACTGGGTGCCTCGGAAGATGAAATGGTAAACAGGGCAATTGAGAATATAGAGTACAACCTTGCTTATGCCATAAAACTGCTTACCAATGAGCAGAAACCCAAAATTGCTTTTATTGAAGGACATGGCGAATTAAATCAAATAGAAACTGCCGATATCAGCCGGGCACTGAGTGAAAATTATATTGTTGAAAGGGTGCGGCTTAACGAACGCGTCAATGTACTTACTGAACGGGTAGAATCTGATTCAACGCAACAAATGATTATCAGGAACAAATTCAAGGCAATCATCATTGCCGACCCGGATTCGGTATTCAGTGAGAAAGACAAATTCATTATCGACCAATATATTATGCACGGAGGAAAGGTGCTCTGGTTGGTTGATCCGGTATTTGCCAGTATGGACAGCCTGCAGTTTGGGGGGGCTACTATGGGCATCACCAATAATATACACCTCGACGACCAGCTTTTTAAATATGGCGTACGCCTGAATACCGACCTGATCATGGATCTGATGGCCCTGCCTATTCCAGTGACTACCGGAAGTGTGGCAGGCAAGCCACAATTTGATTTTTTTCCGTGGTATTTTTTTCCTCTGGTATCACCACAGATCAATCATCCGGTGGTTAGCAACTTAAATGCTGTAATGACTAATTTTGTCAGCAGCATTGATACCATCCGGATACCGGATGTAAAGAAAACATTCCTTTTACACAGCTCGCCTTATGCACGAAGGATGAACGCACCGGTTTATATTAACCTCGACATTATGGGCCTGGAGCCTGATCAAAATTTGTATAATGAACAATTTATTCCTGTGGCGGTACTCCTTGAGGGTCAATTTTCCTCGCTTTACACAAACCGTCTGGCACCTTCGCTCGCTTACAGTAAAGAAATTGGCTTTGTAGAAAAAAGCAAGCCCACATCGATGATCGTCGTTGCCGACGGCAACATTATTCGCAACCAGCTGCATTACAGAGATGGTTATGCTTTACCGCTTGGTTACGACCAGTATACCGACCAAACATTTGGCAACAAGAAATTTATTCTGAACGCGGTAGACTATTTAACCGAAGGATCTGAAATAATTTCTATCCGCTCGCGTAACATACAACTCCGGCTGTTGGATAATACCCGCTTAAAAGGAAATGAAGTGATGTGGAAACTGATTAATGTTGCCGTTCCACCACTTCTGGTCATCCTGTTTGGGATCATTTATATCATTATCAGGAAGAAAAGATTTACAGCCCGCTAATCCTTAAAACGCATGAAAAAAAACAGACTGTTATTTATATTCACTATGATCGTGGTGATCATTGGTGTATTTCTGATCTTAAACAACCGCTCTTCAACGCTAAGCAATGCCGAAAGTGGTTTTGCCATTGAAGATACATCTAATGTTACCAGGGTTTTCATGGTTGATAAGAACAATAACAGCGTAGAACTTAACAGGGTAGCAACCGGCAAATGGCTGATAAACAATGAACATCCCGCCCAGAATTATAATATTATTATGCTGCTCGGAACCATGAAAAACCTGACGGTACGTTATCCTGTGCCCCTGGCAGCAAAGGATAATGTGCTAAGGAGATTGGCAACCATTGCACGAAAAGTAGAAATATATCAGGAAGTTTACCGGATCAATCTTTTTGATAAGATCAAACTCTTCCCACGCGAAAAACTTACCAGGACATATTATGTGGGCGATGCTACGCAGGATAATATGGGGACATACATGCTTATGGAAGGTGCCAGCCAGCCATATGTGGTATTCCTTCCCAAACTCAGAGGGTTTATCTATACCCGCTATTCGACTGATGTGGATGATTGGCGTGATCATACAATTTTCGAAACACCTGTTCAGGATTTCAAGTCAGTGAAAGTCGAGTTCTTTGAAACACCGGAAGAGTCATTTATTATTGAAGCCGACAATGATGGAAATTTTACGATGTCTTCACTGGACGGTCAGAAATTGCCATATGATACGCTCAGATTACTCCAGTTTGTTACTGCTTTTAAAGATGTCAGATTTGAGTCTGTGCTGAACAATAAACTGGAAGCATCCTATATTGACTCAATTGCTTCGGGACCACTGGCACATATTATTACACTTAAGGAAACAGATGGGGATGAATATGTAGTACAAACCTATCGTAAGGGAGGCTTTCGCGAATTATATGATGAGGATGGTGCCGCCCTTGAGCCTTTCGACCTGGATCGCTTATATGCTTTCATCAACGATGGGAAAGACTTTGTGCTCATACAATATTTTGTTTTTGATAAAGTATTGCGACCGGCTTCATATTTGCAAAATAAGGAGTGATGGTCATGGTAATAAGCTTGTTTTTCTGTTGGATTTGAAAGATATACGCATAACACGATCAGTGTTTTGAAACTGTTGATCCTGACACAATATTATCCCCCCGAAACGGGTGCTGCACAAAACCGCCTGCATGACCTGGCCAAAAGACTTAAGGCTAAAGGGGCTGAGGTGAGCATTCTCACTGCCATGCCTAATTATCCGAAAATGAAAGTTTTCGATGGATACCGGCACAGCTGTTACAAAAAAGAAATTATAGAAGGAATTACGATCAGAAGGTCATGGATCTATGTAAAAAACAGCCGATCGATATTTCATCGCTTACTGAATTATTTTTCATTCGTATTTACATCTCTCTTTACAGGATTATTTCGCACCCCCAGGCCCGATTATATTTTGTGCGAATCGCCACCATTATTCCTCGGCATTTCTGCATTTATTCTATCACGGGTCAAGGGTGCACGGTTAATATTTAACATTTCAGACCTCTGGCCTGAAAGTGCGGAAAAACTCGGATTGATCCGCTCGCGTTTTTTGCTGGGAATGAGTTCGAAACTTGAAATGTTCCTTTACCGTAAATCATATTTGATTACCGGGCAAACAAAAGGTATCGTGGCGAATATATCGCAGCGCATGCCCGGGAAAACGGTTCATTGGTTGCCAAATGGTGCCGAACCGGATGTTTACGATCCTGCAAAATTCAATAATATGCTTTGGCGCTGCGAAAACGGCTTTGATCCTGATGATTTTCTTGTTTTTTATGGAGGCATTCTTGGTCATGCGCAGGGTCTGGAGGTTATCCTGCTTGCTGCAGAACTATTAAAAAGCCATGAAAAGATCAAATTCGTTATTATGGGAAGCGGCCCCTGCAGGGAAGAATTGATTGAGATGAAGAATAAAATGGGGATAAATAATGTCGTTTTTTTTGATTCCTCTCCAAAGGCAAAAATGCCGGAAGTTCTGGCATCTGTCGATGTGTCGCTCATTCCCCTGCGTAAACTTGATTTATTCAAGGGAGCTATTCCGTCAAAAATATTTGAGAGCCTTGCAATGAAAAAACCAATCATACTGGGTGTTGAAGGTGAAGCGAGATCGTTATTTATTGAAGATGCCAGGTGTGGTGTGGCATATACACCCGATGATTATGCCGACCTGGCACAAAAGGTATTACTTTTATCGGGCGACGGAGAAAAGCTTCTCGCACTTGGTGCGGCCGGCAGGGAATATGTAAAATTAAATTTCGACCGTAAAATGATCGCTGATGACTTTTACGGCATTTTAAGCGGAATGGTATCATAAGTAAAGGTAAATCATGATAAGAAAATTGAAAAACATTTGATCAACCAACGAAATATTATCCGACTATACCAGGCAGAATTGATCATCTTTGCTTTTTTGCTGCCGATCTACCGGAAGGTAATTCCATACGCCATTGCCATGATCATCATTACCTGGTTTTTTGATGGGGATCTGACAGCCAAGATAAAGAGGGTCATGAATTCTTCCCATCGTACAAACCTGCTACTGTTTGCCGGTATATACATTCTTTATCTTATCGGGTTAAGCTATTCAGACAATTTTGGAACCGGCCTTTTTAATCTTGAGGTAAAACTATCGCTTTTTATCTTCCCGGTAATGTTTGCCAGTATCAGGAAAGAAGTACTCAGTCTTAAAATTTCGCGACGCGTGCTTACATCATTTGTATTTGGAGTTTTTGCATCAATGCTCTTGTGTTACAGTGTGGCTTTTTTTGAATATGCCCAAAATGGTAATGTTGAAACCTTTTACTACAGTAGTTTATCGGTTTTAATACACCCCTCGTACCTTGCCATGTATGTTTGTTTTGCGATTGCCGTATTGCTGTATTATAATTTAAAAGCGTATATCAGGGGTCGGCTGAACATCATATTATCAATGATTCTGGTGCTCTTATTCCAGCTGTTTGTGGTTATGCTGAGTTCCAAGGCAGGCATCCTCGGACTGATACTTGTGATTGCTCTTTTTTCGGCATACACTATTTTTTCCGAGAAGCGCTTGCTTACAGGTTTATTTTCCGGTTTTGTGCTTTCAGTTTCCTTCCTCATCTTGTTTTTTCTGTTTCCAGCCTCGTCGGCTCGTTTTGAGCAAACCAGGGAAGTGCTTGAACAGGCAGAAGTGGGTGGCGCTGAAGTTGCAAACAGCACAGGTGAGCGCATTATGATTTGGTATTACACCTTTGAAATTACAAACGAAAATTTTTTATTTGGCGTAGGCACAGGTGATGTTATCGACCATTTGCTTTCGAAATATAATGAAAAGGGCATGCGTAATGCGTTTGATCTTCAATTGAATGCTCATAACCAGTATTTGCAAACATTCCTTGCCCTCGGCATAGTAGGACTGATCGTTCTTTTATTAACGCTGCTGCTACCTGCTATATTCAGCGTTGAGCAAAGGCATTACCTTTATTTAATGTTTCTGGTTCTTATCAGCTTTAACTTCCTTTTTGAATCGATGCTTGAAACACAGGCTGGTGTTGTGTTTTATGCTTTTTTTAATGCCTACTTTTTTTCTATAAAAAAAGATCCCGTTTCTCCAGAAACGGGATCCTGAAATTATTTACTTCAAGATATTTTATACATATCCCTGGGCCATCATGGCATCGGCAACTTTTACAAATCCACCGATGTTGGCTCCTGTTACGTAATCGATATAGTCACCTTCTTTAGGTCCATATTTAACACATGTGGCATGGATGTCCTTCATGATCTGCTGAAGTCTGGCATTTACCTCTTCTCTGGTCCATGACAGACGCAAAGAGTTCTGGCTCATTTCAAGTCCTGAAACAGCAACACCACCTGCATTGGCTGCCTTACCAGGGCCATACATGATCTTGGCATTCTGGTAAACCTCAATTGCTTCAGGGGTTGAAGGCATGTTTGCACCCTCAGAAACGAGAATACAACCATTGGCAATAAGTGTTTTTGCATCTTCTTCATCAACCTCATTCTGAGTAGCGCTGGGCAGGGCGACATCACATTTAATTCCCCATGGCCGTTTACCTTCATAATACTCACAGCCAAATTTTTCGGCATATTCCTTGATGCGACCTCTCTTCACGTTTTTCAGTTCCATAACGTAAGCGAGTTTTTCAGCCTCTATGCCATTTGGATCGTAGATAAAGCCCGATGAATCACTTAGGGTAACTACTTTGCCGCCGAGTTCTGTAGCTTTCTCGGTAGCGAACTGGGCAACGTTGCCTGATCCTGATACGGCACAAATCTTACCTTTCATGCTATCGCCGCGGGTTTTTAGCATTTCTTCGGCGAAGTAAACTTCTCCGTAGCCAGTAGCTTCGGGACGAATAAGGCTGCCACCCCATTCACGGCCTTTTCCTGTGAGTACGCCGGTAAATTCATTTTTTAACCTTTTATATTGCCCGAAGAGAAAGCCGATTTCCCTTCCGCCAACGCCGATATCGCCCGCAGGAACATCGGTATTTGGTCCGATGTGACGGAATAACTCCGTCATGAAACTTTGACAAAAAGCCATTACTTCATTGTCGGATTTTCCTTTAGGGTCGAAATCTGAACCACCCTTTCCTCCGCCCATTGGAAGCGTTGTGAGGCTATTCTTAAAGACCTGCTCATAAGCAAGGAATTTAAGTACGCCAAGGTTAACGGTAGGATGGAAGCGAAGACCGCCTTTGTAGGGGCCAATTGCGCTGTTCATCTCGATTCTGTAACCTTTGTTGATCTGGATATCGCCCTTGTCATCTTTCCACGGGATCCTGAACAAGATCACCCTTTCGGGTTCTGCAAGCCTTTCAAGGATCTTTGCAGCTTTGTATTTGGGATTTTCTTCAACAAAGGGAATGATGGTAGTGACGACTTCTTCAACCGCCTGGTGAAATTCCACCTCACCGGGATTTTTGGCTATAATCTTGGCCATGAAGTCCTTAACTAATGATTCATACGCGTTTTGTGCCATAATCAAAATATCTGTTTTGGTTGTTGAATAATTGATTTTGTATATGTTCACAATAATACTTAAAAAAAAAATTAGAATAACAATATTTGCATATTATTTTATTTCTAAATAGTGTTGATTCATTTAATATTCAGGCCTGAAGATTTAGTAACTTTACAATCTTTAAATAATGCTTAAGGAACATTATGACTGAGTCAGGAAATAAGCTCAACGAACTCAATAAATTACAGGCTGAGGTCCAGGAAAGGCTGAAGGAACTTGCTGCGATAAATCAAACTACCCAAATCCTTAATGAAGGTAAGGGTATAGAGGAAACCCTCAACCGTATGGCTGATATTATTCCGCCGGCCTGGCAATATCCTGAATACACTGCTTCGCGGATAACCTTTGGTGATATGGTATTTACCAGCCGGAATTTCATGCCAACAAGCTGGGTGCAGAAACAGTCCTTTGAAACGATTGATGGTAACAGCGGAAGTATTGAGGTTTTTTACCTTCGCGAGTTTCCTGAGCTTGACGAAGGCCCCTTTATGGCCGAAGAAAGGCAATTGATGAACAACCTTACTGGATTGTTAACAGGATATCTGAACAGCATTAAGGGCAGGACGCTTCTCAACAAGGAAAAGGTGAAGCTTGTAAAGGGATTAAAAGATAGTGATGCACCTACCGTTCCGGTACATAGCAGGCAACTGCTGCAAAAATTTCTGAACAAGAGCAATTACGACCGCGATATCTACCATGACCTGATGCCATTCAAGGTGAAGGAGATACTGCTCGTAGCTACACTTTATGATGCATACAGCATTGAAAAGGAAGGCCGGTTTTCGGAGCATGTGCTGGGTGAGTACCATCAGTTAAATCTAACGTCAATACCCCGGATCACTGGAGTGTCAAATGAGAAGGAGGCCATGGAACAATTGCGTTCGAAGCACTTCGATCTTGTTATCCTGATGATGGGAGCCGATAAAAAATCACCAATAGCTCTGAGCTGCAAAATTAAGAATGAATATTCCTATATACCGGTTTTTTTGTTGCTTAACAATAACAGCGACATCGAGTACTTAATGCAGCGTAAATCGACGACTAAGCATATTGATAAGGTGTTTGTGTGGAATGGTGAATCGCAGGTTTTCTTTGCCATGATCAAGCATGTTGAGGACCGTATCAATGTTGAAAATGATACCAATATCGGCATGGTTCGCGTAATCCTCCTCGTTGAAGATTCTCCAAAGTACTATTCCCGATATTTGCCGATGTTGTATAATATTGTGCTGGAGCAAACAAGGCGCATTATTGATGATGTAAGCACCGACGAGCTTTACCGAGTGCTTAAGCTCAGAGCCAGACCAAAGATCCTTCTTGCTTCTGACTTTGAAGAGGCCAAAAATATAATCGATAAGTACCGCGACTATATGCTTTGCCTGATTACCGATGTAAAATTCAACAGGGATGGACATGAGGACGAAAAAGCAGGGATCAGTCTTGTAAAATATGCCCGTGAGAATATCAAATATCTGCCCACAATTATACAATCATCAGATACATCAAATGCCGATAAGGCTTTTGAGTTACAGGCAACATTTATAAATAAAAACTCTGAGAGTCTTTCGCAGGACTTTAAAAGCTTTCTTACTCATTTTCTGGGATTCGGCAATTTTATATATCGAAATGCCGATGGAAAGGTTATTGGTGTGGCCCGTTCATTAAAAGAATTTGAAAAACAATTACAAAAAATTCCTGATGACTCTTTGCTGCATCATGCCAAAAAAGATCATTTCAGCCTGTGGCTTATGGCCAGGGGGGAAATACAGGCAGCCAAAATCCTTAATCCTCATAAGGTAAGTGATTTCGACAGCCCGCAAAAGATCCGCGACTACATGCTGGGCATTATTTCAAAGTTCAGGAATGAACAGGATAAGGGTAAAATCATTCCATTCGATAAGGCGGCAATATCAGACGAATCAAATATTGTTGCCCTGTCAGAAGGTTCGCTTGGAGGCAAAGGACGGGGAATAGCTTTTATTCATACGTTGATTTATAATTATGAGTTCAATCAATATATTTCCGACATTCATATAAAGGCACCCAAAACATTGGTTATCGGAACCGAAGAGTTTGAATATTTCATGGATCGTAATGGTTTGAAAGATCATGTTTTGGCCGAACAAGACTATAACAGCATTAAAAGAGAGTTTCTTAAAGTATCCTTGACTGATACAATGGTAAAACGGCTCAAATTTGTGCTGGACGACATTAAGAAACCTATTGCCGTGAGGTCTTCGGGATTATTTGAGGATTCACTGATCCAGCCCTTTGCGGGGATTTTTGAAACCTATTTACTGCCAAATAATCACCCTGATCCCAAGGTGAGGCTGAAGCAGCTAATGGAGGCGATTAAACTGGTATATGCGAGCGTATATTCAGAAACTGCAAGGGGTTATGTTAATGCCATTAATTATAAGATTGAGGAAGAAAAGATGGCTGTTGTAATACAGGAAGTGGTAGGGAATCAGTATGAAAACTATTTCTATCCACACATTAGTGGTGTTGCACAGTCGTATAATTATTACCCGGTTTCTCATATGAAACCTGAAGAGGGATTTGTTGTTGCTGCAATAGGTTTGGGAAAATATGTGGTGGAAGGAGAAAAGGCATACCGTTTCTCGCCCAAATATCCCGAAATAGAGATCAACAGTGCGAAAGATCAATATAAGAATTCGCAGGTAAAGTTTTTTGCAGTTGATCTTGATAAAAAAGAACCTAACCTACTGGAGGGTGATATTGCCGGACTTGCCCGCATTGATATTGATGAAGCGGAAAAGCACGGTACCCTGAAGCATTGTGCATCAGTATTTAATCCCGATAATAATCAGATCATACCGGGATTAACCCATTATGGGCCACGCATCGTTAATTTTGCCAATATCCTGAAATATAATTATATCCCTCTTGCCAAAACAATAGAGGTTGTGCTGGATGTAGTGAAAGAAGCCCTGGGGTCGCCCGTTGAGATCGAGTTTGCCGTTGACCTTAATAAAGATAAAAACGGGCTTGCCTCATTTTACATCTTGCAGATAAAGCCATTGCTTGGCAATGCTTCAGATTACAATGTGAATATGGACAAGATCAATAAAGACAAAATCTTAATGTATTCTGACAAAGGTATGGGCAATGGTATCATTGAAGATATTCGCGATGTGGTTTATGTCGACCCCAATTTGTTTAATAAAGCAGAAACGGAAATTATTGCCAGGGAAGTTGATAAGATCAATACTTCAATGGTGAAAGAGAATAAAAAATATATTCTTATCGGTCCCGGACGCTGGGGAACACGCGACAGATGGATTGGCATTCCGGTAAGCTGGCCGCAGATATCCAATGCCGGAGTGATCATCGAAACGAGCCTTGAAGATTTTCCACTGGATGCTTCATCGGGCTCGCATTTCTTCCACAATGTTACCAGTATGAATGTTGGTTATTTTTCGGTACAGCCGGAAATGTCCGACAGCTTTATTAAATATGATCTGCTAAAGGATCAGGAATTGATACAGGAAACCAGGTTTGTAAAACATGTTAGGTTTAAACAAGCAGTAAAAGTGAGGATGGACGGTAAAAAGCGGATTTCGGTGATCACACTTGATTAGGAAGCATCTCTGGAAGATGGTTCACTGTGCTTACCTTAATGATCTTGTCTTCCTTGTTGCAGACTGTTGTCTGTATTTCAAAAAACCCATTCATGCTGAAGGATATCACGTCATTGTCTATTCACCTTCATTCCTGCAAAAGCATCCATTCGGTGAACCGGTACTACCAATAACCTTGTATTTTTATTATGAACAATCCTGCCCGCGAACTTGTTCTGAAAGAACAATTCCGGAACATGTTTTATAGCAGAACATTTAAAATATATTTGTTATTTCTGGCTGTGTTCATTTTTCTGAGCTCCTGTTCAGGCAGCAGTGATGAAATGATGCCGGAAAATAACCCGGAGCCCATTCAGGTGATCACCGCACAGGGTCTTTTCATACCAGTTTATGATTTCGCGGGGTTCAGACCGATGCTCGACTACTACAATGACACACTTTATATTTTTAATTTCTGGGCAACATGGTGTAAGCCTTGCGTTCAGGAGCTTCCATATTTTAATATGGCCGATTCAGCCTATGCCGGTGAACCGGTCAGGATCATCCTCGTTAGTCTTGATTTTTCTGAAAATGTTGAAAGTACACTCATTCCTTTTATGATCGCCAATCAAATTCAGGCTGAAGTAATTGTTCTTGATGATATGGATGGTAACAGCTGGATCCCGGGAATTGATCCGGAATGGGAAGGAGCGATCCCCGCGACCCTCTTTCTTAAAAAAAGGGATCGTGAATTTGAAGTCCGCTCATATACATACAATGAATTAACAAACGTAATCGATAATTTATTAAATCCATAAACAATGAAAAACATAAGCATATTCATTCTCACGCTCATATTGGGCTCTTCAATTGCCCTTGCTGAAGGCTACAAGACTGGCGATAAAGCAACTGATTTCTCATTAAAAAATGTTGACGGCAAGATGGTTTCCATGGCAGATTATGACGACGCCAGGGGCTTTATCGTGATCTTTACATGTAACCACTGCCCCTATTCAAAAAAATATGAAGATCGCATCATTGCCCTGGACTCTAAATACAAAGAAAAAGGTTATCCTGTTATTGCCATCAATCCAAATGATCCGGAAAAACAGCCCGAGGACAGCTATCCAATGATGCAGGAGCGGGCAAAAGAAAAAGGTTTCACTTTTCCCTACCTCATTGATCAAACCCATGACCTTGCCAGAACATACGGGGCTACCCGCACACCTCATGTTTATATTTTGCAGAAAGAGGCTGGAGGTCTGTATGTAAAATACATCGGCGCCATTGATAATAATGTGAAAAGCGAGCAGCTTGCTGATGAGAAATATGTTGAAAATGCAGTAGATGCCTTATTAGAGGGCAAAGACCCTGAAGTGGATCATACCAAAGCTGTGGGTTGTACGATAAAGTGGAAAGATTAAAGGTGTTGATCTTCCGCTTACCCGCGATATATGAGTATAGCTCTCCGATGTATGCATCTTTGAGTTAATGAAATGCCAGGATCAATACCTGGTCAACTTCCTGGGTACTTGTTCATTTTGACATTTTTTCTTTATACATATCCAATGAAATGAAGAAAATGCTGTTTGAAAACCAAATTCAGTAATACTTCTTCAAATCTGTACTTTAATTCCGTATTAACAATAAGCGCCAGCACTCCGGAACGAGCCAGTTAAATCATTAATATTCAGCGATATATATTCCCAAAATAAAGCAATTTAGACCTCATATAAATTATGATGTTTAAAGGACTGGCATGAAACATTTTATAAATTTGTCAACGCCTTAAAACCTTTATAAAATGCGGATTGAAAGAATAGATATTAAGCGTGAAAATGACGAACAGGCTGCTGTTGATATTGAACTGCTCAACCCTTTGATTGGGAAGTATAAAACCAAAAAGGGAAACCTGATCCCCCTACTTCAGGGGGCACAGGATATTTATGGATACATCCCGCGCAGGGCCTTTGAGAAATTATCCGCTGAAACGGGCATTCCATTAAGTGAAATGTACGGTGTAGCTACTTTTTATGCCCAGTTTCGGCTCAGCCCGGTTGGTAAGCACATCATCAAGGTATGTCATGGCACCGCGTGCCATGTTCAAAATGCGAAAGCGATCACTACCTCGCTAAAGGAGGCACTGAAAGTAGATGATGGAGGGACTACCGAAGACGGCCTTTTCACGCTGGAATCGGTTGCCTGCCTGGGTTGCTGCTCGCTTGCACCAGTAATGATGATCAGCAATGAAACCTATGGTAAGCTTGATGGTGCTCAGGCCGTAAAGATCGTGAAGAATATCAGGATAAGTGAAAAGAATTGATTGAACAGGACTTTTGAATTTTAATTATGGGAACAAAAGTAATCGTTGGCCTTGGGAGTTGTGGTATCGCGGCAGGTGCCGGAAAAGTATACAATAAGATCGAGGCCATAAAAAATGCTGAGAACCTTAGCTTTGAGCTAAAGAAAACATCATGCGTTGGCATGTGCTATCGCGAGCCCCTGGTTGAGATCATTGACGATACAGGAAGGTATCTTTATGGTGAGATTGACGAGGAAAGGGCCATCGAGATTATTGATAAGCATATTACTCAGCATATCCCGGTCAGGGATTACGTGGTACAATCCGATCTGTTTGAAACCGTCGACAATGAATACACTGCTGATCAGGTAAAGATCGCCCTGCGTAATTGTGGTTATATTGATCCCGAAAACATTGAGGATTATGAAGCCAGAGATGGCTACCATGCCATTCGGAAGATCGCCGGGCAGGGCATGTCAAGGCTCAACGTGATCCAGGAGGTCATTGATTCGGGTTTACGAGGTCGCGGTGGCGGAGGTTTCCCAACGGGGATCAAATGGAAATTTGCCAACAATAATGAATCTGACGTAAAATATATTATCTGCAATGCTGATGAAGGTGATCCGGGTGCATTTATGGACCGCTCAGTGCTTGAGGGAGACCCACACTCAGTGCTTGAGGGTATGATTATAGGCGCTTATGCAATAGAAGCCACCGGCGGGGTTATTTATTGCCGAGCCGAATATCCGCTGGCAATAAAACGTTTGCAGATCGCCATCGATCAGGCCAGGGAAAAGGGCTACCTCGGTGAGAATATTCTGGGTGTGCAGGGCTTTAACTTCGATATATACATCAAGGAAGGTGCAGGTGCATTTGTTTGTGGTGAAGAAACAGCATTGATCGCTTCCGTTGAAGGGCTGCGTGGTATGCCCCGCAAGCGCCCCCCTTTTCCGGCCACATCCGGTTTATGGAAAAAACCTACCAATATCAACAATGTTGAAACCTTTGCCAACATTCCATGGATCATACAGCATGGAGCTGCAGAGTATGCCAAATACGGTACCGAAAAAAGCAAGGGCACCAAGGTATTTGCCCTTGCAGGAAAGATCAGGCGTTCCGGTTTGGTGGAAGTACCCATGGGCATGAGCATTAAAGATGTGATTTTTAAACTTGGCGGTGGTATCCAGGATGGTAAAGAGTTTAAAGCGGTGCAGATGGGTGGCCCCTCAGGGGGATGCATCCCCTCACACCTATCGCATACCATTGTCGATTATGACTCAGTAAATGCAACTGGTGCCATCATGGGGTCAGGAGGTATGGTGGTAATGGATGAAACAACCTGCATGATCGATGTTGCAAAATTTTTCCTCGACTTTACGCAGAAGGAATCGTGCGGCAAATGTACATTTTGCCGCATTGGAACCAAACGCATGCTTGAAATCCTTACCCGCATCACCGAAGGGAAAGGTGAAGCTGAGGATATTGAAAGCCTGGAAGAACTCGCCTACCAGATCAAAGACAATTCACTCTGTGGGCTCGGGCAAACAGCACCTAACCCTGTGCTGACTACCATTAAGTATTTCAGGGATGAATATGAGACCCATATCCGCGACAAAAAATGTCCGGCCAGGGTCTGCACCAATTTGCTTACATACGAAGTTGATGAGGAAAAATGTACAGGCTGTACGGTTTGTGCCAAAAACTGCCCGGTTGATGCCATCAGCGGCGAACGTAAAGAGATCCACTTTATCAATCAGGAAATTTGTATTAAATGTGGCGTATGTTATACAAAATGTAAATTCGACGCCATTAAATTATCGTAATCAGATTAAAAAGACCCAGCATAATGAGCGAAAAGGTAAATGTTATTCTGAATGGAAAGATTGTTTCAGGAATTAAAGGGGAAACCGTTTTACAACTGGCCAGAAGAAATGGCATAGAAATACCTACCCTGTGTAATGATCCGCGATTGGAACCCTACACTTCCTGTTATGTTTGTGTGGTAGAAGTTGAAGGCTTGAAAGGTCTTCAACCATCATGCTCAACCAGGGTATCGGAGGGGATGCGAATCGAAACCCACAATGAAAAAATTGCTGTTTCACGGAAAACAGCACTGGAGCTTATCCTCAGCAACCATTATGCTGATTGCATAGGTCCCTGCAAGCAAACCTGCCCTGCAGGTGTTGATGTGCAAGGATATATTTCGCATATTGAAAAAGGTCAATACCACGAAGCAGTAGCATTGATCAAGGAAACCAATCCGCTGCCTGCAATATGTGGCCGTGTTTGCGTGCGTCCCTGTGAGGTGGCCTGCCGCAGGAACCTGCTCGACGAAGGTGCCCCGGTTGGAATCGACTATCTCAAACGCTTTGCCTCTGATATCGACCTTGAATCAAAAAATAAATGGAAACCGGAACTTAAACCTGATACAGGCAAAAAAGTGGCCATAATAGGCGCCGGTCCGGGTGGTGTTTCGGCTGCCTTTTTCCTTCGAAAAGAAGGGCATCATATTGACGTTTTTGAAGCCAATCCCAAACCGGGTGGCTGGTTGAGGTATGGTATTCCGGAGTACCGCTTGCCAAACGATATCCTCCAAAAGGAAGTGGACAATATTACCGAACTCGGCGTTCGCATTCATTATAATAAACGCCTGGGCGATAATATTAAATATGCTGAATTGCAGAAGAATTACGATGCTGTGATCCTGGCCATCGGTTCACAGAAAGGAACAATGATCGGCTGTGAAGGTGATGATGCTGAAAATGTTTTCTCGGGAATAGACTTTCTGAAGGAAATGGAGATGACCGGAAAGCCCTATAATTTTAAAGGCAAGAAAGTAGCTGTTGTCGGTGGTGGTAATACTGCCATGGATTGTTGCCGTACCTCCATGCGTTGCGGCGCAGATAAGGTATATGTGATCTATCGCCGTACCGAAAAGGAGATGCCGGCAAATCCCATTGAGATCCATGAGTCGAAGCTTGAGGGCATTGAATACCTTCTTCTCACAAACCCTGTCAAAGTAAATAAAGATAAAGCGGGGAAGCTTAAGTCTGTTACCTGCCTGAAGATGGAACTGGGCGAGCCCGACGCTTCGGGAAGAAGAAGACCTGTACCCATTCCGGGATCTGAGTTTGATCTTGAAGTGGATTACATACTGGCTGCCATCGGACAAAAGACAGATGTAAATTTTACGGAAGACATGAATAATGCGGTTGAGAAAGGTGAACTCAAACTTAACCGTTGGGGCGATATCGAAGCCAATCCCGAAACACTGCAAACAGGCGTCGAAAATGTTTTTGCGGCCGGAGATGGTGTCAGCGGACCGGCAACACTGATCCAGGCCATCGGGCAGGCCCGTATTGCAGCACACAGCTGCAACTTATTCCTGAATGGCAAAGAAGTGGTGCCAGTGCCATTTGAGTTCTTAAGCAAGAAAGATAACTTTAAAACACAGGTCAAGGATAATTATATCGGCAGATATGAACCACGGAAACGGGAAGAGATGCCAACCCTTGATCCCAGGGACAGGAAAAACTTCTATGAAGTTGAACTGGGATATGACAGCGAAGAAGTAGCTCAGCGCGAAACTTTAAGATGCATGGAATGTGGTTGCACGGCACTCTATACCTGCGATCTGAAGAAATATGCCACTGAGTATAAGGCAAACCAGGAAGGCCTTACCGGCGAATTTAAAGAATATAATATTGACTACAGGCATCCTTATATAGAGATAGATAACAATAAGTGTGTGCTATGTGCACGCTGTGTGAGGATTTGCCGTGATGTGGTAGGAGCAAATGCACTTGGACTCGTAAACAGGGGTTTTGACACCTATGTTGCCCCGAGCATGGGCGATTCACTTACAGATACAAAATGCGAAAGCTGTGGCATGTGCATCAGCACTTGTCCTACCGGTGCATTAACAGAAAATGTGCCTTTTAAACCAGGTCCGGTTAAACTTGAAAAAGTACAAAACATTTGTAATTATTGCTCAATTGGATGTGAACTTTTCTTTGAACATAAGAGTGGCTTCGTAATGCGTGTTGAAGGAAGCAACGGCAAAGTAAATAACAACGGAAACCTTTGCAGGTATGGCAAGTTTGGCTATAAATACCTGAATGACAAATCACGGCTGAATAAGCCAATGTTAAAAGTTAACGGACACTTTGAAGAGATATCATTTAAAGAGGCCTATAAAATCATTGCTGACAAAATTAATGCTGTAAAGCCTGATGATAATGCTTTCTTTGCAGGAGCCAGGCTCAGCAATGAGGAGCTGTACCTGATACAAAAACTGGCTCGCGCTGCAGTGCGCACCAACAATGTTACAAGTTTCCATTATCTCAACCGTGGTTATAGCTATATCGGCAACAGTAAAGCGAATGTGCCCTTTGACCAGCTGAAAGATGCAAGCAGGATCTACCTGGTAGGGGCGGAGCTTAACCGCGATAATGCTGTGCTGGGATATATGGTTAACAATGCCCGCATCAAACATGAAGTGCCTGTTCAGCTTGTTACCAATATGGAACAAAGCCCTATGGAACAAAAGGTTGACAGCGTTATGAAGGTGAAATCATATTATCACTTTATTAAAGCAATTAACTACTATCTGCTGGCCAATAATTTCCAAAACGCTTTGTTTATAGAAGACAATTGCCATGACTTTGATGTTTATAAGAAAGACCTTCTCAAAGAAAATTTTGTTGATCTTGTCGAAAAGTCCGGCCTTGCATCCATGGACAGCATTATAGAATTTGCGAAAGCTTATAATAATGAAATGAATGCCGTGATCATCTTCTCCGAAAAAGAAATATGCTCCAGTACATGTACAGAACTCTTTAATCTGGCTTTGATCACCGGAAAGCTTGGGAAAACCGCCAACGGACTTATCAGTGTTAAAGAAAAGAACAATGCCCAGGGGATTTTCGACATGGGAATATGCCCAAGCCTGGGTGTTGGTGCAGTAGATATAAAAAACAAACAGCTTGTTGAAAAAATGAAAAAGGTGTGGAAGGTGAAAAGCCTTCCGAGCGATGTAAATGTAAACCAGTACGAGCACCTTGAAAAGGGAAATCTCAAAAACCTGTTTATTTTCGGCGAGGATCCTCTCGGAACAACGCGCGAAAAGACTAAAGTTTCAGGATGGCTGAGCGGTGCCGGGTTTGTTGTGGTGATGGACTATTTCATGACTGATACTGCCAGCAAGGCCGATCTGGTATTGCCTTCCAGCTTCCCTTTCGAAACTTCAGGGACATTTACCAATACACAAAAAGTGATTCAGGAATTTGAAAAAAGTTTTGAGCCCGGGTCAGGTAAGGATTCCATAGAGCAACTGGCCGGCCTGATGAATGAGTTGGGCTTCAGGCAGAAAAGCAAGGCAAATGATGTGATGTCGGAGATCGTGAAATTGTTACCGTCAAATGGTGAAGAATCGAAATTCAGTTTTGTTCGGACTGAGGAAGCCAACAACTTTCGCATATTCGACCATGGCTGCGACTGTATTGTAAAACATTTCGACGAAGAATTTGATAACGCATACGACAAATAAGCTGATATGAAAGAATTAACAACTTTTGATTCCATCCTCGACTTTGCTATAGAAGAAGAGCAAAAAGCAGTCGACTTTTATTCAGAACTTTCCAAACAGGCATCTTCTGATGAAATGCGTAAGATATTTGAAGAATTTGCTCAGGAAGAGGTGACGCATAAGATGAAGCTTACTGAGGTAAAGGAGACGGGCATAACCAATATGCCCCCCGAGAAAGTTGCCGACCTCAGAATTGCCGATTATATGGTGAATGTGAAGGCATCGCCCAATATGTCATATCAGGAGGCCCTCGTGCTAGCCATGAATAAAGAGAAAGCTGCTTTCAGATTATATACTTCCTTATCGGAGCGTGCAGAAGATGCGGGATTAAAAGATCTTTTTGCCGCCCTGGCCCAGGAGGAGTCGAAACATAAACTTCGCTTCGAGGTGGAGTATGATGAGTTTGTTTTAAGGGAAAATTAATTTGCAGTTTTTCCACCCTTAAGCGGGTTGGAAACACTGTGCCAATTTTCGTACCTTTGGCCTGAAATTATTTTTTCGATGGCCTTAAGAAGTAACCTGTTCAAGCATTTCTATAACGATACTTCATTTGATACGCTTATGAAAAAGCGTATCTACCAAGTATTGCTTATTTCCAGCGCATATGATGCGTTTATTCTCGAGGAAGATGGCCGGATCGATGAACAGATCTTCAACGAGTATGTGTCACTCAACCTTCGTTATCCCCCGCAGTTCATTCAGGTGACCAAGGAGGAAAAGGCCTTCGAAGCACTCAAAGAGGGTGATATTGATCTTGTGATCACAATGCTTAGCGCTGAAGATGAAGACACTTTTGGGATTGCCAGGAAGATAAAAAAACAATACAATGATATCCCTATTGTCGTTTTGACTCCATTTTCCCGGAAAGTAACAGTCAAACTAGATAAAGAAGACCTTGGAGCCATCGATTATGTTTTTAGCTGGTTGGGAAATGCTGATTTGCTGCTGGCTATCATCAAGCTTATTGAGGATAAAATGAATGTCGAACATGATGTTAATGAAGTTGGAGTGCAAACCATTATCCTTGTTGAGGATTCAGTGAGGTTTTATTCGAGTTATCTGCCCCATATATATAAGATCATATTCAAGCAGTCGCAAATGTTTATGACGGAAGGCCTCAATGAGCATCAGCAGATGATGCGTATGCGCGGGAGGCCCAAAATATTGCTTGCCAGAAATTATGAAGAGGCGTTGGGCTTATTCGAAAAATATAAAAATAACCTTTTGGGGATTATCTCCGATATCGCATACGATCGTAAGGGAGTGAAAGACAAGAATGCGGGGATAAAACTGGCAAGAAAAATCAAGGCTGCAGATAACCTCATGCCTATTCTTCTTCAATCGTCGGATGCAGATAAAGAAGCAATAGCCAAAGAAATGAGGGTGGGATTTATCAACAAACAATCGAAAACCATTTCTATTGAAATTAAAAATTTTATAAAAGAGTTTTTTGCTTTTGGGGATTTTGTATTTATTGACCCCGATACAATGAAGGAGGTTGACCGTGCAAGGGATCTTAAGATGTTACAAAAAAAAATTTACCGCCTGCCCGACTCCAGTCTGCGTTACCATCTCGTGCGTAATCATATATCCAAGTGGCTGAGAGCCCGTGCTCTTTTTCCATTGGCTGAACGGTTTAAGGATGTCACACTGGATGACTTTGAAACCCTCGAGGAGGTAAAAAAATATTTATTTGATTCAATTGCCAATTACCGCATGACCAAAGCCCGCGGGGTTATTGCCGAATTTCGGCGCGAGAGCTTTGATGAATACCTTTCTCTCTCCAGGATAGGCGAAGGTTCGCTTGGCGGGAAAGCGAGAGGACTGGCATTTCTTGATTCCATGATCAAGCGGAACCACTTTTATGATAAATGGGAAGGAGTTAATATAACTATACCAAAGACTGTTGTGCTGGGTACAGATATTTTTGACCAGTTTATGGAAGAAAATGACCTTTACCAGGTTGCCATGTCTGATCTTCCTGATAAAGAGATTCTGGATAAGTTCCTTGAAGCCAGTTTGCCGTTCAGGATCAAGGAAGACCTGTATACGTTGATTTCAATTCTGAAAAACCCATTGGCCGTGCGTTCTTCAAGCTTGCTTGAAGATTCTTACTATCAGCCATTTGCGGGGATTTATTCTACCTATATGATCCCCAACCTCGAATCGGACGAGCGGCGCATGCTTGAAATGTTAACTGAAGCGATAAAGAGTGTTTATGCCTCGGCTTATTACAAGGACAGCAAATCATATATGTCGGCTACTTCCAATGTGATCGACGAGGAAAAAATGGCCATTGTGTTGCAGGAGGTTGTCGGCCGTCGCTATTCAAACAGGTTTTACCCAACCATTTCAGGTGTGGCCCGGTCGATAAATTTTTATCCTATCGAACCTGAAAAAGCCGAAGATGGCATTGCAAATATTGCTCTTGGACTGGGAAAGTACATCGTTGATGGCGGTATGACCTTGCGCTTCAGCCCCAGGTACCCGCGAAAAACATTGCAAACCAGTACACCTGAACTGGCCTTGCGCGAAACCCAGAGGTATTTTTATGCCCTTGACCTGATTGCCGACAGTTTTGTGCCCTGCATTGACGATGCCGTAAACCTTCAAAAACTCAGACTTACTGAAGCGGAAAAAGATAAATCGATGCGTTTTGTTGCATCAACATATGATTATCACAGTAAGATGCTTCGCAGTGGAATGCATAAGGATGGGAAGAAACTCGTAACTTTCTCAGCTATCCTCAACCATGGCGCATTTCCACTTGCTGAAATATTGCAGGAAATATTAACTACCGGACAACGTGAAATGGGTAAGCCCATTGAAATTGAATTTGCCGTTGATATGGATCATGAAAATGATAAACTACATACATTTCATCTTCTTCAGATCAGGCCAATTGTTGATAATAATGAGTCGATTGAGATTGAAATTGATGAGGTAGACAAGCAGAATACCATTATGACCAGCTCTTCTGCGCTTGGAAATGCTCACATCAAAAGTATTTACGACCTTGTTTATATAAAGCCCGAGAGCTTTGATTCATCACGTACACCGAGAATGGCAGAATTGATCGGCCACCTTAACGAGCGTTTTCTTGAAGAAGGCAGGAATTATATTCTTATTGGTCCGGGCCGCTGGGGCTCGGCAGATCCCAATCTTGGAATACCGGTTAAATGGCCGCAAATTTCGGCGGCAAGGCTTATTGTTGAATCCGGACTTGAAGGTTACCACATCGACCCCAGCCAGGGGACCCACTTTTTTCAGAACCTCACCTCCTTCAGGGTAGGGTATTTTACCATTAATCCCTTCATTAATGAAGGAACATATGATCTGGACTTTCTTGAAAAGCAAAAAGCTGAATACGAAGACGAATTTATTCGCCACATCCGTTTTGAAAAACCTGTTGTAATTGCTATTAACGGAAAGAAAAAAAAGGGAGTGGTGTATAAGCCATAAAAGAGACCCACCCGCAGGGGATGAGTAAACATATGTTTTGCCCAATATTATTTAACTGCCAGCGTTACAATATAAAACCAAAAAAAATGAAACGAATATTTTTTACCCTCATGGTCCTGGGCTTTATCCTTGTCTTTACCCAATGCGACAACAGTAAAAAAGACAACAGAACCATTATCACTAAAAAGATCCAGTACGACGTACCCATCGTAAATAGGGAGCCTGATTACGATTGGTGGATAAAAAATATTGAAGGCTCTGATCGTGAAGCCCTTGTAAATAATATTTTCGACAGGGTGCTTGCCGGTGATGTTCAGGCATACGATTATTTTCATAAACCAATCAATGTTGACGCGGTAAAAAAAATACTTGTGGATACCGCCTATCATACCCTTGTGCGGCCTATCCAGCCTTTTAATGAATACGATACCATGATTATCCATAATATTGAACCAAATCAGGTAAGCCTTTTGCGCTTCCTGGAGGAATGGAAATATGATGAAAATAGCCTTAAGATCGATAAAAGGATCTATGCCATCAGCCCTGTAATTGAGATGACAGTGAATGGCAAGAAGGTTACAAGACCATTGTTTTGGATATATACAGACGACAGCATACTGAAGAAATAGTATTTTTTGAAGGCGTATGCATTCCTGCCCGGAATCAATAAGCGGTATCCATACAGCATATACTATACGTTTATTAAAGCCAGGTCGCAGGTTTGTCAATTAGTACTAATTTTGCAAACCTATGCACCTCCAACCCCAATACCATACACTAAAAAATGGCACTCGCCTGGTGCACATACCAGCGCCAGGGCCGGTGGGTCACCTTGGTGTTTTTATCAATACAGGTACGCGGGATGAACCCGAGGGCATTGAAGGACTGGCCCATTTCATTGAACATATGATCTTCAAGGGTACGCGAAAACGAAAGGCATACCATATTCTTAACCGGATGGAAAGTGTGGGCGGCGATATCAATGCGTTTACAACGAAAGAATATACATGTATCTATACATCGTTTTTGAGCAATTGGTATGGCCGCGCTGCTGAACTCCTGTCGGATATTGCGTTAAACTCGATCTTTCCGCACAGGGAGATGGAAAAGGAAAAAGATATCATCATTGACGAGATCAATTCATATCTCGATACTCCTTCAGAGCAGATCTATGATGATTTTGAAGGCGCTTTATTCCGGGGCCATGCCATGGGCCGGTCGATACTTGGAAAACCTGAGAATATTAAAGCTGTCAGACAGGAAGATTTAACTTCATTTTATTCAGGTTGCTATGACAGTCATAGCATGGTTATTTGCTCTGTTGGGGGAATATCAACTTCTCGTATCCTGAAGTATGTCGATAAATATTTTGAAGGGAAAGAAGGGAGTGCGTCCGACTTCACAAGGCAAAGCCCGGCAGCATATCTGCCTTTTTCCATAACCGGGGAGCGTAAAACATATCAGAGCCATACCATCATAGGCAACAGGGCTTTTGCCCGTGGTGATAATCGCCGCTTTGCCTTTGGATTACTTAATAATGTGCTGGGAGGACCAGGAATGAACTCTCGTCTGAATATGTTGGTGAGAGAAAAATACGGATACGCATACAGTATTGATTCTTTTTATTTTCCCTATTCCGATACTGGAGTTTGGGGAATCTATCTTGGGACTGATAATGGTTCTACCAGCAAAGCGACAAAGCTCATCATGAAAGAATTAAGCAAAATGCGGAATACAAAACTTGGCAGTCTGCAGCTTTCACAGGCAAAAAAGCAATATCTCGGTCAAATTGCTATTGCCTTCGACAGCAATGTGAATGTGATGTTGAGTGGAGGGAGAAGTTATTTGTTTGATAAAAAAATACTCAGTATTGAAGATATTTACGCACGAATTGAGCATGTAACAGCGAATGATCTGATGGAAATTGCCGAAGAAGTATTTTCCCCTGACCAGCTGAGCACATTAACCTATAAAGCATCATGGAATTCATAAACGAGGATATTCTCAATTATCTTGAGGGGCTATGCCCTGAAGAACCTGACTTATTAAAAAAGCTTGATCGGGAGACCAATCTTACAGTACCCTATCCCAATATGCTTACAGGCCACATACAGGGAAGGTTTATGGCATTTGTGAGCAAGATGTTGCGGCCAAAAAGGATTCTGGAGGTGGGCACCTATACCGGATATTCTGCACTTTGCTTTGCTGAGGGTCTGGCCGAAGGAGGGCATATTCACACCATCGACAAAAATCCTGAGCTGGAAGAGATTGCATCAAGGTATTTCCGTGAAGCGAAACTTGAAAATGTGATCACACGCCACCTGGGCGATGCCATGCAAATTATTCCAGGCCTGGAGGGCAAATTCGATCTTATTTTTCTCGATGCCGATAAAGAAAATTATCCGGCCTATCTGACCTTATGTAAAGATAAATTAAGTCCCCGTGGTTTGCTTATGGTCGACAATACTCTTTGGAGTGGAAAGATCCTGAAAAAAGCACAGTCGGGCGATTTTGAAACAAAAGGAATTGCAGCTTTCAACAAAATGGTAAAGGACGATTCTGATCTGGACTCTTTTATTCTTCCATTAAGGGATGGAATCACCCTGATACGGTTTGCTGCACACTAATTTACCTGAGATTCAACGACAACTTATTACGCGATGTTTTGAGTGTATTTCTGATCCTGCTGCTCTTTGTTTAATTTCCTGCCAGAAGCAAACAGCATCAATTTACTTTATACTGATACTTCACCTCTTTTAATTCTTCATTGGCCTTAACGATCTTCTTTTTGAGGTTTTCCTTATAGGCGATGGTTTTTTTCAGGATTTCTTCATTCCCTGAGGCGATGATCTGTGCTGCCAGTATACCTGCGTTCAGGGCACCGTTAATGGCGACGGTGGCTACCGGTATGCCCGGGGGCATTTGCACTATGGCCAGGAGCGAATCCATGCCATCAAGGCTGGCTTTGATCGGGACACCAATCACCGGAATGGGGGTCATCGCGGCGATCACGCCCGGAAGATGAGCAGCCATGCCGGCACCGGCAATGATTACTTTTATGCCATTGGCATGGGCATTCCTGGCATATTTTTCCACTACATCAGGTGTACGATGGGCCGAGAGGGCATTCATCTCAAAAGGAATTTCCATTTCATCAAGGAAGGCTGCAGCTTTTTCCATCACAGTCAGGTCGGAAGTGCTGCCCATAATAATGCTTACAACTGCTTTCATAAAGGATTGATTAAAATTTCATTTTTCGATTCGCAAGGCAAAAATAGCTATTATTTGCGCTTATCCACTATATTTGTAAACAAGTGAATTTCATATAAGTTTATTTTATGGAGAAAGTCAAAGTCAGGGACAGGGAATTCTCACTCTTTCTTACAGCAGGCGAGATCGCAAAAGGTGTTGATATGGTTGCCGAAATGATCAATAAGGATATGCAGGGAAAGGATCCGCTGTTTTTATGTGTGCTCAACGGAGCATTTATCTTTGCTTCAGATCTGCTGAAAAAGGTCACGGTCGACTGTGAGATTTCTTTTGTAAAACTTTCTTCCTACGTGGGCACCAAAACCACAAATACTATAAGGGAATTGATTGGCCTTGATCAGGTTCTTGCCGGCAGGACAGTTGTGGTGCTCGAAGATATTGTTGATACAGGCATAACGATGGCTTATACACGAAATAAACTCAGGGAACTGGGAGCAGCCGATGTGCGGATCGCCACGCTTCTATTCAAACCCGAGGCCTTCAGGGAAGACTTTGCCCTCGACTATGTCGGTATTGTTATTCCCAATGAATTTATTGTTGGTTATGGCCTTGATTATAACGGCCACGGCCGCAACCTGCCGGATATATACAAGATCATTGAAGATTGAGCAATGGGGAATTCGAATTTTGTAGATTATGTAAAGATCAACTGCCGCTCGGGCAGAGGTGGAGCCGGTTCGGCACACTTGCGCAGGGAAAAATTTGTTCCAAAAGGAGGCCCTGACGGAGGTGATGGCGGGCGTGGCGGACATGTTGTCCTGCAAGGGAATGCCCAGCTTTGGACTTTGCTGCATTTGAAATTTACCAGGCATATTAAAGCTGCGAATGGTGAAGCCGGCGGAAGGCAAACCAGCACGGGGGCAAATGGCAGGGACGAGATCATTGAGGTTCCTCTCGGCACGGTTGCGCGATTTTCTGAAAATGAAGAAATGATCTGCGAGATCACAGAGGATGGCGAAAAGCATGTGCTCCTGGAAGGGGGACGCGGTGGACTGGGAAACTGGCATTTTAAATCTTCAACAAATCAAACCCCACGCTATGCACAGCCCGGTGAGCCCGGCAAGGAAGAAGGGATTACGCTCGAATTAAAGTTATTGGCAGATGTTGGTCTGGTGGGTTTTCCAAATGCCGGAAAGTCGACCCTGCTTTCGGTGGTCTCGGCCGCAAAGCCTGAAATTGCCGATTATCCTTTTACAACCCTGAGACCCAATCTGGGCATAGTGCCTTATCGCGATCATCGCTCTTTCGTGATGGCTGATATTCCGGGCATCATCGAAGGGGCCCACGAAGGCAAAGGACTGGGTTTACGCTTTCTAAGGCATATTGAACGTAATTCGCTGCTGCTTTTTATAGTGCCATGCGATGCAGCCGATATTGCCACTGAATATACTGTCCTGCTCAGGGAACTTGAACTTTATAATCCTGAACTTCTCGACAAGCAACGCATCCTCGCTATAAGCAAATCGGATATGATCGATGAGGAGTTGAAGTTGGAAATGACGGCCTGCCTGCCTGACCTTCCGTATGTATTTATCAGTTCTGTGGCGCAACATGGCCTGAGCGAACTCAAAGACCTGATCTGGAAAAAGCTGAATGAATAAATTGCTGGACATACTAAATAACCGGGATACGGAACTTTTCCTGGCCCTTAACGGGATGCACAACAATTTCTGCGACTTTGTTATGTGGTGGGCAAGCGACAAGTACATCTGGATCCCCGTATACATTCTTTTCCTGTATATTTTGTGGCGGCAGTATAAAAAAAAGACTTTGATTATTATGGTTTTTGCCGCTCTGCTCATTTTCCTCAGCGACCAGATCTCAGTACATCTTTTTAAGGAAGTTTTTCAGCGACTGCGTCCCTGTCACACACCTGAGCTGGAAGGTCTGGTATATACCGTAAACGGTAAGTGTGGTGGCCAGTATGGTTTCTATTCATCACATGCTTCCAACATCTTTGCTGTGGCCATTTTCTTTCTTACCCTTCTGAAAAGAAAGAAAACGATGATCGTAATACCTGTGCTGATATGGGCAGCATTCATTTCCTACAGCAGGATATACCTTGGGGTGCATTTCCCGGGGGATGTTATTGCCGGAGCAGTTGCCGGAACATTCCTGGGTTGGTTTTTAGCGAAATACTGCAAGAAAGCCATCAAATACAGGTCGTAAATCTCACGGGGCATATTTCTTCCGGTATATCACAGATAAAGCTTTGGGGTCTTCCCAAAACACCAACATAAGGTTGCAAAAGCACAAGTCCGGGGTTTAGGTCATGGCTAACAGACAAGAAATTTCAGGATTTAATGCTATTGCAAAAAGGGAACTTTCTCAGGCTCAGGATCTGTTTTCCTGGTCTTCTGTATTTTTCAGAACATCAATTTCCTTTACAAGTCCCTTGATCTCCTTCTCCAATTCTTTAATTTTTTTATTCAGTTCGTCATTTTTCTTTCCGAGCTTATCCATTTCTCTTTTATCCTTTTCTGCCAGCTCTTTAAACTGCCTGATATTTTCCAGCAGGTTTTCTTTTTCTGTTATCAGCTCCGCTTTTTGATTGGTCAGGTTTTTAACTTCATTTTTTGCATCGCTGAGATCCTTGCTGAGTTTGGCGGTTTCATTTTTTGATTTGTCGAGGTCGTGCTCAAGCTGCATGATGTTGCGAAGATATGTTGTAAGCTTTTCCCTTAAGGCTTCGAATTCTTGTATGATTGGCATGGCTTTGGTCTTTTAAATTATTGATGAATAATGATCTCCTGGCCTTGAACGATCATGTTGGGATCTTCTATCCCATTGTCCGCGGCAATTTTCGTGTAAAGGTTTCCATCGCCAAGATATTTGCTGGCGATAAGATAGAGCGTTTCGCCTTCTTCAACGATATGTGTTGTTGATTTGGGCTCAGCGGCTTCCTTTTGAGCAAGCAACTCGGCATGCTTTGCTTTGAGTTCGGCAACATCGGTTTTAAGCTTCTGATTCTCAGCTGTGAGCGTTCTGATAGTAGCTTCCTGCTGTACCATATTTTCTTTATCCTCTTTTGATGTACCCGGGGGTGATGCAAACAGGTATATGATCACACATCCCAGCAGGGCAAGGATAAACAGGATGATAAAGATGATCGAAGTATTTTTCTGCTTTTTATGCGAAGCCTCGATGGCAGTCGTGGTCCGGAAAGCAGTAAGGTCGGATTTACACGAGGGACAGGTTGTAGCATCTGGCTCCAATCCTTTGTGGTCACAAATAGGACAGTTCATGGTTGTAGTTTGTTTGGATTAATATTTGGGTGGATGTAAATATACGGAATATGTGGATGGAATGCAAGTTAAAGTGATTCAGTGTTTCAGTGCCTGCCCCGAGGACTCGGTGGATCCAGTGTTTCAGTGCTTGCCCCGAGAACTCGGTGGTTTTAGTGCTTGTTTCGGGGAGCCGCTGTTTTAATTTACAGGACTTATGCATGAAAGTATTAAATATTATCTTTGCATCCATGGAACCCCGCCACAGGCAGATCATACATGCTTCCTGGGTGAGCATTGCCGGCAATGCGTTGCTATCGGTAATGAAGATCACCGTAGGCTTACTGGCCGGCAGCATGGCTGTTGTGGCCGATGGCGTGGATTCGGCCAGCGATATACTCACCTCTGTCATTACCCTCATCACGGCACACATTATGAGCCGGCCACCGGATGTGCGCTACCCCTTTGGTTATGAACGGGCCGACACCATTGCTTCCAAAGCATTGTCCTTTGTCATTTTCTTTGCCGGGGCGCAGCTGGCAATTACTACTGTGAGCAAACTGTTTGAAGGAGGTCCGGCAGAAATCCCTTCTTTATTTGCGATATGGGTGATCATTGCTTCAATAATTGGTAAACTCTTACTGGCTCTCTATCAGTTCAGAGTGGGCAGGAAAACAGGCTCTTCCATGCTGGTGGCCAATGCCCGCAATATGCAGAGTGATGTGATGATATCCCTGGCTGTGCTTGCCGGACTGGTATTTACAATCGTATTAAAGATTCCTGTGATCGATACCATTACTGCACTGGCAGTATCATTCTGGATCATGGCTACGGCTGTGCGTATTTTCTTTCAAACCAACCGCGACCTCATGGATGGTATGGATAACCCTGAACTCTATAAAGAGGTGTTTAAACTTATCTCATCCGTAAAGGAAGTCTACAACCCACATCGCGCCCGCATCCGCAAATCCGGCAATAAGCTCATTATCGACATCCACATCGAAGTGGATGGTTCGAAAACAGTTACCGAATCGCATCAGATCTCACACCTGGTAGAACGCCGCATTCGTCAGGGGATCGACAATGTTTATGATGTGATTGTTCATGTTGAGCCATACGGGAATGTTGAAGAAGATGAAAAATTCGGGGTTTCCAGCGGTGATATATAGGGCTATCGGTGTTTTTGTGGAACAAGGATGAGCTGTCAGTTTGCCCCCCGGAGTTGACAGCTAAGCAGGCAGATTATTGATACTGTTAATAATTCATTGATAAACTAAAAAATACCTTTATTTGAGCTGTCAGGAATTATCCATAATTTTGTTTGGCAGTTTCTGTGGTATAAACTTAATTAAATCCTGGCCAGGCATGATCCTTTTTTATCAGATCTCTCCCAAATCATTTTATGCAATACAAATAACACATGAACTTTCGCATGGCGACAAAGACAAATTAAGCTGGTTGTTTGGAGAATGTGAGCCTGTTCCGGGTGAAAAAGTCACAGGTACTTTTATCGGTCCGCGCAAGGAGATGATCACTCCCTGGAGCACCAATGCTGTTGAGATTACCCGCAATATGGGCATTGAGGGAATAATGCGCATAGAGCATTTTGAGGAAATAAGAGATCCTGAAACCATCTACGACCCTATGTTGCAGGCTAAATACCATGATCTCGATCAAAATATTTTCACCATTGACCGCAAACCTGATCCGGTTACCTTTATACATGATATTAAGGCATACAACGAGGCTGAAGGACTTGCACTTAGCGATGATGAGGTAGATTACCTGAATGAGGTTAGCAAAAAGATGGGACGAAAATTAACTGATTCAGAAGTGTATGGATTTGCTCAGGTCAACTCCGAGCACTGCCGGCATAAGATCTTTAATGGCACGTTTGTCATCGATGGCCGCGAGATGAAAGAATCACTCTTTGCCCTGATCAAAAAGACTTCGGCCGAAAATCCCAATAAGCTGATTTCGGCATACAAGGACAACGTTGCCTTTGTGCTTGGCCCTGTGGCTGAGCAGTTTGCCCCTGCCACACAGGATAAGGCCGACTATTTTGAGATCAACGACATGAATACGGTACTTTCACTGAAAGCCGAAACGCATAACTTCCCTACTACCGTAGAACCTTTTAACGGGGCATCGACTGGTACCGGGGGTGAGATCCGTGACCGCCTGGCAGGTGGTAAAGCAAGTATACCGCTTGTTGGAACGGCGGTTTACATGACTTCATATCCCCGCCTGGAAGAAAAACGTATGTGGGAAAGATATACCCATGCAAGGCCCTGGCTTTATCAAACTCCTGCCGAAATTCTGATCAAGGCATCAAATGGAGCAAGCGACTTCGGAAATAAGTTTGGCCAGCCGCTTATATGTGGTAGCCTGCTGACCTTTGAAAGCGATAATCAGAAGTCGTTTGGTTACGATAAAGTGATTATGCTGGCAGGTGGAGTTGGATTTGGAAAAAAAGAAGACAGTGCCAAAGGTGTGCCTGAAGCCGGAGATGTTATTGTGGTTTTGGGTGGCGACAATTATCGCATCGGAATGGGAGGCGGAGCCGTTTCATCGGTCGATACTGGCGAGTTCGACAATGCTATCGAACTCAATGCCGTACAGCGTGCCAACCCCGAAATGCAGAAAAGGGTTGCCAACGTGATCAGGGCCATGGCCGAAAGTAAGAAAAATCCCGTTGTATCTATCCATGACCATGGTGCAGGTGGTCACCTGAACTCATTGTCGGAGCTTGTTGAAGAAGCAGGCGGGCGTATTCAACTCAGTAAACTGCCGGTGGGCGATCCCACGCTCTCGGCAAAGGAAATCATCGGCAATGAGTCGCAGGAACGCATGGGCCTGATCATAAAAAAAGTTGATCTTGACATGCTTAAAAGGCTTTCGGAGCGTGAAAGAGCACCCATGTATGCTGTTGGTGAGGTAACGGGCGACATGAAATTTGTGTTTGAGGATGGGGATAAAAACCCCATGGACCTCAAACTCGAATATCTTTTCGGAAAACCTCCAAAGACAACACTAAATGACCGCACAGTACCCCATAATTTCCCTGAACCTGAATACGATGGTAATAAGTTTGAAGAATATTTGCAGGATCTGCTTCAGATCGAAGCCGTAGCTTGTAAAGACTGGCTTACGAATAAGGTCGACAGGTCGGTGAGCGGGCGTGTTGCCCGACAACAATGTACTGGTCCAATACAACTGCCTTTGAGTGATGTGGCTGTTGCAGCTCTTGATTATCGTGGCAAGAAAGGTATTGCCACTGCCATTGGCCATGCCCCCGTGCCAGGGCTGATCTCGGCTAAAAACGGATCTGTACTGGCCATTGCCGAATCGCTTACCAATATCGTATGGGCACCCATTCAGGATGGCATAAAAGGCATTTCGCTAAGTGCAAACTGGATGTGGCCTGCTAAAAATGAAGGTGAAGATGCCAGATTATATGAGGCTGTGCAGGCTGTGAGCGATTTTGCCATTGAACTGGGCATTAACATCCCCACCGGGAAAGATTCTTTGTCGATGACCCAAAAGTACCCTGATGGGAAAAAAGTAATGGCTCCGGGTACTGTTATTATTTCTGCCATGGGTGAATGTTCCGACTTAAAAAAGACAGTTAGCCCTTTCCTGGCGCTGAAATATGAAGCAGACATTATTTATATTGATTTTTCGAAAGATAAATTTTCCATGGGCGGAAGCAGTTTTGCCCAAATGATAAATAAGCTGGGAAAGCATTGCCCGACCATCACCGACGCCGGTTATTTTGCCCGGGCATTTAACGCAATACAAAGCTGCATTCATGACGGCCTCATATTGGCCGGCCATGATATTTCTGCCGGCGGTATGATCACAACTTTGCTCGAAATGGCCTTCCCTGTGAATGATATGGGAATGGAACTTGACCTGAGCAGTATCGATGAAGATGATTTTATCAGGCTGATGTTCAGTGAGAACCCGGGAGTGATCATCCAGACAGCGAAGAGCGATGCGGTTCAAAAGGTTTTGGATAAAGCAGGTATCTCGTATCATATGCTAGGCCATACCATGAAGGAACTAAATGTAAACATCAGGCATAAAGAGCGGAGATATTCATTGGATATTAATGCTTATCGCGAAAAATGGTATAAGACTTCCTATTTGTTCGATCAATTGCAAACTGCCAATGGCCATGCCGAGATGCGGTTTAATAATTATTTCAGGCAGGATCTTCGATTTAGCTTTACCAAGGCTTTTAACGGTACGTTTGATTCATTCGGGATAGATCCCGGCCGCCGGACAAAAAGTGGTGTCAAGGCTGCCATAATCCGCGAGAAGGGTGTAAATGGCGACCGCGAAATGGCTTATTCCATGCACCTGGCAGGATTTGATGTAAAAGATGTTCACATGACCGACCTCATCTCGGGGGCCGAAACGCTTGACGATATAAACTTCATTGTTTTTGTGGGCGGGTTTTCCAACTCTGATGTGCTTGGTTCGGCCAAGGGATGGGCGGGAGCCTTTTTATTCAACCCAAAAGCAAAAGAAAGCCTCGACAAATTCTATGCGAGGGAAGATACGCTGAGCCTTGGCATTTGTAACGGTTGCCAGTTGATGGTTGAGCTGGGGCTGGTTTACCCTGATCATCCCGAACAACCCATCATGCGGCAAAATAAATCTGAGAAATTTGAGTCGGCATTCCTGAATATCAGTATAGAAGAAAATGAATCGGTCATGCTGAAGAGCCTTTCCTGTTCCCGCCTGGGGATATGGGTGGCCCATGGCGAAGGCCGCTTTTGTTTTCCCTATTACAAGGATAACTATCAGATACCCGTTAAATATACTTATGAAGGTTATCCGGGCAATCCGAATGGTTCCGACTTCAGTGCGGCCGCTATTTGTTCAAACGACGGGCGGCACCTGGCCATGATGCCTCACCTTGAGCGTGCAATATTTCCCTGGCAGTGGGCATATTATCCCGAAGACAGGCCTGCAGATGATGTGTCGCCCTGGATCGAAGCCTTTGTGAACGCACGTAAATGGATTGAAAAACAATAAAAAATACAATATGAACAAAACCGTAATGATAAGCGGAGCAACTTCCGGCATAGGAAAAGCCTGCGCCCATAAATTTGCAAAGGAAGGCTTCAGGCTGATCATCACCGGAAGGAGAAAAGATCGCCTTGAGAAACTGGCTGCCGTCCTTAAGAATACATATAATAGCGAGATTCTGGCCAGGGAACTGGATGTGCGGGATAAAATCATGGTTAAAAAGCTTATCGACAATCTGACGCCTGAATGGAGATCTATTGATGTTCTTATAAACAATGCCGGACTGGCACTGGGATTAAGTCCTTTACAGGATGGAGATACCGACGACTGGGATACGATGATCGATACCAATGTAAAAGGTCTGCTTTATGTGGGCAAGGCAGTGGCTCAGCTGATGATCGTCAACGGCAGGGGCCATATTATCAATATTGGATCTATAGCCGGCAAGGAAGTGTATCCGAAAGGCAATGTATACAGCGCCACAAAACATGCCGTTGATGCCATCACCAAAGGAATGCGTTTAGATTTTCTCGGGCACGGCATCAGGGTTACACAGATTGCCCCCGGTGCTGTAGAAACCGAATTCAGTATTGTACGTTTTAAGGGCGATGAAAACCGGGCCGCAAAAGTGTACGAAAACTATACCCCGCTCAGCGCCGACGACGTAGCCGGCGTTGCCTACTATACTACTACCCTGCCCGAACATGTGAATATAAACGATGTGCTGGTAATGCCCACACAGCAGGCCAATGCTACTACTTTTAATAAAAAATTTCCGGGCTAATAAGTTAATATCCTAAATCAATAAAAATCAAGACCACTATCAGTGCATTAGCTTAAAAACCAACTCCTTCAATAATTCGCCCTCATCGGCCGAGACATTGTTTACACCTTTAAATTTAAGGTCGTATTCGCGCAGAAGGCTTACTGCCTGAATGGATTTTTGTAGCGAAAAACGTTTAGCGGCATTGCGGTAATCCCTTACAAAATAAGGACTGGTAGATAATTCGGCTGCCACAGTATTATCTTTCGATTTGTCCTTTATTTTATGATAGATCAGCAGTTTGGCAAAGAACTGATATAAAAGGGCAGTGGTGAGTACAAAGGGATTGGCTTTGGGATTTGCACCAAAATGCTTTATGATGAGATTGGCTTTAACCACATCACCTGCACCCAGCGCTTTTTGCAGCTCAAAAATGTTGAAATCCTTGCTGATACCAATATTCTCTTCAATGGCATCCTCATTGATAACCGAATTTTTATCGAGGCTGATAAATAATTTTTCCAGCTCCATTCTGATCTTCGAAAGGTTTGACCCCAGATTGGCCGAAAGTAACTGGGCAGCTTCAGGTGTTATTGAATAACCCTCTGCTTTTACCTGGTTGTTGATCCATGCCGGAAGCTGGTTATCATACAACCTGTTGGATTTAAACACAACGCCTGTTTTGTCAATTATTTTGTGCAGTGATTTTCTGGAGTCGAAGGCTTTATGTTTGTGACACAATACGAGGATGGTGGTATCAAAAGGTTTCTCTGCATATGATTTTAATTCTTCAATATCCGCGAGGGCTTGTGCTTCCTTTACGATCACCACCTGGTAGTTTGACATCATCGGGTAGCGGCGTGCCGTATCAATAATGGTTCCTGCATCCACATCTTTACCATACATTACTGTTTGGTTAAATTCCCTTTCGGCTTCATCCAGGATATGATCTTCAATATAATCGCTGATAATATTAATGAAATATTCTTCCTCCCCATGCAACAGGTATATGGGCTTATAAATCTTATTTTTCAGATCGGTGAGGAGGATATCAAATTTCATATATCAGAATTATCTTTATAGTCGAAGTACAGGTGCTTGACGGTTAGTCCCTTGTTTTTTAGCATTTTGAGAGAATTTACGCCGATCTTAAGATGGTCTTCAATATATTTTTCTGTCACTTCGTTGTCGCTCTTTTCTGTTTTAACCCCGCTTGAGATCATGGGCTGGTCGGAAACGAGCAATAATGCCCCGGAGGGGATTTCATTGCTGAATCCCACAATGAAAATTGTGGCAGTTTCCATGTCGATGGCCATACTGCGGGTACGTCGAAGGTGATTTTTAAAATACTTATCATACTCCCACACCCGGCGGTTGGTTGTGTATACGGTTCCTGTCCAGTAATCGCGGTTAAAATCGCGGATCGATGTCGAGACAGCCTTTTGCAGATTAAAGGCAGGCAGGGCGGGAACGGATTTGTGCATATAATCGTTTGAGGTTCCTTCGCCACGTATTGCTGCTATAGGCAGGATAAGATCGCCAAGGTTGTTTTTCTTTTTAAGGCCGCCGCACTTGCCAAGAAACAGCACTGCCTGTGGCTTTACAGCACTAAGCAGATCCATAATCGTGGCGGCATTGGCACTGCCGATACCAAAGTTGATAATGGTGATATCATCGGCCGTGGCACTGGGCATGAGCTTGTCCTTCCCTTTTATCTCCGCTCCATTCCATTGGGCAAAAAACTCCAGATATTTGGCAAAATTTGTAAGAAGGATGTAATTACCAAAATCTTCCAGCCTCTGACCAGTATAACGGGGAAGCCAGTTCTCAACAATTTCTTCTTTTGTTTTCATACCCTCAGGTTTTAGACAAAAATACTTCATTTAGGGGGAATAAATACGGTGAAATGGTCGAAAAACCTTCCTGATGAATTTTTTTTGTTAAAAAAGTGCGACATTTTTCGAATTTGGGTACTAATAGATATGAAGTGGAAGGTTTTTCTTCCGGGAAATTGCATCGAGCGTGTGGAAAATAGGGTGCACGAACTTGCGGAGAGCGTTGCTGCCTTTGATTTGATGGATGTTGGCTTGATGGGTGGGGTAGCTGGTGTGGCTTGTTTCTGCGCTTACTATGCGGACTGGATGAGTGATCTTCGTTTTAAGGGACTGGTTGGGGAGATGGTTGAGCGGATGCTCAACCCTCCTGCCGGTCATCTGCCGGGCTATAGTTTTTCAAATGGCTATGCCGGCATTGCCTGGTCCATACATCACCTGATCGAGAATAAACTGCTCGATCTGGATGCATCTCAGATCTACATGCAGCTTGATCAGCTTCTGGCTGACCGGATGCTGGAGGAGATCAAAAGAGGGCACTATGATTATTTGCATGGTGCTTTAGGAATTGCTGTTTATTTTTTGCATCAGGCTGAAAACAATGAATACAGGAATTATTTGAGCTCATTGGTTGAAGAATTGGAAAATATTTCCATTGAAGAAGCTGACGGAAGTATAAAATGGAATTCGCTACTGGATGCCGAATCAAAAAAGGAAGGTTTTAACCTTAGTATGTCGCATGGTATTGCTTCCATTATGATTATCGTATCCATGATACATCAAAAGGGTATTGCAATTGTTTCTTGCGAACGACTGATAAAAGGTGCATACAGCTATCTCCGCAAACAAGCCCTGAAGGCTACAGAATATATATCGGTTTACCCTTCATGGGCCATTGAAAGTATGGATGATCCGGGCAATAGCCGGATGGCATGGTGCTACGGCGATATGGGTATCGGTTTTGCCTGTATGCGGGCTGGTAAAACATTAAAGGATGAGGAAATGTACGGGCATGGAGAAGCAATCCTGCGCAGGTCGGGTGAAAGAAGAGATCCTGAAGAGAACAGGGTGCTGGATGCCGGCTTATGCCATGGTGCCGCCGGGCTTGCGTTGATGTTTAATTCATTATTTCAGATTAAACACGATGATTTATTCGGCGATGCAGCTGCATATTGGATGGATGTGTGCCTCAACATGGCCTATCATAGTGACGGAATAGCTGGTTATAAAGCCTGGTATCATCCCCGCTACGGAGGATGGGTTAAGGTACCTGGCCTGCTGGAGGGTGCTGCTGGCATTGGATTAACAATGATGTCGTTCGTGAGTACCAGAGAGCCGGCATGGCGTAAGGCATTGCTGGTCGATTGATTGATAAGACAATAAACATAACCATGAATAATCTTAATGGCAGGAAAGAATCACAACAGCTATGCGATTGCTGAGACCTTTATGCTCAGGGTGCCTGCAATGCCCCTGAATATTCTTGAAGAGATCTCGGCATCGGGGCAAATCGATGAACTACTCAAAAAGTATTTCAGTCAACCAATAGTCACTGAAGCACTATTTCTGGCTTCGCCCGGGATACACCGCCTCACCAACAAATGGTTACAGGGCAATATGGAAGATATCAGGAGCCATGAGAAGTTCAGGCATACACTGATAAAATACCTTATTCGAATGGCTTCGCGAAGCACACCCTTCGGGATGTTTGCAGGTATTGCAGCAGGCAATTTCAGCAGTGCTAATAATATTGTTTTATCGGATATAAAAGAACATGCATTATATGTGCGGCCTGATATGCAATATCTGTGTTCTTTATCAGAGCAACTTCAAAGGGATCGCCCGATACGCGATAAATTATCCTATTTTCCAAATAGCAGCCTTTACCCCGTTGGCGGGGCATACAGGTATATAGAATATCTGACTGACGCAGAGGGCGTGAGGAAATATCAGCTTCAAAGCGTATCCATAACGCCTGAACTTGAAAAAGTAATTGAAGCTGCACAGAATGGACCCGGAACAAGAGCGTTGGCCAGGCTTATCGCTCAGGGTGGAGTTGATGCGGAAGAGGCCATGGCGTTTATCCAGGTGCTCATCGACAACCAGGTGCTGGTTTCGGAACTCGAACCTCTGGTCAGCGGAACACCTTACCTGGAGGATCTTCACACTCAGGTGAAACAAATGGGAGTTGACAATCAAAAAACAAGGGAACTGGAAGAGATATATCAGCTTTTTGATCATTTGCAAAAATCTGCACCTGCCAACAGGATGAAATCTTACCTAAGGATTCTGGATGTTATACGTGAAAAACATGACAGCCTGTTTGGGAATACATTGATCCAGGCTGATATGAAGTTAAAGTTGAATTCTGCCACACTGAGCAACAATATCAGGAACGATCTTGAAAATATACTTCCTGTAATGATGAAACTCTGCCGTGGACGGTCGTCGGGCTTAATTGACAAGTTTAGCGAAGCCCTTGAACGGCGTTATGGTAGTGCCGAGATCCCTTTGGCTGTAGCGCTGGATGCTGAAATGGGCCCTGGTTACCTTCCAAATGATCAAAATGCCAATGCTTCTGAACTATTGAAGGATATCAATGTATGGAAATCCGGCGGGAACAGGTCTGAGATCATATGGACTGCCGTCGATACAATGCTTTTTGGGAAATTACAACGGGCTTTGATCGCCGGAGAAACTCAAATTGAGATCACTGATGCTGACCTGGAGCAGATTGATGATGGCGGGCAAACTTTCCCCATGAGCTTTTCGGTCTTGGCCAGAATATACGGAAAATGGCCTGATAATCCTGATAAATATCTTATCCATTTATCTTCGCTTGGAGGAACCAGCGCCCTGAGCCTGTCGGGGCGGTTTTGTCATATGGATCAGAAATTGCTAAATGCCATGCGGTCGATTGCACAAATCGAACAGGAAATTGCCGGGAAAGCTGTGATCGCCGAGATCATTCATCTTCCGCAGCAACGCACCGGCAATATTTTAATGCGGCCTGTTTTGCGCGATTATGAGATCCCTTATTTGGCGAGGCCTGCCGTTGGAGCTGCGCAAACAATAAAGGTTTCAGACCTGATGGTTTCGGTTAGGAATGGAAAGATCAACCTCAGGTCGAGGAAATTAAATGCCCATGTGATCCCACGCATGGCAAATGCCCATAATTATGCATTGGGCTCCCTGCAATTGTACCGTTTTTTATGTGATTTTCAGTCGCAGAATGTGAGCACCGGACTCAGTTTTTCGTGGGGCCCACTCGAAAGCGAATGCCCTTATCTTCCACGAATCATGTTCAGGAATATTATCCTGCATCCTGCAACATGGAACCTTGATAACAAGGATCTCAGACAGCTTAAAAATTCAAAGAATGATCGTGAATTATCCAGGGCGGCGGAAGCTCTGAGACTTCAGTTCCATTTGCCTGACAAAGTTGTTCTTGCAGTTGCCGATAACGAACTTTGGATCGACCTCACACACCTTCCCACTTTACGATTGTTTCGCAATGAAATAAAGGACAATTCGCGGGTGGTTTTAAGTGAGTTTTTATTTGATGGAAAAGATGCTGTTGTTCAGGGTAAAAACGGATCGCATGCCAATGAATTTGTTTTTTTCTTTCATCAAAAAAAAGGATTATACGAATGAAAAATAAAAACCTCTTTCTGCCCGGAGATGAGTGGCTGTATTATCGTATATATTGCGGACACAGCACTGCTGGCAAGTTGCTCAGGGAGGAGATCTACCCATTACTAACTGATCTTAAGGGAAAGGAATTACTCAGAATATGGTTTTTTATACGTTATGCCGATCCGGAGCATCATCTTCGTATGCGGATAAAGCTAACTGATAATAATAACAGCATGCTGATCATACAACATTTACGAAAATGCATCGCCCCTTATGTGAATGAAAGCCTGATCTGGAAAGTTGAGATAGGAACCTACCAACCAGAATATGAACGATATGGGACTGCCTCGATTTCACTGGTTGAAAATTTGTTTTTTTACGACAGCCTGGCGTACTGTTCTTTTACCAGAGGAACAGGCAAAAAGAATGATCAGTCATTATGGTTATATGCGATACTTTCGGCAGATCAGCTACTTCAGGATTTTAAATTCAGTCTTGAAGAGAAAAAAGAACTGTTACTGCGCCTGAGCCGTAGCTTTGGTAAAGAATTTGGCAAGAATAAAAGTCTGGCAAAGCAACTTTCGGATAAGTTCAGGCAAAACAGGTTGATGATTGCCGGATTATTTGATGGCAGCAACAATACAGCTTCGGCCCATCATATCAAAAATACCCTGAATTTACGATCTGAACAAAACAGAAACGATGTGTCGGCAATATCGGCCTTATATGCATCGGGGAAGATGGAAGTTGTTAAGGACGATCTGCTTGCCAGCCTGATGCATATGTCGATGAACCGTATCTTCGGCAATAACAACCGTCTTCACGAAATGCTGATTTACGACCTTTTACACAGGCAGTACAGAATGCTTGTCGCTACTGCTACTGAGCCGCATGATTAATTGTACTTCTGTGATGCCCTTATATATATTATAAATTTCAAATATACTGGTAACATTTTTGGCTTCTGGCAGTATAAGGATTAATGCAGTAAATACAGAAAATGGCAAAATTCCCATTTTACAAACAGCTTGATGCCATGGATTGCGGTCCGAGTTGCTTGCGCATGATCGCAAAATATCACGGACGCAGTTACACTGTGCAAACGCTGCGCGAACGCAGTCATATTACCCGCGAAGGAGTTTCGTTGATGGGGACCAGTGATGCTGCCGAATCCATTGGCTTTCGCACCATGGGCGTACGCCTGGGACTGGGTCAGCTTGCCAGGGAAACGCCCCTGCCATGCATTGCCCACTGGAAGCAAAACCACTTCGTTGTGGTTTACAAGGTCACAAAAACCCATGTTCATGTTGCCGATCCGGCCCATGGACTGATAAAATATACAAGAGAAGAATTTAATGCCCAATGGGCCAGCACACAAACAAATGGTGACCCGCAGGGCATATGCCTTTTATTGGAACCAACACCTGATTTTTATAATCAGGAAGGGGAGAAGCGCGACAAGAAGACTTTTCGTTTTCTTTTTTCTTATGTAAAGCCATACCGGAAATTTATCTTTCAGTTGCTACTGGGGATAATCCTGGGGGCCTTGCTGCAACTTATATTTCCTTTTCTCACGCAGGCCATCGTCGACATTGGTATTGCCAACCAGGATCTTGGTTTTATTACGTTGATCCTGATCGCACAGCTGGTGCTGTTTATCAGCCAGGCGTCGGTAGAATTTATCCGGAGCTGGATATTGCTGCATATCAGTACCAGAGTGAATATTTCGCTCATTTCCGATTTTCTTATCAAGCTGATGAAATTGCCTATTGGCTTTTTTGATAGTAAGATGATCGGCGACCTGATGCAACGTATAGGTGATCATACACGTATCGAAAACTTTCTTACGGTTTCGTCGCTGAACATTCTTTTTTCCATGGTCACGCTTGTGGTATTTGGCGTTGTGCTTGCCATTTACAGTTTGGATATCTTACTCATATTTGTTGTTGGTAGTGCATTGTATATCCTCTGGGTATTGTTATTCATGAAAAAGCGCCGCGAGGTTGATTACAAGCGATTTGCCCAGATGGCCGATAATCAGAGCAATCTTATTCAGCTGATCACCGGTATGCAGGAGATCAAGCTCAACAACTGCGAAAAACAAAAACGCTGGGACTGGGAGAGGATCCAGGCGAAGCTGTTCAAGGTGAATATCAGGGGATTGGCTTTGAATCAGTATCAACAGGCGGGCGCCGTATTTTTTAATCAAACCAAGAATATCCTCATCATTTTTGTTGCTGCCGATTCTGTGGTACGGGGCGATATGACCCTTGGGATGATGATGGCTGTGCAATATATCATTGGCCAGTTAAACAGTCCTATCGACCAGATGATCACTTTTTTCCGTTCGGCCCAGGATGCCAAGATCAGCCTTGAGAGGCTGGGCGAGATCCATCAGCAGGACGAAGAAGAAAACCCTGAAGAGCCCAAAGTATCTACATTGCCTGCAAAGAAAGGATTGAAAGTACGCAACCTGAGCTTTCGCTATTCCGGGCCGCAATCGGAGCAGGTACTGAAAAATATCAATATTGAAATACCTGAAAATAAGTTAACGGCCATTGTAGGTGCCAGTGGCAGCGGAAAAACTACCTTTGTGAAACTTTTGCTGGGGTTTTATCCTCCTGAACATGGCGAGATCAAGGTAGGTGAATTGAATATCAAAAACCTTAATGGCAGGTTCTGGCGGCAGCAATGCGGAGCTGTGATGCAGGATGGATTTATTTTTTCCGATACCATAGCAAAAAATATTGCCGTCAGTGACGAATATGTCGACAGGGAAAAGCTGATGCATGCTGTACATATGGCCAACATTCAGGAATTTATCGAATCGTTGCCTCTGGCCTACAATACCCGCATTGGGCAGGAAGGGATCGGCCTCAGCCAGGGACAAAAACAACGCATACTGATTGCCAGGGCAGTATATAAGAATCCGCAGTTTCTGTTTTTTGATGAGGCTACCAATGCCCTTGACGCCAACAACGAACGGGTGATTATGCGCAAGCTGAATGAATTTTTTGAAGGAAAGACCGCAGTGGTTGTGGCACACAGGCTTAGCACTGTTACCAATGCCGACCAGATCATTGTTCTGGATAAGGGTGAAGTGATCGAGCAGGGAACACATGAAGAACTCACAAAACTGAAAGGGGCATATTATGAGTTGGTTAAAAATCAACTTGAATTGGGCAATTAGTCTGTAAATATGAATTAAAATGTCAGAAGAAAGCCGGCATAAACGTTTTGAAATCCGCAGCGAGCCTGTACAGGAGATCCTTGGAAACATCCCTTCGTGGATCATCCGTTGGGGGATCACACTTTTCTTTTCGGTGATCCTGCTTCTTTTGGTGGGGAGTTGGTTTTTTAAGTATCCTGAGGTTGTTCCCAACCTTGATGTTGAAGTGGTAACCACACAACCTCCGGCCGATATTGTGGCACGTTCGAGTGGAAAGATCGAGAGCTTTTTTGTAACTGACAAACAAAAGGTTAAAGCCGGCGATAGTATTGCAGTGATCGAAAATCCGGCCAACTCGAACGACCTCTTCGAGTTAAGGGATGAGTTGAGTAAGTTCAGATTAGTGCTGGACGGCAAGAATCTTGATGCAATAACAGGTTTTAATTTCAGGAATGATCTGCAACTGGGTGATGCGCAGGATGAATATGCCGATTTTCTGGAGGATTTTATCGACCTGAAGAACTTTGTTGAGCTAAAGTATTATACACGGAAGATCGAAACCCTCGAGAAGCAGATCAAGGACTATAACCTGTATTACAATTACATGTACACACAGAAGCAGACACTGCAGGAGGATTATGAGTTAAAGAACGAGGATTATAAGCGTTATGAATCATTGTACGATAGCAGCGCCATTTCGCGTTCTGAACTCGACAACTCTAAAAGTGAGCTTCTGCAGAAACAACATGCCTATGAGGGCGCCCGCACTAACCTTGCCAACACCCAGATCAAGATCGAAGAATTGCGTAGTGAGATCCTTGACCTGCAATTACAGTATGAACAGAAAAAGGGCGATCTGCAGCTGGCCATTCATAAAAGCTATAACAACCTGAATGGTTCGATCAATAAATGGGTTCAGGACTTCCTTATCGTTGCCCCCATTGATGGCAGTGCTACTTTTAATAAATTCTGGACCACCAACCAAAATATTACAGAAGGGGAAAAGATCGTTAGCATTGTTCCTGTTGATTCGTCGAACATTATCGGAAAGCTAACGATGCCGGTTTACCGTTCAGGAAAGGTTAAGGTGGGTCAGCAGGTGAACATCCGTTTCGAAAACTATCCTTACATGGAATTTGGCATGGTGAGGGGATATGTCGACAAGATCTCTATTGTGCCTGCCGACAACACATATGCAGTTGATGTTATTTTTCCTGACGGATTAAAAACCAATTACCAGGTTGAATTGCCTTTTACTCAAAAGATGAGGGGCAAGGCCGAGATCATCACCCAGGACACAAGACTCCTGTCACGCATTATGAGGCCTCTGCGTTCACTCCTGCAGAACCGGTCGATGCGTCCCATTGGTGAAATAAATTCGCCCTGATATGCAGGAGCTCAATTTACCCAAATACGAATTTCGTCTGAAAAAAGAAGAAGGTTTGGTTTGCATTTTCGACCAGATCAGAAAAAAATATGTCGTATTGAATCCTGAGGAATGGGTTCGTCAGCACTTTGTGAATTTCCTTGTCCATGAAAAGCAGGTTCCTTCCGGCCTTATAATGATAGAGAAGAATTTGGTATACAACAAAATGAACCGTCGCCCGGATATCGTGGCTTACAACAGGCAGGGCAATCCCTTGCTTATTGTTGAATGTAAAGCTCCTGAGGTGAAGATCGGCCAGGAGGCTTTTGATCAGATCGTCAGGTATAATGCAGTATTGCGGGTGCCTTATCTTATCGTCACCAACGGACTGAATCATTACTGCTGCAGGATGGATTATGAGCACAGCAATTACAAATTCCTGCCAGATATACCAGCTTATGACAAGATGCTTAAAAATGATGCCTGATTTTTATCAGGGAATCATTCATGCATCACTCTTCACAGGATCATTGGCATGCTATATGGTTTTTACGAGATCCAGGAAGTCTTTATACGGAATGGCCGGAAGACTTTCGGCTATCAGGGCCCCGTTTGCCTGGCTGATCATCGAAACCCTGGCAGCGCTTTCGATGTCGGGGGCTTCATAAATATCCATAAAATCGTACTGCCCAAGTAAGGCATAATGGGAAATAAATTTTACTTTGGGGCATTTTTCTTTTACTTGTTCAAGCCAGTTTCCACCAATCACCAAACGGTCTTTCATGCGTTGCGATAATTCTGGCGTTAATTTTGTTAGTAGGATAAATGTTTGCATATTTACAGGGGTTTATATTAACCCCCTTAAGATACGAAAAACACAGCACTTTGTCAATAAAAGCTGATGAAAAGCACTTCCATTTTACTGCTTATGAATAAATTATTAAATAATTTAAACACAAAAGGCTTGGTTTAAAAAAAGTTTTAACTTTGCCATAGTTCAAAAACCACTTGAAATGAAAAGAAGTATCATCCAGATCGTTTTACTCATTGTGATCATTATTCTGGCCTATCTCGTTTATGATAGCATAAATAAGCCATTGGTATTCAATGCTGAGAAAGATAAGCGTGAGGCTGCTGTTATTCGTGACCTGAAAGATATCAGAAGCGGAATGCAGGTTTATAAGAAATTATATAATGAATACGCTCCGAGTCTTGATTCTCTGATAACATTCCTTCGCGAAGGTGAGATCCCTATCGTAAAAAAGATAGCGGATCCTGAAGACACAACCTTTACCAGAACGATCAATGATACCATTGGCTACATCAATGTTGCGGATTCATTGTTTAGTAAAAGGGCTCATTTTGTTCTTGATTCGTTGCCCTTCATTCCACAAACGCCCATAAAATATGATTTTCAATCCGGAGAGATCAGTACGGGCGGTTTGAAAGTACATGTTTTTGAAGTCAAAGCACTTTACAAAGACATCCTTAAGGGCATGGAATATCAGCGGATCGTTAATCTGGTTAAGGCCAGGGAAGACATCGAACAATATCCGGGGCTGAAGGTTGGCTCAATGATCGAGCCCTCAACCGATGGTAACTGGGAATAATTTTCACTTAGCCAATATTTATGGCTGGCAACTTAAATGCAATACATTCCTTTTCTGATCCGGGATTAGATAAGCAAAAAATATTTGAATACGAATTATCTGTTCGCCTTAAGGCCGACAGTCTGGCATATTGCATACTCGATACCAATACCAACAAATTCCTGCATCTTGAAGCCTGGGATCTTGCCATTCCCGATCGCAAACCTTTTATTCCGGGCGATAAAGAACCTACCGATACACGCAGGCTCGTTCAATTGCTTGAGGATGAACTGAATTGGCTAACGCACGGATTTAGCCGTATAAGGATTGTCATTGATCAGGGCAAATCAACACTCATGCCCCGTGCTCTTTTCAGGGCGGAGGAGCGCAAAAACATTTATGAGCTGAATGTTGCCGGAGGTCCCTGGCCTGAAAAGGAACTTCGCTATGATGAACTCTCGAGCGTTAACGCCTTTGCAGTGTATCATTTGCCGGCCGACATGGGAGAAATGATAGGAAAGTATTTCTCATCTGCTGGCATTTATCATTATTCTTCGGCATTTATTCAGGCCATCTATCTCAAAAACATGAATCGCGACAATGATAAGTTGCTGTATGTTAATGTTGCCTCTTCCCGTCTGGATATTCTTCGTATAAAAGGTAAAAAGCTTGATTATTTTAACTCCTTCAGATACAATACGGCTGAGGACTTTATGTACTATCTCATCTTTGTTGTTGAACAACTGGGCCTGAACCCCGAGAGTGTTGAATTGGTGATGATGGGTGAGGTTGACAAGCATTCGGGCATAACTGACCTGGCAATGAAGTATGTGAGGAATATTGATTTTATCAAACGCAACACCGACTTTCGATACAGCTTTGTTTTTGATCAGATACCCGGTCAATATTATTTTAACCTGTTGAATGCTTCCCTGTGCGAATAATTGGCGGTAAGCATAAAGGACGAAGGTTGATTGCCCCGGGTAACCTCCCGGTACGGCCTACCACCGATATGGCCAAGGAAGCGCTGTTTAATATTCTGCGAAACCATTATGATTTTGAGGGATTGAAGGTGCTCGACCTTTTTGCCGGAATTGGAAGTATCTCTTTTGAGTTCGCTTCGCGCGATGCTGCAGAAGTGCTCAGCGTAGAGCTCAACCCGCGATGTGTGAATTTTCTCACCCAAACTGCACGTAAGCTTGATCTGCAAAACCTTTTTGTGATCCGCGCGAATGCATTTTCATTCATCCGACGGAGCCGGAAAAAGTTTGATATTATCTTCGCTGACCCACCATACGATCTTCAGGGAATAGAAGATATTCCGCGGCTGGTATTCGAAAGTGGATTACTTCATAATGAGGGTTGGCTTATTATTGAGCATTCAAAAGCAATTGTATTCGAAGGCCATCCCCAACCTGATCAACACAGGAATTACGGAAAAGTAAATTTCAGTATCTTTTCGTACAAGCCAGCTTCACAGTAGGGTAAGTTGTGAGCTAAAAAAAACCGCCCCATAGTCTGAGGCGGCCGGTTTATAATTTTTTGCTTAAGGATCAGTATTCGTCTTCGTGAAAAAAGAAATCTTCTTTTGTTGGATAATCGGGCCAGATATCTTCTATGCTCTCATATACTTCACCTTCATCCTCAATTTCTTTAAGGTTTTCAATAACCTCCTGAGGGGCACCGGATCTGATGCTAAAATCGATTAACTCATCCTTGGTTGCCGGCCAGGGTGCATCTTCCAGTTTTGAAGCTAATTCCAGTGTCCAATACATATTAGCAATATAGGTTAAAATTTCTGCAAAAATAATTTTTTTTTAATAAAAGTCAAGTACTATTTCATATAAGTTAAAGTTTTTGTCAAACCCTTGGTTTCCATGGTGTTTCAACAGCATTAAAGGTTTTTGCCATTTTTCGTGCAAGCACAAAAAGGAAATCGGAAAGCCTGTTCAGGTATTTTATATTCAGAGGATCAACCTCATGCAGCTCTGATAATTGAATAACTATTCTTTCTGCCCTGCGGCATATACATCTTGCAACATGACAATGCGATACCACAATATGTCCTCCCGGGAGAATAAAAGACGAAAGCGTTTCCAGGCTTTCATTCATTTTGTCAATTGCCGATTCAAGTAATTTTATATCGCTTTCGATGATCGCGGGCAGGGGTCTGCTTAGTTTTGTTTCGGGATCCCAGGCCAGCCTTGATTCAATTGTAAACAGGCGGTCCTGGATCTCTATCAGCAGGGTGCGTGTTTCTTCCGGAATTTCATGGTCGCGGATGAGCCCGATATAGGATTTCAGTTCATCAATGGTACCATATGCTTCGATGCGGGGATGATATTTCTGCACACGTGTTCCTCCGATAAGGGAAGTCTGGCCCTTATCGCCTGTTTTTGTGTATATCTTGAACTCTCCGGCCATTTCAGATTTGTTCGTCTGCCGGTACATTCTTGTAAAAGCTCATGGTACGAATGTTCTTGTTTTTTTCGTCTGAAGAAATATTTCCATCCAGAAGTCTGATGATCCTGTGGGCATGTTGAGCGATATCTTCTTCGTGAGTAACCAGAATAATTGTATTACCCGCTTTATGGATCTCCTCAAGCAGCCCCATAATCTCGATCGATACTTTTGAATCGAGGTTTCCGGTTGGTTCATCTGCAAGGATGATGGATGGATGATTAACCAGGGCGCGGGCTACAGCAACACGTTGCCGCTGTCCGCCCGACAGTTCATTGGGTTTGTGCATCATCCTGTCAGACAACTGTACATCGGCAAGCACTTTCTTTGCACGCTCAATACGTGTGGCCTTATTCATTCCGGCATAGATCAATGGAAGAGTTACATTTTCAAGTGCTGTCGACCTTGGAAGCAGGTTGAATACCTGGAAAATAAACCCGATCTCTTTATTGCGGATCTCGGCCAGTTGGTTATCGTTCATTTTACTAACGTCATGCCCGTTCAGGAAATAACTTCCCGAGGTAGGGGTGTCGAGGCAACCCAATAGGTTCATGAGTGTTGATTTGCCTGAACCCGATGGCCCCATCAGAGCTACAAACTCATTGCGTTGTATTGTAAGCGTAATGCTACGCAGGGCTTTAACCGTTTCAGTACCAACGACAAAATGTCTGGCAATGTCATTTAATCTGATAACTTCCTGGTTCATAAATTGATGTTTTATGCAAATGTAACAAATAATCTTCGCGATTGTTATTTTGACTGTGAATGTTTATTTTCGTTTAAATATCTGCCATTGTTCATTGGTATTCGAGTAAAAATGAATTGAACAAAACTCAAAATCTCAGGGTGAAGTGTTGTTTTTCGATATCCTTCCTGAAAAGCAATATTCCTGTTCTGAAAAGATCGATCGATATGCTGACTTCTTGATGGGCGATGATCTCTTTCCATGCTTTTTCCATTCCTTTCGACCAGTGAATATCATCGATCACAACCAAACTGTTGGCGTGTAATTTGGGCAGCAAGCTTTTAAAATAAGAAAGTGTGGGTTTTTCTTTATGATTGCCATCAATAAATACCATGTCGAGTTTTTTAAAACCCGACAATATTTTTGGAAGCCATTTATCAAAATTTCCCTGCACAAGTTCTATATTTTTTATTTCAAGGCTTCTAAAACCATCGAGGGCCTTCTGGGCAATTACAGCGCAACCTTCAATGCTCACCAAACGACTGTTGGGTGCGGCACATGCCATATACATTGTGCTTATGCCCATAGCTGTACCGATCTCCAGAATATCCTCCGGAGCCGCATACAGCGTGAGCCGGTATAGCAGCCTGCCCATTTTTTTATTCACCGACGAATGCCGGGCCACTTCTTTTACCTGTCTGAACCGGGTTTTATAGGCTGCATGGGAAGCCCCGGAGCCAAAATCTGTTGTTTCAAGCAGGCTTTTTTGCCGCAACAACCTGGCACGGTGTTTTTCAATATGATTGCACGGAATCTCCGGTTCAGGGTCCTGGATCACTTCTGTATAGAATTTATATACAAAAGGAGAATGGACTTTAAACTTAGATTTTGCACGCAGGCAATAGCCCGGGTACTTTAACAACGAATTGATCTGTGGAGTAATCAATTTTAATTGAATGCTAGTTTATGAAAATAAAAGATTGTTCTTTTCCCTCCAGATATCCTGTTGTTCTTTATCGTCTGATAGCCGTAGCAGATGAAGTAGTTGTTATACCAGTGGATGATCCGGCTGCCCAGGTCTTCCATGACCTTGTCGCCTTTATAAAATTTTTCGAGGTTTATATTTTGCAGGGAACCCGGCTCCCTGCCGCTTCCCATCATCTTATAATTAACTTTATTTGCATTGCTGTAGAACAGGGCAAGTTCATCACCGCTGACAAAGCTGCCGGTATATTTTGAAAGATTAAATGTGAGAATGCCTATAAGCTCAACACCATTATCCCAATTCATTTCGCCCTGCCTGTTAAATGAAGCCACGATGCCTGATATATACTTAAATCCGTCAAAAACAGTATAGGTTTGTGGTATAGGCCTGCCGTAATAGTCATAATACATGTTTGTAACTGTACGGTATTCGGGATAATAGGCTTCGGAAATAATTACAAATTCATTGTCATAGTGAACGACATCATGAAGGAGCACAGTATAATCAAGTGAATATTCTTCGCCCTTATTTTTTTGTTTTTCGGCTTTTCGTCTTACTTCGGCGAGGGTTTTACTGCTGAGTGAGCGGTACATTTCCTCAAATTCCAGAAAATTATAATAATTGATCAATGTTTGTGTTTCACCTTCGAAGCGACAGAAAAAATATCCGGCCGATTCTATGCCCTCTTCGTCGGTGGTGCTCCTGAGCTTAGCAGCATGATTATGATACGTCCCGGCAATCAGAAGTGTGTCGCCTTCTGTTGATGCGATCCGTGCTTCGTTCAATACCTTGTTTTCGATTACGGTGTTGATCATGAATGTTTTAATTACCTGCCCGTTGGCATTGGCCTTCAATACGATAATGGCATTTTGTTTTTTCCCAAGGTAGTTATCTACAACAAAATACCAGTTTCTCTGTGTATCATCGTAAAACATTTGCTGTATAATGTTCAGACCTTCAATTTCGGGATTAATAATTTTAACAGCGCCTGATATCAGGTCAAGCATGGCAATCTGTGGTTCGTATGAAGAATTGTTGAGGGCTACAACGGCTTGTTCGTCTACAATCTCAAATCCCACCGGTTCTGAATTTTCAGGGATGCTGGCATTGATCAGGGCAAAGCTATCGATATCATAGTCAAGCCTCAGTACCTGGAAATTGTAGGGAGACTTTTGCTTGTCTTCGTCGATAAAAAACAGATATGTGTACTGTGCATCGGCGGCGTAGCCTTTGAATTTGGCACCGTATATCAGTGCTGTATCTGCCACCCATTGCTGCTTAAAATGTTTATTGTACATGGCAAAATGCCACCGTCGGGTGTCTTCGGCTTTTCCGGCCTGATTGCTTTCGAAGAATACAAATACGCCGTTTTTCCCACAGGGTATCAGCTGATAGTCTTCCATATCGAGGTTGGCATTGAGCTCAACCCTGATAGGATCTTTATTCTGTGCTGCCGCATGATGAGCCAGTCCTGAAGCCAGCCAAAATGATAGCAGGATGAGTATGTGAAAGCCAGTCTTAAGCATTGCCTTATTGTAACACAATAATAACACATTTTTTGATGAATTATTTGGTGGAAATTCAAAAAATGACATATGGAAAAGAAAAAAGCCATTTCGACTCCTTTACATCGGATTCAAAATGGCTTAAAGAGCTTCTTACAGAGGTAGCGCCTGCGCTTATTCTATGATCAGTTTTTCAGTTTTTGTGTTCCCTTCCATATCGGTAAAACGCACAAGGTAAAGGCCTCCTGCGAGATTTTCAATACCAATGCTGGCTGATCCTGTAAAGGCGACTTCTTCAGTAACTGCAGTCCCGCTCTGTGAAAATATCCTTGCAATGACCTCTTCATGGCTGCTACTGCTGATATAGATCCTGTTTTTTGCCGGATTGGGGTATATGATGATCTTTGCATTAAATGAATTCACTTCGTTGATGCCAATAACCTCAACGCCGGTAATTTTAATCTCATCGAACTCCCATGTTGCCGATTCAGAGTCTGATGAAACAAAAACAAAAGCCACATAAACGGTTTCGCCATCATATGCTGAAACATCTATATCTCCGCTTGGCGTCCATTCCCAGCTTCCTGCCGATAGTTCGCATTCGATGGTTTGCCAGTTGCCGCTATATGGATCGGTGCCATCGTAATCGGTTGCAATGAGCACATCCGGTGCCGGTCCGTTATAGTTCATTGCCGACTGGAATGAAAATATTTCTGAAGTATAATTGTCGAAATTCATCGGGGGCGAGATCAGCCAGTCTTCATTTTCGTAAAACGAGCCATTGTCGTATCCGCTGATCTGGGCACAGGGGGTTCCGTTCACACCAAAAGTATTGTCGCGTGTCCAGACCTGGTCTCCCAGAACACTTATCCTCTGCCAGTTGCCCCAGCCTTCGTCAAAGCCTTGCTCTTCAATAATGGCGACATTGGCTGTTGTGGCAGAGGCTGTGGGAGCTGTTCCTTCAACTTTATAGTCGATGTTTACTCCGGCATTGGTATATGGATAAATGGTAAAATAATAGGTTTCGCCGGTTCCGAGGCCTTCGAAGTTGCACATTTCGCTCCCATAGGCAACATTCAGGGCAGCACTGCCGTCGCTAAGGTTGGCATCATCAGAAACGGGTATTCCGTCAGCGGGTGCGGTAAAAGTACTTTCGCTGCTGCCAAGTACAAGATAAGCGGTTGGCAATTGGGTTCCGGTAGCATCGGTCCAGCTGAGTTTAATGCCGGGACCTGTAGCTATTGCTGCAAAATCTTCAGGATAATTGGTGGGTTCGGGGCTCAGGCCGCCCGCAATAGCGATGATATTGTCTACCTCCCATGTAGAAGCCTGGCTGGTGGTGGAGGTATATTTGAAGGCGAGGTATGTTGCCGGGCTTATTGCTGTTGTCATGTCAACAGCTCCTGAAGCCGTCCATGCCCAACTGCCTCCCGACAGTGTTCCTCCGAGCGATTCCCAGCTGGCCGAATTCGGATCACCACCACCGTCGTAATCGGTTGATGCGAGAACTTCCAGCACCGGTCCCGAATAGTTCATGGCCGTCATATAGGAGAGTGTAACTACGCCATATTCGCTCAGGTCGAGGGCCGGTGAGATCAACCAGTCTTCATTGTCAAGCGGAGCACCCGAATACCCATTCATTTTTGCACAAGGGGTTCCGTTAACGCCGTGAATGTCATCAATTTCCCAGATCTGATCACCCACAACGCTGATGGTTTGCCAGCTTCCAAAGCCGTCATCGAAATTCTGACTCAAAACAACATTGATATCGGCTGTTGTAGCGCTCACCTGGGGGGGCATGCCGTCGGTTTTGTAATCTACATCCGAACCTCCGTTGGTATAAGGGAATATGACAAAGAAATACTGTGTATTTCCGTCCAGGTTGTCGAATGTGCACATTTCTTCGCCATAAGCTGCATTGTAAGCGCCTTCACCGTCGGAAAGGTCGAAGTCGTCGGCTACAGTGATGCCATCTTCAGGGGGAAGAATTTTAGCAAAAGTGGCTACTTTAATCAGGTAAGCATTTGGCAGTTGCTCACCGATAGCATCAGTCCACTCCAGATTGATACTTATACCTGATGCTTCGGCAGTAAAATCAGTGGGGTAATTGGTTGGTTCGGGCTGAATGCCTGCTCCCTGAATGCTGAAGTCGTCGTAATAAACCACTCCTCCGGTATTTCCGTCTTCTCCATAAACGCGTACTTCGAAACGAAAACCATCGGCGTTTGCCGGAGCAGTAAGTGTATAAGTATAGTGCTGCCATTCCGTATTATTTCCGGAATATGTTCCGGGCCGCAGTTCCTGCTGATTGTCATCAAGGTAGGTTGTGCCATCCAGCCAGTATGACCAAATTCTTGTGCGGGCTTCTGTTGAGTTATCGAAAAACCAGTAGCTGATGGTATAGCTTGCCCCGCCAATGATGCCCGAAACGTCCTGCTGCAAGTCCTGGGTGCCGTCGGATGAGGAAGTATGTTGTGCCGAATATGACCCTCCGTGAACGGGGCTGGCAGCCTGGGTAATATTTTCAGCCTTGTTCCAGCTTGTGGGGTTATTCGGATCGTCCCAGGCTTCAAGGTCACCGTTTAATATAAGTTCCTGTGCCTGGCTGATACCCGAAACAGTAAATGTGAAAGCTGCAAGCAACAGCATATAGTAAAGTTTTTTCATAATGTATATGGTTTAATAGGTTAATGTTGAGATGCAAAAGTCATCCCTGTATGTTTTCAGGAATGACTTTTGCAATTATTTATGCTATGTTATCGGATCACGAGTTTACCTGTCTTTACCTTCTGGGTTTCGGTAATATACCTGATAAAATAGATTCCTGCCTGAATATTTTCAAGGCTGATCACTTCTGATCCGTCTTGTATCCTGGTTTCGAATACCATTTGTCCGGCGATGGAATAAATGCTCATTGTGAGCATTTCGCCTGAAGTATTCACTACATGCAGGAGCCCCTTCGTTGGATTCGGGTAGACTTTTACCTGACCATCTGAATCAAATTCGCTGATCCCGATCGGTTGCACATCCATATAATCTTCCTTCAGCACACTGTTTTCGCCATAGTCGTTGCTCACTGTGAGGCGCACATCATACAGGCCTACAGTATTATACACGATGGCACCCGGTTCCTGCAGGATTGAGTTAGCAGGCTCACCACCTTCGAATTCCCACAACCATCCGGTAACGATGCCTGTTGACAGATCGGTGAAGAAAACGTCCTGCCCCACAGCCGGGTTTGTTGCATCTGCTTCAAAATCTGCCACTGGTGCATAGTCGACTGAGATATAGTCGGTCTCCAGCAGTGTAGATGTTTCGCCGTAATCATTTTCCACTTCGAGTGTAACATCATAGCTTCCTTGTGTATCGTACAGGATGCCTATTGGGTTTTGCTCGGTTGATGTGGCAGGTGTGCCGCCTTCAAAGGTCCACAACCACGAAACAATGGTTCCGCCTGTCGACAGGTCGATAAAATCGGTTGTAGCACCAACGAGAACTGTTGCATCGGTTGCTTCAAAATTTGCTGTAGGTATGATCTGCGAGCATCCGGCCAAAGGTGTAGCCCAGATCGTATCTCCGTTGGCATTTACTGCTGCATATTCGGTCGATGCCGACCAGTTTTCTCCGAGGCCATTGTCGAGGCCCGGATCACATAATGTGAGCGACGGACCTGTACCATCGGCAAGCGTATCCCAGGGCATGATATCGTCATATCTGACGGAGTCGACAAACATGCCGCCGGCATCCATCAGTTCGATCAGCTCTCCTCCATTGCTGAGTGCGCCACTGGTCCATTCGAGTGAAGATACACCGAAGGTGTTCATCATGGCATTGGCATTTACAGCAACGAGCAGATATTCGGCAGGGTTGATGGTTACAGCGGGGAAGGTGAAACTTACCCCGGCCGAGAAATAAAAGTCAGTCATATCCACCGCTTCCGTGCCGTTGTTGTACAATTCAATAAATTCCAGTGAATCATTGCCACTTTCCGGTGGGTTGTACATGATCTCAGTGATTACGATCTCAGGTTGTACATAGGGTTCAACAATTGAGAATGTACTCAGGCTTTCTCCAACATGACCTCCTCCCAGATCGGTGATCCTGACAATATAACTGTCGCCAAGGGCCTGTGTTGCCCAGATGTTCCAGATCCAGGTTCCCAGCGATGAAGCGATATTTGAAACAAGCAGCTGAGGTGTTGATGTATTGGTGTCGATCAGTTCAATTTCAACATTACCCGTATAATTGATCGTGCTCCAGGTAATGTTGTGTGTTGAACCCTGTTCCCATTGCTCGCCACCGATGGGCGATGTAACATTTATGGTTGGTGCAGTGGGGAAGTTTTGTGTACCTGGTGTGCCGCCATTATCGGGGCTGGCATCCCAGTTGCTGCCAATGGTATTGTCGAGGTCGGGATCGAGCAGTGACAGGCTGGGGCCGTTGCCATCAGGATCGGTTGGCCATGGTGCACTGTCGGTATAGGGCACGTAATCGGCCTGGATCCTTCCCAGGTTGAATAGGTTCACATCATCATTTCCATTGTTCAGCGCCCAGTTGGCCTGTAATGTACCGTCAAGGTCGGGGGTAAAAGGGAAGTTGCCGTCGGTGGCAACGGAAATGGTGTAATATTGGCCTGGCGAAAGGATTGTCCCGCCGGGGATGGCAATAGGTACATTTGACGAATTATTGTCCTGAATGAACCATCCTGATACATCTACGTTGCCTGAAGTGTTATTATAAAGCTCAATCCATTCTTCATCGGCCCCAACGGAGTTATACATGATCTCGTTGATCACGATATCTGCAGGAGCAGGTCCGTCGCCGACAACAAGAACATTGTCGACTTCCCATGTTGAAGAATTTGAAGAAGTAGAAGTATATTTAAATGCCAGGTATACAGCAGCACCACTCACACCCGACAGGTCGATATCACCGGAAGGTGTCCATGCATAGCTGCCGGTCGACAGGGTTGCCGTTAAGGCTGTCCAGCTAGCTGTTGAGGGGTCGCCGCCACCGTCATAATTTGTTGAGTAGAGGATCTCAAGTACCGGGCCTGAATAGTTCATGGCGGTATAAAAGCTCAGTATTTCATTGGTGTACATGTCGAGGTTCATAGGAGAGGAGATCAGCCAGTCTTCATTTTCGTTTGATCCTCCTGAATAGCCATTCATATAGGCGCAATTCGAACCGCCAATGCCATAGGAGTTATCTCTGCTCCACTCCTGTGCTCCTGTTACGTTTACACGTTCCCAGGCCATCCAGCTCCAGTTGAAATCTTCATATAAAACAACATTGGTTGTTGTTGCCGTTGCTTCCGGGGCTGTTCCATCGGTTTTATAATCAATATCCGTGCCTGCATTCGTGTAAGGATATATGGCGAAATAGTACATTGTTGAGGTTGCCAGGTTTGAGAATGAATAGGCTTCCTGGCCGTAGTTAACATTTACGGCTCCAGCTCCGTCGCTAAGGTCGGGATCGTCGGGCACGGGTGTGCCATCAACAGGGGCTGTGATATTATCCTGTTCACTGATAAAGAGAATATAGGCCGAAGGCAGCTGTGCGCCGGTAGCATCGGTCCAGCTAAGGCCGATCATATTACCTGCTGCCGTGGCAGCAAATGCCGTAGGATAGTTGGAGGGTTCGGGCAGCGGGCCGGTGCCAAAGCTCTGGCCGGTATTAATCGTTCCTGCTGTAGCAGTGATCGGGCCTGTCCACGTAAAGCTGCTGTATTGTGTGCCGTTGCCGATAAGCTGCAGGGATTGCCCCAGAGGGGTCGTGCCTGGCTCTGACACGCCGATATCGGTAGATGTGAGGCCGCTGGCCGGGCCATTTGTTGCAACCATGGTTCCTTCGTAGCTCAGAAACTGACCGGGAATAAGCGTGCCCTGATAGCTGAGGGCCATTCCGTCAGGACCGCCATTCTGAATGCTGTATCCATTTGCGGTATAATTATAATAATATATCGTAAAATTTCCAACAGTACTGCCTACCGTATACAGGTCCAGTGTAATGGTAGGGGTATACGTAACTCCACCGTTTCCGTTGTAAAGGTCGATCTGGAAGTCGGAGAGTGTATAACTTCCCGGATTCTCAAGAACGATCTCGAGCATTTCGTCAACATCTCCACCATCGTTATCATAATGGATCTCATTGAACCAAACATTCTGACCCTGAAGGGTAAAGGCAAAAAGGGCTGTTAAAGCCACTAAGAGAGTAGTGATCTTTTTCATAATACTGATATTTGTTAGTGCTTAAATTATTTGTTCAAACGAAACTTTCAATATACAAATATCATCATTTTGTGTCAAATGATCACGGCTAATCAATTAAATATTTGTTAACAATTGTTGGAAAAAGTATGCATGGTTAAATGCCTGCCCCGGGGACCCGGTGGTCGCTAATCGGCATGGTCTATGGGGTTTCTAAAAAACGGTAAATAAAAAAACCCCGCTGGGTTTCAACGGGGTTTTTCAGTTTATTTTTTATCGTCGGGCGGCACTTCTTCGAAGTCGACATCGGTAACTTCATCATCATTGGCGCCTCCTGTACCGGATTCTGTGCCGGCTTCGCCGGTTCCTTCCTGGCCGGCACCGGGCTGCTGTGTGTTCTGATACATCTCTGAACTGGCAGCCTGCCACATGGCATTCATTTTTTCGAGGCTTTGGTCGATAGCCGCGACATCCTGATTTTTATGGGCTTCTTTGAGATCATTCAGCGCTCCTTCGATCTCTGCTTTTTTGTCGGCAGGAAGCTTATCGCCATATTCCTTCAATTGTTTTTCTGTCTGGAATATCATGGCATCAGCACTGTTAAGTTTATCAACCTTTTCCTTGGCCTTTTTATCGGAGTCGGCATTGGCTTCGGCCTCCTGTTTCATCTTCTTGATCTCATCTTCGGTAAGGCCCGAGGATGCTTCGATACGGATCTGCTGTGATTTGCCCGTGCCTTTATCTTTTGCAGAAACATTAAGTATACCGTTGGCATCTATGTCGAAGGTTACTTCGATCTGTGGTACGCCCCTCGGAGCCGGTGGAATACCGTCGAGGTGGAACCTGCCGATGCTTTTGTTGCCTGCTGCCATAGGCCTTTCGCCCTGCAGCACATGGATCTCGACTGATGGCTGGTTATCGGCCGCAGTTGAGAATGTTTCGGATTTTTTTGTTGGTATGGTCGTATTTGATTCGATCAGCTTTGTCATCACGCCACCGAGGGTTTCTATACCCAGCGAGAGCGGAGTTACGTCGAGCAGCAACACATCTTTCACTTCACCTGTGAGTACGCCACCCTGGATAGCTGCGCCGATGGCAACAACCTCATCAGCATTTACACCTTTTGAAGGTTCTTTGCCGAAGAAATCTTTCACAACTTTCTGAATTGCGGGGATACGTGTTGATCCTCCGACGAGGATCACCTCATCGATATCGGAAGATGTGAGGCCGGCATCTTTCAGAGCCATTTTACAGGGCTCGATGGTGGCCTGGATATATTTGTCGGTGAGCTGCTCAAATTTCGACCTGCTCAGCTTCTTTACAAGGTGTTTCGGTATACCGTCGACGGGCATGATATACGGCAGGTTGATCTCTGTTTCGTTTGAGCTGGAGAGTTCGATCTTGGCCTTTTCGGCTGCTTCTTTCAGTCGCTGCATGGCCATAGGATCCTTGTGAAGGTCGATGCCTTCATCTTTTTTAAATTCTTCGGCCAGCCATTCAATGATGGCATCATCAAAGTCATCACCACCCAGGTGGGTGTTCCCGTTGGTTGATTTTACTTCAAAAACACCATCGCCAAGCTCAAGAATAGAGATATCGAAAGTTCCTCCTCCGAGGTCGAATACAGCCACTTTCACTTCACTTGATTTTTTATCGAGGCCATAGGCCAGTGCTGCTGCTGTGGGCTCATTGATGATCCGGCGAACCTTTAAGCCTGCAATCTCTCCGGCTTCTTTTGTGGCTTGCCTCTGCGAATCGCTGAAATATGCCGGTACCGTGATCACGGCTTCTGTAACATCCTGTCCGAGGTAATCCTCAGCAGTTTTCTTCATTTTCTGAAGAACCATAGCTGAGATCTCCTGGGGTGTATATTTACGATCGTCAATCTGCACCCGTGGGGTGTTGTTATCGCCTTTAATTACTTTATAAGGGACACGTTTAACCTCGGTGGAAACCCTGTCGAAGGTCTCTCCCATAAAACGCTTGATACTATAAACTGTTTTTTCGGGATTGGTGATCGCCTGACGTTTGGCAGGATCCCCAATCTTCCGTTCACCATTTTCTGTGAAAGCAACAATGGATGGAGTGGTCCTTCGTCCTTCGCTATTCGGAATAACAACAGGCTCATTCCCTTCCATTACGGCTACACATGAGTTGGTTGTTCCTAAGTCAATTCCAATAATTTTTCCCATTAGATTATATTTTTTTGTGTTCTACATTTCTGTTTTCTGCTTAACAATATGTCAATGATTGTGCCAAGCGGGGAATATGACAGTTAAACAGTATGCAGGAAGAGGCACAGGTGACAAAAAGGCAGAAAATGTTGCTGTTTGCCCTTTTTATGGATGAAAAATGACAGGAAAGATCTTAAAACTCGAACTTTAACCAGTAATAGTTGTCTTTGAGGTTGAACTTGGTCTCGTCGTTGAGCTTTTTTGTTTTAATGGCTCTGGTACGGGCTGAAAAAATGCCAACGCCATTTTCAATATTGGAGTATTGCGGACGGTCCTGTATGATGCTGCTCGAGGGCTCAGTAACTTCCATATAGGTGTTCAATTCAGTTCCACCCGCTTCAATGATAAATTCAACATTGCCGAAATAGCGGTGGATCACCTTTTCTTCGGTGGCCGCATCGGCATAGGCGACAAATGTTTCAATTGCAGTAAAAAAGGAAGAACCATTGTAATAGGTTTCCACTTCATCGCCCACGGTTGTTTTCCGTGTATCCCTGAACCAGTCGATATGACGGAAAACTGTATCCGTCTGGCCTTCCCATACTTCCTTAAAGTTGAATCTTATGGTAACATCATACCTGGGTGCTTCTTCCTGGCGGTCCCAGATTACCGGGTTGACCAGGTCTTTCTGGAATCCGATTGCTTTAGCAAAACCCGGTTTGCTGATGTTGGTTTCTGTAAAGTTTCCTATTGTGGTTGCCTCTGAAGTGATCTCCATGTCATTATAGAAGATTTGGAGGCTGTACCTTGTATCGGGCAAAGGAATGAATGGATGAAAATAAATTTGCTGGTAAGGGTTATAAAATAAGCCCTCTTCCTTATTGCTTATGGTGATGGTGTCGAAGGTGTAAACGTTTGGTGGATTATTGTCGTCGAGGATCTTAACTTCCAATTTTTGCAGAAACTGGCTGGAGTCAGGGATTTTGGCCATGATCAAGGCATTTTCAGGACCGAGGAATGCTTTGTTGATCTTCAGATAGGTTCCGTCATCCTGCGGGTCGAGCAGTCCATAAACCACAACAATATCCTGATAGGAGGCATTGATGTCGACATCATTGTCGCAGCGGTTGAACAGCAGCAGCCCGGTGAGGAGCAAAAGTATAAGTGTAAATCTCTTCATTTTAATGATATAACAAAGTGCAAAAATAGGTAAAAAATCAATGACGCCTGCCGGCACAGCATTTTAATTTATATATTTTCTATTTCTTCATACCTTTGCATCGCATGTTGATCATCAACTTAAATCGCTGAAAATGGAAAAAGAAACAAGGTTCCCCAAGATAACGACCCACGTGCTTCAGGAAATGAAACTTACGGAGGAAAAAATTGCCATGCTCACTGCCTATGATTTTAGTATGGCACGCATCCTCGATCAGGCGGGCATCGACATTATTCTTGTTGGCGACTCTGCCTCCAATGTAATGGCTGGTCACAAAACAACCCTTCCCATTACGCTAAATGACATGATTTACCATGCCTCCTCGGTTATGCGGGCAGTAAAGCGTGCCCTGGTGGTTGTTGATCTGCCTTTCGGCACCTATCAGGGCGATTCGAAAGTGGCCCTGCAATCGGCCATACGCATCATGAAAGAATCCGGTGCAAATGCAGTGAAGATGGAAGGGGGCGAAGAGATACTGGAGTCGATCACGAGGATACTCTCTGCGGGGATCCCCGTAATGGGTCACCTGGGGCTCACTCCGCAATCCATTCATAAGTTCGGAACATATGTGGTTAGGGCAACGGAAGAAAATGAGGCCAAAAAGCTGGTGCATGATGCCCATGTACTGGAAAATGCAGGCTGTTTTGCCATCATCCTCGAAAAAATACCTGCCAGCCTGGGTGGAGAGGTTACCCGAAACATCAGGATCCCGGTTATTGGCATTGGAGCGGGCAACCTTGTCGATGGACAGGTACTGGTATTGCATGATATGCTGGGAATAACCCAGGAATTCTCGCCACGGTTTCTGCGCCGCTATCATAATCTCAGCGAAGAGATAAAAGGATCGGTGAAGGCATACATCAAAGATGTAAAAAGCCTTGACTTTCCGAATGAGCGGGAACAGTATTAGGGAGTGCCTGGTCAAGTGCAGAATTTGGATTTTTTGGACTTTCCGGGTTTCTGTTGCCGCGTGGCAGTTAACTATTGCCGAATGCCTGGTGATGAAGATTCACCATAAAGAAATTGATTATTGATTGTTTTATCCAACAGATTAACTTCATAATATTAAACAGATCCGCAAAATATCGCTACAGGAGATCCTTTACGAGGATAACCATATCATTATTGTCAACAAGCGTTCTTCGGATATCGTGCAGGGCGATAAAACGGGCGATATTCCATTAAGCGAGATTGTTAAGCAATACATCAAGGAGAAATACAATAAGCCCGGGGAAGTATTCATGGGTGTTGTTCACCGCATCGACAGGCCCGTGAGTGGGGCTGTGATCTTTGCCCGCACGAGCAAAGCCCTGGCCCGCCTTAATAAAATGATCAGCGAGAGGCAGATACACAAAAAATACTGGGCCGTCACTGCCCGTATACCTGATCCGGAGAAGGGCCACCTTACGCATTACCTTGTTAAAAACCAGAAGAAAAACATGTCTTTTGCCAGCTGCGAACCTGGCGAAGGCAGGCTGAAGGCTGAGCTGGAGTATCGATACCTGGCTTCGTCCGACCGCTATCACCTGCTTGAAGTTGAGCTCTTAACAGGGCGTCATCACCAGATCAGGGTACAGTTGTCGGCCATTGGTTGTGTGATCAAAGGCGACCTGAAATACGGTGCAGCAAGATCCAATAAAAACGCATCTATCCATTTGCATGCCAGGGAAATTTCTTTTACGCACCCAGTTAAAAATAATCTGATCAGCATTGTTGCGCCTTTACCCGATGACCCTTTGTGGAAGCATTTCGAAAAGGTGTTGGGCGGCAAACCGGCCATGCCCTGATTCTTGCCGATCTTTTCTATCTTTGATTGATGTTTGTTTCAAAACATATCGCTGCCCGGTGCATCCTGTTCATGGTATTGGCATTTGCCATGATCAGCCATGAGGCTGAAGCGCAATATTACAGTACCGGGCAGGAGCCTTTTTCGGTCAGGTGGCGGCAAATCAAAACCGAAAGTGTAAGATTGATCTACCCTGATTATTACGAGCAACAAGCACGTTGGCTGGCATCTTATATCGACACTGTTTCTGTTTATGCGTCGCGCACCCTTTCATACAAGCCCAAAAGGGTTTCACTGATCATGCATACCCAATCGGCCATCTCCAATGCTGTGGTCGCCTGGGCCCCCAAAAGGATGGAGTTTTACACTACCCCGCCACAGGATATGTATGCACAGCCATGGCTCGAACAGCTTGGTTTGCATGAATACCGTCATGTAGTACAGATTGAAAAGCTAAAACAGGGACCAACCAAAGTTATTTCGTGGCTGTTTGGTGAACAGGGCACCGCTGCCATACTTGGCCTTTATGTGCCGCCGTGGTTTCTGGAAGGCGATGCCGTGGCCACCGAAACCGCCCTGAGCCAATCGGGGAGGGGCAGGGTGCCGCAGTTTGAAATGCGGCTCAGGGCGCAGGTGCTCGAAAAAGACCTCTACGCATATGATAAGGCAGTGCTGGGTTCATATCGTGATTTTATCCCCGATCAATACGTGCTTGGATACCACCTCATTGCTGAAGGCAGACGCTTATACGGTGACAGCTTGTGGGAGCATGTCCTGAACAGAGTGGCACGAAGGCCTTACATGATAACACCATTTCAAAAGGGGATCAAAGATATTAGTGGAAAAAGGAAGATCCCCTTTTACAGGGAATGCATGCAAAACCTCAGTATACGATGGCAAATGCAGGAAAAGACCTCAAGGGTGAATCTGACGGGATTTGTTGAGGATAGCCGAAAACATTATACCAATTATCGCTTCCCAACCTTTCGGGATGATGGAAGTATCCTTGCCATGCGCAACGGCATTGACGATATTGCCCGCATTGTTAGCATTTCTGATGATGGAACTGAAAAGATTGTTTTCACTCCGGGGCTGATAAAGGATGAAACACTGAGTTATGCTTCGGGTATCCTTTGCTGGGCCGAAAGCCGCCCGCATCCGCGCTGGGCAAACAAAAGCTATACAGTTATTCAGTTGCTGGATGTTGAAAGCAGAAAGGTCAGGACCATTCATCACAGGAAGCGATACCTGGCGCCATCATTATCGAAGGATGCAACAAAAATTGTTGCGGTAGATGCCGACAATTTCGATCAATACTCCCTGGTGGTTCTTGATACAAAAAGCGGAGGCCTGCTCCGGAAAATACCTGCTCCCGACAATCACTATCCACTCACGCCCGTGTGGTTGGACGAAGATGCCTTGCTTGTCATATTTGTTTCTGAAAGGGGAAAATCACTGCAGCGGGTCGATATTCAATCGGGCGAGGCCGAAATACTGATCCCCTGGACCTTTGCTGAAATTTCACAACCGCTGTATCACCAACCCTATGTTTACTTCGTTGGGTCGTGGACAGGGATTTCAAATATTTACCGGCTCAGGATCCGGGACTCCGGTGCAAACGGTGAGAGCGATGATATACACATGATCACCGAATCGCGCTTTGGCGCTACCGACCCTTACATATCTGCTGATGGAAAGACTTTGCTGTATTCCGATTACCGGGCAATGGGATTTCGCATACTTGAATATACTGACCCGCAAGCGGTGCCTACCCACCCTTTGATGGATCAATCCATTGGCCTGCAACGGGTTCTGCAGGAACAGGAAAAAATTGTGCCTCCGGGATCATCCATCGCACCTTCGCAAAATCCTTCGCGTAAATATTCAAAGATTGGAAATCTGTTTAACTTTCACAGCTGGGCACCTCTCGATATCAATGCCGGTAATTACACGATCAACCCGGGAGTTTCAGTTATGTCGCAAAACCTGTTGAGCAGCAGTTTTCTGTCTGCAGGGTATAACTATAATGTGAATGAACAGCTGGGGAAGATGTATGCAACATATACCTATGCGGGATGGTATCCGATGATCGATATTTCGGCCGATTACGGGCTGCGGCGCGATTATGCATATTTGCCTGATTATACCACTGTTAAGTGGAATGAAGCAAACCTGCGGGGCGGATTGCGGCTTCCACTGAACCTGAGCAGGGGCAAATATTTTTCAGGTACGCAGGCATATGTTTATGCCAACCAGGTGATTCGCAGGATTGTGTCGCCGGATACAATACGGTTCAGAAAGCCCGACATTTTTTCTTCGTGGTATGGCCTGAGATATTACCGGCAAATCAAGTCGACATCCAGGGATATCATCCCGCGCTGGGGACAGAGTATAGGCCTTTATTACCGTCATACACCTTTCGAAACCACTAAAAACAGTGCCATAGCTGCCGTTACCCTCAATCTCTACTTCCCGGGGATCATTCGTCACCAGGGCTTGCATATCTATGCCGGATATCAGCAGCGCCAAACCGGATATTACAAGTTTTCTGATCTTGTTGCTTATCCCCGGGGGGTCAGCGGACGGCAGCACAGGGAGCTTTATTCGCTTCGCACCACCTATGCTTTTCCCATTGCCTGTCCCGACTGGAGCATCGGGCCAATAATATATCTCAAACGGCTCAGGGGCAACCTCTTTTATGATTATGCTATTGGCCGGAATGTGCATTCCGACAGCTATTATTCATCGCTGGGGGCTGAATTATTTGCCGAAACACATCTTTTGCGCTTTTACGCCCCCATTGAGTTTGGTGTACGCACCACCTATCAGCCATGGCAGCAACGCCTTGACTGGCAGTTTCTGGTGTCAGTGGGTTTTGATTCATTTTATGTCGGGCAACGGGCTATAGGAAGAGTTTCAGTGATTCAGTGATTCAGGGCTTCAGTGTTTCAGTGTTTCAGTGTTTCAGTGTTTCAGTGATTCAGTGATTCAGTGCTTGCCCCGAGGGCCCGGCGTCAGGATGACAGCTTATTATAACTGGCGGAGGAGAAAAGAAGCAAAAAAAGAAAAAATCACAAACAATGTCTTTATAAAGACAATGAACTAAAAACGGAAAACTCTATTCAGGCATCTTCAAATCGAACATCGAAAATCGAACATCTTTATTATCTTTATCGCAATAAGAAACTTATTTTATGAAAAAACGTGATCTTACTTTTAAGCCTGAACTTGAGTCAATTATACAAAAATGCGATTACTGCAGCCTGGCCATGGTCGACAGGGATGGGTATCCGTATGTGGTTCCGATGAACTTTGGTTATGCCGGCGATCATATTTATTTTCATTCAGCCCGTCAGGGGAAAAAGATCGACATATTAAAGGAAAATCCCCGGGTTTGCGTGTCATTCAGCACCGACCACGAGCTCCGCTGGGTGAATGAGGAGGTGGCATGCAGCTGGGGCATGAAGTACCGTTCGGTGCTTGCCTATGGTGAAATTGAATTTATCGACGACTATGATGGAAAATTAGAGGCACTGAAGACGATCATGAAAAATTATTCTGATCATTTATTTCTCTTCAATGCCCCTGCAGTAAATGACGTGATGATATACCGCGTTAAGGTTGATAAGCTGGTTGGGCGATGCTATGGATACTGAGAGTATGCAGTATCAACTATACAGTATTCAATATACGATATTCTTAAAGCAGTAACGGATCATTTTAGCTCGACAGCCAGCGTTCTGCTTCAATGGCTGCCATACAGCCGGTTCCGGCGGCGGTTACGGCCTGGCGGTATACGTGGTCCTGCACATCGCCGGCGGCAAATACGCCTTCAATAGTTGTTTTTGTTGAGTCGGGAGCAGTTTTAATATATCCCTGATCGTTCATTTCGAGTTGTCCGGCAAAAATATCCGTATTGGGTTTATGGCCGATGGCAACGAAGAAGCCCTCCACATTCAGTGTTTTCTTCGCTCCGCTTTCAACATCCTGCACGACCACGCCGGTAACTTTTTTGGCAAAACCTTCTGTTTCGCCAACCACTTCAACGGGAACATGGTTCCACACCATTTCTATGTTGGCTGTGTCGAATACTTTTTTCTGCATGGCCTTTGAAGCCCGCAGTTCGTCGCGGCGATGGATCATATAAACCTTATTACAGAGTTTAGCCAGATAGGTAGCTTCTTCGGCTGCAGTGTCGCCGCCTCCGACGATGGCTACATCTTTGCCTTTGTAAAAGAATCCGTCGCAGGTGGCACATGCCGATACACCATAACCGTTGTATTCTGCCTCCGATTCCAGCCCGAGCCATTTGGCGGTGGCACCGGTTGCAATGATCACACTATGGGCTTCGATCACCTTGCCGTCGTCGGCTTTGGCGATAAACGGCCTCTTCGACAGATCAATCGCTGTGATCATGCCCCAGCGAACATCGGTTTCGAAGCGCTCTGCCTGCTTTTTAAAATCTTCCATCATCTCAGGGCCCTGGGTGCCATCGGGATAACCCGGAAAGTTTTCGACTTCGGTAGTGGTGGTTAGCTGTCCGCCGGGCTGCAAACCCTGGTACATCATGGGTTTAAGGTCGGCACGTGCAGCATAGATAGCTGCAGTGTATCCTGCGGGACCGGATCCGATGATCAGGCACTTTGTTTTTTCAGTGTTTTCGCTCATGTTTATATCGTTATGTTGTTTTTAATCGCCTTTGACAAATTTACACAATTTCATGTTAAAAATGAATTGCTTCTTCCATGTCATAAAGTATGCCAAAATATCGATGTGATTAATTGTCAGCCGTTTTGGATTATTCGAATAAAAAATTTTGCTGACAAATTGTCGGCCGCGATAAAAAATTATTGCAGATCCTTCCAGCTCACAACTTCAAGCTGAAGGGAATCGACATCGCTATAGCGGTAGACACGGTTGGGGATATCATCGCCATATTCATCGGCTTCAACAGTGTTCCAGCTACCACGTGTAAACTTAAACTCAAGCATATTCCTGTCGCGCGGAATGCTGATAAAATATGTCCCGCTGATTGAATCCTGCTGCAGCTTCCAGTCAGGGTTGCCGGGGTTCCAGTTGTTAAAGTTACCTGCTAAATAAATGCCGGCATCAGGTGGCGTATTTTCAGGCAAACCCGAAATGCTGATTTGTATTTTTCCGGGGATCTCTTCTGAAAGGTCGGCCCAGTTATGGATCGCTACGGTGACCGTATCTGATGAGCCTGCTTTTTTCAGCACACGGTTGTTGATCTCGTAACCATATTTGTCGGTTTCAACGGTGCGCCAGTTGCCCCGGGTAAATTTATATTCTTTGTTATAGGCACGCTTGGGCAGGTTAATAAAATACTGTCCCTGCCTGTTTTTTTCAAGGCGAAGGTTGCCGTCGTGCGGGTACCAGTCGTTGATCTCACCCACAAAAAATATTGCATCTTCGGGCGGGGTATTTTCCGGTATGCTTTGCACGATAAGGGTGATCATATTTCCTTTTGCTTTTTCGAGATCCTGCCATGATTCAACTTCTATAAATACGGTATCTGCCTGCCCGAAACGGATCGTTCGCGGTTTTATTTCCCTGCCAAGGCCATCGGCTTCGCTCCTGTTCAGGCTGCCCCGGGTAATCTTAAATTCAATTTCTTCAAGATCGCCCGGCCGGTATATCGTAAGTACGGGCTTGTTCAATGAACCATCCTTATTTCCTGATCCCTTGGTTTCGAAGATATATTCATTGCCCTCAACGTCCCAGTTATTGATATTTCCCGCCAGGGTGATCGGGGCATCCTGCGGTGTATTTTCGGGAAGTGACGTAATTACGAATGTCATCTGGTCGCAATCAACGGGGTCGAGATCAGCCCAGCTCCTAATGGTATCTGTTACCACTTCATCTTCGCCACCGTATTTAAGCACACGGTTGTCGATCTCATAACCGCAATTGTCCTTTTCAACTGTTGTCCAGTCGCCACGTGTAAATTTGTATTCAAGCTCACCCACTCCTCTTGGAAGGTTGAGATAATAAATTGAGTCCTCAGCCTGTTTCAGAATGTATCTGCTATCGCCCGGGTCCCAGTTGTTGAATTCCCCGGTAATATAGATATCGGCACTTTCCGGAGTGTTTGAAGGCAGTTGGTGCACTTCAACCCGCATCTGATAGCAGGACGGGAGCATGATCATCAACCCGCCCGGGATCAATCATTTCATCCAGTTGCTCCAGGGTATGGTCGATAATGTATTTATGACCATCATTGCCGATCAGAAAAACCACATTATCCTCTGCTTTAAAGTAAGCTGTTTCGTCTGAACCCACACTTTTTATCTGATCGCCTATTCTGGTTAAAAAGCGGTTCTTGTAGTTTTTTGCCGACATGAGGCTGAGGAGTTGTTTCAACTGTTCTTGGCCAGGGCTTGTTTTATCCGGGCCGATGCCATGTTTCATTTTGTCGAACTTCTTTAGTGCTGCCTCAAGTGCTTCCTGTTTAACGGGTTTCAGCAGGTAGTCGATGCTGTTTAGTTCAAATGCTCTGATCGCAAATTCGTCGTAGGCGGTGGTAAAGATCACGGCCGATTTCAGTTCGATCTCTTTAAATATTTCGAAGCTTAACCCATCGGCCAGTTGTATATCGAGAAAAACCAGGTCGGGATGGAGATTGCTGCCGAACCATTCGATGCTGTCTTCAACGGAGTCGATCATTTCCAGCAGCTCATATTCCCTGCCGGTTTTTTTTATCAGCCTGAGCAGTTCCTGCTGTGCAAATGGTTCATCTTCAACAATTACAATCTTCATATTATCGGAACTTTAACAATAAATGTATCATTTTCATTATTGATCATGACCTCTTGCCCGCATAAGGCTCTGTAGCGGCTCGAGATATTCTGCAATCCCATCTGGCTGCCTTTTTCCTTTACTGCTTTTGTCTGGAGCGGGTTTTCAATGACGATATATTTTTTGTCGTTGAATATCTGAATTTTGAGTGGCCGCTTTGCCGAAACGATGTTATGCTTTACGGCATTTTCGATCAGCATTTGCAGGGTGAGCGGGGCAATTTTTCTGTCCATCACATCCTCGCTGATGCCCATCTCCACCTTCAGCTTTTTTTCAAACCTGAGTTCCAGCAGAAAAATATACGATTCGATAAACCTTATTTCTTCCCGGATGCTGATCAGTTCTTTCTGCCTGTTATCGAGTACATGCCTGTATACATCCGATAATTTGCGGATAAATTCGGCCGACCTGTCGGCATCTTCATAAACCAGCGAAGAAAGGGTGTTCAGGCTATTGAAAAGAAAATGCGGATTGATCTGTGCCTGCAGCATTTCAAATTCAAACTCAGCGCTTTCCTTTTTATATTTTTCTGCCTGCAGGAGCGAAAGCCTCCATTGATTCATCAAAACAATGCCGAAATCTATAATATTCAGGATGATGATCACACATATAATAAATATGGCAATGGTGATCTCGTCGGTTAAGAGTATGAACTGCCTGGTAGCAAACACAAAAACCCAGGCCAGTCTTAGTCCAGTAAACACAAGCAATCCTGCCAGGGTATACGTGATTATCTGAAGGTTTAGGCGGTATACCGGGCGATGTTCCCACCGGGCAAAGCTGTCGAGCCATTTGTTAAGCCAATAAACAGTTTCGGTGAAGAGTATGGTCAGTGCCAGAGCGGCAAGATACCACTGAAGCGACTGAAACAGCTCAAGATTCCGGTATTGCAGCTTAAATATGATCTCAAGGAGGATTGCTCCGGCCAGGCCAAGGATAAGCGCAAAACCCAGTCTTTTGGCAAATTTATTTAATACAATTTCAAACATTGCAGTTCATCAAAACTGTTCCGGGGTATTTCCCAAAAATAGCCATTCCGTGCATGAAATCAAAGAACGGGAGTGTAAAGGAGGCAATTTACTTTACTAATTTGCTTTTTTGATGGTTTTTCTCATCACTTCCTGCTTATTCCTTTCGATGGCATATTCGTAATTTCCGGGTTTAAGATTGCTGACATCGAAGCCGATCCTTGCAACATTTTCTTTTCTGATGGCATAGTTGAATAATTCAACCCCGCTGACATCATAAACGCGTAGTTTTACGATATCCTGATCCGGTTTTTCAATAAGGAATTTTACTACATTGTCGGGATACAGGTTGATGCTTGCCTTGAATGCTGATTCAGGGGCAGCCTGATCAACTTTTGCTGTATCTTCGTTTTCTGCTTTGGTGTTTAAGCTGAGGCCCATCATGAGGGCGAGAACTGTGAGGGTGATAATTTTTGTTTTCATGGCTTGTTGTTTTTAAAGTTTCTGGGGTAAAATTACTGCCTCGCGAAGGCCATGAAAAGGCATTTCGGGCGAACTGCTGATCCGGCCAGGTGAACTTTAATAAATCGATGGTGAAATGCATTGAACGAAAGCGGAGCATAAAGGATTTCCCGACAAGGATAAAGGACATACCAGGTACCGTGGCCGGTATAACATTTATTCATTAATTTTGTATAACAGGGAATGACCAGATCAGCAGCAATATCATGATGCTGATCGTGGAGAGCCTTTTAATGCCGGCGCAGGTTTTGATTTCGGCTACAGCGGCATGGGCGGTTTCAGCGATTTTTTTGAATCGCTTTTTGGCAGTGCCGGCAGGCGTTCCGCGACAGGCCGGCGCCCGTCGCGCCAAAAAGGTGAAGATGTTACGGCCAGCATCAGTATCCCCATCACAGATGCCTTTCACGGGGCCACCCGGAGGAAAGGTTAAATTGAAGATCCCGTCAGGCGCAAAACAAGGCAAAAAGCTCCGGCTGAAAGGCAAAGGCATCCCTGCCAAAACTCCCGGCGACCTTTATGTTGTGGTCAATATTGTTTGGCCACCGGCCAATACCGAAAAAGCCAGAAAAATATATGAAGAGATGAAAGACCTGGATTTCGATCCGCGAAAAAATTTTGGAGGATAAGCATATGACCAATGAAATGGAAAGAATATATCAGGGCATTATCATTGATGATGAAGAAGATATCAGCCTGGTCAGACTGTGTAACATCTGCGACCACTCACAGGATGAGATCATCGAAATGGTTGAAGAAGGCATTGTGGAGCCCCGGGGGCGGTCAAAGCGTGAATGGCGGTTCTCTTTTACCTCCGTTGAGCGGGTAAAGCGAATAAAAAGATTGAAACGTGATTTTGATCTGAACACAGCAGGGGTAGGCCTGGCCATACATCTTCTCGACCGTATTGAGGAACTGGAAGCCTTGCTGAAGCGATACGAAGAGCTCTGAATAAAGTCAACGCCATACTTAAATCAGGGCAACTGCTGGCCGTGTTCTGTATTCGCGTAAATTATGGATCCGGTGCGAACGAATTTCTCGCTTAACGGGCTTTCTTCTGAAGGTATTCAGGTCCGGTTACACCCATCGAAACATAAATATTTACAAGTCCGTCGATATTGAAATTAACTTTTTCGACCCAGGAAACGGGTACGTAAAGGATTGCCCCACCAATGGGAACGGGCGAGCTGGGTATCATGACCGAATAGTATTCGAAGCCGTCAATATTAATGATCTCCTGGGTGGTGAGCAATGCCAGTACAGCCGTTCCGCCTTTTCCGCCAAAGTAGCACATTACGGGGCTCATGGCTTTCATATCTGGTTGGTCTTTCACCTCAAACAGAGAGGTAATCTTTTTCGATGCATTGTAAATTGTACTGATGAGCGGGATGCGTCTCATTATATTGTCGGTTAGGTTGTTCCATTGGTTGCGCAGGCCTATCTGCACCATTATTCCCATAAAATATATCAGCACAAGTGTGGCGCTGAGACCGAGGAGATATGCCACAATCTGGTTTTTAACAAAGTTAAGCCCAACAGATTGCAGCAGGCCGCCAAAATCACTTGCGGGCCCGATCATCCCCGCCAGGAAATTAATAAACCAAATAATGATGATGATCGTTATAACCAGCGGAAATATGGTAAGTATTCCCGTAAGGAAAGGACGCATGATCTTGCTGAAAAATGTTTTTTTCTTTGTTTCTTTTGTTTCCATGATGAAGGGGATTAGTGATCTTATTGCCTAAAATTAATCATTATTCGGGAGAATGAGATGCTAATACTCCTTGTGAGCTTTGTCATTTAAGGAAAAGATAAGGCCCTATGATTTGCTATTCGCTGAAAATATCCGATTCAGGATGAAAAGCAAGCCATGCAAATGCAAAATGATTGCCATGTGGAATGGGTGTCAGGGATTTTCCTTTATGAATTCCCGAAATGCATTTGCCTGCGATATTCCATTCTGAGCCGGTTTGCATATCTCTGAACCCATTTTCTCTTTTTTCAAAATGAAGTAACTCCCCTTCAACAAGGGGGCTGAAAACAGTAACTGAACCCACTTGTTTTGATTCGGCAATATTTTTTTTATCCACCACCGATACAGTTTTGGAAGTATGAAACAGGACCACCGGGGTGTCTTTGAACTGATCGTTAATAACATCGGTTTTTTCAAAAGAAGAGAGCGGATAGATCTTGTATTCACTTTCAATCTGGATGTCGATCACGCGTTCCATAGCGGGTAGTCGCGGGTCAACTTCTCCTTTAAAAAGCCGGGGCTGCTCGTTGGTTAATGCGTCATATCCTGTGTAGGGATTGCTGCCATATTCGCTGAAATGACCTGTTTCAGTTGAAAGTATCTTGCCTTCGGGATAGGTTTCAAAAAATTCTTCCAATGAGATCAGCATGGATGAAACCAGGTTTAATCTGGCACCGGCCAGTTTGCCAACCAAGGCTTCTCCTGTTAACTGTTGCCACCAGCTTTGGGTTTGCCGGTCCCACATCACCAGGTCGCTGTTGCGCAACATGCCTGAAACCCCGAAATCGAGCAGATATGTCACACCTTCAAATTCAAGCCGCCGGTCGTAAACCACGGCCGTATTGCAAAGCGGGCAGTAGGTGATCGTAACTTTCTTGCTCCCTGCTTCATCATTAACAATTTCATGATACATGAGCACACTGAGCGGATAGGCTTTGGCTTCTCCACTAATTTCAAGGGCCACAACCGGTTCATGCGTAAAATAGTTGTTTTCGGCTTTTTCTCTGTCCCAGAATTTCGGTTCATCAATGGGCGGAATACCGTCAGGCATCAGCAGCGCTGTGAATTCGTCCAGTGATACAATCCTGTTGGCAGTATCAGTTTTCCAGTTAAATGGCAAATTTTTTGGATTATTTTGTGCAACTACAACCGTAATTATGAACAAAAATACGATTGAACTGCTTACAACTTTCTTCATATTATATTTTAATTAATTTATTTTTTATCATTTTTCAATCAAACTCAATATGCCGGTTTCAAAAAATCAATTCAACCTTACCGGCGATTTTAAGTCAGCTTATTCTATTCATTTCCACATTTTTTAAAAACATAACGCGTTCTAATAAGGCGTCCCTTTCTGTCTTCTTTCTTTAAAAGCTTCCATGTACCACTCAAACTCATTTAAAAACTTTTGCGCAGAAGGCTCGGTGAACTTATTCTGTGGTACCAGGTTTTCATCGAAAAGATTGCCGATAACCGGAAATGGCAGCATAGACGAAATGGCCGGCATTCCAAGTTCGCCCACAATGGTCCGCAAATGAACAGCAGATCGTACCCCGCCAAAATTTCCTGCCGAATAGGATGCAATGGCCGATGGTTTGAAGAAATATTCAGTCTGGAAATGATCGAGCAGATTTTTCAAAGCAGGCGGAATGCTGTGATTATACTCACCCGTTACGATGAGAAACCCATCTGACTTTTTAAAAATCCGGGCAAGTTTTTCCATGTTTTCCGGAGCCTTTCCAGCGTCATATTCCTTGTACATCTTATCCAAAAAAGGAAGATCATAATTCAAAGGATCAATAAAATGTACATTATAATTTCTTTCCAGCAGTTTCTTTTCAAGGTAACGGGCCGCAAAAATCCCCTGGCGGGCTTTACGCACCGAACCATAAATGAGACTAACTTCTAATGATATTTTTTTCATGGTTCATATATTAATTTCGGGGTGAATCTACAAAATAGCCTTGGATATTTGAAGGCAATCCTGTCAAGAATTAATCAGTATTGCCATTATCCATATCGCTGAACGAGCTAAAAGAAATCATTTAACTCTCACTGTTTGAAAGAAAACTTTAGCATAGCTATCATATTCCAATCTTTTTAAACCAGGTTTACATCTGTAATGATTTCCAGAATTGCAGAACCATTAAATTCTAACACTTTTTTCATTTTTTCTTCCAGTTCATTTTTATCGGTAACTTTTAAACCAAGAGCTCCACAGCTATTGGCAAATTGAGAAAAATCCGGATTTACCAGATCGGTAGCAAAAACATTAAACCCACCTGAATGTTGTTCTTTAGAAATTTTTCCCAGTTCCGAATTATTTAATACAATTACTTTGATATTCATGACATATTTTACCGATGTTGTTAGTTCTGCCATGTACTGAGCAAACCCACCATCACCGGCAACGGCAATTACCGGCCGCTTTCCCTGAGTTGCTGCCCAGGCGCCCATAGCCGCCGGCATGGCAAAACCTATGGACCCCAGGTAACCCGACATTAAAAAGCTTTGATTTTTACATTCGAAATAACGGCCCAGCGAATAGGCATTGTTCCCCACGTCCACACACATCACGGCATTTTCGGGGGCCAGTTTCGAAAGGGCATCGAATACAGCCACTGAGCTGATTCCCTGACCCCGGTTTTCTTTCAGGCGCTTTTGTTTTTCGTTGCGCCAGATCTTCCATCTTTCAGCCAGATCCATTTTCTGATCTGTAAGAGATGATTTTTTCTCCACTTTATCTTGTAAGATATCCATGGTTATGGAAAGTTCACCCCAAAGCGGCACATCAATTTTATGAAATTTTCCTAATGCGAGGGGATCCAAATCCACTTGAATGGTTGGTTTTTTCGGTGTGATACCGGTGTGGTTGCTAAATGAAGCCCCAAGCACAATCAGCAGATCGCTCTCGTTCATAAACCATGATGCCACGGGTGTGCCACTGCGTCCCAAAACACCCGCTGCCAGGGGATGATGGTCAGGAATCAGTCCTTTACCTTTAAATGTAGTGAGTACCGGGGCATTGATTGTTTCGGCAAAGCCAATGATCTTATCCATATGAAAACGTGCTCCGTGCCCCACAACAATTACCGGTCTTTTTGATTTTTTAATCAATCCCAATGCTTTATCAATACCTTCAGCCGAAGGAGCAATGCGTTGATCACCCATGCGGTTTTTAGGCGTTTGTGCTTTCTGATCGCCTGCCGGGAGTGTTTGTATTTCATCGGGAAAAGTCAGGTGGGATACGTCCCGGTTGATGAGCGCATGCTTGATAGCCAGGCTTACCAATTCGGCATGTTGGCTATCGTTTTGTACGCGATGATTGAAATCCGCTACTGTTTGAAAAGCCCTTACCAGGTCCACTTCCTGAAAGTTTCCGGTACCCACCACCTGTGTGGCAACCTGCCCGGTAAGGGCGAGGATGGGTGCCCGGTCTACCTTGGCATCCCAAAGCCCGGTGAACATATTGGTAGCTCCCGGCCCTGCAATGGAAAAGCAGGCAGCAGGCTTCCCTGTCAGCTTGCCATAAGCGCTGGCTGCAAAAGCTCCAGCTCCTTCGTGACGGATGCCGATGTATTTCAGGTTTCCTTTTTCTTCCTGCCGGCGTAAAGCATCTGCCAGGCCAAGATTAGAATGTCCTACCATGCCAAAAACGGTATCCACACCCCAGTTGACCATTGTTTCAGCCATGATGTCGGAGAGCGTGGACTCGTGCGGTTTTTCATCCGGGAGGCCTACATAAATGCCATCAGCTCTCTCTTCGATGGGATAAGGTTCCACACCGTCATCAAAACCGGGCGCTTTGCCCGTACAGGGATGATAGTCCCAGCCATGCCAGGGACAGCGTAGTATGCCGTTCTCAATGCTTCCCTCACCCAGTGGGCCACCCTGATGCGGGCAATGATTATTGAGGGCGCAAATCTTCCCTTCAAAATGAGATAGGGCAACTTGTTTGTTTTCTGCATTTACGGTGATTACCCGGCCCTCGGCCAGATCGGTTTTTTTATCCAGTACTTTGATCCATTTCATAGGCTATTAATTAATTTGATGTCTTGTTTGTTTATCATATTTCTACTCAGGCGTATTTACCGGTAATACCATTTGCAGTGATGGCATTACGCAATTCGGTTACAAAGTATCGAAGCAAATGATGAGTAATTTGCACCCTGTCCTCCAGCAGATCGAAAAAAAGCATGCTGTCAAAAACTAAGGTAGTGCATGAATTTTTACATTTAGCTGTATAGATACGTGGCTTCTGATCAAAAAATCCGAGTGCGCCCACGGCTTCGTTTTCTGCCACTTCTCTGATTAATTGTTCTTTGTAAAACAGGTTTACAATTCCGTTGCCAATGATATAAAGCGCATCAGAAGGTTCGTTTTCTTTGAACAGAACGTCATCTTTATTATAAGTTCTGACTTCAGCAATGTTTGCCAAAAAAGATAATTGATCTGTTGGGATGTCTGCAAAAAATACAACATTTTGCAGCAGCATTACCTTTTCTATGATTGTGTCCATTTTTCGTATTTAAAATTTTTGCTTAAAGTGAGCCGGGCTGCTTGCCATATTAGCGGGTGATTATCGTTGGTTGCTTCTTTGAGCTTATCCTGTAAAACTGCCGGACATTGAGGCGTAATGCCCAAAAGTGCTGCAGCTTTCAACCAATTATCCCCGGTATTTATAAAAACATTCATGGCTTCGCTATAAGAGCCAATACTGAATCCGTAGTATTGTCTTCCTGCCACAATGTTATTATCGTCAGAAATGGGATCGAGAATATTCATTATCAAAGTTCTCCGTTTACCTTTTAATAAATTATCGAGCAGTTCAAGAGCTGCAGCCCTGTTTTCTTCATTTTTACTGCGATATCCCTGAAATGCGACGTAAAGGTCGTTTGGATCAAAAATGAGTCCAAGTAGCCTGAACAAGTGTTCTTTTATCTGGTTTCTTCGTTCTTGCAGCAATTTGTTGAGCAGCTTGAATCTTTTATCGTCCGGCAGGTAGCTGCCTGCCTGCAATAAAAGATAACTCTGATTTAACTCCTTATCCAATGCCTTAAAAATAAGTTTTTTTTGGAACTTTAAATCTGGTTGATGATTGGTTCGCAGTTTATTTAAAGCTTTAATGAGCATTAACCTTTTTGGGAATGTTTTTTCTTTTTCCAATGCATCAATCAAATGTGTTATTGTAGCCTTGAATGGCATCAGGGAAAGTGTTTTTACAATGGCTTCAAAATTATCGTCACTCAGCTTATCTTTCTGCAGATAGCTTGCTAAGGTTTTTACATGGTTTTTGCCAAAAGCGGCCACAGCCTGCCGCACTTCCGGCAATAACTTTTTATCGAATAAAAAATTAATAAGCAAGGGAAGAAATGCAGGATCTTTTATTGCTTTCATGCTTTTTATGGCCTCTTTCTGCACGGCCGGAGAAGGGTCGTTTAATAAGGCCGGCAAGTATTTAACGGCTTTCTGCCCTTTCAGGTGACCAAGCATTTGGGTTGTTTGAGCGCGTGCAAGGTTATTCTCTTTGCTCTTATCAGCAATGATTTGTTCCAGTATTTCGTCTTTGATCCAGCTTCTTTTGGTTTCATCCCCGTATTTGGTGATACACCCAATGGCAGATGATTTATCCAGCATGGAATTGCTGTTCAGATAATCCAGCAAAACCTCATCCGGGTTGCCTTTGGCAGACATGCAAATATAGTTTATAGATTCCAGCCTGATCTCTGTATCATTTTCTTTCAGCAAGTTAAGGATGTCGCTACTAAAGTCCTTCCCGGGGATTTTTGAAAGGCTTTTCAATGCCAACAACCTGATTTCGTATAATGAGTGATGAAGCAAGGGTTTGAGATCTTCAGCAAATGGTTGCGCTGAATCATTCCCAAGTAAATACAAGGCACGTAATACTTTGCTGCTTTCACTGCTGTTTAACTGTTCTCTGATGATCTGTACCGTATGTGGTTCGCTTAGATTGAAATTATTATCGTTTTTTATATCGACATATTGGGTGCCAAGTACTTTTCGGAATTCCCCAACATATTCGCGCTGGGCAATCCTGCTCAGTATAAGCCATATCATACTGAAAATAATTGTTACTACAGCAATTTGTCTGATATTGAACTCCAAAATTATTACCAACAATAGCAATAAAAGTCCGGCAAAGCCCTTAAACAGACGGTCAACAACAACATCCATAAAAAATTTTATACGTTCTTTTACTTTCTGTGGAAAAGGAAAAAAAAGGATTTCGCGTCCTGTTTTATCAATGGAGTATTGACTTGCATTGTCAATACCACCTAAAAACACTGCAAAAGCAAGGATTGGTTCAAAGGCCATTAACATAGCGCCTATCATTAAGCCTGCAGGACGGATGGTCAGGGCACCGCCAAGGCCGATTTTTCGCAATATTCGTCCTGAAATCACTATTTGTATGATAAGCGCTAACAAGCTGACATTGCCATAAAAAATCCCCATAAATGAAGTCAGCTCAGCTTTTTCGGGGAAGGTGCTGATGGCTGTAGCTTTGAGCTGGTAGTCGGCGAGCGTTGATACAAACATGGCACTGCCGATAATGCCAGCAATAATCATTTGATATTTTGAGTTAAATAGACTTTTCAAGTTACCAGGGCTCACAGGCTTTTTAATTCTCTGGTTGATCGTGTTTGGGTGATCAGGCTCATATGCCTTGTATATAATCCTGGTGAGGAGCAAAATGATGGTCAATACGGCAATGCTTATATAGAGCAAGTCTTCGGTTTTAATATTAACAAGAGTGATCATTGCACTTGTAGCATTGCTGCCAGCGATGGCACCCAGAATGGCACCCAGGTTTATCAATGGGAATAACCTTTTGGCCTGGACTGTATTGTATGCTTCATTTGCAAAAACCCAAAATTGCGATACGATCAAAATGGTAAAAATCCCTACCCACAGGTAAAACAATACATAAACCCAGTTGTCACCCAGGAAAAATAACTGCCTGAGGATCAGCAGTTGAAGAATCACCAGGAAATTACTCCATAAAAACACCCTGTAGCTTTTATATTTATGCACACTCCGGCTTATCAAACTTGTAACAGGAATGGCAACCAATGCAATGAGGATGAAGACATAAGGCAATCTTCTGGCGCCCAAATCGACAAGAAAGAGGCTGTCGCGGACCGGTTTAAGTACATAAACCACCACCATCAACAAAAACGAAACAGAGAAAAAGGCTAATGTTAACTTCCATTCGCCTTCCCTGATATCGTAAAATTTGTTGATCAGTGCTTTCATGATTTTAAGCTTTAATATTTATTGTTCCCATCTGATCAAAATAAAAAGGAGGTCAGTAACTGAAAAGAGCTGCCATAAACAGAATGTCCATAGGATAAATTCATCAGGAAATTTCCATAAAAATTATACCAGAGCCCACCACCCCAGCCATATTGCCACGAGTTGATTGCTGAATCTTTCAACCATATTTTTCCGTAATCAAAAAGCAAGTGGGCACCAAACTGTCCGGGAATTACATATGATTGAACATCCCATATCTTCAGGCGCAAATCGGTATTATGATAAAATACTGCTGTACCGGAAAACCTGTCGGCAGGAGCACCCCTGAAATTAGCTTCTTCAAAAAAGTCTTTATCGGGATTGTAGAATAATCCAGCCCCACCCAGCACATTTGCCTGAAAAAATCTGTAACTGCCAATGTTTACCATTCCACCAATGCGCGATGCTATGGTAAAACCCGTATGGGGTATTTTTTGATAAATGCCCAGGCTAAGGTTGCTTCTGAAAAGTACGTTCTGATCCTGGATATTATACCACCATTTTGAAACAAATTTAATTTTAATCCCTTTTGTTGGATAATGTGAATCATTTGTGTTGTTAAAAAGGTATTGCAACTGAAGTCCGGGAAGGGTAAAAGCATTAAAATCCGAATCAGACAATCCAGCCATTTTAGTTGTATAAAACTTGTCTTTTTCCTTCCTGACATCTGTTATCTGGAAACTTGGACCAAAAACCAGATGATTGTTTTTGGTTAAATTCATACGAAGTAAAAAATTAATTTCGTAAATATCGCGGCGGACATTATAATACTTTGAGGGCCCTGTATCAACAGAATCGTTGCCAAACCCATAAAATTTAGTGCTGTTATTGGGACTATATACCGTAGCATTGATTAAAAAGTCGTTGCCGGCTATAAGATTTGTAAACTCAGCTTTATAATAAAAATTAAAGGATGCGTTTAAGGGAGCTATATTGGCAACGACTTTATGCACGGCGGCATAAGGATATTTTCTGAACCCCGGTTTTTTCCAAATGATCCCGCCACCCAGGTAAGCACCATCATAACTATTAAAACCAAATGAAATAACCGGTGCCACATACCCCAGTGTATGTTCAGTATAATTGTATCCAAACTGCTGCAGGGTTTTTTGTGTAAATTCACTCATATTATCTTTTCTCACTGCATCTTCGATATTTTTAACCTCTTTCTGGTGCATTTTAAGAACTGCTTTGGAGCTTAAATTTTCTTCATCCGATATATGCATGTTACCCTTGCCAGGTACAAGTTCAAAACGAATTTTTTGACGATGCTTTAAATTTTTAAAAACAACCCGATCATTTCCGTCAATGCCATATATTCTTATCTCTTTTGTTTCTTCCTGATTAATTGTTCTTTCAAAATAAGGATTTTTACTTACAGAACCGGCGTATATGCTCAGTTTAAGGTTATTCTTTTTATCAGTTTCGATAACGAATACTTCGTCCTGTTTTGTTCCCACAATTTCCAATTGCCTGGCCACTACTTCATAATAGCGTTCAGCAAACTCAGTCAGCTTGTCACGGCGCGATTTAAGCAGGGAAACAATATGTTGTTTTTCAACCGGGCCTGATACAGGAAGCCTGCTGACAGCCTCAGTAATTATACTGTCTGTTATGCTCTGCTGTAGTCTGGCAGCGATACGGTGCCATTCCGAATGCTCCAAACCAGCCAGAAAGCGTCTATCCATGTGCATCGATTGAAAATTCATGCCTTCAATGAGTTTGATATCAGGGTCAAAATTCTGGAATTGTGGCAGATTCCATTTTCTGGTAACCATTGAAGGGATCAATCCGTCCATTTTGAACATAACGTTATCCCTGTCTATGGGGAAAGGACGGTAAGATATACTTTCGTTTTGCGCAATAGCAACCCAGAAATATTGCCCCTCGTGTCTGTCCCAGTCGTTCAGTAACATGTCCACCAATTTGGTTCGCCAATACCACTCCATGTCAACAAAATGATGGTTGTTTTCCAACAATGTCTCCATCAGTTCTTCGGTACTGATAACCTTCTGAACATCGTGTCCGAATTTTTCTTTAAGATAATCCGGAGAAATAAACTCTTCCAATAAAACAGGCTGATTGCGGGCACGTTTTCGGTATTGTCCAAGGTGCGGGTCATCCGGAAGATAATAATATTCAGGAATATTGAAGTATATTCCTGCTGCCGAAGAAAGAGTCGGAACCACTGCTGCGCCAAAAGGATGAGAAGCGGATATCTGATCCTGGATGATCTTCTCCGAAAAGGTTTGTTGTAATGCTTCGGGTAGTACTTCAGTTGGATCTTTACGAATGGTGCGTATCACATACCGTATATTCTGCGTGTCTTTCACAAAAAGTGTTGTGGTCTGAAAACCGCCACCCGCCCTGTATATTTTTAAACCACCATGGGTTTCATTCAGCTTAAGAACATTATATTTTTGTGGTGCGGACCAAATATCCCGGTAGTGCTCGCCCCAAAAAAACCTACCGGTTTTGCCTTTTTCATAAATGCTATCTGTTATTATTGTAATGGTATCCGGGAAATTGGTATTATCATTTATTATGTCTGAGAAAATCTGGTTATCAAGGTTTATCAGTGGTGTTCTGTAAACAGGTTTATCTGTATCGTTGACATGCCAGTAGGAGAGGATGATCTCCTTGTTGTCAAACATATCAAGCGTTGCAAAGCCTTTGGAGCTGGAAGCAAATTGTGCTTTCCCTCCCTTTTTAACAGGTGTTATCTTACTCCCTGATCCACTCACAATTTGATGTAAACCTTTCTGATAAAAATATTGGAGGTTATGCTCATGTCCTGATGTAATGATCACATTAGGATGGCATGAAACCGCTTCGGAAATGTCCTGGCGGTATTTTCGGTACAGCGGGCCGGATACATCCTGATTTGAAACCCCCATCTTACGAAACATTGGATAGAGTGATCCTATAAGAGGCAATGGTAGCCATAGGGATTTGTTTATTTCCGTTAAAGGGAAAAGATGTTGTTTCCATGAAAAAAAACCACCGTGTTTTCCTTGTGTATACAGCGGATGGTGAACAGCAAGAATGAGGATTTTATCAACATTGGTTTCGGCAATGATGCGCAATGTATCTATAGCGTCTTTCCATAGGGCAGGTGAACAATGATTATTTTTTGCGATATTCTCATTATCTTCTTCCAGGAACCATTCTGAATCCATTAGCACAAGAAGCATTCGATCGTTTAAGTTCACAACTTCAGGACCCGGGCAACCGGCTTTGGGGAGCAAGCGGATATTGGCATGGCCCGGATACGAGGACAGAAAGTCTTCCTGTGCAACAAGGTTTTTATGTCCGAGCAACCAGTCGTGATTGCCTGCGATAAAATATACGTTTCCACCGAATCCCTGGATGGATGATAATGTTTTGCTGATCTTTTTTTCAGCCAGGATTTTGGCTTCGGGCGGCTCCGTTTCCATACCATTCTGGTAAATATTGTCGCCCAGGAAAACAATATCTTTGTCTTGACCCTGATTTACGACCTGGGTAAGCATTTCAAGAACAGGGTCTTTGCCCTCAAGGTCAGGAGCACCCTGATCACCTACCAATACCAGTCGGTAATCGGCTTGCCTTTCATACGCCTGTTTTTGGTTTGGCTCTTGCACGTCTTTGCCGTACCAGGGTTTGGTGGCTGTACAGGATGCCAGCATAGCTACGGCCAGGGTCAGAAACAATAAAACAGGTTTATTTTTGTTCGACCCATGCCCTTCTTTAACATGCTTCGGGAGCTGATTTTGTATTTTCATTTGAATTTTCTTTTTCTTCTAAATCATTGAATTTCCTGCCAGTATACCTGACGAGTAGTGCCCAAATAATGATGAGTGCCAAAACCAGCAACGATAACCAGTGTACATTATGAATGCCAAATGTAATGGCCAGGCCAATATTCAGAAAAACAGACACAGCTTTGGCCCCGCGTTGCACAAACATATCAATAAACGCTTTGGCCTTATATTTTACATCTCTTGATGTTGGCGTATATAAAGCTTCCTTGGCTGACTGCTGTATGGAATAGTTCAGGCTATTATCGCTGGCTGACATGATGGTGGCGAACAGTAAACCCGGGATGATCAGAAAACCAAGGGAACCAACAAGAATGGCAAGAGGAAGAAAAAGAAGTGCAATACCCACCCCAAAACGTTTCATTACCGTTACAGTGATAAACATCTGTACAATAATGGAAGAGATATTTGTGACCATACCCACCATGCCAAAATAGGCGTCTGTTTCTAAACCGCTGTTCACACTCATAGCAATTGCCGCACTAAGCTGGAAATCAACAATATTGGATACCAGTTCGTATATGGCAATTATGGCTGCAATGGAAAGGAGGTATTTTGATCTGAACACCAATCTGGCTCCCTCCCAAACAGAATTACTCTGATCCTGTTTATCCGGGCTTTGTGTTTCACGAATGCTGCGCTCCCTTCGATTCACATAAATACTGATCCCAATGATCAATAACATAGGAATGACACTGGATATCAACAATGTACTGCGTCCTACATTTTGAACCAGGGTGGTTACAATTGTGGCGCCAAAAATGCCTCCCAAAATACCACCCAATCCGATAATTCCATAGGCGCTTTTGGCCCTTTTTGCTGTAAAAACATCATTTGTAAATGCCCAGAAAAGGGTTACCAGCATGGTATTGTACATGTCGCCGAAGATGTAGAATGTCCATATAGCAAATGGCGCTTCAGGAGAAGTTTCAACAACAAAAGCAAATACAACGAACATCAGGGCGAAAAACGAAGCTATGGTAGTTATGAGCCATTGACGGGTTAGTTTCCTGTATAACCATACGAATACCAGTACCAGAATAAAAGCTACAAACATATTAAGCACCTTGCCAAATTGTTCTACTTCAGCACCGTAAAGGGTTATATTGAAGAGCTCTAAGGGGTTGTTCTGGTAATGACTTACCAGTAGACCTCTTTTTAGGGGTTTAAGCACCCAAAATACAGCAATGGTAAGAAAGAAAAACAAGGCAAGACCAACAACGCTGGGCCATTCTTTTTTCTTTATCCCGCAAGTGAGATTATAAAAACTAACAAGTATGTTTTTAAAACCGGAATTGGAAACTTTGGCCATGCTTAATAGATTTTATTTGTTTTTGAATTATTGTTGTTTTTTGACTGCCTGGCTCACTTTTTCCACCACATGTGGTCCCAACGAAGAAATGATTACCAGATCAGTCGTTGGATTTTCAATTAAACCGGCAATAGCAAGTGCCGCCGCCAGCTTCATCCGTGAAGTGATTTGAGGGGCGCGTATTTCAAGGGCTGCTTGAAATATTCCCGGAAACACCAGCACGTTGTTCACCTGGTTGGGGTAATCACTTCTGCCTGTTGCCACCACTGCCGCTCCGGCTTCTTTGGCTTTTTCCGGAGAGATTTCCGGGATGGGATTGGCCAGGGCAAAAATGATAGGGTCATTGGCCATCAAGCGTATGTCGGAACCTGATAAAATGTTGCCTTTACTCACCCCAATAAAAACATCAGCGCCTTTCAATGCATCTTGTAGTGTACCTTTAATTTTGTTGTAGTTGGAAAAAGTAAGTAATTCTTTTTTTACCGGTGTCAAATCTTCGCGGTCATCCGAGATAATTCCTTTGCTGTCGCAAACCGTAATGTTTTTAACGGGGCTGCACATATCCGGGTTTTGGTTGATGCATCGCAGAATTTTGGCAATGGCAATCCCCGCGGCTCCAGCCCCATTGATCACGACATTCAGATCGGAAAGCTCTTTGCCGGTAACTTTACAGGCATTGATGATCCCGGCCAGGGCCACGATGGCTGTTCCATGCTGATCGTCATGAAAGACGGGGATGCCGATATTTTGCAGACGGTCTTCAATTTCGAAACATCTGGGCGCAGAAATATCCTCAAGATTTATTCCTCCAAAAACGGGGGCTATATTTTTTATTGTTTGTATGATCTCCTCTGTATCATGCGTATTCAGGCAGATTGGAAACGCATCTATGCCGGCAAATTTTTTAAACAACATGGCCTTGCCCTCCATCACCGGGATGGCTGCATGTGCGCCAATATTCCCCAGGCCAAGCACAGCCGAACCATCACTGACTATGGCCACCGTATTCGACTTGATGGTCAGGTCATACACTTTTTCGGGATGTTTTTTGATATCGAGGCAGGGGCCTGCCACGCCGGGGGAGTAAACCAGTGAGAGATCAGTTGTTGTATTCACTGCAATTTTGTTGTTCATTTCTATCTTTCCTTTGAGTTGTTCATGCAACCGGATTGATTCTTCAAAAAAATCTGACATATCCTGATCTTTCTTTTGATTTATTAACTAATAAGTGTATAAAGCATAAAAACCCCAATGATCGCAAAAAGGAGGGCAATACCCACTTTCATCTTGTCTTCAGGTATTGAGCTCTGAATTTTAGCACCAAGCTGTCCGCCAATGATCACGCCGGGTGCAGTAAAAACCAGCAGGTTCATTACCTGATTATACGTTTCAGGGCCTTCCTGAAGAAATGAGTAGAAATGGCCTGCCGATGCTACCAACACGGTGATTACCACCACAAAAATGGAGGTGCCCACGGCAACAGGGGGAGGCACTTTACAACGCGCCACCAGATGGTACTCCTGCAACTCCGCCAGTCCCACAGAGATCATTCCCACAAAAGCCCCACCGATGGCAGCAAAGGAGCGCCCCATGTTTTTGTTGCAAACCGTGTATTTGTAAACATTGCCTTTGCTGTCGGTGAGTTCGCTTTCGTAGTTTTTGTAGAACTCATGCTGACGCTCTTTTTCTTTCTTTCTGCGCTCATCCTTTCGCCACGTATTGTAAAGCTGAAAACCAATAAAAATCAGGCCCACAGCAAAAATGGCTTTCAGGATAAGGGGCGGTATGGCCTCGCTGTAAATCGTTCCCAGTATGGCAAGAGGGATGGAAAAGATCAGCAGGTTACCAGCCAGTTTATAGTCGATGAGTTTCGCCCGGGAATAAGCAATTACGCCGGAAGTAAATCCAAAAAATTCAGTTGCCAGGGCCGTGCCGATGGCCACCTTCGGATCCAGTTTCAGTGCAAGGATGAACAGTGGCGAAAAAAACACAGCACCCCCAACGCCGCTCGACATGGCAATGGTGGCGATGATGATGGATATGGGTAGCAAGTACCAAAATTCAAATGTGAGTTCCATGCTTAATTGTTTTGGTTCAGGAGCCACCTGACAGCTCCTTTAAAAAAGTTTATTACAATTTTTCCGGCTTGTTCGATTGAATCCACGGGTATTTCATCCAGCCGTAATATGGCTCCTTTCCAGGCGCCGGTTTCCCATTGCCCCCGGCTTAATTCGGGCAGATCAACATAGTTTATGCTGCCGGAACTTTTGTAAGCTGATAAATAAAAGTAAGCATTTCCGGCCATATCGTCTTTCATGGCCAAACCAAAGCCAATACTCAGGTTATCCGTTAACTGTGCATAAATACCGGTATCGAAGTGATGGGGCCAGATGCGAACTTCACCCTCCACTTGCAAATAGCCTGGCAAAGCATGGCATACTTCGTTGGCCAGTTGACGGTAAAACTTCCAGGCTGCAAACCCTTCTTCGGAAATATCCTTTTCTGAAATACTTTTAATCCCGTAATCAGGAATAGTAAAATGTAGCGGTTTAAAAACAGCATCTGCTTCCATCCCAAACTTTGCCGGATAATTGGCTGCATCTTTCTCGAGTTGCTGAATCGATTTATCGAAAATTGTAAAAGCTTGCTGAGACTTCAGCGTTTTGTCAAGCCATTCAAACTGCATGGTTTCGAGGTTCAGGCTGAACAAAATCTCACCTTGAGGACTTTCAATCCACCTACCGGTAAGCTTATCACCAACCGGGTCGTAATAAAGGTTGGTGTGGCTGTCGTCGGTCTTCTCCGTGACAAATGCCTTGTTTACTTTGGCAATGAGCTGGCTAAGCCAGTGCAGTTGCCGGTCGGTATTATTGTATTCCTGCATAGTCTTTTTCATTCGTTTATGAATTTGATGGATTGCAGTTTATAAGTCGTAAAATTAGAAATTCCTTACAAAGCTATGACCGCTGCCACGGATAATTTTATAAATATTGGCAATAAATTATGGCGAGATGGCAGATGTGTTAAATGATTAAATGCTGGCAGGAGAGCACGTGGTGGGATTTGATATGACGGGATAGCCCGATGGAATCTGCGCACTAACTTTAATGCCTGGAAAATCTTCACTGTTTCCGGTGTTGACAATCTGACCGCACTGTGAATGAGCAATCTGTAGTTTTTTTACGATATCCCGGAAGAATCAGAAACACCCCGGAGCCAGTTCATAAAAAAATGCATATTGTTTTCCTTTTCTGGAGGCAACATGCCTCCTTCGTTGCCGGGAATGCCGGTGACAGCCTTTTACTGAACAGGAAAGGTTTAAAGCTCCGATATCATCTTCTGCAATTCTTCTTTTGATTTACCCGGTTTTTTTTGAAGTCTTCCCAGCAGTTCATCTTCCTTGCCTTCAGCGAACATAAGGTCATCATCGGTCAGTTTGGCGAATTTTTGTTTGAGTTTGCCTTTTTGCCTTAGTGATATAAGACAGCTGCAGGTTTTCCAATTTCAAAATCCCTGAAGCCGAAATCAGTTGTTTTAAATGAGTTGAATTTAAAAATATTCTGCCCATTCCCTGGAATTATGGGATAAAATGCAATGGATATATCAAAGGTGTTTACTATCAGGTACTCATTTTTAATTAAAATACCCAATCCTATTTGTGAATACAATGTGCTGTTTGTAAAGCCTGTTGCTGCATCTCCAACCATGCCAAGAGAACAAACAAAGTAGGGGCCAAAACGAAATCCAATAAAATCCCAGGGGGCATAGGATTGTGTCTGAAGCCTGAATATCCATCGGCTGACGCCGGTCAGCACAGGACTATTAAAGCCATCTATGCCGTTCCCGTCGTTGAGTGTTAAACTTTCGTAAGGAAGCCGGTTTAACCCAATGTCAAATTGTGTTTTTACAAACTGCCTGAATTTCCATTTGCCGATCTCAATCAGGCCTGTAAAATAATTGGCACCTGCTATTAAGATCCCCTTTTCGGTATGGAAATCATGAATTATAGATCCGTATTCGAAGTTGGAAGTGAGGTATCCCCAGGGGAAATAATGTCCCAGTGAAATACGGCCGCCTACATATAATTGTTTCTGATTATTTTTGTGGAGGTAGCCGCTTGTCAGGCTGAAAACTTTTCCAATAGGAATATCTTCAGTTATTCCAAATCGAAAAATATATTTATCCTGCACATATTTTCGTGTTGATATGCCAATGCTCGCAAGGTAGAAATCATCATTGGAAAACACGTGTAAGGTATCAATCAGATCTGCTGGTTTTTCGAGATAGCGGATACGCATAAACCTGATGGCAGAAATGAGTTTGGTCGTCCGGGCTTTTTCGGTATTTCCTTTAAATAGTTGAAAGGCATATCCCCCCCAATAATCCTGCGCATTGAATTTAAATCTTTGCAGAATGATAAGGCGATCGGTCGTTTGAATGGAGTCTGTGCGGAATTCCTGACTGATACTAACACCTCCCGCCCATTTGGTAAAAGGGGAAAAAAAGGGGCGGCCTACGGAGAGGCTTTTTGTAAAATCACCGAATTCATCAGTACCATAAATGAGTGTTGCATTGATATAGGTATTATGGATGTTGGGAACAAAGTATTTCGTGGCAAAGGCATCGTTGCCGGTTTCAGGATACCATGTGTATGTATTTTTAAATTCATGCCCAAGACCCAGCAAATTCTTTTCGGTTAATCTGATTGTTTTACGGGAGGGAGAACTAACGTATTCAGGCAGTATGGTCCAGGTATCCAATTCGCGTATAAAAATGTCGACCGAATCGGAGTTGGTTGAAACGGTGTTTACAAAAAATGAAACATCGCGAACATAGGGCTGGCTTCGCACCAATCGCTCAGATTCTTTCACGAGCAATGAATCGAAGGCTTGATTTTGACGAATTACCAGCAGGTTGCGGATGGTGGTTTGCTTTGATTTTACGTGAAGTTTATTACCGGTTCTAACAAGAAAATTGCTGGAGGCGATGATGGTGTCGCCAATTGTTTTACCAAATGGGTCGAGTGTTATGATGTTGATATGCCGTATAATTTTACCTTCAAAGGCGCTGTAGGATTTTTGTATCAGTTTTTTATAAATTTTCTTTTTGCCATCTTTTTTTTCAGGCGTGGGTGCAGCCCGCCTGAAAAAAATTCCATGCATAAATTTGGTAAACTTGCTTTGTTTGGGATGGGTTTCTATATTCTCATTGAGGTGGGTTGAATCCTTGTCAACGACTGGTTCTTGCGCAATTGCAAAGTTACAGAATAAACCCGGAGTAAAAAAAAGTATGAAAATAATTTTGAACCGCATTTGTAAAAGGAGTTATATCTTTTCCATATCCTATCATCATTATCGATTTTTATCAGGCCTTTGTCTTATTATTTCTCCTCTTCGGTATTCTTTTGCTCGTCTGCATTCTTTCGCGCTTCTTCTTTCAGTTCTTCTTCAGCTTTTGCTTTTTTCTTATAATATCCTCTGAAAAAGAAATTGTGCTTGAGGGCTTCCATATTCTCATCCAGGCCTTTTGAGCTACTATTAAGATTTTTCATTGTTTCGCTCAAATTTACCGCAAGTGACGTGTCCTGCATGATTTGGGTCAACACCCCATTTTCATCATTTATTTTAAGCATAATTTCTTCAAGTTGTTTCGAAAAAACTTCAGCATTTGCCGTTGTTACTCCAACACTCTCCATGATGGCAGTTACTTCCTGCCGGAGGCTTATCATCGTTTCGTCCAATGTTTTTGAGCCTTTTTTAAAATTTACGATGGTTTGGTTGATGTTTTCTGCAATAGTTGTGTCATCAATTAATCTTCCCAGTGTCCCCTGTCCACTGTTTACCTTCATCATAACCTCTACAAGTTGTTGCGTAATAATTTCAGCATTGCCTGCCATTACCTGCAAACTTGCCATGATGGCATCTGTTTCAACGGGTTCGGTTGATGAAAGATGCTGCCCTTCTTTTGCTAATGGAGCATCGGAGCTTCCATAGGTAATTATTAACAGGCGGTCGCCGATAAGGCCTTCGGATCCAATAGCAACCTGACTGTTGGATCTGATAAAAGGCTGAACTTCTTTTTTAATCAACATATCAACCCTGACAGTAGAGTCATTTATTATTTCAATTTTGTCGACCACACCTACATTAATGCCGGTTAAGCGGACATTATTCCCCACCTGCAATCCACTTACATTGTGAAAGGTTGTTGTAAGGGTAAAAACAGGACTAAATAAATTCTGCTGTTTCCCGATAATAAATATGGCAATTACGAAAAAGGCCAATCCTCCTAAAATAAAAAGCCCTAACCGTACTTTAAATTTCTCTGTATGCGTATCCATGTCTCATTGTTTTTATTAAATATTGTTTTACTGATTTTATTTGAAAAAGGACTGAATAACCGGGTCAGTTGACTTTTCAAACATTTCCAAATCCCCTTCTTTATATATCTTGCCATCCAATAACATAATCACACGGTTGGCATTTGTGCGGGCGCAGGCAATATCATGTGTGATGATGATGGATGAAGTTTTGTATTTTGTTTGCACCTCATTGATAAGTAAACTTATTTCATCTGAGGTCACCGGATCAAGTCCGGTGGTAGGCTCATCGTACAACATGATCAGCGGGTCCACAACAATGGTTCGTGCCAGGCTTATTCTTTTTCGCATGCCACCCGAAAGTTCCGACGGCATTTTATCCAATGCATCGGGCAGTCCGACATTTTCCAGAACCTCGTTAACTTTTTCCTTAATTTCTTTTTCCGAAAGGTCTTTTTTTATTCTCCTCAATGGAAATTCCAGGTTTTGTTTCACCGTCATAGAATCATACAATGCTCCACTCTGGAAAAGAAAGCCAATTTTTTTTCTCAATTCATTTAATTCTTTCCGATCCAATTCAAATACATTGGTATCAAATACACTGATGGTTCCGCCATTTGAACTTAATAGTCCAACAATACATTTTATTAATACGGATTTGCCACTTCCTGATTTGCCCAGAACCACCAGATTTTCGCCATCGTAAAGATTCAGCGAAACATCTTTTAATACCTCCTCAGTGCCAAATGATTTGTTAAGATTATTTATTTCAATCACAGGGGTATTGCCGGCCGGTTTGCCTGAATTATTCTTTTTGGTATCTGTATTGGTTAAGTTCATGATATCATCATATCGGTTACCTGTACTGCGATCAGATCTATAATTATCACAAGGAGAGATGCCTGCACGACAGCTGAATTTGCTGCCTTTCCCACACTTTCGGTTCCACGCCCGGCATTGTAGCCTTTATAGCATCCCACCAGTCCAATTACTGCCCCGAAAAAAAATGTTTTAATAACTGCCGGAATCAAATCTATAAACTCAATATGCCTGAATGCCTGAAAGAAAAACAAGGTAAACGACAGATCACCTTTAATATTCGCGCCTGCCCAACTTCCTAATATACCCCATGCATCGGCATATAATACCAGCAGGGGGATCATGAGTGTTGCTGCGGCCACCCGGGTTACAACCAGGAACCGCATTGGGTTTATGGATGATACCTCCATGGCTTCGATCTGCTCGGTTACTCTCATTGAACCCAATTCAGCACCCATGCCCGAACCAATTTTGCCGGCACATATCAATGCCGTTATTACGGGCCCCATTTCCCTGATAAGCGATACGGCCACCATGCCCGGAAGTAAACTAACTGCACCGAAATCAACAAGTACAGGGCGCGATTGGATGGTCAGCACCAAACCCATTATAGCTCCGGTAACCGATACTAAGGGTAAGGTTTTATATCCGATTTGAAAGCATTGCCGGAAAAACTCCTTAAATTCAAAGTTGCGCGAAAAGGTTTCTTTGAAAAGGACTGTAAGAAACAGCAACACTTCACCGACTTCTTTAAGGAAAAGGCTTACAATTTGCGTTTTGGCCAGGGTTTTTTCACTCAGCCTCCTGGTTTGCAATGTTGCGAACCCCTTTATTTTAACTACCGGTACGATTTTTTTCATGATAAAGCAATTGCCTCCATTCTGAGGATTACGGTTATGCAAATTCAGGGTGATGATGTTGCGCAGCGATCAGCCTCCGCGAAACGTTGATACAGGTGTAGTTATGATATTCTCACTATCAGTCAATTTCCTTTGCGAAAGAATATGCAAAATTATTGCGCCTGGCTGAAAGCCTTTTTGCCCTGTACGCTTGAATTTTATATTCTATCATGCACAACAAATCCTGTTCTTCGGCTTCATAATATGGCATGTCTGCATCAGTAAGATGGGGATGTTCCATTTTTAAGTAGATTCGGAGATTATCCCATTGTCCGGGGGTTAGAATTTCTCCCATGTCAGTTGGTTTTAAGAGGGAATAAGATTTATTAAACACAATATTAAAGTATGTTTAGGTTTTCAATTTCCGCAATATGTTAAACAATTGAGTATTGGATTTATATTTTCAGCGTATCTGTGCTA
>JAVVEM010000080.1:0-1460 GCA_032250805.1 Bacteroidales bacterium
AAATCCCTAATATAATCGTTTTCATTATAGGGCATTGATGTCAAAACTAGACAAATTGCCCCGGAAGAGAATCCTTTTTCAGCAGCCCATATCCCCGGTGGAATATGCAGGCCGTAGTATGGCCGGTTTAATACAATCGTCCGTGTATTGGTTCCATCGTTCATTTCAATTTCGAAACTTCCGCTGGCTGCAACCAGAAACTGGTGACATTCCTTGTGCGCATGTGCTCCGCGGTCTTCACCGCCGGGAATATCATAAATATAAAATACCCGTTTTATATCAAAAGGGATTTCCTTACTATTGGAAATAGGTGTGATGTTGCCGGCTCTGTTCTTTATATGCGGGAGATCAATAACCGAGCAATCATATATCGAAGTATTCTTCATTTCGAAATCATCCTAAGGAAGTCTTTGTAATTCCTGATATAGTCATTTTCCGAGAATTCAGTTGAGCTAAGGACCATGGCCAACGCATTGGTTGAAAAATTATTCATTTCGCGCCACAGGCCGTTTGGTATAAAAAGCCCGTAATAAGACCTGTTGAGCGAGAAGGTCTCTTTTTTTTTGCCATCATCTACCACCACATCAAAACTGCCCGAAAGGGCAACAATAAATTCCTGCTGTTTCTTAAAGGCGTGCCCGCCGCGGACCTGTCCGCCAGGCACGTCGTAGATCCAGTATACCCGTTTTATGGCAAAAGGAATATGATTATTCTCCTCGATAAACGTCAGGTTGCCCCGATCGTCCTCAATCTTTGGGAGCGGTAGGATGGTGGGTTTTGCTGGCGTTGCTGGTTGCTGGTTGCTGGTCACAGGTTTTAGTTAAATGGTTAAACTGTTAAATGGCTAAATGGTTTCAGTGCTTCAGTGCCAGCCCCGAGAACTCGGTGCCTGTCCCGAAGCCTCGGGGGTTTCAGTGTTTTTGCATCCAGTATCCTGTAGATTGTAATTCGTTATTTGTGATTTCTTTCGTGTCGTCGTGCAGTCGTGTGCTCGTGCCGTCGTGAAGCCGGGTAATTCACTTCAACATTCTATGTTCAGTGTTCGGTGTTCATAATTTTTTCCGCTGGCTTCCATTTTTGCCATTCGGCTTGCGATCTGAATATCCGTACCCATACCCATACCCATATCCGTACCCGTATCCGTAACCATAGCCAAGATATCCTTTGCGGCGGAGGCGGACGGCGTTGATGACGATGCCTACGCTTTTAAGTTTGTGGGCTTTTATTTCGCTGAGGGCATTTTTAAGCCAGTGGCGGTTGGTGAAGCGGTGGCGGACCACGAAGAGGGTGGCGTCGAGCATTTCCCTGATCTGGAAAAGGTCGGTAACGTAACCTACCGGTGCGGAGTCGATCACGATCACGTCGTAGGTTTTCTTTAAGTGATCCATGAGCTGCAGCATCTTCGGGTCGTTGAGCATCTCGCCGGGATTGGGCGGGATGGGGCCGGCGGGGATCACGTG
>JAVVEM010000080.1:1560-3441 GCA_032250805.1 Bacteroidales bacterium
TGCTCCATGCCGCGGGTCATCAGGTTCATCTTGTTGCGCAAACCACGGTAAGGCTCGCTGGCCATGTTGTTGGGCTTGTCGAGCACGGGTGTGTTATGGTACTCCTTGTCGTGGTTGTAGTAAACATGTCCCAGGATGGGAAGGCTGGTGAGGGCCTCTACTTCGTCCTGCGAATAGATCTTTGTGCTGAAATAGTCGCGCAGGATGATGAGCAGGGCCGGAATGATAAAGCCGAGCATGAGGGCGATCATGCTGGTGCGCTGTTTCCTGGGTGCTATCATGCCGCTGCCGGTGGCGCCTTCCACCACGCGGCTGTCGGGCACGTTGCTGGCCCTGGCGATCTGTGCTTCGCTGAGCTTCTGCAGCAAAAAGGTGTAGGTTTCGTTGTTGAGCTGGTAGCGGCGCTCGATGTTCACATAGTCGCGCTCGGTGGCCGGCAGGCTGCCCACCGTGGCTTCGGCCTCGCGGATGCGGTCCTGCAGGTCGGCCAGGCGGATGTCGCCCTGGCTGATGATGTCGTTGATGTTGTTGAGCATGGCATTTTTGAGCTTGTCGATCTGCGCGTTGAGCTGGCTCAGGCGGGGCGAGCTCTTTACCTGCCCCAGGCGGGCCTTTTCGAGGATGAGGCTGTTGAGCTCTTCGATCAATGTGCTCAGCAATGGATCGTCGACACCCATGGCCGATGGGGCCATGATGGTTTCCAGCTCACGGTTGTCGCGGATGTAGTCGCGCAGATAGCGGTAGTATTTGTTCTGCGATTCGAGCTGGGCAAGGCGGTTGTCGAGCTCGGTGAGGCGGGTGAGAAGGATCTCCGATTGTGCGGTGAGGTTGACCACCTTGTTTTCGGCACGGAAGTCGAGCATCTCCTGCTCCGACTCGCTGAGGGAGTCGCTGATGCTGCCAAGCTGGCTGCTGATAAAGGCGATGGTGCGGTTGGCGTAGTCGTTCTTTTGGTCGAGGTTGTCCTGCATATATACTTCCATAAGCTTGTTGAGGAAGTCGATGCCTTTGCCGGTATGGGTGTCGTGGAGGCTGAGCGAGAGGATGGAGGAATATTTTTCGGTGATCTCGACCGTAAGGTTGCCTGAATATTTTTTCATGAGCTGCCCGATGGTGTTAAAGCGGAACAGGTATCCGGAACCTTCGCCGGGACGGAAGCCGGGCCTGAGGATGATGGTGAAAGCATAGTGGGGCCCCTTGATAAATTCGCCTGCCCGGCAGAGGGTGTCGATCGTTACTTTATCTATCCTTTTAATGTCGTTGCCTGTGGTATAATCGTGTACGCCAACATCTTCGCCTTCGACCTGTAGGCGCAGCGAGCCGTCGGTTTCAATGGTCAGGTGGAAGTCGATGCCGGTGAGCTGTGGCCGGCCGTTGGGCCAAATCACTTCGAAGGGTGCATCGGTGTATAGTTCGCGGGTTTGTATATTCCCTTCCATATAGTACGACACTTCGAACTGCAGCGCTTCGAGCGTACGCCTGATGATGGGCCAGGAGCGGATGATCTCCTGCTGGTTGTAGAGGTTGTATGAGCTGCCGGTTATGCCGAAGCCTTCGAGGGCCTCGGCCGAGATGCCGCCGGAGGAGGAGAGGGGCGAGCCCTGGGTTTGTTCCCTCACCAGGATGCTGCTGTCGACCTGGTAGATGGGCTCGGTATAGCGGTTGATGAGCCAGCCGATGATAAGGGCGGCGATGATGCCGACCGCAAACCAGTGCCAGTGGCCCAGGAAGTTCAGCAGCAGCTTTTTGATGTCGATGTCGTCCTGCTGGCGGGTAGGCGGTTGTTGGTTTTGTTGTTCGGTCATGGAGTGTATATGAGGTTGGGTTTATTATTCGGTTAACGGAAAACGGTTACCGGTTACCGGAATTTGTAATTTGTCA
>JAVVEM010000080.1:3541-5151 GCA_032250805.1 Bacteroidales bacterium
GGTTAACGGAAAACGGTTACCGGTTACCGGAATTTGTAATTTGTCAATTATCATTCTTCATTTCCGGTAGCCGGCAGCCGGTAGCCGTTTACCCAAACAGGTTATAGATCAACAATATGGTCGTGACTATTGACAGCGCCAGTGTGAAGATACTGACGAAGTTAAGGGTTTTGAAGCCGAACACGCGGCTGGAGGCTTCTACATAGATCACGTCGTTGGGCAGGATGTAGTAGTAGGGTGAGTTGATGAGTTGCGGGTTGGTGAGGTCGAGGCTGACGATCTCCTTGCCGTCGTCGGTCTGCCGGAAAAGTTTAACATTCCTGCGGTTGCCCCAGTCGGTGATGTCGCCGGCTGTGCCCAGGGCTTCGAAGATGGTGAGCTGGTTTTTGAATATGCTCTGAACGCCGGGCCTGTTCACCTCGCCGATCACGGTGATGGTTCTGTCGACGAGCTTCACCTGCACGGAGGTACCTTCGATATATGTTTTGATCTTTTTTCCAAGCTCCTCCTGCACCTGCAGCACTGTTTTGTCTTTCACGTAGACTTCGCCAAGCTGCGGAAAGCTGATATATCCCCGCTCATCGACGGTATATGTGATGAGTTCGAGGTTCTGGCCCATGTTGGTGCGGGTTGCTGATGTAAGGTTAAGGAAGTCGGTATTCATCGGGTCGTCGCCCAGCACCACGATGTACAGGTGGTCGTTGGGGCGGATGAGGTATGTGGCCGGCTGCAGGCTGTCGGCATATACTTTGCCGGTTTCGATGCCGTGTACATAGGTGATCTCTTTCAGCGGCCGCGTACACGCACCCAGCATGAGGATGGCGAGGAAGAGGAGAAGGATGATTTGGGGTTTTTTCATATGGAAGACATTAATTAAATGGCTAAATTGCTAAATGGTTAAATGGCTGCTCCGAGGACCCGGTGGTTTCAGTGATTCATGGTTTCAGTGCCTGCCCCGAGAACTCGGTGGTTTCATGGTTTTTGCATCCACCGAAGCCTTTTATCCTTTGTTAAAGCTACGGCGGGTAAATATCCAGTGACCAGTATCCAGAATCCTGTAACCAGAAGCCAGCAGCGACCGGCTACGAGAGTGATCCAGCATCCAGATTTGTTATTTGTTATTTGTTACTTGTTACTTGTTATTTGTTATTTCTTTTCGTGAGTTCGTGTGCATCTCCCCATCTCATGAGTGTCGGATAATATGAAAATTTAATGGTTCCAAACATAGCTTCGCCCCGTCAGTCACAGGGCAACCCTGACTGCGTATTCGTGATCGTTAGATAATTTTAGTTCGGGCAGTGGGCAAAGATATCAATATTACCAGATATTTAAGGAATTTGTTCTTGTAATTTTTTAACACGCTTTGTTGATAAAAAAATTAGGAATTGCATATTTTTTGGCACCAGGGACCCTCCTCCGTCCTTCGGACTCCGGCGGGCAAGCAAGGGACAAGGGACAGGGGACAGGGGAATAATGAACACCGAACATGGAACATGGAAGTTTTAATTTACACTTTACAATTTACAGTGTAAAGTTTTCAAATTGTTGTATCAACAGTCAAAACCAGTGACCAGTAACCAGTCCCGAAAAAATGCAAATCTTTGATTTGC
>JAVVEM010000008.1:0-103772 GCA_032250805.1 Bacteroidales bacterium
ATTTACACTTTAACTTTTGTAACTTAGTGTCCGAGTTAGGCTGAAGACCTACAGTCTTTATTGCTCGTTATGCCATAATTCAGACTACCCAAGGCGAGACTCGCACTTTCCCCAGCAAGCCAATTGTATGGCTGAATAAGCATAGCGGCATTTTCTCCTTCATCTGCTTTTAAGTGTAGCTTGGCTTGAGGATCAGTTACGTTTCCAATGCCGATTTTGCCGGTTTTGTTGAATGGAGGAAATGTGGTCGAATTCGAAACAAACAGTGTGGGATAAATGCTATTAAACCCAACCATTAAGCTGTAAGCTTCACTATTTATTAATTCATTCCCTGATCCGCCACCACTTCCAATAGCAATGCCATGCGAATTGGTTGCCTGAATATAACTCCCTATTGAAACTGATTGTATGCCACTAGAAAGATTGTACATCCCAAGAGATGTCGAAGTATTTCCAGATGCAACAGAATAAGTCCCAGATGCAAAAGAATTAATTCCTATAGAACTTGTTCCTTGTCCTATTGCACTCGAATTTGCACCTGAATTATTTGTTCCCGAACATTGTGTGCATTGCCCATAGCTTTGATAAAAAGAGGACATAAGCAAGGCAAATGAGATGATAATAAGTCCATTTTTCATAGTAATTGATTTAATTTATTTTTTTAACCATTTTCCATTATCTATTTGATAATTATTTTGAATTAAATTCCAGAGATAGATTCCATTTTGTAGAAATTCAGTCGATATTTCAGAAATATGATTATTGATTTGTTTTTTTATCAATAAATTCCCATGCATATCACGTAACTCAAAAGTTGAAGGATATTCCATTGTTCTGAGCATAAGTTTATTGCTTCCTGGGTTTGGGTAAACTAGGGCAGAATGGATTTCCATTGTCGAATTCTCCTGAATATCCACCCAAAGATTTCCATCTGTCTTAAAGATAAAAGCATCATGCTCGTTATCGTTAACTTGGTAATCATACCGGGTTCCTGAAACAACCATTCCACCATCTTCAGTTGCATCCATACTAAGTACTACATATTCAGCATCACCACCCATATAACGCTCAGTTATGAGTTGCAGGTCACTATTAACTTTTGCCAAATAAATATAATTGTAATAGCTACTAAAAGGAACCTGCATTCTGTCGTGATTCCCAGCTAATAAAATCTCATTAGCTTCATTGAAAGCCATACTTTCATACCATCCAGCATCATATAATGTATCTTTATCTGTATAAAACGCTCTATTTAACAAATTGAATGCTGTGTCATACTCATATATAAATAAATAATATTCCTTATCAGATAAAGTCGTACAATCTCCAGTCCCAGAAATAATTAAGTTCCCGTTTTCTTTCAACTTTGCATTGTAGGGAACATGTACACACCAATATTTTTGCGGATCATCATCATCCCTGTTGTAACAATAACTGCTCAATGTATCATAAGTAGCAGTATCTAATGAAAAAACGCCGCATGAATTACGATGACATTCATTCATCCAAGTACGACTCATATGCACTAATATTTCACTGGAATCATGATTATAGGTTAGCCCTTGCAAGTAACCATTGCTATAATCTTGAATTGCACTCTTTATGATGGAACCATCAGCTGCATCAACTTCAGTCAAATAATATCGCGTTGCAACACCAGTTTCTAACGTAAGTATTGTTTTTCCAACTAAATAATTACCGTTAATAAGCTTTAAAATCTTAAAGTTCGATGATTTTGACAAAGTATCATAAGGCGAAGGTCTTGAGTTGATAGACTCCCAAATAATTTGATAGCTTGAATTCCATTTCACGTTATAATCTGATTCAAACCAAATAAAGCTATTGCTATCAGATAAATAAGCAAGCCCTGTCATAAAATAATCTCCATTCTCTTCCCGGATGATATTATTAATTGAAAATAGTGTGTCATTCCTCTGGTCAATAAACGGTAACCTTGATGTATCACCAGAAGTATTGATTTTATATATAAATCTTGCCGAAACACAGCTAGAATCATTATATTTACAATCCCTTGTGTATAATAATATCTGCTCATTATCAATAACATCCTGACAAACAAACATTATCTGATCATCATCGTTAGTACTAAAAAAAAACTCATAACTATTTTGAGCACATAAAGATGCTGATACAAAATAGAAAACACTAAAGATCAATAGATACTTCATCGCTTTATAATTAGATACACCGTAATTTACTCTAACTGAGGAAGTGTAATTGTCTCCTCCTCCATATTGTAGCGTTTGCCAATTTTTGTTTCAAGCTCATGCTGCAGGCAAGTTCCATAATTTTTTCCTTCATACTCGCATTCCTTGAATTTTTTTCCATTAGAGTCATCAATCCAATCTTGAGTTAAATCAACATAACTTTGCTTGTAAAAATGTAATTCAGGATAGCTTTCTAAACATTTCACAGTGTCAACAAGCCCCGGAGGAATGATTTGAGCTGCATAGAATATTAAATAATCTTTATAATTATCATTTGGAATTCCATCATCTGGATTAAGGTATAGAAAATCATCATTTTCATCCTTATCCAATGGATTTGCATATATCGTTTGAATATTAATAAAATACCAATTATTCCCAGATGGAGGATCTTCGTAAAAAATGTTTCTTACGTAATTGGCAGATTGTTTTGCTGCATCAGATTCTCCATAATAGAGTTGATTTCCGCAAGTTCCTTCTAAATCACCATAAAGCCAATCATCAGGAGGATGACTTACAACTAGAGTATTCCCAATCCAAGTATTTACTAAAACCGAATCATAGGTGGGAACCGGCTCAAGGTCGACTACTACTAAAATCTGATTTGCAAAAGGAGCATCAACGTAATAGTTTGTCTGCACTGAAGCAAGAATCGCATTATAATATCTTTCCGAAACATCTGTCATTTCCATACTGTCTCCAGGTATTAATGGAATCGGAATAATTGTATCAAATACTGCTATTTCCGAGATTTCTTGATAACTATGGCAATACAACATATTTATAGTTGCTTCCCAATCATTAATTGCATCTAAAACATACTTGTTTTCACTACTTTTTAAACTAGGGTTATCCCGGTAGTATTCCAACTTTTCTTGAAAAGCCAAAATATGAGCCGTCATAGCCTCTGATTCTTGAATTAATTGGTCTGTAGATGAGAATTGCTGTTCATTTGTCTCTTTACTACACTGAATGGATACAAACAATGTACTTATTGCAAGCATGGCAATAACAATAATTCTTGTTTTCATGGTTTTTAACTTTGGTTTTAACTATTTGAATGATTATATTTTAAAAGCATATATAGTCTCTATCTCTTAATAGCAATCATGGAAAAACCTTACCTCAAGTACGATTTCAAATAACATTAATGCCGAATTTCTTAACTGGAGAGCTAACAAGGAGTATTAGGCGAGTGGTTTTCGTGATCCAAGTTATCCAGTACAATAATTAATACCGATTTCTAGAAAAGGTTACCCCGTTTTTGGCTTTTGGATTTGTTACAGTCAAATCTTCAATGTCTTACAAATTCAATTTATGCTAAGTCTAAATAAACATGACCTCGATTTACATGCAAACAACCCTGTCCTTTTTTATTGATGTGATGTAATCTTCCTTTGCTTCCACAATTCAATTATCTATGGAAGCAATCAAATTATCTACCGTGCTTGCTGAACTTGATGAAAAGATCCGGCCTGACGGTTCTCAAAAGACCTTCTCTATCAAATTTGTTAAAAAGAACGGGGAACTGGTCTACTATCCCAGATGTGTTTCCTGTGGTCTGAACATGAACCTCAAAACGAACTCCATGAGGGGTGTTCGTTTGGTTGACCGTCATATGGATCCAATGGATCACCATACTCCGGTCTACATCTGGTCTATCCTTGAATTCAATGGCAATCCTGTAATTCTTAAATAATGGAACTCATACAAAATTCAGAAGGTGTACCCCTGATAGGCTTTTCCTACAATGCCCTGGTTACTACCATTGGTTCACCTTCATCCGCTTCAGCAGCTCCTCCCAACGAAGACCCTGAGTCCTTCGATGGCAAGAAAGTATATCCCTGGGGCGAAGGGAACACTTTTCCCAGCGATGCTGAACTTCTCATCCGTAAATCCACTGTACTGAATTCTGGCCTGAAGTATAAGCTTCAGGCAATTCTCGGGCAGGGAATATTCCCTGCCAGGGTAAGCGGATATAAGGATGATGGAACTGAAATTCTCGAAATAATTGATGATCCCGATGTTCAGAAATTACTTCGAAGCCGGAAGATCCGCCGCTACCTAACTTTGGGAACCCGTGATATTCTCAAATTTGGCAACTCATTCCCTGAGTTTATCTTTAATGAAGATGGCTCCCGGATTACCGGCATCAATATTATCAATGCAAAGCATTGCCGGTGGGGTGAAATGGTTAAAGGGGTGATCAAACACCTTTATGTTTATGGTAACTGGAAGGATGGCACACCCTCGAAGAAGGGTTCTTATAAGGAACTCCGGGTGCTTGATATATTTGATCCCCTTGCTGATCTGATCAGTCTGAGGGAAGATAAGAAGCTTGCCGGTAAGTCAGTTATTTTTCCCCTTCGTGATGAATTCTCAAATAACGACTACTACCCTCTGCCCGATTGGTACTCAGCAAAGGAAGCCGGGTGGGTGGAGATATCTTCAAAGGTTCCTTCCTTTTTGAAAAAGGTATACGAGAACCAGATATCCTGGCGATGGCATGTGAAAATCCCATATGCTTATTGGGATAAGCGATTTCCAAAAACAGAATTTAAAGACGTTAAAAAGCGGTCTGAACTGATGAATGCCGAAATGGACATGATCGAACAGAGCCTCACCGGTGATGAAAACGCTGCCAAGGCCCTGTTCACTCACTTTGAGGTCAATCATCAGGGGAAACCCGAAGAACAGTGGATCATCGAGCCGCTTGATAACAAGTTTAAATCCGAGCATCAGCTTATTGAAAGTGCTGTTGCCGATTCAAACATTCTGTTTTCCATCAATGTGAATCCAACCATTATGGGTGCAGGTTTGCCCGGATCAGGTCCTTATGCCGGGAAAACCGGTGGATCAGATATCCGTGAATCATTTCTGGTGAATGTTGCACTTGCCTGGCTTGATCGCCAGATGATCCTTGATCCAATTGAATGTATGTTGGAATTCAATGGGATCGAAGATGTTGAAATCCGTTTCCGCAACACTATTCTCACTACCCTTGACTCGGGTGGTGGAACTAAAAAAGTTGTAAGCTAATGCTATTCAAAGCCGTAAATAATATCAAAGCTGAAGAAATCCGGAAATATATTTCCGTGAATTCTTCCATATCCTTTGCCTCGCTGCTGCCTTATATCGAATCAGCAGAGCAGAAGTATATCAAACAGATATTGGGCAGCTCCCAATATCTCGAACTTAGTTTGTTTTACGATGATCCCGACTCCTGGGGGGAACGGCCAGAACCAAAAGCTGCTGCTTCTGATCTTGGGGACCTTCTAAAATTAGCCCAGAAATCTTTGATTAATCTGGCCTTCCTTGACGGCTTTTCAGTGCTGAGTGTAAACATCGGGGATTCAGGAGCTTTCCGCAAGGAAACAGAAAGCCAGAAATCTTTATATCAGTATCAGGAAGAAGCCCTTAAATATTCTTTCCGCACCGAAGGCTTCAACAGCCTTGATGCTATTTTGGAATTCCTCGAAGATAATATCGACAAATTCCCAATTTTTAAGGACTCTGATACCTACACGGTTTTTAAATCAAAATTCATTAAAACCGCACCCGAGTTTAATAAATACTACAATATCAACGACTCCCGGTTAGTGTTCCTGCACCTTCAGAAGTATATTGAACTTGTTAATGATTTCAGCATTCTGCCTGTGATCGGCAGGCAATTCTTTGATGAACTGCTTACTGCCTGGGTTGCCGGTGAAACAACCGATCCACAAGATGCCGTTATCCGGTTTATTCAGAAAATTCAGATTTTTCTTTCTATATCCCGTGGCCTTGGTTCCCTGGGGGTAGATATCACCTATAATGGTGCTTACTTTCTTAGTCATGGCACCAATTCATCAAATTTCAAAAAAAGGGATCCTGTTTCGCCTGATTTCCTGCACACTTATATGCAGAATGCTTTGCATAATGGAAATTCCTATATAGATTATATGAAGGATTACCTTCATGAGAATATCGATGAATTCCCTACTTACGCCTTATTCTATGGATATAATGAAGGCGATCCACTAACCTTCCGGCAGAACACGGACAAAAAAACATTTTGGACATGACAGAACCGATCAACAATCCTCAGGGCAATAAGATAAAGCTTATTCAACTGATTGTTCCGATTCTTTTGAGCATCATGGTTTTTCTGCTCGGCATAATTGCCTGGCTTGGCCAGACTGCTTATATCGAGTCAAGGAAAAACGAATCCGTTCAGCATGAGATCAATAAAGAGGTGCTTGAAAAACTCAGTACGATTAACTCAAGCTGTGTTTTTAACTCAGTTGACGTGAAGGATCTTAAGATCAATGACCGCCGGCAGGATCTCATTTTACAGGAACATTCCGTAAAACTCAACTTCTTAGATAAATAGCTATGATAAGATCTTTGGACACTTCATTCATCATTCAGGAATTCGTACCTCTTAAGGTTTATGAGTATTGGGGTGATAAATCCCTGTGGTTTATCAACCCGAAGATGATCCTTTTTTGCCAATGGCTGAAAGACCAGACCGGCTCCATCGTTACCGTGAACGATTGGTGCTTTGGCGGATCATATCAATATTCGGGCTTTCGCCCTTTTGATTGCATGATCGGGGCCAGGTTCTCGCAACACCGCCTTGGTAACGCCATTGACATAAAGGTTAAAGGGTGGGAGGCGGAGAAGGTCCGGGATTTTATTCGCAGATACTTTTTGTATCTGAATCAGGAATTCTACCTTTCCACTATTGAAAAGGCTACCCCTACATGGGTGCATGTTGATTTCCGGTATACAGGCCTGAGAGAATTACTTGAAGTAAACTACAAATAATCATGAAATATCTGATTTACATCATTCTTATTTCAATTGTAACTTCTTCATGCGTTACAATGGATCGCTGTAACCGTAAATTCCCACCGGTTGAATCTGTTATCGTACATGATTCAATCGTAACTGAATCGATCACCGTGTTCAGGGACTCACTGATCTATGTCAAACTTAAACCCGACACCGTTACCCTGATCAACCATCAATATTACTCAGATCCGGCATCCCCGGAACTGATCACTATTGACACAATCGCAGCAGAGAATAAATTCTCTCATGCTTATGCATGGGTTGATCGCAGTACACTCGGCCTTAGTCTTTTTGCAAAAGACACAACCCTTGAATTCCTTCTGGATGATGCCGTTCGTGAAACCGAGCACTGGAAAAGGCTCTACCACTCGGAATTAAAAAAGGAGGTTACAACGGTCAGGTATATCCCTAAATTCTTTCGCTTTTGCTCTTATTATTTCTACATAACTGCAACGGCCCTTTTGATCCTTGTTATTGTTAAACTGAAGAAATTCTTTTCATTTTGAGTGATATACTGATAAAATACCGGCCCATTGGCTTTATCCCTGTTTACAGAACGATAAGCAGATCCTTTCCTGATAAATGGCACGACCTTGCCCAGGATCAGTTTATTCATCTTTCGGTTTATTTTGAAAACCCCCTGCCTGATCTCAAAGACAAGATCATGCTTTTAAAGAAATGCCTTGATCTTAATAAATATGTCTTTTATCACTTTGACCACTACCAGGTGCATAACCTTTTGCCACTTTTTGATTGGATGCAAAACATTGCCTTCAACAAAGTTTTCATTGAGCAAATCAAAGTTAGTGGCCTTACTTTCGGTGGGCCGAAAGATGGTTATGAAAATCTCACCTTCGATGAATTTATCGTTGCTGATACCTATTTTATCCGTTTCCTTAATTCAAAGGATCTGAAAGATTTATACCGCTTGGTATACGCCCTGTACCGCCCTGTAGATCATTTCGGCACAAGGACCCCTTTGAATGAATTTAACCTTGATCAATTTTCTGGTGCTATCTCTCAGATAAACCCTCACCTGATTCTTGCCATTGTTTTTAACTATCGCATCATCCGCCGGTGGATAGAACAGTCTTATCCGCTCGTGTTTCCAAAAGCCTTTGCTGATGATGACCCTGAAACAAAACCTAAGGCAGACTCGCAGATCCCAACACCTAAATGGTCCAGGGTACGCCGCCAGCTGGCCAATGATGTTTTGGCTGATATTACCCGTATAGGCAAATTGCCTTTGCATACCGTTTTATCTGATCTATCTGAAAGAATTAAAAAATCCGCCTGACCATGAGCTATAAAAACCTGCAATCCTACTTTGAAACCCTTGCCAGAAATCATTCTGCAATTCTGCATTCTGATTTGGAGGCTCATTTCTTTCATTCTGATATAAATGAGATCCTTTCCGGCATCCGCGATAAAGTAAACTTCCCCTGTGTACTCATGGCAGACTATGATTATTCTTTCGTTGATAATGATAGTGATAACCATCATAAAAGGAGAAATATCGCCCTTGTATTCCTTGATCATGCTGATGACTCAGATGATTTTGAATCCATAAGTACAATTTTTTCCGAAATGGAACAAATTGCTGATGATTGGATCAACCGTATCTATAATGATAAGCTTGACCGCCGGCACCATTTTTTGAAGGACTTTGAATTGAACGAAATAAATGGCGTTCAATTCTCCACGGTTGACAACAACTTTGGTATCTGGCTTCCAATCTCGGCTACTTCCCTTCACAATATTTCTGTTGACAATTCTAAATGGAATGACCTATGAATATAATAAGTTTAGATAGTAAGCCTGCTTCTGTGGATTTTGTTCGCAATCCAATTTGCTTTGAATTGTCTGCCGGTAATGAATACCTGACTCCGGGAACCAAAGGTATTTATTCACTCTCAAAAACAGGGACCCCCTCAGATGGTGATTCTTTCACGCTGAGCTTCCTTGAATATACCTTTACATTCACCTTCAAAACAACCATTGATGATTCAGGGTTTCAGCTTACAGCCGGTCATTCTGCTTATGATACAGCTGATCAGTTAAATTATAATTATTACCTCTCAAAATATTTTATCATCACCGGTATCAATCTTACCGATATTCAATTTACAGCAAAATATTTTGGCACTGAATATGCCATTTCCTTCAACCTCACAAATTGTCCTGCATATTCTGTTGGAGGATCTACCCCGGCCGTTGATCCTGTCCGCAATCCAAACTATAAGGTTTTTATTCAACTTATGGTTTCGGCCATGAACGCTGCTGAATTTGAAGAATTATCCACCGCGTACCTTGATCCTGATGAATCCGGCAAGGTATACTACTATCCGGGCAATATTATTCGCAATTCTTTTTCTACCATTACCCCCATGTTTAATGAATATCTCATTTCCACATGGTTAACCCCCCTTTGTTCCTATAAGATCAATTATGCAGAATATTTTGGTCAGGATCCGGTCATTACCAAATTGCATGACCATAAAGCACTCACTTTGATTGATGGTAAATATTTTTTGGATAAATGGCCAACGCATGATTTTTTATCTGACCTGGCAATCAGCAAAATCTTTCTCACCAATAAGCCATCCTCACAGGATACATGGCTTAATGCCCATCAATATTTATTCTTCATGAATTATATTGAGAGTGATTATGATTTTACAGCTTGCTTTGATATTGAATGGGATGATGGCTCTGTTACCACAAAAGCAGTAACCTTGACTTACCTTTCATCAAGATATGAAAATATGTATTGCATCCCCTGTGGCATTGCACAGGTGGGTCTTGATCAGGTCAGTCCAACAAAAACTATTGCGAGATATAAGGTTTACCTTGAACATGATTCCACGCTGATCTCTGAGGTCAGGTATTTTTACCTTATCCCCACTCCCCATAATTCTTCCCAAATTCTATTTAAGAATAATTATGGCGGCCTTGATTCACTTCTTTGCCACAGTGTTAATTTGAAATATAAGCACGATGCTGATTTGCTCAGAAAATTCCTTGGCAAAGATTATGAACTTTCCAAGGGCAATGATACTACGATGGTTAAGGAACAGTCCGTCATTTTATCAGCAACTACTGGTTATATATCTGATAAGGAATCCTATCAACTTCAGGAAATTTTTGAAAACAGGTTTGCCTATTTGGTTGGCAATTCTGCTTATGTAAGAATTCAAGTCCTTGGTAATTCATTCTCTCTTATTGATCGCAAATCGAACCTTCAAAATTTTGAATTCGATTTTCGTATTTCAATTGATGGTACAATCTCAATAGAAGAACTGCTATGATACGCATTTTCATCAATAATAATGAATTGCATCTTAACCCGGATACCTCAATCCGCTTTGATCTTATTCACCCTGCTTTTGAATCAGAGTTTCTATATGCTTCGATGGTATATCCCTTTGATATACCCTCACAGAATAATGAATACATATTCATGAATTCAAACCATATAGTTGTGAATGAGAAATACCGCATTTATGAATGCAGATTTTCATTTGCTGATTCAATTAACTTCACTGGCAAATTGGTCCTGTCAAAGCTTACAAGGACTGCCTTCCGTGGATCAATTATTTTCAATGGTTTTTCTATTGACTCAAAAGACATTTCCCTGAAGGATTTCAATTATGATAAAGATGTACTCCTTGGCGGATCCATGGCCGCAGTTATCAGCTATATTGAAAGTACCGTAGTTGATTCATATCCGGATACGAATTTCAACTTCCCTTTGATCAATGCCCCTGAGTGGTATGGTGGAGAGGAAAATGAAGCCAATCCCGATTTTGCCGGGTTTTTAAATTCATGGATAAAAGCCTCGCAAACTGTACTTGCGAATACCCTGAACCAAAACCCTACCCCCTCCAATGTAAACTCCATTCTGCCTTGCCTTTATTTGTTTTACATCATTAAATCATGTTTTAAAGAGTTGAACTTTAAAACAATTGGGGACTTTATTAATCATGCTGAGTTATCGCAACTCATGGTTTTTAATAACACCCCCCTTGATTCATCTGCTAACACGTTTTCGGTTAAAGCATCCAACTCTGTTGACCAAACCGGAGGTGCACTTGATTTTGTGCTTTTTCATTTTGATGATGATTCGACCCTTCCCAACGTGGACCCTGATGGCTGTTGGAATACTACAACCATGGAATATGAGATCAAATCTCAGGGATACCACGAATTTCTTATAACCGGATCACTATATATCGTTCCTCATAACATCAATCCTATGCACCGGTTTAATATTCGCATTTATGATTCCACTATTAATGGATTGATCTATTATGGTGATTATGGCTTGTATGATGGAGATACGATTGATTTCCAAGCATACAAACCTGGTCATTGGTTTTCCGCTTCTGACATTGGCCATAAAATTATTGTTCAATACGAATGTTACTGGATCCCCCAAGACGAGATCCCGGAGGAATCAGATGCCAAGTTTTCCAATATGGAACTAAATGTGAAAAACGTCAGCAGCAGTACATTCAACAGCTTCTCCAATTCCCTGCACTATTCGGACCATGTGCCGGACATATCATTTGGTGATCTCATTTCTTCAATCTCCAAGGCCTTCGGTCTTGTTTATTTTTTCGATCATGAAAAAGGCATTGTAGAAATTGAATTTCTTAAATCCCTTATCGCATCTGCAGCCAGACTCGATCTTTCATCAAATGTTATTGAAGATAGCTATGAGATTCAGCTTAAAGAAAGCAAAGGTGCGGACCTTCATTTTAAATGGGACAGCAGCGATCTGGACGAGCAGCAATACTACAAAGCCTTTAATTCTAATGACTTTGTTGGTTCTTACCCCTCGGTTGATATGCTCCCGGTTCCGTCATTCGTCAATGTTTTTGCCTTGGTGCAAAACATGAATGCGATTTATTTATACCACAAAAACCCTGATACAGGCTCTCTCCAATGGGACCTGCATTCATATAACTTTCCTCATTATCTCATACCTCCATCAAAGCAAGAGTACCGTATCGGCTTCTCTCCCCTGATGCTTGCCATTGATCAAAACGATTCATCTGTTTATCCTTATACCCTTATAAATTGCTCCTCTCCGCTGTTTGCCACCGGAGATAAGGACTGTGGCCTTCACCTGTTGTTTTATAGGGGAATGGGAAGTGAATCGGATAAATATCCTTTTGCCTCTGGTCTTGCTTATGACCGCTTTGGTGATAAGAACTGGTCCCATGAGTTACGCTTTGATGGCGATAATGGATTGATCAAAAATTTCCTTACTGACTGGTTGGAATTTATTGATAACTCCCAGACTGTCAAAATGGATTTTGACCTTTCAATTATTGATTTTCAAAACATCATGAATTTATTTCTTCCTCAGACCGGTGGCACCAAGTACAGAAAGGTTTTTATCAATAATGTGAATTATCTGCCAAAGAAATTTTCAATCATGCTCACCATGAATGGTATCCGTTCGTGCCAGGGTGAGTTAGTTAAAGAAGGGATGATCGAGATATGAGTTTCACAAAAACACAAGCCTTTAACAAGGATCTGATAAATCAGGCCCACTATACCCGTAGGCGTATCGTGGGAAGGATCTCCCGTATGACTGTTAAAGGCAAGACTCAGCTTTTAAAAAAGGTTCATTCGGCAAAGGCCCGCCAAAATATCCTTTCCCGTATGCAAAGCGAAAGGGTTTTGCGAAATTCCTTATTTATCAAATTTGGTAAGGAAATGGGCGAGATTGATCTTGTCAGCTTCAAATTTCCCATACATGGTATTTACGCCCATCATGGAGTGGGTAGGGGACACCCTGCCTCAAACAAAAGGCAAAAAATGGAATGGCTCAATCCTGTGATTGATGCCGATATGGATCGTTTCGCAAATATCGTTGCACGACATTATGCTGATGCCTCTCTTAATGCAACAAGACTAAAAATATAACTGATGGCCAACAAAACTGAAAACAGAAGGGTAAACCTTTACATCAACGGCAAAGAGGTTAAGAACAGCCTGAAAGGTATTCAGGCTGAATATAAAAAACTGATTGCTGAGCAAAACTCCATGATCCGCGGTACGAAAGAGTACCAGGCACATGCTAAGAAAATTAGCAAGCTTAAAACGATCATGAATCAGCATTATCAGGCCGTTAATAAGACTGCCGGAGCATGGGGATCCCTGCAAAGAGCAGCCAACGGTTTTAATAAATATTTTATGGTGATCTCTGCCGGGATCGCCACCTTGACAGGCCTTGTTATGGCTTTCCGTAAAGCCGCTGATGCTGCCAATGAGTTCGAAGAACGTGTTGACAACCTCTCTGCCCTGACCGGTCTTGAAGGTGATCCCCTTGGTTGGCTTTCTGATAAAGCCAAGGAAACCTCCGTAGCCATTTTGGAATCCGGTATTCGCATAAAGCAATCCGCCTCCGACATCGTTGATGCCTATACCAAAATGGGATCACAAAGACCTGAACTTTTGCAGAACAAAGAGGCCCTGCATGAAGTTACCCTGAATGCGATCATTCTCAGTGAAGCTGCCAAGGGTAAACTTGAACCGGCTGTTGCTGCCCTTGCCACCACCTTGAATCAATTCAATCTGTCGGCACGGGATTCTGAGAGAACGATCAACGTCATTTCTGCAGGATCCAAGGCCGGTGCCGGAAATATCGGCTACCTCTCCGAAGCCATTGAAAAAGCCGGTACCACTATGGCCCTGCTTGGAATGGAGGTCGAAGATGGAGTTGCTATCGTTGAAACTGTTGCCCCAAAATTCGCAAAAGCTTCTCAGGCCGGTAACTCCCTTGATAAGGTTTTTCTTAAAATGAGATCACTGAATATTGGTTTTAAAGATGGTGTTTTTGATCTTAATCTTGCCCTGGATGAACTAAGGGTTCGCTTTGGCAAGGGAGAAAAGGCCGTGGATATCTTTAGTGAAAGACACGCAAAAATGGTGGAAGTAATGGTGCAGGGCCAGAGTGAATTCAATCGCTATCGTGGACTGGTTACCGATACCAATATAGCCATGGAACAGGCTATAAAAAACACTGATAACAGGGCAACGCAACTGGCACAGGCCAAAAATAAGATCACCCTGTTGGCCATTGAACTTGGTGAAAATTTATCACCTACTTTAACCAGAGCCTACCTTGGCTTCGGTATGCTGATGAAAGTTACCATGGCACTGCCGAAAATCTTTAAGGAAAACAAAACCCTTATTATTGCCCTTACCGGTGCTTACCTGGCCTATAATTCGGCTAAGATTGCTACTATCGCTTTGAATATTAAGGAGAATATTTCTTACGCCGGGCTGATCGCCATGGAAAAGATCCGTTTTGTTTTGGGAACAAAAGGTCTTGTTCTCACTAATGCAAGGGCAATTGCTTCAAGATTGAGAATTGCCCTTACCGGTAAAATGACAATAGCACAAGGCCGTGCCATTGTTGCACAAAAGACGCTTAATGCTACAATGAAAGCAAATCCTTTAGGATTGGTCTTACTTGGCATTACTGCACTTATTGCAGGGATCCGCCTGTATAATAAGTATAATTCAAAAACTCTTGAACTGGAACGCAAAAAGGCTGATCTTTCAAAGGATCTTACCACTTTGAATAAATCCCTTGAAGTTTCCTACAAGGGTATTAATGATGAAATTGGTAAGCTAAACCGATTAAGTTTTCAGGAAAAACTTGATCTCCAATCCAAGATTGATGAAACCATTCGCCTTGCTGAAGCAAAAATCGAACTTGCCAAAGTACAGCGTCAGGAAATACGCAACTCATTCGATCCCACTCTTTGGGATGAATTTATTGCCGGTGGCAAGAGCATGTGGATTGAACTTACCCAGGGATCCAATGCCGGCCAACAGGCAGTGGGAGATATTATCTTCGGCAGACTTGAAGAAAGAAAAAACGATGCTACCAAAGACATTGATCAGTTTATCAAAGATGTTCAGGCAAGCATTGAAAACATCAAAAATTCAAGTGTTTCCCTGACTGATATTCTTTTGGCGGAACAAAATGCTGATAACATTGGCACACAAACCCTTGTCAATCTTGAAGAAAAACTCAATCTGTATCAACTTGCACTCCGCAATGCAGTGAAGGGATCGGAAGATTATCATCGGATACAGAAAAAGATCCTTGATACAGAAAAACTCGCTGCTGATTTTGAGGCGGACTACAATACCGAAGAAGAAGTAAAAGCGGCTGAGAAGCTTGCCAGTGAAAAACTTCGTGTTGAGCAGCAGCTTCATGACAGCATTGAAAAGCTTCGCAGGGCAATACGGATCAATGGACTCAATGGTCAGGAGAAGGAAATTCAAGAGGTTCAGGATAAATACGCTGACTTATTATCCAAGGCGGATGAATATGGCCTTGATATTATGGCCCTGACTGACCTTAGAGAACAGGAACTTAATGCAATTGTGCTGAAGTGGGCCCAAAAAACAAAAGAGGAAAAAGAAAAGGCCCAGGCTGATATTAATCTGATTCTGATGTCAGACCGGGAAACTGCCATCCACGAAACAACTAAGAAATATCAGGACCTTATTAAACTTGCTGAGGAGCATGGCTTGGAAACAACAGAGTTGTATCAGGCCATGAATGATGAACTTGCCCGGATCAAAAATGAAACCTTCTCTGATGAAGATGGGGGTGGTGATTCTGATATTTTCGGAATGTCAGCCGAAGATTGGGACGAAACGCTTCAGCACATTGCTGCCGCCATTCAGATTGCACAACAATTCGGGGAGATATGGTCAAGTGTGAACGCCCGTAAGACTGCCGAAGAAGATTATGCCATGCAGAATTATGAAGATAACATGATTCGTAGGCAGAAACTTTTAAAGGACCAATTGGATGCAGGAATTATTTCTCAGGAACATTATGATCGCCAGGTGGATTCGCTCAATGATCAGATGGATAAGAAAAAGAAAGACCTGGCTATCAAACAGTGGAAGCGTGATAAACAACTTAGATTATTTACTGCTAATATCAATACCGCTGCCGGTATTACTCAGGCCTTAGGTAGTACCGCACCCCCATATTCTTTTATCCTTGCTGCCCTTACCGCCGTACTTGGTGGTATTCAAATTGCAGCCATTAAAAGTGAACCAACTCCGGTTTTTAAATATGGTGGTTATACGCCTGACCGGGCAACAATGGCCATTGTAGGGGATGATAATAAGAAAGAATGGGTTGCATCGGGTGATCTTGTAGAGGATCCCAAAACCGGTCCTATCATTCAGCAGTTGGAAGATTACCAAAAAGGCAGAACAAAATCTGTTCATTTCTCTACCCCGGTACAGCCAGACATTCAGGCTATATCAGCTTCATCAGCTCCCCTGTTTACAAGTGCGGTTGAATCTGCTTATTATGGTAATCAGGACTCAGAAATTCTTATGGCTATTCATCAACAAATGCAACAAATGAATGAAAAGAATTCTAAAATGAATGAATACCTGAGTGATCCCAAAAACAGACGTGCATCTATTTCCTACGATCATCAGCAGGAATATGCCAATGAGCTTTCAGATATTCAGGCTCTATCGAGATCTTCTTCCTGATTTCTTTCTGTCCTTTTTTTACTTTGATCGCTGCTTTATTTTCGTATCCTAACTTTTAACAACTAAATCTTTAATCATGAAAAAACTATTTCTTTTTATTGGCTTTGCTTTGCTGATTGTCAGCTTCTCTTTTGCCCAGAGAAACTTCAATGCCGGCAAGCTTGACGTTTCAAAAAATGCAACATTCAAAAAGGATGTCCTGCTCACTTCATCCATTATCGCTGCAAAATATACATGTTTTTCAACGTATAGCGGCCAGGCGATAATTCTTACGAATTTTACCGGTGATATCAGTAAGGTATTTTTACCCCAAGAGGTAATCCTTTCCGGAGGATCCTGCGATGGATCAACTGCCGTTGTTGAAACTCTTACTAATATGGGCGGTAATTGGTGTTTTTGGCTCAACGCATCTGAGTATACGGACTGTGATGATTTTACTCACGTTACAATATCTTCTTTAGAATATGGTCATATCACAGCTCAGGGTGGAGCAACTATGCAAGCAGAAACCAAGATCATTGATGGATATGAGTTTTTATTCCGCCTGGATTGTGAGGGCCCTTCTTTCGCTTATGGCACCCTTGTTGAAACCTTTACTGGCGATCTATTATCAAATGGTACTTTTGATGATGCGACCCACTTTTATTATCCGGAACTAACTTCTTTTAAATCTGACTATTATAAAATTGATAGTATAACTTATGATTCTCAATGGAATTCAACGCAGGTCTTTTTCCGTACCGGCCCTGTCGGTCAGGTGGCAGCAATTAAATACGTTGATGTTTACCGCTTTATCGGAGGTAAAGGGAACCTGAATGTGTTTAATAAACTTTCCGTTGGTAAGATGCCCTCACAGGATGCCACCCTGGCTGTTGATGGTGATGTTGATATTACTGGTAAAACTGTCCTGCATTACATTAATGACTATGATGCTTCTGATTGGAATTATAATTGTGATTGGGTTTCCGGTGATTCTATATTACTTCCTTATGACTATGGTGATGCTACTCACAGGGTGGCCGTGGGTGATTACATTGAAAAGACTGATCTCACCTGGTCCGGAACTGTTACTTCTGTTGAGTATGGTTATTTTGCTGATCTCCATCAGTATTATGGTTCCGGCACGCTGATCAGGGTTTCTTCTGCACCTGGCGTTGTATCCGGTCAATTTAAAATATATAATGATCCTGACATAATTGTTGGTGGTGGAGCGACCTTCGATCTTGATGATGGGGTATACGTCAAAACATTTCGTGGTGCTTCAGATCCGGATATAACCGGATGGATCATGACAAATGCCAGTGGAACGCCCTGCTATGTTTATCCGAGTTCTGCCGGCACTGGTATAGTTGTCAGTACAACAAAACCATAACTATGATACTGCTTGCAATGTTCTTTTTCGGTTTATGGAATGCCTTCGTAGTTAAGGACCTTAATGATAAAACAGATACCACGGCTCGTGATAACTGGCATCGTATAGGTGTAGTAAACAAGCTTTTGCTTGCCGCGATTGGCTTGGTAGGCTTCCTGCCACCGGAATACTTCTACTTTATAAATCCTTTTGTTTTGTTTCCAAGGTGGTATGGGATCATCCTGAGCTCAATAGTATTCCTGTTGCTCTGCTACTGGTTATATAACATGATCATAAATCGTGTTAATAATTTGAAACTGATCTATCTGAGTAAAGGTAACCATGGAGATATGTTTTATGTAGGTTCATTTTTTATAGTTCTGCTTTCTTTTGTAGCTACCATTTTATTCTATATCGATAATTATTTCTGACATGATACGTGAATTTATTTACTTCTGGGAGGAATCGTCTGGCAAACAATCAAGCAAAAGACTCATTCAGCTTTGCCTTACCGGCTTTGCTATAATTATCAGTTCTATCTACCTTATATTTACCTGGGATTACGTTGGCTTTGTTGCAATATTCGCTTCTATTATGGCCGTTGTAACTTCTATGATGGGTATCGGTAAGAAGCAGGAGAATGATAGGGAGAGGATCAATGCTTTTGCGAATAAGCAATAATTCTTTTAAAAGGTTTTTCTGGCATCACCCCTTCAGGGTCGGGCTATACTCTTATAATCCTCGTTTTTCAAACTTGTGGGTTATACGTTTCTATCCCTGATGCAAATCTAAAATGCCGTGCTTTTTTCCCGGATATCAATTGATGTATACTTCATTGCGGTTTTTACATAATTGTTTGTTACATCCATTGAGGAGTGATCAGCTGCTTCCATTACTTCCTTTGGGTTTCGGCCATCCTTCAGCATTTGGATGATACCGGAATCTCGGAGTGAATAGAACTGTACTTCCTTTTTCAACTTTAGCGTTGACCTCAAGTCAGACCAGTACCGGGAAATTTCCCGTGAATCTCTCCGATGTGGCCCTGGCTTGAAATTGTTATTCGAAAACAAATACCAATTTTGATTCTTTACCGGCATTTCATCTATCAATTCTTTTATGATGTCCTTCATAACATCAGGGATTGTTGCATGCCTTGTTTTTCCATTCTTTGCAACGCTGCCCTTTACCGTTACTACCTGCTTTTTTAAATCGATATCCTTTATCTGAATATATGATATCTCTTTCGGACGTAGTAAGCTGTGAAAGGCAAACATCATCATTGCATAAAATGGCCTGTTGGTTTTTCTTAAATATTCCCTGATCTTCTTTCTGTCCTCCGGCTCAATCTCCATGATCCTCATTTTGCCAGGTTGCTTTTTCTTTTTGATATACTTACTATCAAAAGGACTTTGCATTATGTATCCCTTCTCAACCATCCAATTGAAGATGATGCGAGAGGTTACAACTATATTGTTATATCTCCTTGCACCTATTTTTCTGCTTTCCCATGCATATTCCATATACCGATTAGCAACATTTTTATCAAATGTTACTGCATACATATCGGAACCATGGAACCTTATAACAAATTCCTTTAAGAAATTTATCTCTGATTTATAGGTCCTGAGGGAGTCCGGCCGGAGATCCCTTTTATCTCTCATAAATGAATCAAAAACCTCCAGTATTTTATGAAAGGACCTTGGTGCTTCTTCCTCTATAAAGGGGTTCCATCCATTATTTAGCTTCTCATTGATCTTGTAGATCATTTGCTTGGCCAAATATCTTCTTTCACGAATGTTCGACCCTCTATTCACTCTAATACGCTTACGCTTCAACTCTCCTGACTGAGGATCCTTTGCATAAAATACAACTTCCCAACTTTTGTTCTCGTGGAGTGAAGCTGGTATGAAATCTACCACCTTCATAAATGATGCTTGTTTCGCCATGGCTTACCATTTTTTAACTTAGTCGCTAAATAAATGGTAAATCTTTTTGACGCATTTTTGACGCACTTGGTTTTTTTAAACCCTCCTAACTTTCTGTAATTCAATCTGTTAACGTGCGTTTTGCGGAGAGAGGGGGATTCGAACCCCCGGTACCCTTCTCGAGTACGGCAGTTTAGCAAACTGCTGGATTAAGCCACTCTCCCACCTCTCCGGAGCCCATCTTAAATCCGGATCCTTATTCCATTTTAACCCGGATTATTATGGAGGTGCAAAAGTAGTTAAACATTTTATTATGGACAAGAAAAAACTTCCTGGTTTCATTTCACCGCCTTTATCGACCGCAAAATGGTAATCCCCAGGATGGCTGCAATGAGCGAGGCGGCCAGGATGCCTACCTTGGCGATCTCCTCGTAAGTGTCTTCTTGAAAGCCGAGGTCGGCAATGAACATCGACATGGTAAATCCTATCCCGGCCAGAAACGACATCCCGTAAATGTGCTTCCAGCTTACACCTATAGGAAGACGGGCAAGTTTTAGTTTTACGAAAATATGACTGAACAGGCTGATGCCGATAAATTTTCCGAGGATCAGCCCACCCATGATCCCCAAACTGATGGGATGGAACAACATATCGAGGATATTGCCCTCAATATGCACGCCTGCATTGCTGAGTGCGAAGATGGGAAGGATGAAATACAAAGAAATGGGATGAAGGGCATGTTCGAGCTTCTGCAATGGGGTGTTGGCGTCGTCAACATGCCTGCCAATGGTGCTGATCACTTCTGATTGTTTCTGTGTGAGCAGCGAATTATTGTTCGGATCAACCTTCCTGAAAACATCAAGGCAGCGCGAAAGACGCTCGAGAAACATGCGCTCGTCGATTTTTGGCCTTACCGGTATGGTCATGGCAATAAGAACACCTGCAATGGTAGCATGAACACCGGAAAATAAGAATGAGGTCCACACGCCCAGTGCGCCCACAAGCGCATAAAATGTGGTACGCCTCACGCCCAGCCGGTTGGCACCGTATAATACTCCCAGGAAAAAGGCGGCATTGACAAGCTCCAGGATATGGATGGTTTCGGTATAGAAAATGGCAATTACCATGATCGCACCAAGGTCGTCGGCAATGGCCAGGGCCGTAAGAAACACTTTCAGACTTACCGGCACCCTCTTGCCCAGCATGGCCATTAATCCCAGCGCAAATGCAATATCGGTGGCCATAGGAATACCCCAACCACCAAGAAACTGCGGTGTACGGTAGTCGATGAGCACATAGATCAGTGCCGGAACCAACATCCCACCGATGGCGGCAACAATGGGTAGCCCGGCCTTTTTAAAGGATGAGAGTTCGCCTGCCAGCACTTCGCGCTTGATCTCCAGACCGATGGTGAAGAAAAATATGGCCATCAAACCGTCATTGATCCAGTGGTGAAGTGAGCTGGTAAGGTTAAAATCACCGAAGCTGAAACCCATCTGGAACTCATACCAAAGGTACCGGTAACTATCATAAAAGCCTGAATTGGCCCAGATTATGGCTATGATGGTGATGGCGATAAGGATATAACCGCCCAGGCTTTCTTCCTTGATGAACGAAAGTATATTGAACCTCGATTGTGTCTGGTACCGCTCCTTTGCCATGATATTATTCGCTTTGAATAACAAAATTAGGATAAAATGTCAAAACATAAAGCCAAACTTCATACCGGAATTTTTTTAAAACCAGCTTGAGCCATCCCAGCAATGCGTGCAAAGCCTTTCCTTTGGCAGTCCGATAGCTTCAACAAGGTCGTCGAGGTGCTGGTATTGCAGGCTTGTTACCCCGATACGTTCCCTGATCTTTTCGATCATTGCGTAATAGCGGTCGGTGCCGGGTGTGGCATATTCGTCGAGATGCTTGTCATCGGCACCTTCGAGTTCCTGTATCGCTTTCCGGCCAGCAAGGTCGAGCGTCGACCGCGAACGCGAAAAATTCAGAAATTCGCAGGGAAAGATAAGCGTAGGGCAGGCCGGGCGCACGTGTATCTCTTTCGCTCCATACTCAAACAAAATGCCTACATTATCCTTGAATTGTGTCCCTCTTACGATTGAATCATCACAAAAAATGATCCTGTTGCCTTCAATGAGCTTTCTTACGGGGATGAGCTTCATACGTGCCACAAGGTCGCGCATATTTTGGTTCTGCGGCATAAAACTGCGTGGCCAGGTGGGCGTGTATTTTACATAGGCGCGCTTGTAGGGGATCTGTTTTTCGTTTGAATACCCTACGGCATGCGCGATGCCTGAATCAGGGATGCCCGAAACAAAGTCGGCTTCCACACTGTCTTTCCTGGCCAGAGCGGCACCGCAGCGATACCTGCAGTCTTCAACGTTGATATCTTCGTAACAGGAACTGGGATAGCCATAATACACCCATAGAAATGCACACACCTGCATCTTTTCGTAAGGCTTTTTTCGCTGCTCCCATCCATCGTCTGTTGCCAGCACAATCTCGCCCGGGCCCAGGTAATGTTCAACCTCAAAGCCGAGGTTGGTAAATGAACTGGTTTCGGATGCAAAGGCGTAGGCCCCGTCTTTCTTCCCCAAAACGATGCAGGTCCGGCCCAGCTTATCGCGTGCAGCGTATATCCCCTCACGGGTAAGGACGATCATCGAACACGAGCCTTTCACCTTATTATAAACGTTCTCGATCCCTTTTTCGATGCTTTCTTCCTCGCATATCAACATGGCTATAAGCTCCGTGGCGTTGGTGCCTTCAGGGCTGACCTCCGAAAAAGTTCGCCGCCCGCGAAGGGCTTCCTTGGTGAGTTCATCAATGTTTACGATCTTGCTAACAGTAACGATGGCAAACTCACCCAGATGCGATTTCATGATAATAGGCTGGGCCTCGAAGTCGCTGATCACACCAATGCCGCTTGTGCCCGAAAAACTTTTTAATTCAGGCTCAAATTTGGTGCGGAAATATGAACTCTCAAGGTTGTGGATGCCCCGCTTTATGCTGACTTCATTGATCACGGCCATGCCGCCTTTTTTGGTTCCAAGGTGCGAATGATAGTCGGTGCCGTAATACAGGTCTGCTACACAGTCGGTTTTTGATACTGTGCCGAATAATCCTCCCATAATGAATGCTTTATGATATTTGCGTTGTTTGAATTGGTGACTAAATCTAAGGGAAATTATCCTTGCAAACCTTTGGTGTTGATAAGTTGTGAATAAACACGTGATTGATTTACACCGGATACCGGGGCCTGACCCTGTCAAAACAGCTCGCAAATCAATGCTGTGGAATACGGTTGCCGGCAATAAAAAAAGCGGCTCCCCGCGAAGGAAACCGCTTTTGTCCGCCGAAGGCGAAAATATTATTCTACGATCATTTTTCCTGCTGCGGCATCATTGCCGGTTGTCAGGGTGTAGATGTAAATGCCGCTTTCGAGGCCGGATACATCAATGCTGATCTTGTGTAATCCTTTGGTATACTGACCATAGTTTACAGTTTTCACTTTCTGGCCCAGCAGGTTGCTGATCTCGAGCTGCACGCTGGCAGCTTCCTTAAGTGTAATGTTTACATTGGTCATATTTGTTGCAGGATTGGGATAATTTTTTGAGATGCTGATCACTTCCTGTTCAACTTCCGGTGTCGAAACAAAGAGGAAATCCTCGTCGGTGATCACAAAATTATCGACGTACTTGAACACTACAGGCTCAATATTATCATCAGGATCCATGAGCTGGCTGACAAAAGGAATCTCATAGTTTCCTTCGCCATCGTCAAACACCCAGTATGAACCTGAACCCATCCATGCCTGCCACATAATATCGGTAAAAGAAGTAACATTATATACCTGTGTAAAGGCATGGTCGGCAACACGGTATCCCTGGCAATAGATGTCGGGTGCAATATTATCGTCAACATCCGGTATATCGGTTGTTATCCATGAGAAGAATAATTTTGATCCGTCGGGTGTAGTTGCAATTGTCGGACGAAGGTCTTCGCTGATGGTGCTGCCTGATGCTCCGGGGAAATCGCCCCTGAAAGTATGGGGGGTATTTACGGTATCGGCATACCAGCTGTTCATTCCATCATAGGAAGCAGCATGGATCAGGGCAATTGAGTTGCCTGTTCCGGGAAGTCCTTCCCATCCGGTATATACGCTCCATTCGCCACTGCCCAGTGCTACACAGAAGAAAATATGAGGATTGCCATTCATGTCGACAGCAACATCAATATCGAAGGTAGTCGAGAAGAGCAGTTCTTCACGGGCAGGCACCGGAGGTGCAAAAGCAAATTCGAGGAATTCGTCAGTCAGGTAGTTAAGTACCGCAGGAAGGCCGTCGGGGCCGCCCAGTTGCACTGTATAGGGGCCGTCCCAGTCTTCGCCGCCATTTTCGGTTTTAAACAGTATCGGGTAGAGGGCTCCCTCAGCCACATCGTTTTCACCATTGTTGCTCAGCATGGCCATGTAGCCAACCTGTCCGTCGGGGTGGAAAGCGAGTTTGGTAGCAGTGATATAGGTTCCTTCGCCTCCTCCGCTGATATCAAAGTCAAAGAGTTCCTGCGAATAATCAAACATCATCATTTCTTCATCATAATAGCCTGAAGTAAAAAGAAGGTAGCCGGTATATTGATTTGCAAGGCCTTCAACAACAGAAGGTTCGTAGCAAATTGCTTTTCCGCCGCTGGTAACGTGGAATCCATCCGGTACATTCTGAAGAACGTCGCCACCTGCCGACGACATCCCCATAGCTGTTGGCGTAGTGGGATTAACTGCGGTAAGGGGGTTTGTGCCCATGGCATAACCGCCCCACGAAGCACCATTGGTTGCATCAAGTGCCGGCGCAAAAAATGTTACGTAAGCATTGGCCGGGTCGGTATTGCCGGCAGGGTTATAAATAGCTGCCTGCGGGTAGCGTGCATTACCGTTGGAGGCTCCCGAGGGATAAACGGCCGGATCCCACACCTGCTGGTCAACTTCCCATGTTTCGCCATTATCAGTGGTAACATCATAGGCAAGGAAACCGGTGCCGGGAGTGGCAGCCATGCGGTGAATGAAAATAGCGCTGTTCAGGTCATTGTCGGCCCAAAGGTATGTGCGGCTTCCGCCATATAAACCAAAGGCATTTCCGGCATTGCCGATCGTTTTGATCACAACGGCCTTTGAGGCTGTACCTGAAGCCATATCCGGCTCAGGGACCTTAACATTTTGCACAGGAATTGTAACATTTGGCACTTCCAGATTGTTTGCAGGTGCAAAGTGCTCAACGGCCTGGCGTTGGAGTTGATATGACTGCTGGGCGAAGGTAAATGAAACGAGGCCTGCAGCAAGCATAAAGAGAAATAGTTTTTTCATAATTGCTTTTTTGAATTAATAAAATGATTAGTAAAGAGTAGGTGAAATTTTCTGTTTATAAATGTTTGTTTCGCGTATTGTTTATTGTTTCACAAAAGTATGATAATTATTTATTCTATCGGGATTTTTTTTTTGCGTTTACGTAATACCGGATTTGAAAACTTATTTTAATGGATATGGGTCTCGTTCAAATGCTATCCGGGCTGCAACTTTCTCTTTGCCAACCGAATGGGTATGAATTTAATCATAATCTAAAATCCGCAACGCACTTAAATATATTGACGCATTACCACTTCCAAAAATACAAAAATTATGAGCTTGATCCATAGCTTTACATCTTGATATATAGATGTTTTGCAGGATTGAGGCTCCCAATGGTTATTCTTTATTTACCAATGGCCCGTATCAACTTACAATTGGAATTTTTGCCACGGCCAATGGTCTAAAGTTTCCAGGCGCCTTAAACTGCTGTGTATTGATAATCATTTAAGGAATGATGAGGGAAGAAATGGCTCCACAGCCCTTTCATACATGCCGTTTGTCCAGGCAATGGTCATGCCGTAATTGGTAACGGGCACGCCGGCCTCAATGGCTTCCTGCAGCCTGTTGCTCAATTGTTTTTTTGTGATCATACAGCCACCGCATTGCACAACCAGCGAATATTCGCCAATGGGCCGCGGAAATTCTTCGAGCCCGGCAACAATGTCGAACATCAGATCTTTACCGGTATGTTTACGCAGCCAGCCGGGGATCTTGTAACGACCGATGTCGTCGCAGTTTACCTGGTGTGTGCATGATTCAAGGATCAGCACCCGGTCATTGTCTTTGAGCTTGCCAATGGCTGGTGTGCCTTCAAGATAGGCCCTGAAATTTCCCTTGCGGCTTGCCAGCAGCACACTGAAGCCTGTTAAGGGAATATCTTCTGGCACGACCCTGTTCATTTTGTCAAACACCTGGCTGTCGGTAATGGCCAGCTTCGGCTTTATTTTTGTTTTTTTCAGAAATGCTTCAACTTCGGTTTCTTTCAATACAATATTTATACAGTTATTATCAAGCACGTCGCGGATGGCCTGAACCTGAGGCAGGATCATTCTTCCTTCGGGTGCTTCCAGGTCGATCGGCGTGATGAGCATCACAATTTCGCCGGGCTCAAGCAGTGTTCCCAGCAGTGAAGTGCTTGTCCAGGATGATTTTGGCATGAGCCGGATAATGGCATCCAGCACTTTGTCGATGGCATCGGGCGGGCGGCTGCTGAATTCAATGATCTCGGAACTGAATTTCTCTTTAACCGTTTTGGTCGTAGTGTCAAGAAGCCGTGATTCGTCAGATTTGTTATGAATAAATAGGTAGGGGATGTTATAACGCCTGAATTGTGCGATCAGGCTTTCTTCATATTTCCCTATGGTATTTCGGGCGATGATGATAATGGCCAGGTCGATCGATTTGATCACCTGCATGCTTTTACTCACCCTGAGCGTTCCCAGTTCGCCACGGTCGTCAATACCGGCAGTATCGATCATTACGGCGGGGCCGATGCCAAAGATCTCGACCGATTTTTTTACCGGATCGGTGGTTGTTCCTGCTTTGCCGGATACAATGGCGATGTCCTGGCCTGCGATGGCATTGATAAATGAGCTTTTTCCGTTGTTGCGCCGCCCAAAGATGCCAATATGCGGTTTATGTTCTCTCCCTTTTTTCATTGTTCCGGTTTTGTGTTTTCAATGCGGTTATGGTAGTGTTTTGAGTCGCCCCATAAATGATAGTTGACACGCATTCCCATACCGGCAATATTTTCTTCCAGGCCGGCCAGGCTTGCTTCTGCCATATCAGTAAATATGGGCTTGCCTTCGTACAGCATGTAATTGCATGCCTGCGCCGGTGGGGTGATGTTTGGCATGAATATGTTGGCGCCGGAGGCGATGGCTTTGATCCTTCCGGCCGGATCGAGGGTGTTCATGGCCGTTGACGCGGCCATGTTGATGTCTTTCATCATGATCCGCATCAGTGCTATCATCTTCAGGCTGAGATCAATCCGCTCTTCATCCGAAGGGATGTCGGCACATCTGCGGGCCAGAGGGGTGTCGGCATGTGGAATATAGGGGCCCATTCCCACCATATCGATATTGAAATCACGCATAAAGATCAGGTCGTCGGCAAGATGTCCGGTGTGCTGGAAAGGCAAGCCTATCATCACTCCCGTACCTGTTTGGTATCCCAGCCGCTGAAGTGTCCTGAGTGCTTCCACACGCTTGTCGAAGCTGTGAAATTCGTCTCTGGGGTGCAGCTTCCCGTAAAGGCTCCGGCTGCTGGTTTCAATCCTTAAAAGGTAGCGATGGGCCCCGGCTTCATACCATTCGCGGTATATGTCTTCGGATTGTTCTCCGCAACTAAGGGTGATGCCCAGTTCATGATTGCTCAGTGATTTTATTTCCCTGAGCAGCTCAGTGATGCTGCTGGTAAATGTCCGGTCGCTGCGCTCGCCGCTCTGGATCACCACTGAGCCGAAGCCTTTTTTCCAGGCATATTCTGCCGCATGAAGCACTTCCCGGGTATTGAGCAGGTATCGTCCTGACTTATTGTTCCCGCTCCTGATGCCACAATAGTAACAGTTTTTCCGGCAGATATTCGATAATTCGATCAATCCCCTGAGGCTTACCTGCCTGCCCACATATTTTGCGGCAACCCTTCTTGCACGGGCAAAAAGCAATTGCCGCTCATCTTCATCCTGTGTTTGCAATATGTAGATGAGGTCCTCCCGGCTCAGGCTTTCTTTGCGGAGTATGCTTTCTGTTGTTTTCATCGGTTTTGGCGTTTTTCCGGTCAGAAATAGAGGTCGCGTTTTCCTGCTTTAACTAATTCTATCCGCTTGATCAATTCATTCTTAAGCTGGGGGGCGATTCCTCCATTCAGGTTATTATTGATGATGGCCCAGCCTTTTTCGGCCTGCTTCGCTGTGGCATAATCCTCGAGATATTCGGCCAGGGTAAGGATGGCATTGGGTGTGCAGAACTTCTTTATGAAACCCGGCACCGAAAATTCCATAAAATGTTCGCCGGTTCTTCCTTTCCGGTAGCATGCCGTACAAAATGAGGGCAGGTACTCATGTTCAAGCAACTCGTCGATGACCTGGGCGAGGCTGCGTGTGTCGTGGATCAGGAATTGTTCTTTATTCAGATCCTGTATGGCTTGCAATTCCTTTTCACCGGCATAGGCGCCCATTTCCAGTTTTGTGCCGGCATCGATCTGCGAAACCCCGAACGCAAGCACTTCCCTGCGGATATGCTCAGGCTCGCGGGCAGTGAGGATCATCCCCGTATAGGGCACGGCCAGCCGGAGAATGGCCACCAGCTTAACAAAGTCCTTATCGCTCACGCCATATTTAGTGTCGATCTCATATTCGGCGGCATCCTGCAAGCGGGGAAAGGAAATGGTGTGCGGGCCAACCTGGTAGCATGCTTCGAGATGGTTGGTATGCCGCACCAGCGCCATCACCTCAAATTTCCAGTCATACAGGCCAAAGAGCGCACCGATCCCCACATCGTCGAGGCCGGCTTCCTGTGCACGGTCGAGGGCCGTTAAGCGGTAATTGTAATCTTTTTTCTTTCCCCCCCGGTGATACCAACTGTATGCTTCGGGGTGGTAAGTTTCCTGAAAAACCTGGTATGTGCCGATGCCGGCTTCTTTTACAATCCTGAAGCCTTCAATATCGAGCGGGGCGGCATTGATGTTCACTCTCCTGATCTCGCCCCGGCCTTTGCGCACATCATACACTGTCTTTACCGAATCGGCAATAAATTCGGGTGTATACTCCGGGTGCTCGCCATATACCAGGATGAGCCTTTTTTGCCCTTCCTGCTCCAGGGCTTCAACATTTTTTATTAATTCGTCGCGGCCCAGAGTTTTTCTTATGGCATCCTTGTTCGATGCCTTAAATCCGCAGTATTTGCAGTTGTTAATGCAATAATTTCCTACATATAAGGGGGCAAACAACACAATTCTGTTTCCATATACTTTTTGTTTCAGCCTGCGTGCGCCTTCCTTTATTTCTTCGACGAGGGCGGGGTCGTTGGTGTTCAGGAGCACGGCCACCTCCTGCATGGAGAGACGCTGTTTGTTCAGCGACTTTGCTATGATCTTTTTCACTGCAGAGCCATCTGTTACGGCTGTGTCGAGCATATCCCGGATCTCACCGGCATCGATGAAATTTTTCATGGGCTCGTCCTTGATCGCGTATTGTTCGGGTGTGAACTTCATGGCCATGTGTATTGTGAGTTAAACTATACTGTTATCGTTGTATTGATCTTTGCAGGCTTAAGCCTCACGGTAAACGTGCTTCCCTTTTCCGGTTCACTCGCCACAGTGATGGTTCCGTCGTAGTTGTTATTTACAAGCTTCTTTACGATAGAGAGCCCAAGGCCGCTGCCGCTGATGTTTCTTGTTTTATTGTTTTTTATCCTCACAAATTCCTGGAAAAGCATCGAAAGTTCTTCATCGTTCATGCCGATACCCGTATCCTGAACCGTAATGATGAGCTGTTCTTTGTGTTGTTTAATGCTGATGTTCACCTCGCCATCCTCTTTGTTGTATTTCACGGCATTGGATATGAGGTTGTTGAAAATGATCTCAAGCTCGTTGGCATCGGCATTAAAATTCAGTTCCTTCGGGGCATGAAGATAAATTTTTACATTTTGCTGTATAGCCATGGGCTCGATGGTATCCATCGCCATTCTTGCAACGGCAACAACATCCGACTCCTTTACCTGCCGTATCTTTTTTCCGGATTCAAGCTTGGTGAGGTCGAGCATGTCCATGATCAGGTTGCGCATACCTTTAATGCGTTCAATCGAACGGTCGATCATGGTTTCATAATCTTCAATGTTATCGCCCGCCTGTTTGTCTTTCATAATGTTGAGGTATCCTTCAACTGCATTGATGGGCGATTTTAGTTCGTGCGAAAGTACCGACAGGAACTGGAAGCGCACCTGTTTGCCGGCTTCGTCGAGCTGCCTGGTCATCCTTTTCAGGAAGAGGTGCTTGGTAATATTGTCGATCGATGCCCTTAATTCGTCAGGAGTAAAGGGCTTGGGAACGAAATTGTATGCACCGTTGTTGGTGGCTTTAACTGCCAGGTCGAGCGAAGCGTATGAGGTGATCATCATTACGATGGCATCGATATTGTTTTTCCTGATATATTCAAGCACTTCAATGCCATCCATGCCGGGCAGCTTATTGTCGAGCAGGACAATATCCGTTTCGCCGCGGTTTAATACCTCAATGGCGTATTCTCCTGTTTCGGCTTCTGTCAGGGCGAAATCAAAATCCTCCTCCATGAAGGGGTATCCAACAGAATAGTTCCTTAAAATGCGGGAGATGCCTGACCTGATCCCCGGTTCATCATCTACAACAAGTATATTGAGCGTAGCCATAGTGGTTTGATTTAAAGTTTTAACAATTTGTTGATCTCGCGTTCAAGCTGATCTTTTCTTATGCCTTTTTCAAGGAACTTGTCGGCGTGGATCCACTTTTTATCTGCTTCAGTGTCGAGACTGAAATTCAGACCTGTTTCGGCGGTGACCGCCGAGGCAATGATGATGGGCAGGTGCGGGTATTTTTTCTTCATTTTGTAACTGAGGATAAATCCGCTGTCTTTTTTTTCCATCATCAGGTCGATAATGGCCAGGTCGGGGGCTGAGTCTGCAATGGATTCTTCGGCCTCTTTTTCGCCCTGTGCCGTTCTTACTTCAAAGCCCATACTTTTAAGCTGTAGCTCGAGCTGGGCAAGATAATCCATGTCGTCGTCAACGATGAGGATGTGTTTTTTTGTGTTGTTCATAACTTAATCTCCTATAACTTATTTGCCTCTCGGCAACGTAATTGTAAATGTTGTTCCTGTTTGACCTTTAGCGGGGTCGGCATTCGAGTCGACCGAGATCTTTCCTTTATGCATTTTTACGATCCCGTAAACCAGGGGCAGTCCCAGGCCGGTACCTTTACCAACTTCCTTGGTGGTAAAGAAGGGTGTAAACAGCTTGTCCATGTGCTTTTCGGGGATGCCATGCCCGGTATCGCTGATCATGATCTTCACACTGTGATCGTTGCCTTCCAGCCTGATGCCCAGTTCGCCGCCTTCAGGCATGGCTTCAACGGCATTTTTTTCAAGATTGGTAAGCACCTGCATCATTTGTTCCCGGTCGATACTTGCCGTCAAATGATCCGTTTCTACCCTGAAGCTGACCTTCACATTCCTGTCGTGTATGATGCTGCTGATGCTGTCGCTCAAAAATTCTTTCAGATCGGTTTCCTGAAGTCTTACCTGGTTTTTCCGGGCAAAGTTCAGCAGTCCTCCAACAATATGCTTGCAGCGCTCCGTTTGTTCTACAATGAGCTCGAGGTCTTTATAAACGGGATTTTCTTTTGATGTTTCATCTTTCAGGATGTTGCTGTACATGGTGATCACCCCGAGCGGGTTGTTCAATTCGTGGGCAATGCCTGCCGATAGTTGGCCCATGTGGGCAAGCTTTTCAGAGTGTCTGAGTGCTTGCTGGGTATTGGCGAGCTCTTCATTGCTCAGGTTAAGCTCTGCTACCGAGCGGTGAAGCTTTTCAATGGTAAAGGGCAGGCACATTTCGTCTTCGGCGAGTCCTTCGAAGATGGCAATGGCATGTTCGCGGCATGTTTCGTAACCGCATGCCCCACAGTTCAGGTGGTCATTATCATTATATTTTCCCATCGAATGGAGGATGGCCCTGATTTTATCCTTATCAGGTTCCGCTACGCGGCGGTCTTCGGCAATAAATTCCCTCGACAGATCCAGTTTATCGTACTTCATCATGTTTTTCTTCCATTCATCCCCGTCGAGCTGTTCAAGCTTTATTCTGGCGTAATTGCTCACGCGCAGCGTTCGTTCAAATTTTTTGCCTCCACACGATAATCCCGGGCCCATAATGCATCCGTCGCAGCACAACAGCTCGAGGTGCTGATCTCTGATCACGCCGTTTTCAAATTCTTTGATGGCTTCCCTGAAGTTTTCCTTTCCTTCGGCCACCAGCACATTGCCATGGCAAATGTCGTCATCGTGGTCGGTGGTCTGCAACAGACCCCTGCTAACAGGGAAGATGGCCCCTTTGCCGGAAGTGGGAGCATCAAACCCGCCATTTCCGTCCTTTTGTTCGTTAATGCCGGCTTGCTCCAGCATTCCTCGCAGCTCCCTGAAGGTAATGGCTTCGTCAATTTCATTGCTTTCGGCTTTCTTGGCAATGCACGGACCTACAAAAACGATCTTCACGTCCTTTCCGTATGTTTTCTTTATCATCCTGGCAGTTGCCGTCATGGGCGAAACGATGGGCGCCAGCGATTTTGTGAGTTCCGGATGGTAATACTCAATATACCTGACGATTGCCGGGCAGTCGGAAGAGATGTAATTCTTTCCGTGGCGGTTTTTCAACAGCTTGCTGTACTCCTTTGCTACCAGGTCGGCACCAAACGAAACTTCAATGACTTTATCAAAGCCCAGGGCGCGTATCATGCCCGCAATGGCCGCAGGGTTGCTTAATTCTTTGAATTCGGCCGGGAAACTGGGAGCCAAAATGGCAAAAACCAAGTGATCTTTATTCAACAATTCATTAACCACATCACTGGTTTCCAGAAACACCTTGGCTCCCTGGTTGCATACTTTTATGCAGTTTCCACAACCGATGCAACGTTCGCTGACTACCTCAGCCTGTCCGTTCATGATCCTGATTGCTTTTGCAGGGCACTCGCGCACACAGGTAAAACACATCCTGCACCTGTCCTTTACGGTGAATACCAACTGTCTGTGTTTTATATCTGTGTTCATTATATTTCGTATGATAAATGTTTAATGCAATCCTTTACTTCATTACTTCTCTTTCTGTATAATTTGTGTGCAGCAACTCATGGCTTTTATGCCCGCAGGGTTCTCCAAGGAAAGTGTTGTATATCTCAATGATATCAGGGTTTTTATGCGAAACTTTTATGCTTTCGCCTTCATCGATATCATAGAGGCTTTTCATCCTGGCAAGGATATCTTCCTTTTCGGCACCTATTTTTTGTCCTCCGCCGGCGATACATCCTCCCGGGCAGGCCATCACTTCAATAAAATGGATGTCGTTTCTTCCGGCCCTGATCTCGTCGAGGAGTATCCTTGCATTATTCAGTCCGCTAACCACTGCGATGCCAAGCTCCAGGTCGCCGATCTTTATGCTTGTTTCTTTTCTTCCGTTCATCCCCCTGATCTGCGGAATCCGGAATGCCGTGAGCTCTTTTCCTGTGATCTTATTGTAGGCAGTGCGGATGGCTGCTTCCATAACTCCGCCGGAGGCTCCAAACAGCTTTCCTGCCGAACTGCGGAATCCCATGGGAGAGTCGGCCAGCTCTGGTTCAAGCTTGTGGATGTCGACACCGTGCATGCGAATAAAATCAGCCAGCTCACGGGTGGTAAGCACGGCATCAACATCGCTAATGCCGTGGCGGGTCATCTCATTGCGCTGTGCTTCGAATTTTTTCGCCGTACACGGCATAATTGATACGGAGTAAATATTCTCGGGTTTAATGTTTTCCTTTTCGGCATAATAGCTTTTAATCACTGCGCCGAGCATTTGTTGCGGTGATTTGCAGCTTGAAATATTCGGGAGGAAATCCGCGGCAAACTCCTCTGCATATTTTATCCAGGCAGGGCAGCAACTGGTGATCATTGGCAGTGTGCCTCCGTTTGATACGCGCTGGATCAGCTCCGCCGATTCTTCTATAATGGTGAGGTCGGCCGAAAATGTTGTGTCGAACACCGTTTTGAATCCTATCTTTCGCAGTGCGGCATTCAAAATGCCGTTGATGTCTTTTCCGGGCTCCATGCCGAAGGCTTCTGCCAACGATACCGATATGGCAGGGGCATACTGAACGACAAGTGTTTTGGAAGGATCGTTCATGGCCTCTGTGATCTCGGCGAAATGATTCTTCTCGGTGAGTGCGCCTGTAGGGCAAACCATGATGCATTGTCCGCAATTCACACAACTGGAAGTGTTCAGTCCGCTGTTGAAAGCTGTTCCGATCACGGTATTGCTTCCGCGTCTGATAAAGTCGATGGCCGAAACCCCCATCACCTCTTCACACACCCTTATGCATCTTCCGCATAGAATACATTTGTCGGGGTCGCGCACAATGCTGGGGCTCGACTGGTCGAGGTTATAATTGTTTTTCACGCCGTGGATGCGGCGCTCGGTAACGTTCAGTTCTTTCGAAAGCCCCTGCAGCTCACAGTTTCCGTTTCTTACACAATACAGGCAATCGTCGGGATGGTTCGAAAGCAGCAGCTCAACAATGGTTTTGCGTGATTCGATCACCTTATTGGAGTGCGTGTTTATTTTCATTCCATCGGCTACCGGAAACGAGCAGGAAGAAACCAGCTTGCCGCTGTCTTCAAGTTCTACCACACACATCCTGCACGATCCGCTGGGAAACATATCTTTCATATGGCAGAGGGTGGGTACTTTTACGCCATTTCTTTCAAGCACATCCAGAATGGTTTCACCGTTTTCGGCGGCCACTTTTTTCTTGTTTATTACGATTTCAAAGCTCATTGATCTTTGTTGTTTAAGGATTAATTGATCATTACAGCATCAAACTTGCATACTTCTTCACAGGTGCCGCAGCCAATACATTTATTGTCGACAATAAAGTGGGGGCTTTTTCTTGTCCCGATGATGGCTGCGGTAGGGCATTTCTTCGCGCAGAGCGTACAGCCTGTACATTTATCCACATCGATGGAGAAGGTCCTGAGCTCAGTACAAACGCCCGCGGGGCATTTTCTTTCGAAGATGTGTTCTTCGTATTCGTTCCTGAACCAGCGCAGGGTGCTCAGCACTGGATTTGGTGCTGTTTGCCCCAGTCCGCACAGCGAAGTGTCTTTGATCACCTGTCCGAGTTTTTCGAGTTGCATAACGCCTTTAAAGCGCTCCAGGGCATCGGCATTGTTGCCATTGGGTTTATGGCTGATGCTTTCGAGAATTTCAAGCATCCTTTTGGTACCCTCCCGGCAGGGGATGCACTTGCCGCAGCTTTCGCGCTGAATAAAGTCCATAAAGAACTTCGCCACATCCACCATGCAGGTATCTTCATCCATGACCACCAGGCCTCCGCTGCCCATCATGGCACCGGCACTGATCAGCGATTCATAATCGATCTGGATGTCGAGGTTGGCTTCGGTGATACATCCCCCCGAAGGACCCCCGATCTGTACGGATTTAAATTTCTTGCCGTTGGGTATTCCTCCGGCAATGGTAAAGATGATCTCTCTTACGGTGGTTCCCATGGGGATCTCAACGAGGCCCGTAAGGGCTACTTTTCCGGAGAGCGCAAATACTTTCGTACCCTTGCTGTTTTCTGTACCGATGGCGGCAAACTTCTCTTCACCCATCTCCGCGATCGAAGGTATGTTTGAGAGCGTTTCAACATTATTAATAATTGTAGGCTTGCCAAAGAGTCCTTTTACGGCAGGAAAGGGAGGCCTGGGCCTGGGCATGCCCCGCTTGCCTTCAATGCTGTGGATAAGGGCTGTTTCTTCACCGCATACAAAAGCGCCCGCACCCATTTTAATGATCAGCTCCAGACTGAAACCGCTCTGATATATGTTTGCACCGAGAAGTCCGAAATCGCGGGCCTGTTGAATGGCTTCTTTCAGCCTGGCAATGGCCAGTGGGTATTCGGCACGGATATACACATAGGCTTTTGATGCTCCGATAGCGTATGCTGCAATGGCCATGCCTTCGATGAGCCTGTGCGGATCACCCTCGATCACAGCCCTGTCCATGAATGCGCCGGGATCACCCTCATCGGCATTGCAGATCAGGTATTTCTGGCTGGCTTTTTCCCTGTATGCAAATCCCCATTTTCTTCCTGTGGGAAAGCCCCCGCCACCGCGACCGCGCAAGCCGCTCTTTTCTACCATTTCGCAGACTTCCAGAGGATGCTTTTGTGCAATGATATTTAAAAAATTACGATAGCCTCCATGAGCAATATATTCTTCGATCGAGGCCGGGTTGATGAGGCCGCAGTTTTTAAGTACAAGCCTGCTCTGAGGCGCAAAGAATGGGTGTTCGTCAATGTAGGGCACCTGATCATATGCTTCCAGCGCCAGGCTTCTGAACTGGCCTATGGCGGCTTCCTTATCGGTTTCTCCTGAAAAGGTTTGCTCCAGCAGTGATCCGGCCTGGCCGGCAGTAACATTTTTATAGGATATCCGGTTTTTCCCCGGAAGCTGTATGTCGACGATGGGCTCTGCCGAACACAGGCCGATACATCCTACGCGGATCACTTCCGCATCGATATTGTTTTTGCTTGTCCAGCTTTCGATGGCCGCAATGGTCTTGTCCGCTCCGGCACCCAGACCGCAGGTTCCGGCTCCTACATAAATACGTGGTTTGGACGTATCTTCACGACGTAGCATTCTTAAACTGTTCCTGTCGGCAGGGGAGAGGTCTTCCGTGTCAACACGCTGATCCAGTAAGGTCCTTAACACTTCTGCATATTGGTATTTTTTGGTATTGCTCATGACTGATCTTCAGATTTTCTGTAGTTATCAATGATCTGGTCGATGCCGGCAGCATCTACCCTGGCATAAAATTCGCCATTAATACATATCACAGGAGCCAGGCCGCAAGCCCCGATGCAAGCCACAACTTCAAGGCTGAAAAGGCCGTCTCTACTGGTCTGACCCGCTTTGATCCTTAAATTGTCCTGGATTTTTTCCAGTACCGTTGCCGAGCCCAGCACATGGCATGCCGTACCCCGGCATACCTGGATGTGGTATTTCCCGAGTGGTTCGAACCTGAACTGGTTGTAAAAGGTCGCAACACCAAAGATTTTGCTGGCAGGCATCCGTAAATGCCTGCCAACTTTTACCACGGAACTTTCCGACAGGTAGCCCTCCTTTTCCTGTATGGCCTGCAGTATGGGGATCAACTGATCCTTTCCTGCGCCGGCATTTGCCTCGAGAATGATATCTGTTGCTTCTTTCATAATAATGATGGATTGGGGAGGATGAACACTGATGGATTAATGGGCTGTAGTTGCCTTCGCTTTTTTATCGAGCAGTAATTGTATCTCTGCAAGCAACTTTTCTGCTTCAACCGGTTTCCTTAAAAATCCGTCTACTTTCAGCCAAACCGAAGGGCCTTCCTCGCTTTTGTAGTCAACCCCTGCATTGCCACTTACTACATCTTTAATAAGCAATACATCAAGTTCGCGATAGTTGGGGTCCTGGCGGAATTCCCTGGCCATTTCCTGAACACTCGGTTTGGTGGTTGTAAGAATATCGATAGAAGAAAGCATCATCACCGGCATTTTATTAAAATCAGGGTTTTCGCTAAGTTCCTTTGCCATTTCAAAGCCTTCAAAGTGAGTGGTCATCATCACATCGAGAATGGCGAGGTCGGGTTTTTCGGTCCAGGCTTTTTTAATGCCTTCGATCTTGTCGTTGGCCGAAACTACTTCGTATCCGTTATTTGTAAGGATAGCTTTTACGACGGTGATCACATCAATGTCGTCGTCTACGATCAGAATTTTCTTTGTTTCCATGGTGTTTTTTGTTTAGGTGATTTATGATAAAGTTTACGATGCTAAATTACCATGCTAACAAGGTGCTGCACAAGGTGCAAAAGTCGTGATTTGAGGGTGTAAGGAAGTATGAAAATGTATGGTAAAAAGAGGAATTACGGAAAGGAAAAACCAGTAAAAAAACGCAATTACAGCAATTCCCGGTCCCCGGGGGTGATAAACGGCAATCCGAAAACGCTTTTCTGATTATATTGTAACGAGCTTATTTTTAATGGCATACGAGAGCAGGCTGATCGTACTTTTGCAGTTTGTTTTGGATAGGAGGTTGGATTTATGCCCAACCACGGTGCGTTCGCTGATAAAGAGTTCTTCTGCCATCTCGCGGTTGTTGAGCCCGTCGCAAATCAACTGCAGTACCTCCTGTTCGCGTTTGGTAAATTGCAGCTCGCTGCCTTCTTCTTTTTTTTGTTCGGAGAACTTTTTGCCGAAGTACGACCAGAGTTCGGGCGAGTAATAGGTGTTTCCTGCGGCAATGGATTGAAGCGCCTGGTCGAGGAGTTCCCTGGTAATGTTCTTCAGCAGAAATCCATGTACACCGATATCCATCATCTTGTCGATATATTCCTCATCATCAAACATGGTAAGGATCACGATCTTCAGGTCGGGGAATTCCCTGATGGCGATCTCGCTGGCTTCAATGCCATTCATAATGGGCATCTGCAGGTCGAGCAGGACCAGGTCGGCAGGTTTTTCCTTCTGGAGTTCGATAAACTCCTTTCCGTTGGAAGCTTCGCCCGTAACAGTGGCATATTTCAGCCTGTTAACGACCATTTTTAGTCCATTCCTGAAAAATTCGTGATCGTCAACGATGATAATTTTGAGCGTATTCTCCGTGTCCTTTATCATGTGGCAAAGATAAGACTATTTTGCATATCTGCCGCTTAGTTTTACCTCAACAACGACAAGGGTACCGGCTTCTTTCATGGAATGGATCTTATAGGTGCCATGGATTGATTCGAGGCGGCTGATAATATTTTTCAGTCCCATGCCAGAGTTCTCAGTATTCAGCACCTTATCAAGGTCGAAACCTATGCCGTCGTCCATGTATGTGAGCTGCAGAATGTCATCGAACTTTTCCAGGTAGATCTCTATCTTTCCTGCCCCGGAATGCTTTATGCTGTTATTCAGCAGTTCGGTAACCACCCTGTAAAGCACAAGTTCAATGGTTTGGTCGAAACGTTCCTGTATCGATGCTTCGTAAAGGATGTTGATCTTCTGGCTCAGGTTAATTTTCTTGCAGAACGATTCAACGGCTTTGATCAGCCCAAAGTCGATGATCACCCGTGGCGTAAGCAGGTTGGCGATGGTACGGGTTGAGGTGATGGCCTCGTCGAGGATCTCATTCGTTCTCTTGAGAAATTCTGTCCTTTCCTCCATACTCAGGTCATCCGACTCCAGCTCGTTCACATATAATTTAATTGTCGACATGAGTGGCCCCAGATCGTCGTGTATCTCCCGGGCAATGCGTTCACGCTCTTTTTCCTCGGCATTGATCACTGCTCTCAGGATCTTGCGTTCCAACTGTTTTCGTTCGGTAATATCCCTGGCGATCGACAATATGGCCTTTTGGCCCTGATAGTCGATGAGGCGGCTTTTAACTTCAAGCGAAAGGATGCGTCCGTGCCTGGTACGATGTTCGGTTTGGTAGGTATGCTGACCACGTGCCAGGATGAGCTTCAGGTTTTCATCAACGGCTTCGGTGTATTTCTGTGTTTTGATATCCCTGAAATTCATCCGCTTCATCTCTTCAGCGCTGTAACCCATTGAGTCGATGGCAACCTGATTAATTTCCAGTAAATTGCCTTCTGTGTCAGCCAGGAATATTTCGTCGCTGCTGTGGTGAAACAAGGTTGAAAAGCGTTTTTCCGATTCTTCGCGCTCGCGCTCGGTTTTATGGAGGGCGTGGAGAATCCTTGCAATGCCGATCACGGCGATGGCCATAATAATGGATGTGGCAATTCCAAGCCATTCGTCGAGCAGGATCAGCTCAGGCGAGAGTTCTTTTCCCAAATGTTGCCACAGGTCGACCACCCTGCGAACACCCATGAATATCAGGGCCACGGCAATGAGCATCCACGCGACCTTGCTCAGGGCATAGCGCAACAGCCAAAGAGCACCTGCAAAGGCAATAAGCTGCAGCAGAATGGAAACAATAAGTGCATTTGTCGTAAGCATGATGCAATAATAATTATTGCAAATGTATTATTTTTTCCGGGGCACCTGATATGCCTGGATCGACTGTCGTTCCGTGAAGATGATCAGATTAAACCCATCAAAATAACTACCTCAGCACTTTTTTCCACAGGTAGGTCGCCAGGCTTTGACCGGCTTTGGCATAGGCTTCGCCAATGCGCATCTCGGCATCGAAATCGCCGGCAAACAGCCCATTACCCGGAACCTTCGCCATACTTATCCTGGCCACAATATTTTCAGGGGCTTCAGTTTCAACAAAAATGGCTTCAACATTGATCGATGCATTTTTTCGCGAGATCCCGATGTTAAACCCGGGCTCCAAAAAAGTTGTCTTCAGAATGAGGGTATAATCGGCATTGGTATAGGGCCCGGTCATAATATTTGCGTCTTTGCTCAGAAAAACCGTATTCATCAACTCCTCAAATCTGCGTTGATAGGTGTTTTCCTTGTCGGCATGCCACTCTGCCTCCCAGTCGTCGCCCTTTCCGGGCTCATCCTCATTATAATCGTTTTTCTTTTTTTCAATGTATTCAGCTTCGGTGGCGAATTTTCCCACGCCAAAGTCGCTGAAATCGTATTCCACATTGAGCTCATCGATGCCCTGGATAAAATCAAGGCTTCCTTCCTCCAGTGTGATCTTCTGGGCATGAACGTGAACTGCGAAAAAGGCCACAAGGGCCAGGCTGATCATGATCTTTAATGTTTTCATGGTTTTTTGGTTTGTTTATCAGGGTGAATAATATTTTATAGGTTAAGCAGACTTTTGAATATGCTAATTTACGCATTTTTTATCTGTTTGGCAATACCCGGCTCGTGCTTTTTATACAAGCAAAAAATCAGCTTTTTTGATTAATTAACAATTGCTTAAGAAAAAAATATCGATCTTTGCCGCTCACTTGAAAAGCAGCATAGCCGGAATTCATTTCCGGCCTGGGAAAGCAGATGTCGAGAAGAAGGATATACATTATAATTATTGCAGTTCTTGTTATTGTTGCAGCGTATTTCGTTGTTGCAGCAGCATTTCCGAAAGAGCTTAGCCGTTACCCGGTATTTGTGCTTATCCTGCTGCTCGACCTCTACCTGTGGAATGCACTGCGGAGCACGCTCGAAAAATGGAAAAAACCTGTACGGGTCATTTTTAATTCGATATACTGGTTACCCCTCCTGCTTGTGATAAGTATGGGCATCTCTTCTTTATTCATCAATTTATATCTCTGGCAGCCGCACCTGGCAACTTATTCAGGAGGCATCGTTTTTATTATTTATGCTTCCAAGCTGTTTGCAATTGTTTTTTTCCTGCTGGCCGATCTTATCAAGATCATCAGGCATGCCATTCGTTTTGCCTGGCATAAGAAAAAAATGACGGCCTGCCCTGAGGCCGGAAAGCGCATAAGCAGGGGGAAATTCCTGCAAAACATGGGACTGATCGGCGGGGGCTTTGTGCTCAGCGGACTGATCATTGGTGCTATTCGCTGGGCATACGATTTCAGGGTGAAACGCGAATACCTCAGGTTTCCCGACCTGCCACCGCAGCTCGACGGCTTAAAGATCGTTCAGATATCCGACCTGCACCTGGGCAGCTGGGCCAACATTTCAGCATTGCAGGATGCAGTGGATGTGATCAATCAGGAAGATGCCGATTTTATCTTCTTTACTGGCGACCTTGTTAATTTTCTCACAAAAGAAGCCTACCGGTTTAAGCATATTCTTAGCCAGCTGGAAGCAAAATTTGGCGTATTTGCCGTACTGGGCAATCATGATTATGGCGATTATGTGAAATGGGACTCTGCAGAGGCAAAAGAGGAAAACCTGCGCGAACTCGAATATTTTTATAAGGAAATTGGCTGGCATCTGCTGCGTAACAACAGCGTTCTGGCAAAGATAAATGATGTTACCATTGCCATTGCAGGCGTTGAAAACTGGAGTGCATATGACCGCTTTCCAAGATATGGCGACCTTAAAAAAGCGCTCGAAGGCACTGAAAAGGCATCGTTTAAAGTACTGCTTTCGCACGATCCCACCCATTGGGACAGGATCGTTAGCCGCAAACACCCCGATATCGACATCACCCTTTCGGGCCATACCCATGGTTTTCAGTTTGGCGTGGAATTAAAAAACTTCAAATGGAGCCCCGCCCAGTATATGTATAAGCGCTGGGCCGGCCTTTACGATAATCCTGCCGGCAACAAGCCACAATACCTTTACGTGAACAGGGGCCTCGGCATGATTGGCTATCCGGGCCGCATCGGGATACTCCCTGAGATCACCGTTCTGGAACTTACCTCAGGCTTCTCTGTTTTATCCGCTTAATTCCGGTAAAAATCAATTTTTTCTCCTGATCATTGCTTAGTGAACATATGTTCATTATTTCCGATCAATAGTGTCATGCTTGTTATGCCTGTTCGGTGCTATGCCCCGACGGAGCATTAACAATGAAAGAAAAGGGGATGAGATATGACTTCAGGCTCCGTCAATGGCTTGAATTATATTGAGGGGCGCCTGGATGTTGGAGAAGAACAGGCTGTTCCACTTATTGCGCACTCGCTGGAATATATCAATAAAAAATACAGCAGTGATACCAGCGTAAGCATTGATGCCCCGTAAATCTTTCAGGATTCATCTTTGCCCTGATCATCTTCCCTGAAGAGGTCCCTGATATCATTTAATTTTTTTGCCTTGCCCAGAAAGAACAGGATATCGTTCTCTTCCAAAGTATAATTTTTATTGGGTCGTGGCTTTATTGTTCCGGCACGGCTTACAGCCAAAAGATTTAAGCCTGTCAAATTGCTGATCTCCAGTTCACCAATTGTTTTTCCATCGGCGGGGGAGTTCTTTCCAACATGTATGTTACGTATTTCTACTTCGGGCACTTGCAATTCCACACTGCCTTCTGGCATATCTGTGGCCGACAATGAACGAAGCATTTGATAGCCGTCGGAGCGGATCTCTGCAACCAGTTTTTCGATGGTATCATTGGGGATCATGTATTTTGCCAGTACCCTGGTAAATATCTCCACCGATGTTTCAAATTCCTCAGGGATAACTTGGTCAGCTCCCAGCTCGTATAGCTCTTCCACATCCCTTACAAAGCGGGTCCTGATAATAATATGAAGATCCGGATTGAGTTTTCTTGCTTCATGAATAATACGTTTATTATCGCCAAGCATGGGCAGTGTGCTTACCAAAATCCTGGCATCTTCGGCGTTTGCGTGCGACAGGATCTCTTCCTGCCCTGCATCGCCATAATGGATGATCTCTCCCTTATTTCTTTCATTACGTACGGTATCGGGATTAATATCAATGATGGCGTAAGAAATGCCTGCATAGCGGGCTGCATGGGCTACATTCCGTCCATTCAGGCCATAACCGATAATGACCAGGTGGTCTTTTAATTTGGCGATGGTGCTTTCGGGCCTGGGGATCAGGCCCTGCTTCAGGAACTTCGGCAAAGGCCAGGTATTGATATGATCGGCAACACGTGTTGCCATCCAGATAACAAGGGGTGTAGCTGCCATACTCAGCACAGAAACACTCAGAAAGAGTTGGTAGTTTGCCCCTGATATCAAACCTTCCGAAACACCGATACGTGAAAGTATAAATGAAAACTCTCCTACCTGGCTGAGTGTGAATCCTACAATGATGCTTGTTCGGAGCGGAAAACCAAGGATAAAGGCAGCAAGGCCGGCAATAATGGTTTTTATGCTGAGTACAAGGGTGGTGAAGATCAGTACCTCAATGGGATTATCGAATATAAATTGAATGTTGAGGAGCATCCCAACCGAGATAAAGAAAAAAGATGTAAATACATCCAGAAATGGCGTAACGTTGCCGAGGGCTTGCTGGCTGTACTCTGATTCGGATATCACCAGGCCTGCGATAAAAGCTCCGAGCGCCAGGGATAAGCCCATGCTATAGGTTAAAAAAGCAGCCGCAAAGGCGATCACTATGATGCTGAGCAGGAACAATTCGCGGTTTTGCGTTCTAGCCAGCTGATGCAATGCATATGGCACCACGAATTTGGCGCCCAGATATATGATCAAAGCTATGGTTGCAAATTTTAAAATGATCTCCCAGTAAGATGTCCCCATGGCTTCAGTATTGCCTGCCAGAAGGGGAGTAATAAGCATCATGGGGACAATGATAATGTCCTGGTATATCAATACTCCCAGTGATATTCTTCCATGTGGGGCGTCGATTTCGCCTTTGTCCTGTATTAGTTTTAATACAATGGCGGTACTGCTCAGGGCAATAAGAAACCCGATAAACAAAGACTCGTTCATGGAATTGCCGAGATGAAGGGCAACAAGGGTGATCGCAGCAATGGTGACCAAAACCTGAAAGCTTCCTCCGATAAGCAATATCCTGCCGATCTTGAGGAGGCTTTTTAACGAAAATTCAATGCCGATGGTAAACAGCAGCATGATCACCCCGATCTCGGCAATTACTTCAACATCATGAATATCACTAACAATATTTAAACCATGGGGCCCGGTGATCACTCCGGTTAAAAGAAAACCAATTACAGAAGGGATCTTCAGCCTGTGAAAGACATAAATGACTACAATTGCGAGGGCCAGTATAAGAACAATTTCTTTCAGCAGTTCAAATTCCATTGGCTATAGTTATTTACAAGTTGCTGCTTTTGTTTAGTGACATCTTAAAAAGGAAAATTTTCATTTTCCGCTATGGCATATATTCTACTTTTTAATGAATTTTCTACTGTTGACATTGTTCCCCGACGAAAGTTCCAGCACATACATGCCGGGGCTTAAGTTATCGGTCTGTATTGTTTTACAGAATATTTCATCTCCCTGAGGATATTCCTGACTGAAAAGGCATTTGCCCATCAGGTCGAAAACTTTAATGTGCACATTTTCTTGTCCTTCAGCATTATAGCTTATCGATATGCGTGCATCGGCGGGGTTTGGAAACAAGTAGATCTGGTCCTTTACACCGATATTCTCTTCAGGAAGTGTTGTTGCCAGCAGGTTGTCGTAAACCTGCATGCCTGCGGGGCCATCGGCAATCAATGCATATCTGTCCCATGCGGTTACCCCAAGCGCGAAGCAGCCCGATCGCAGGTAGTATGCAGAAATTTCAGGGTTTGCCGGATCACTCACGTCCACAATATGCACTCCACCCATGATATATTGCGATACATACACAAAAGGATAGGAGATGTCGATATCCCAGGCTACATCCATAAGGGGGAGGTATGATACGGTAAATGGGTTCATGGGATCGGCTACATTGATGATTTCCAGTCCGCCTTCCTGATCAGAAATATAGGCATAGTCGCCCCACACCTTTATATCGTTCCCTTTGCTTAACATATCGACATAACGGTTCAGGCGCACAGGCTCCTGGGGGTTTGAGATATCCCAGATGTACAAACCCTTCGTATCTTCATCCTCAAAGGGGCCGTAATCAAGTACATATAATGTGTTGCCATAGGTGTCGAGTGCCTGCACAAAGCAGTATTCCTCGCCGGGTATGGCTCCGTTCACCCATCCCAGTTCATGGCTCAGCAGGTATGGGTTTTCCGGATCAGAATAATTCACAACCCTGAAGCCGTCCCACCAGCATGCTACATAGGCATGATTATCTTTCAACGCAAGATCATAAGTCATCACCGGAGGTGAATAGTGGCCTGATTTTACAGGGTTTTCCTTATCGGCGATATTCATAATATTTACATGATTGCCCGAGCCCATGCTTTTTGGAATATACACTGCCACGGTATCATCGAGCTTTGTGATGGCACCCTGAGTCTCGTTATATCCAATTTGTACCGGTTCTGCAGGGTTGCTCATATCCAGAACCCTGAACCCGCCAGTACCGATATATGCATAATCGCCCGAGGCCGCAATATTAACGGTCGACCAGGCTGTTCCTGTTTCTGCTGCATATTGCGGATCTGCCGGATCGCTGATGTCGAGCAACAGAAGCCCGCCGGTATTTCCGCTTGCTGCAATCACGTTGCCACTGCCCGAAATGTATGTTTCGGGGGGATCGGTGGTTGTAACATACACAGGATTTGCCGGATCGCTGATGTTAACCGTAGTTACACCCCCGCCATTACTGGTTGTGCTGTTCGCAATATAAAGGTGATCGTTGGCTTTGGTCAGCCGCATGGGATAACCTGTAATGGCGAGCTCGCCAAGCTGCACGATCGATGACAGGTCGCTGAAATCGTAAATTCGTAAACCAAAATTGGAGGCGAGAACATAGCCGGTATCATTTATTACAATGATGCCTGTGGCATTGGTCGAAAATATTTGCTCAATGAAAGGATTATAGGGATCAGACACATTTACGATCCTGAGTCCTGAAGTGCCCACCGAAGCATAGATATGGTCACCCTCGTAGCTTGATGTCCACACCAGCGATCCGGTAATCGGCTGATGTGAAATGATCTGTGGGTTTGACAGATCACTGATGTCGGCAATATATATGCCGTCGGCTACGGTAACGATGTAAAGATATCCATCACCGGCAAAAATACCACCCCGGGGATAGCTGTTAAGGGGTATCCTGCTCAACTTTTGTGGGTTTTCCATATCATTCAGATCCCAAATCTCTACACCCGCAAAATATGCTGCCAGGAAAAGGATTTTTGAAGAAGCATCATAAAATGAGTGATCGACAAGCGCCCGGGCCCTGATATCTGCAATCTGCAGAGGATTGTACGGATCCTGTACATCATATACCAGAACCCCCCCGCCGGATCCGTAAAATACGGTGTCGCCCGTTGGCGAACTGCTTACTGACAAACTTTGTCCGAAAGGCCAGTTACCAATGAATTGCATGTTGAGCGAATCGTAATCCAACTCCATGTTAAAGCTGTAATTGCTTCCGGGGATTGTGGGTACTTCCTCCCAAACTTCTCCGGCAGGGGGGCCGCCTGCTTCAAAGTAATACCTTGCCGGGTTTTGCTGGGCAAGGAGTAAAAGACCAATGATCCCCAAAAGGGCAGTGAATAAAACTTTTTTCATAAGAATTCAGGTTTTGGTTTAAAATGCAGCATAAAGATAAATATTTTTTAGATATCTAATCCTGCTGTATGGGTAGTCAATAGTATAAAAGGGGGATTTCCAAGGACTCACAGCCAAAAAATTAACAGGGAGGTGATCCCTGAGGCGGCTTTTTCGGGAACTTAATCCAGGTCAAACCAGGGGATTACCCATTCGGTTTTGTCTTCAGGCTCATCTTTATGCCTGAATTCATTCAGGTGATTGTCGTAAATATAATCCACTGACCATTCTTTGTGATGTTGCCTGATCTGCCGGAGGGCGTCGATGATGATATCCAGCTCCTCGTCAGTCATGCTTGGATGGAGCGATATCCTTATCCATCCGGGCTTTTCTGAAAGGTCGCCATGATTGATCAGGTCGGTAATATGTTTCGACTTCTCGTGACTAACATCCAGGAGAAAGTGGCCGTAGGTGCCGGCACATGCACATCCGCCTCTTACCTGTATGCCCCAGCGGTCGTTCAATAATTTTACAACCAGGTTAAAATGGATGTTTTCAATGTACAGAGAAATGATCCCGAGCCGATCTTCAATGTTGTCGGCCAGAATATGCAAACCGTCAATTTTTCGCAATTCGCTGAAAGCTTTCTGTAACAGTTCTTGTTCTCTTTTGCGCATATTGGCGGTGCCGATCTGTTCTTTTAACCTGATCGAAAGTGCGGTGCGGATGGCCTGGAGGAAGCCCGGTGTGCCACCATCTTCACGGGCCTCAATATCGTCAATATATTTGTATTCGCCCCAGGGATTGGTCCAGTCAACAGTACCGCCACCAGGCTGATCAGGGGTATGGTGATTATAGAGGTTCTTACAGAATATCAGCACCCCTGAGCTACCCGGTCCGCCAAGAAATTTATGGGGAGAGAACATAATAGCATCAAGTTTTTCCATTGGGTCGTCAGGATGCATATTAATATCAACATATGGTGCGGAGGCTGCATAATCAACAAAACAATATCCGCCATGTTCGTGCATGATCCTTGCCATGGAATGGATGGGTGTTTCTACTCCCGTTACATTTGAACAGGCAGTAAAGGCTCCGATCTTAACCTTCCGGTCTTTATATTTTTCAAGTTGCTGCCTTAATTCATCAAGGTCAACGAGCAGATCCCTGGCAGGCTGCAGTTGAACAACATCTGCTATGGTCTCAAACCAGGAAGTATGGTTTGAATGGTGTTCCATATGGGTAACGAAAACAACAGGTTTTTCCTTTTCCTGAATACAATTTGATCCCGTCAGCCTGCCACACTGTTTCAGGCCGAGAATACGCTGAAATTTAACCACGGCTGCAGTCATACCAAAACCGGTTGTGAGAATAACATCATCCTCATTTGCATTAACATGCTTTTTGATGATCTTCTGGGCATAGTGATATGCCTTGGTCATCAATGTGCCTGTTTCGCTTGTTTCGGTGTGGGTGTTGCCGATCCACGGACCAAAGGTATCGCGGATCTTGTCTTCGATGGGCGCATAAAAGCGGCCACTGGCAATCCAGTCGGCATAGATCAGCCTCTGTTTACCATAGGGTGTATTGAATTCCTGCTGGTGGCCAATGATTCGCTGCCTGTATGGTTCAAAATAATTTTCCATTTAATCAGATTTTGAAATTCGGATCAGGCTCACTTCGATATCACCCCCTTCGGGATAAATGCTCAGCCAGTTATTGTCTTCGCTGAACCATCTGTAAAGCGCACCGATGCGTATGATGTAATCTTTTACTCCTTCGCCGGCAGGCACCTGCAGCACCACGCCACCGGTTTTAGAGCCATTGCGGCCAAAATTAACGAGCATTTTATAATCCTGATCACTCAGGTTTCTGGCCTTTATGAGGATATAATTTTGTTTCCTCACGTTTACAGGCAGTTCTTCGAAGTCAAAACGGCGGTCGGTATTATTGGGGATGACCTGTGCCAGCTTGTTTACGTCGGTAATGGCATTGTCATTGATGATCTTCGTTATCCTGCTGATCATCCGTCCGGGGTATTCTTCATCGGGGAGCAGGGCTCCGGCTAGCCGGTAGCTTTCAATGGCGCCGTCGTAAATTTTTTCTTTAAAATAATTATCAGCGTCGGCAATATATTTTTGATAGTCGACCCGCAAGGCCTCCAGCTGGGAGGCGTACAACCTGGTAACTTCATCGAGCCGGTCTCTGGCATATTGTTCTTCCGACTTGATGTTGACTGCCGTTTGGTACGACGATTTTGCGCTGCGGTAGTTCCCCATGTCGTAATAGCTGTCGGCCTGGGCGATCGCTGCTGCATATGCCTTGTCGCGCTCTTCCTGCAGTTCTTCGAGCATTGCATTGATCTCAGCGATCTTCGATCCCGGATAACTTTCTCCGGGTTTGAGGTTTACTGCTTCTTCATAGAACTGAAGTGCCTCGAGGAAGTTTTTTGTTTCATATTTCTGATCAGCATTGCTTATCGCCCGGGCATAGCTTTCATCAATGGCTTTGTTATATGCACGTTGAATTGCCTCTTGCCTGGCCTGTTCCTGCATAATGGAGTCAATCTCTGCGATCTTTATTCCGGGGTAGGGGGCATCGCTTTTTAACTTCAGTGCTTCGGTGTATGATTTCCTGGCCGATACATAGTTTTCGTTGGCCATAGCCTTATCGCCGGCGGCGATAGCATTGCTGTAACGCTCTTCAATTTCTTTCAGCCTGTTCATTTCTTCAATGATCCCATTCACCTCTTCAAGTTTTATACCGGCATATTCATCAGCGGGTTTGAGCTCAAGAGCTTCGGTAAATGCTTCACGTGCGCCAGTATATTCTTTGTCAATCAGGAGCTTATCGGCCCTTGCAATGGCCGCAGCATAGGCAGTTTCAATTTCCTGTTCCCTGGCCTGTTCTGCCAGGATACTGTCTATTTCAACTATTTTATCGGCAGGATACTGCTCAGTTGCTTTGATCTCCAGTGCTTTTACAAATTCAGTGCGGGCCTGTTCATATTCTTTGTTGATCAGGAAGCTTTCGCCCCTTGCGATGGAATTGGCAAAATTTTCTTCCTTCTGACGCTGCTCTTCCATGGCCAGAAGCAGGGCGTCGATCTCTGCGATCTTCGTGGAGGGATAGGCTTCATCAGCTTTTATCTTCTGCGCACGCACATAGGCTTCGCGGGCTTCCTCATATTGCTGATTACCAAGAAAATTGTCGGCAGTGCTTATTGCAATACTATATTGTTCGTTTTGTTTTGCAATCCTGGCCTGCTCGTCAAAGATCAGCTCAATAGCGGCAATTCTGTCTGCCGGGTAAGTCTCATCAGGCTTTATATCGGCAGCTTTGCTGTATGATGCGCTGGCTTCCTCGTATTTTTCTGAGGCAAATAAACTGTCGGCCCTTGCAATGGTCGCGGCATAAGCTGCTTCGGTGGCCTGTCTTTGGGCTATTTCGGCCAGGATGCCGTCAATTTCGGTGATCTTTCCGGCAGGATATGTTTCTTCTGCTTTTATCGCCAATGCTTCATTGTAGGCTGCCCGGGCTTGTTCATATTGCTGGTTTTCGAAGTATGCATCGCCCCTGCCAATGGCTTCGGTATAGCTTTCTTCTATGCCCTCAAGGCGGGCAATCTCAGCAAGCCTGGAATCAATCGCCCTGATCTGCTCTTGAGGATATTGCTCACCTGGTTTCAGGCCGGCAGCTTTCTGGTAGCCGGCTTTTGCTTCGGTGTATTTTTCGTCAGCAAGCAGCTCGTCGGCTTCGGCGATCGCTTTGGCATAATTTTCATCCAGGATCCTCTGCTGCTCAATCGCATCAACAGTATTGTCAATTTCATTGATCTTTTCCCGTGGATAGCTTTCCTGCGGTTTCAGTTCCAGGGCCCGGGCAAACTTTTCTCTGGCTGCTTTAAAATTCTCCTGTCCGAGCAATGCGTCCCCCTCGCTTATGGCCTGGGCATAATCGGCATTCAGACGGGCCAGCCGCTCGGCTTCAGCTGCTTCTGCTGCCACAATATTGCCAATTTCTTCGATCTTTTCTGCCGGGTAAGTCTCATCGGGCTTAATACTTTCAGCTTCGCTGTATGATGCGATGGCTTCCTTGTAATTTGCTGCGGCAAATAAACGGTCGGCACTTGCAATGGCTGCGGCATAGGCTGCTTCGGTGGCCTGCCTTAGGGCTGTTTCGGCCAGGATACCGTCAATTTCGGTGATCTTTCCGGCAGGATATGTTTCTTCTGCTTTTATCGCCAATGCTTCATTGTAGGCTGCCCGGGCTTGTTCATATTGCTGGTTTTCGAAGTATGCATCGCCCCTGCCAATGGCTTCGGTATAGCTTTCTTCTATGCCCTCAAGGCGGGCAATCTCAGCAAGCCTGGAATCAATCGCCCTGATCTGCTCTTGAGGATATTGCTCACCTGGTTTCAGGCCGGCAGCTTTCTGGTAGCCGGCTTTTGCTTCGGTGTATTTTTCGTCAGCAAGCAGCTTGTCGGCTTCGGCGATCGCATTGGTGTAATTTTCGTTGAGAATACGCTCCTGCTCAAGGGCGGCAAGTATATTGTTGATTTCTTCTATCTTTTGTCTTGGATATTCTTCGTCGGTGAAGATATCTGCAGCTTTTCTGTATTCGGCCAGGGCAGCGGGATAGTCTTTTTCGCTAAAGAGCTGGTCGGCATTTTTAAGTGCAAGGGTATAGGTTTCCTGCTCGGCCTTCAGCCGGGCAAGAATCTCATTGATCTCATTGATCTTTTCATCAGGATATTCCTCTTCCGGGATCAAATCGTTGGCTTCCACATAATCTAACTTGGCATCTTCCCATTCCCTTTTTGCGAAATGCTCATCGGCGCGTTCAATGGCAGCCAGGTAAAGATCTCTGGTATTTTTTTCAAGCCCAAGGATCTCATCGATCATCCTGACCTGATCAACAGGGTAGGAGCGGTCGCTAAGGATCTCCTGTGCCTTAAGGTATTGTATACGTGCTTCTTTATAATCGCCCACATTAAAAAGCTTGTCGGCCCCCTGAATGATCTGTTCATACTGTTCGAGCATGTTTTTCAGCTCGGCAAGGATCATGTCAATCTCTTCAATACGCACTTTTGGATATTGCTCAAAGGATTTGATCTGCGTGGCCCTGAGGTATTCAGCTCTGGCCTGCTCGTATTCTTTAGCGGCAAAAAGTTTGTCGGCCAGCGAAATGGTGTTTGTATATGCTTCTTCCTGTGCTTTTTTCAGAGCCATGATCTCTGTAATGCGTCCGATCCTGGCATTTGCGTGCTCGCCCCCAGGCCAATATCTCAGTGCATCGGAATAGGCCAGCATGGCGGCATCGTAGTTCTCCTGATTGTACAGTTCATCAGCTTTTGCAATAGCTTCTTCGTAGGCGGCCTTGTTCATTTCTGTTTTTTCTGAAAGGGCAACATTGATCTTGCTGATGATCTCTTTCGGGTAACTCTCGTCGGGAAGCACCGTGAGCGCCTGTTCGTATTTTGTTTTGGCCTCGACAAATTTTTGCTGGATGTATAATTCGTCCGCTTCAGAAACAAAACTGGTATAAGCCTCGTATTTTTTCAGAAATTCATTCAGTTCGCTGATCTTTATCTGGGGAAGGGCTTCATCGGGCTTCAGTTCTGCAGCGGTCTGATAGGCTTCAAGTTCTTTTTCGTAATCTTTCCTGGCATGGAACATTTTTGCCTCACTCAGGGCTTTTTGATAGCCGCTTTGCCGGGCAGCGATCTCGGTGAGCTTTTCGTTTGCTAAACTGATCTTGTCTTTGGCTTCCTGCCTGCCGGGGAAAAGGGCCAGTGCATCTTCATACTTTTTGATGGCTTCAGTATAGTCTTCAGCAGCAAAGAGCTTGTCGCCACTTGTGATCCGGTTCTGGTATTCGGCCAGTTTTTGTGCCTGTTCGGCTTTGCGCTCTTTTATCAGTTCGATCTGTTCGCGCGGATATTCCTGTGCAGGCATTATTTTGAGGGCTTCCTGGTAAGCAAGGATGGCCTTTTCGTAGGCGCCCTCATTAAAAAGCGCATCGGCAAATGAAAGTTTTTCGTTGTATACGCCGATATGCTCCATTTGTATGCGGAGCAGGCGGATAGATTCCTGCAACCTGTTTTTGGGGTATTCCTCCCCGGGTTTTAACTGGGAGGCTATCTGATACGATGCCTTGGCATTGAGATAGTCTTCTGCCCCGAAGTATTTATCGCCCGACTCAATGGCTTGTCTGTATTGCTCTTCAGTCCCCTGGCCATAGCCCGGAGAAAAGGCCGTCAGCAAGGCGGAAAACACAAAAAATTTTATGAGATTGCAGATCTTCTTATTCATTTCAGAATATGTCCTATATCCTCTTTTATTATCAACACTTTAAAACGTCTATTGTTAGAATATATTGCAGATTTATCAGCATCATACGGCATTGCTGATGATGCCGTCTTTAATAAGAAATTGCCGGTCGGCCATGCTTGCCAGTTCCATGTTGTGGGTAACGATCACAAAGGTTTGATCAAATTCTTTCCTGAGGTTCAGAAATAGCTTATGCAGTTCGAGGGAATTTGCCGAGTCGAGGTTTCCTGATGGTTCATCGGCCAGCACCACTGCCGGCTTATTTATCAGCGCCCTGGCAACGGCAACGCGCTGTTGTTCGCCTCCCGAAAGTGCCGAAGGTTTATGCTCCATACGATCCGATAACTGAAGGTATTCCAGTAAGCTGCCTGCTTTTTTTACGGCTTCCTTTTTCGAATGTCCTGCGATGTAGGCAGGGATACAAACATTTTCAAGTGCCGTAAACTCCGGAAGCAAATGGTGAAACTGAAACACAAAGCCGATCTCTTTATTTCTGAATGCCGATAGTTTTTTTTCGTTCAATGAAGAAACTTCCAGACCGTTGATCATAAGCTGCCCGCGGTCGGCTTTGTCGAGGGTGCCCACAATATGAAGTAAAGTTGACTTGCCTGCCCCGGAAGCTCCTACGATGGAAATGATCTCACCCTTGTTTATTTCGAGCGAAATACCTTTGAGAACCTCCAGGCTTCCATATGATTTGTGAATGTCTTCTGCCTTTATCATGCTATTGTCAAAATATGCCGCAAAGATAATTCTTTTTCGCTCTTGGTATGATATCCTCCCGTGTATGCCGGTATAAGTCATTGCGGCATTATACCCATGTATAAAAATTACAATGCAATTGTTTCTGATCAGGGGTTTCACGAATATCCGGAAAAACACTATTTTTGTCGCTCATAAAAAAACCAGCATATGAATTTACATGAATATCAGGGCAAGTCAATCCTCAAAAAATACGGAGTAGCCATACCCCTTGGTTATGTGGCTGAATCGCCTGAACAAGCCAGGGAAATGGCCAAGAAAATATTTGATGAAACAGGCATGGATACCTTTGCTGTAAAAGCGCAGATCCATGCAGGCGGACGTGGCAAGGGCGGTGGTGTGAAGATCGCAAAGTCGCTTGATGAGGTCCAGTCCTATGCCGACCAGATCATCGGCATGCAGCTCGTTACACCTCAGACAGGCCCTGAGGGCAAGAAAGTAAGGAAAGTGCTCATCGAACAAAATATCTATTACCCTGGCCAATCCGAACCTGCCGAATATTATATGAGCATCCTTCTGAATCGCGATAAGGGAAGAAATATGATCATGTATTCACCACGTGGTGGGATGAATATCGAACAGGTTGCCGAAGAAACTCCTGAGGAGATCTTCACTGAGATGATCGACCCCAGGGTGGGTTTACAGGGATTTCAGTGCCGCAGGGTGGCCTTTAACCTTGGCTTGTCGGGCGATGCTTTTAAAAACATGGTGAAGTTTGTTTATGCCCTGTTCAGTGCTTATCAGGGCAGTGATGCATCGCTTTTTGAGATCAATCCCGTGATGAAGACTTCCGACAACAGGATATTTGCTGCTGATGCAAAAGTTGTGGTCGACAATAATGCCTTGTACCGTCATGAGGATATCCAGGAAATGCGCGACTTTTTTGAAGAAGATCCCATCGAGGTGGAGGCAAGCAAATACGACCTCAGCTATGTAAAGCTCGATGGTAATGTGGGGTGTATGGTAAATGGTGCCGGCCTGGCTATGGCAACCATGGACATTATCAAGCAATCAGGTGCCGATCCGGCCAATTTTCTTGATGTTGGGGGAACCGCCAGTGCCAAAAGGGTAGAGGAGGCTTTCCGTATCATCCTTAAAGACCCGAATGTTAAGGCCATACTTGTGAATATTTTCGGAGGCATCGTAAGATGCGACAGGGTTGCACAGGGCGTGGTTGATGCCTATAAAAATATTGGTGAGATCAATGTCCCGATCATCGTGCGCCTGCAGGGAACAAATGCCGAAGAGGGCAAGGAGCTCATTGACAATTCAGGGCTGAAAGTTCATTCAGCCATACTGCTCGAAGATGCTGCACGCATGGTTACCGAAGTATTGGCATAAGCGCGCCACAAAGCCATTTTATTTGCTATTTCTTTTGCTGGTTCATGAGTTCCTGATAAATATTCAGGATCTCATCCCTGTATTTGGGCGAAGCTTCAATAAATCCCCAACCTTGCTGGTAGGCAAAAAGCCCGTCGTAGGCCGAATCATGATAGGTACGGATAATATAAGGGATGTCCCTGTCGATCAGTACTGATTCAATCAGGTTGGCAATGCCTTCGTTTTCGAGGTCAAGGATTCTTTCAAGGTCTTCCATATTCTTTTATGTTAAAATGGGGTATCATCATCATCAATATCGTCATTCATTTTCGACGGAATGGTGTAGCTGTCGCCATTGCCGCCAAGGTTTGGAAATCCAAAATCGGGTTCGGCATATTTTGCAAAGTCGCTGATAAATCTGAGCTTCACATCGCCAAGGGCACCGTTGCGGTGTTTGGCAATATTGATAATGGCCTGGCCCGCCAGGTCGTTGTCCTTATCATCCTGTGTGATGCCGTAGTACTCAGGCCGGTAGATAAAGATCACAATATCCGCATCCTGTTCAATGGCACCCGATTCGCGGAGGTCGGAAAGGATCGGCTTTTTATCGCCGGCCCTGGTTTCCACTGCACGGCTGAGCTGCGAGAGTGCCATCACCGGCACGTCGAGCTCTTTTGCAAGAGCCTTGAGCGAGCGCGAGATCTGGCTGATCTCCTGTTCACGGTTTCCTTTATTGTCTTGCGTGCCGACCATCAGCTGGAGGTAATCAACAAAAATCATCTGGATATCATTCTGCGCTTTGAGGCGCCTGCATTTGGCACGAAGTTCAAAAATTGTGAGTGCCGGGGTGTCATCAATGAATATCTTTGCATCTTCCAGCTTACGTATCTTGGTATTCAACTGCTGCCATTCAAAATCCTGCAGATCGCCCCTGCGCAGTTTATCGGAATTTAATTGTGTTTCGGCAGAGATCAGCCTGGTGACGAGCTGCACCGACGACATTTCGAGTGAGAAAAGGGCAATGGGCTTTTTATGGTCGACGGCCATATTCCTGGCAAGGGTAAGGGCCAGGGCTGTTTTTCCCATACCCGGACGGGATGCCAGAATGATAAGGTCTGACTTTTGAAAGCCGTTGGTAATCCTGTCCAGCTCGGTAAAGCCTGAAGGGATACCGCGCATTTTGGTGTCGGAATCCTTGGCCACTTCAATATCGCGGATGGCATCACGCATCAGTTGGCCCATTTCGCCCTGCTGCCGGCGGATATTCTGTTCGCTAACCTCGAAAAGATTCTTCTCCGCACGGTCGAGCAATTCAAACACATCGGTGGTGTCTTCATACGCATCTTTAATGATCTCGCCCGATACCCTGATCAGCTCGCGCTGGATGTATTTCTGGAGGATGATACGTGCATGATATTCAACATTGGCAGAAGAAGCAACCCTGTTCGTCAATTGTGAAATATAATAAGCTCCGCCAACAAGGTCGAGTTTTCCGTCGCTTTTTAACTGGTTCACTACAGTTAATATGTCGACGGGTTCCGATTTATTGAAAAGTTCTAAAATAGCCTGGTAAATATGTTTGTTCACATCTTTGTAAAAGGCATCGGGCTTGAGGATGTCGATCACGGCGGTAAGTGCATCTTTTTCAAGCATAACGGCTCCCAAAACTGCTTCTTCAAGATCGGTGGCCTGCGGGGGTACGCGACCATGGTCGAGGAGGGGATTGCTCTCCGGAGACCTTTTCAGCCTTTTTCGCGCATTTTCCTGCTGACTGCTTAGTTTATTTTCCATGCTTCAAAGTTACAAATAAAGAAGTGCGTGAGGCAATCATGTTGCATAAGTTATCATTATAAATCCTGTTGATAAATTGTTAGTATCTTCATTCCGGACAGGCTTTGCCTGGCAGGCGTTATCAGGTGTTCGTGCGGTGTTTTAATGCACGAAATTGAGTTTGCTTTTTAATGGCTGGAACAATGCTGAAGAATCATTATATTGTCTTTCAGTAGCTTTGCCGTGAGGCATGAGTGTACCGGTACTATTCCCAGAATATCGCCATGCCTGATCCGGGAAATAAAATCCGGCTCTGATTTAATTATTCCGTGTTCCTGGCTCAGGGAAATAACATAAGTGTCGTTGACAGGTGTGCTCCAACCATTATCGTTGAAATGAACTACCTGGCCGTAAATGTTCAGTTTATCTTTTTTCAGGAATTCTTTTGAAAGCTGTGAGGCTCCCCCATAGATCAAAAACTCATTTCTGTCGGTGTATATGCCGCTTACAGGGCAGGCCACACATACTGCAATATCTTCAAAAGCGCAGCTTCCGAGGTAGTATTGCATAAGATCATAATAAACAAAATTTCCCGGCCGGATCTCATCAACAATGCTCAGGTCATCGACAAGGCTGCATGAAGGTGTGTCGCCCATGGAAATAATAATATCAGGGTTGGATGCAGCAAAGTTGTCTTTCAATGACTTTAAAATTCCGGCATCGCGGGTAAAAATATTTTTGATCCGCTCTCTGTCCTGTGCATTATATGTGTTGCCCGAATGTGTTAAGAACCCCTTGAACCGAAGATGTTTATATTTATTGAGGCTTGCTATGCAGAGGCTTATCTTTTCCTGATCGGCATAATTCATTCCACTACGCCTGTAGCCTGCGTCGATCTCAATAAATATTCCAACAGTAGAATCGATTTGTGAGGCCAGAGGAGCGATCACCTCCACGGAGTCGACAAGCAGATTGAGCCGGATTTCTTTCGCCAGAGCCCTGATCATTTCTATCTCCCTGATGTTTACCGGGAAGGCAATGGTAATGTCGTCCCAGCCGGCTGAAGCAAATTGCCTGGCCATGGATACCGACGATACGGTGATACTGTTCACTCCGTAGTCTTTGAACCAATGCCCGATCGCCTCAGACTGATGCGTTTTAAAATGCGGACGGAAGGCTACGCCCGAATCCCTGGCCTTGCCGGCCATACGCATAATATTTGCCCGGCAAACAGCCTCATTGACAATAAAGGTGGGTTTTGTAATTGAAGGGTGCATGTAATCAAAATAAGTCGTGGTTGTTATGGAAGCACCAATCGCACAAGCCCTGCCAAAGGCTTTAAGCGTGGTGCACTTTTTACTCAATCCTTACAAGGGATGATATTTTTGCACGCAGATCATTGACCATTAAGCAGTTATAATGCTTTGCAATTTGTCTCAGGCCTCATCGCTGCTATATTTTTCCCGGTCGCTGAAGTATTTCATGAACTGAACCCTTTCATACAGACTCGGGTTGACATACTCTTCCTGGCTAAGCTTGCCTTTGAAACCTGAAATGCTGTCGAATCCCTTTTCTTTCATCCAGTCCTGCATTTCTTCGATCACAGTAGCCAGGTATTCGGGCCCGTGCTTGTACAAGGCCGATACCATCTGAACCGCGTCAGCACCTGCCAGAAGCTGCTTGATCACTGCTTTTCCGTCGTGCACGCCGGTTGATGCTGCCAGATCGCATTTAACCCTGTTGGCCATGATGCCGATCCAGCGCAGCGAAGTGGACAGTTCTTTCGGACTGCTCAGCACATTTGTTGAGATGATCTCCATTTTATCCAGATCGATGTCGGGGCTGTAAAATCTGTTAAAGAGCACAATGCCGTTTACACCTGTTTTTGAAAGTACTTTTATGGCTCTTCCAAGATTAGAGAAATAATAGCTGATCTTTATGGATAAGGGTATGCTTATCGAATTCTTCACATCATTTATGATCTCAAGATAAGTGTGGTCAATATCTTCAAGGCTTTTGTCGATTGTGGAAGGGAGGATGAACATGTTAAGCTCAAGTGCATCGGCCCCGGCTTGCTCAATTTTACTTGCAAAATAAGTCCACTCATGCGAACTAACGCAGTTGATGCTTGCAATTACCGGGATCTTTACCTTTTTTTTTGAATCGCCGATAAGTTTGATATATTTTTCGATGTTTTGCTCTTTTATCTTGTAATCAAAATAATCGAGGTAGTCGTCCTTATACCTTGAAGGTGCTTCTTCGGTCAGCACTTTTTCGTATTCCATGGTGATCTCTTCCTCGAAAATAGATTTCAGAACCACCGCTCCGGCGCCGGATCTTTCCAGATCGGATATTTTTTTTACACTGTCGGTAAGCCCCGAACTGCCTATAATTACCGGGTTTCTGAGTTCGAGTCCTAAGTATTTTGTCGAAAGATCCATAAATGTATATTTTGGTTGAATAGCATTACAAATTTAGCGAATATGATTAAACTTTGAAAGTTTTAGTGCAGGATCAGATCATCGTGCAGTGATCTGCTTAAAAAGTTCTGCCAAAGCAGCAGCCCATGCGCCGGAATACTCCTCAAGGTTTTTTTGTACATCTTCCGACGGATAAGCCTTCAGATAGTGGTGTGCACATATGGGATCAGATGTGTATGATGGTGTACTGGTTCCGGCACCGCTTAGTTTTTGGATGTTTTCCAGCAGCGATTCTCCATCTTTAAGGAACAAAAGATCGCTGTCGTCAGCAAGAAAGCCGGCCAGGTCGATAATATTTTTACCAGGCAGAAGGTTGCTCACGATGTTCTCCTGTGCAAAGCAAACAACAGCATGTATATCGTGTGTTGCCTGCAGCAATTGTTTTTGCAACTCTGTTTCGGGATTGCTCAGGTGATCATAAATACTGATCATGGTCTTGTTTGCTGTTTGCAATGCGAAGGCATAAGGAACCGGCTGATAAGGATGCGTGCCTTTATAGAGTGGAATAGCCGGTCGTATGGGAAGTACCTTCAGAAAAGCGATGTTTCCTTCAGCCTGTGATTTTTCTGCAGCCGGCAATTCAGGATTGAAGTGCTGCAACAATTCCTTTTTTGGCACTTTTGGCACATGCTTCCAGCAGTGCCCGATAAAATCGCATTCGTATGGGTCGCTGCAATGCGGGCCAACTTCGATCTTTGGCGAGTGGGGCAGGGTGAGGGTTTCTTTTTCTTTCAGGATCTGGCTCCTGATAAATTCCTGGCGCGACAATGCTTCGTCGGTAACATGAACGGTTTTGAAGAGTTTGGCCGGCTCGATCTCATCGCCACGCTCATAGTTTTCATCAATGTGGATGATCGATATGCTTTGCAGGTCCAGTCCTGTGCCCCGGATAACATAGTACTGCAGGGCCGCGTCCATCAGATATGTGGGAGATATCCCCCTCGAGCTCTTTACTTCGTATGCATGCCAGCCGGTAGCTGTCTTCACGAGGATGTCGAGGAAAATAAGGATCTGGTCATACTGAAAGCCTGCTTCGTAGATCACCGGATAGCCTGATCTGATCTTTTCCTGTGTAAGCATTACAGATCTTCTGTATCCCGAAGGATGTCCGGGGCTCATATCTATACCCCCGGGGAAAAGCTGTTGCGCCAGCCCGCCCACTTCATGCCCTCTTCTGAAAACGATCATCCGCTCCTGCGGAAGCCTGTCGCGTAAAAAAGGCCTTTTTTTATTAAGGTATAAGGATTTAAGGCACTGTACGCCCCGGATAAAGGTAGATTTGGAGAGGAGATGCTTTTCCATGCCCCAAATGTAATGAAATTGTTTGCTATTCAGCCACCATCACCACCTGTCCTTCTTCAAGCAGTGGTTTACCCTGATAACGGAGAAACAGTTGTGCAATGGTCAGCACATCTTTCTGGCAATACTTTACGATCCGTTCAAGGTCATTTTCCTTCCAGTAAACCTCACCCACCTGGCTCCCGTCAATATCATCCTTCGGTGTAGGAATGTTAAATACAGCAGCAAGCAGTTCAAGCGAAGTGTAATTTTTGTAATCCCCGAATTTCCATAATTCCATGGTATCGATATGGGCCACTTCCCAGGGCTTTTTGCCGGCAAGATCAAGGATCTCGGGCAATGGAATGCCATTGATTAGCATTCTGCGCGACAGATAAGGAAAGTCGAATTCTTTTCCGTTGTGTGCACACAAAAGAAAATTCTTGCTGCTGAACCTGGCCTCAAGCAGATCGGCAAAGTCTTTCAGAACCTGTTTTTCATCATCACCATAAAATGACTTGATACGGAAATTTCCATCCATGAGCATACCAAATGAAATACACACCACTTTCCCGAATTCGGCATAGATGCCTGCCCTGTGAAAAAGTGTTTCGGGTGTATCATCATCCTCTTTTTTCAGGTATCCCGCCTTCTTGTCCCACAATCGCCTGAATGTTTCAGGCATCTCGCCATAAGCGGCGCACATGGGCACTGTTTCAATGTCGAGAAACAGCAATTTTTGGAAAGGAATGTAATTCATCATAAGCAACAGGATTTTGTTTGGAGCATAAAATTAATGAATTTCCTGTGTTTTTTCGGTAATTTCGCTGTTAATATGATCATGACAAGTAAAATTGTACATACCGGTGTTCTGCTGTTCGTGCTTCTGCTGTTGTTTTCATCTTCATGTAAAAAAGAAGACGACAACTCTCCGCCATCGGTAATTGTTGATGCACCGCTCGAAAATGAAGTGTTTTTTTCGCGCGATACCATACCGCTTAGCGGGTCGGCAAACGACGACATTATGCTGGAGCATATCCGGATCGTGTTGGAGGATAATAATAATCAGCCGGTAAGCACGCCAAAATACCTGCATCCCAATAGCAGGAATTATGTATTCTCTTTTGATTATATCATTGATGAACCTTTCCTGGCGAGTGGTGAATATACGCTCGTGGTTTCGGCCTACGATGGCCGGAACAGCAGCAGCGATTATACAGCACTGCAGATCAGGGGCATTGAGCGTGAATTTGAGAAGGTCCTGTTGCTTTGCCGCCCCAATAATTTAAAAACATATCTGTATTCCATCGACACCTCAGGGGATGTAAAGGCCGAAAAGGTGATTGATCATGGGTATCAGGCTTCTGCCGTCAATTCAGGCCGGCGAAAGCTCTTTATGATCAAACCGGAGCCTTCGGCCCTCTATGCCTTCGATCTTGACGACCTGGAAGGGGATGAGTTGCTGACTGCCTCACCGCCTTATCCGTTTTTTACGGATGTGATCGCAGGCTCTTCCCTGACCTTTGTTTCTACTGCAAATGGCGATATCAAAGGCCTGAACGATTACGGGCAAACTGTTTTTGTGACGGCAACAAATGCCGACACCGTTCCGTTGCGCGTGCATACGCATTTCGATTACATATTATCATACTGCCAGCGCCGGGGTGCTCCCGGAAAATCGATCAGGCAGTATTATGCCGGCTCAGGTGTGTTCAGGGCGGGAAAGGAGATTACGTTTTCCGTAACGGATTTCTTTAGTCCCCACCAGTCGAAATGCCTTATTTTTGGAAATGAGGCCGAAGGCGGTCGCGTATATGAGTTCGGCATCACCGAAAATTATATCATCGCACTCAAAGAGCTTCCACAGGATCTTATCAAAGATGTTGTTGAGATCGCTGCCGGTAATTATATCATCGCCGCCGAAACCGGACTGTATCAATATATGAATGCTTCGAACACGCTTACTTCCTGGGCTTCCGGACTTGAAGCCGGATTTCTGTGTTTTGATGAAAGCAATTTTATTTTATATGCTGCCTCAGAACAAATGGTTTATGTCATAAATGCCGGCAATGGAGAGATCATCAGCGAAATACCAATTCCTTATCCTGTTGTAAACATGCACATTCAGTATAACATCTGATATGAATGCATCAGATCTGGTCATAAGCGGAGATGGGTCACATACCTTAAAACTAAAAGGTGTTGATGAGCATTATCATTCGGTTTACGGCGCTTTGGCCGAATCACGTCATGTATTTATCCGGGCAGGGCTGAAGCATATTTCCTTACAGGGCAATGAAGAACTGAGCATCCTTGAGCTGGGTTTCGGGACAGGCCTCAACACCCTGCTAACGCTATGTGAACTGCTTGATAAAGGGGTTGAAACACTGTATACCGCTATCGAAGCTTTTCCCCTGGAGGATGGTATCTGGCAGCGGCTGAATTATCCTGAACTTATCCGCCACAAACAGGCCCGTGAACTTTTTTTAACGATCCACGAAGCTGCCTGGGAAAAGACGGTGAAGGTGGAAAAGGGATTCCTGCTGCATAAGCGACAAATAAAATTTCAGGATCTGCAGCCAGGCCCTGAGCAATACAATCTGGTGTATTTTGATGCCTTCAGTCCTGAAGTGCAGCCCGAACTGTGGACGGAAGATATTTTCAGGAAGATAGCGCAAATGCTTGTAAAAGAAGGTATTTTGGTAACCTACTCGGCTAAGGGAAGCGTCAGGCGTGCATTGGAAACAAGCGGGCTCAGGGTGGAGAGGTTGCCCGGCCCTGAGGGGAAAAGAGAAATGATCAGGGCAATAAAATGTTAGGATGAACAAATTGTTTATGAAAAGAAGTTTTTCTATTACAGTGACGGGCAGGGTGCAGGGGGTAGGATTCAGGTTTTATACCCAGAAAAAAGCACGTGCACTGGGAATAAATGGCTTTATGAAGAATATGCGCGACGGTTCGGTATATATTGAGGCCGAAGGCGAAAGTGAAAAGCTAAATGAATTTGTGCTGTGGGTGCAAAAGGGGCCTGAATGGGCCAGAGTGGATGATGTTAAATTACAGGAAAAACCACTGGAGCAGTTCGAAGGATTTTCCATCAGATGAACCTTATCTCTGAATAATTTTCTGGTCGGCCGATGGCAGGCCATCTCCTCTTTAATATTCTCCCAGCCTTTTCATTACCATACTTTCAATCTTATCAAAAAGTGAATTGGGCTGCCATGCCCGCCAATTAAATTCATTGAACCCTCCACCGAAGGCAATGAAATAATCCAGCCTGCTGCTCACGAATTCTTCAAGTACATGATTACGGAAATTCAGGCCTACGATCCATCCATCTTCAATATCGTCGAACCATTCGGAGTAATAATCGCTGTCGCCTGAGTGAAAGGTTAGCAAATTTTCGCCGATAAGCAGGAAACGGTTAATGCCTTCATCGATCATCCGGTCGATCAAATGCCGTTTCAGATACATAATATCATTGTACAACACATCATTCCATTCGCCGATCAGTTCTATAATGCAGAATTGTTTATCGTAATCAGCATAGATCACTTTCAGGAAAAGGGTGGATGAACCGATCTCATCCCATTGCGGGTGGATCACATAATCGTAAATGGCATGAGAGAATTCAAACTCGCTGTATTCGCGGCCATAAAAGGGCGACCGCTCATCTTCACTTGCTATGTAAAGATGTCGCCAGTTATAAAATGGTTCAATAGCATGCATATATACTTTCCTCGACCCTGTTTATAGTTCTATATCTACAAAGCAAATTTCAGGCCTTTTATTGTTTTTAATCTTTTATACACATCCTCGAGTGTTTGCTGGCTGGCAATGACCACACTTACCGTATAGCTGATATACTTGCCGCCTGAACTGGCCTTTTGACGCCAATTGGAAAAGGGGACCCGGAAATCGATAAATATTTTTTCCATGGCCTCTATGCTGTCTTCAGGCTTTATACTGGCAACAATGATCGCTTTCAGATCAAATTTTACAGGATAATTCACTGATTGTTTTCCAAACAGCCTGCAGGCATCTGCGCCTCCGTTTCCTCCTCCGTTTCCTCCTGGTAAATCCATATTATGTTTATGATTATTTGACGAACGAATACTCTTTGGTGAATAAACGCTTAAGTGCTTAAACATGTTTAAAAGCAATAGCTTAAATTAATGTGTCCCCATTGGTGATGCCTGGCATCCCTGAATTCGGGACTGGTATAAAAATGTTCGTAGCTTATTCCGATCTGCCGGTAAGCAAAATAAAAACCTATACTGGCTTGTAAAACAAGCCGTTTAATATCACTGGCAGGTATTGTGTAATTGTTGTTCCGGTTAAATGGTCCGCCCTGCAGAGTTGCATCATAAAAAATGGCTCTTAAGCGGGTACCTGCCATGATCCCATATTGCAAATGTAATGCATTTCTGCCTTCCAATGAACCCGGTTTTGCCAGTGCCGGCATGCTGAAATACGAATTTAATTTTCCGGCCCTGAGCCTCAGTCCTGCGCCAAGGTTGTCGTACAGCGTGCCAATCCGGGCATCTGCAAAAATGTTCAAATCAAAGTATTGCGGGTTAATCAATCCTTTTTCAAATACTGCCGTATAGTTTAATACAAGGTCGTTCTGTATCTGGTTTTGCCATCCTACGGGTTCAATATTGTGTATTTGCGATTGCACCAGTCCACCCAGCGAACCCGGTCCCATGAGTCCAATCACGATCTCCGAATACTGCCGGTATTTCTTTTTGTTGCTGAGTGTATTCTTCGAATGCCCGATATACAGGTAGGCCGCAAAGGGCCTGTCGCCATCTATTACTGATATGGTGTCGGGATTGGTTGGTGTGTACATGTTTTGCACAACTGTAATTCCGTGGTAATTCATCGACTCTCTGCGGTACGGGAGCATTGGCCAGGCAAAGGGCGAAGCGGAAAATATTGGTGCTACCATCTCAAAGCGGATGCCATTGGTGTAATAATAATCGGTATTGCTGAAAATATCGTTGTCGAAGTTTATGCCAAAATAAGAGTTGGTACTGATATAGTTAACGGCATAAAAGGCCTTTTCTATCGAGTCGATCCTGCTAAGACTTATTTCTTCTGCCTGGAGCAATATCTTTCCCGGAGCCCTCACAGCTATTCCGCTAATGGTGTCGCGTACAGGCCGGGGTTGTGGGTTTTGCATAATATCCTCAGGTATTTTCGGGTATACTTCTTCTTTAACCGGCGGCAATGGAATGGCCAACCAATAGTCAGGAACCTGCGGTGGCGACCATTGGGGAGCATCCGGCCCTTGTAGCCCTGCTGATGGTTTTTTTATTTCATTTTCGGGTTGGGTGTTGTCGCATGATGCAAGCAACAACATAAACAATAGCAGGTATTTAATACAATTGGTTTGCAATATAATGATCCTGTCCGGGCCATTCTTCTGATTATTTTCCCGGGGGGATGAACGGCTTGTCGCAAAATTAAGGCTTTTCGCCGATGCACCGCTCAGAATATTTTAGGATATTTGGCAGGGTTCACATCGTGCATAATATTGTATACCGAGTCAAACACATCTTCAGCATTCGGATTTGAAAAATAGTCGCCATCCGTGCTGTATGCGGCCCTGTGAGCATGGGCCGTAAGCGTTGCCGGGCCGGCATCGAGGTAGAAGAAAGCTTTTTGTTCTTCCAACACCTTTTGCATCATGTATGCTGTAGCGCCTCCGGGAACATCTTCGTCGAAAAACAGCACCTTATTTGTTTTTTTAATGGAATCGAGGATCGTATGGTTGACATCGAACGGCAGAAGGCTCTGCACGTCGATAAGTTCAACATCGATATCGAAATCTTTCAGTTGTTTAACGGCATCCTCTGCAATCCTTACACACGAACCATAAGTTACAAGGGTAATATCTGCACCCGACTTTAAAATTTCGGGCCGGCCCACTGCAACTTTGAATTTTCCAAGGTTCGAAGGCAGTTTTTCGCGTAGCCGGTAGGCATTGAGCGGCTCTATGATCAGGGCAGGCTCGTCAGATTCCAGCATGGTATTGTAAAAGCCTGCGGCTTGTGTAAGGTTTCGGGGCACCAGCACATGCACACCCCTGATGGAGTTGATCACCATGCTGAGCGGTGAGCCGGAATGCCAGATTCCCTCCAGCCTGTGCCCGCGCGTACTGATGATCATGGGCGCTTTTTGCTGTCCTTTTGTCCGGTAGCGAACCGTGGCAAGGTCATCGCTGAGTACCTGCAGGCCATAAAGCAGGTAGTCGAAATACTGTATCTCTGCCAGCGGGCGCAGGCCCCTCATGGCCATTCCCAGGCCCTGGCCTAAGATGGTGGCTTCCCTGATGCCGGTATCGAACACACGCAGCTCGCCATATTTTTTCTGCAGGCCTTCCATGGTTTGGTTTACGCCACCGATCCTGCCAACATCCTCACCGAAGGCACATACCAGGGGGTTGTGTTCAAAAATATGATTGAAATTTTTCTGGATGATCTCCCTTCCGGGGATCTTTGGCGCGTCGTCTGCATATTCGGGAGCTACGGCTTTTACTTTGATGGCAGCCTGGTCCGATTCGCTCCAGAGGTGATCGTTATAGGCATTTTCATTCTCCCTGGAAACCTTGTCACGCCAGGCCATCACATTTTCTTTGAGCGAGTTTTGCGGGTTGCTGCATGAGTCGCAGATCAAACGCAGGATTTTTTTCCCCGACGACATAATATCTTTCCAGATGGGCTCGCCCACCATGCTCAACTCTTCTTTTATTGCATTTATTTTACTTGTTTTGGCACAGTTGCAGGTGCTGATGTCGACCATGCGCAAAAAATCATCCCTCTTTTCTGAAAGCGGTTTCTGGAAGTGGGCCCATGCATTTTTTTTGGCTTCTTTGGCGCGTTTTGCAGCTTCTTTTTCAATTTTTTCGAGTTCTTCGGCTGTGGCTATTTCTTCACCGATCATCCATTCGCGCATCTTTGTTATACCGTCATGGGCCTTCTCCCATTCAAGCCTTTCAGGGCTTTTATACCTTTCGTGCGATCCGGAAGTGGAATGGCCCTGGGGCTGCGTGAGCTCATCAACATGGAAGATTACAGGTACATGTTTTTCCCTGCAGTATGCGATACCTTCATCGTAGGCATTTATCAGGGCAGGATAATCCCATCCCTTAAGTTTGTAGATGCGGAAACCCCTGGCCTTTTTTGTTTCTTCAAAGCCTTTAAGGATCTCCGAGATGCTGTTTTTGGTGGTCTGATATTCGCGCGGCACCGATATTCCCCATCCATCATCCCATACCGATAACGCCATGGGAACCTGCATGACACCTGCAGCATTTATGCTTTCCCAGAATATGCCTTCTGAGGTGCTGGCATCGCCAATGGTACCAAAGGCCACTTCATTGCCTTTTACAGAAAACTTGCTGAATTCTTTCAGGGCCGGATTGTTGCGATAGTGTTTTGAGGCAAGTGCGAGCCCCACCAGGCGTGGCATCTGCCCCGCAGTAGGGGAGATGTCGGCCGAAGAGTTTTTCTGTGCAGTAAGATCTTTCCAGTCACCCTTTTCGTCGAGACTTTGTGTAGCGAAATGATTGTTCATCATCCGTCCGCCAGTGCCGGGATTGGCGTCAGGGTGGGTGTCGCCATATAATTGTGCGAAAAATTCTTCAAGCTTCATCATCCCCGCGGCAAGCATAAAGGTTTGGTCGCGATAATAACCCGAGCGCCAGTCACCTTCTTTAAATGCCCTGGCCATAGCCAGTTGGGGTACTTCTTTTCCATCCCCGAAAATGCCGAACTTTGCTTTGCCGGAAAGCACTTCACGCCTGCCAAGGAGGCTGGCCTGCCTGCTCTCGCAGGCAATGCGATAATCGCTGAGTATATCTTCTTTTGATAAAGATATGTGAGGTGCTTTGGTTTTTACGTTACCCATGTTATCTCTGTTTTCCAATGAGAATAACAAAAATAACCAAAAATGGTTTATAATAGAAGAAAGAGGCCTGCCTTAAACCATCTGTTAAAGAAGAGCAGCGATCTGCATCACCACCGGCCGCAGCGCATGCTTCGCAGTACCTGCTTCTTTTAAATGTACGGGGCTGATAAAACCTTCCTCATCAGGATCGCGGAGGCCTTCTTCTGTCATGATCCAGGTTTTTCCCGCAAGTTTGTAAGGACTGTAACGACCCCAGTGCAGGATCTTGCGCATGTTCTTATCAATGCTTACATATTTTCCAACGGGGACTTCAACTTTAAGCCAGATATGCTGGGCGCGCCAGTTGCCCCGCTCACCAAGTGTAAAATAAGGGTCGAGGATAAGTTTATTTTCTTCCTGAGTGAAATGCCAGAGGGTTTCAGAGGCCTTTTCGCGGGCCAGGCGCGTTGAACGGCCCCGTGCAGTGGTGACCCGGGAAACTTCAAAATAATCTTCTCCGGCCTTGTGGATGTCAACATCAATTTGCCCGTAAAACTGTCCATCTTCCGTTATAACCAGATGGACATCATCCGCATTAATATAATCATATGATCCGTAAAGCAGTTCATCCTGAAACTCATCATTCACAGTCAGGTAAAGGGTGTCGTTTGCGGGTTGTTCTATCTGTATGTTGTCGCTTACTGTTGCCGACTGCCGGTATTCGCGCACTACCCTGAAAGAAAAGAATAAGGTAATGATGAGGCCAACAAGCCATAAATTAAGGGCCGTGATGCCAATATACCTGATCCGGTCAATGCCGAATATCATACGAAAGGCATTATACATGAGCATGAGCAGTGGAATGCCAAGGAAGAAGATAAGTCCCAGTTTGAGTATGGCTGTACCGCCGGCAGAAATGGGCAATAATCCAAAGAAATCTGTGAGAGGCATCAGCATGACTTCGTGATTATCAAGAATAAAGGGACCTCCCCAGCCAAAAAGGGCAAAAAGAAAGGCAATGGCCAGTCCGATACCTGTGATCAGCAGTGCGATCCCAATGATGATCACAATTATTTTTGCCACAACCTGCAGCAAGGCGATGAACATTCCCAATATTTGCTCGAAAACATTTTCATCGCGGCTATTTTTTTTTTCAACCGTTTTCTTCGCCTGGTTTGTCAGATCGTTTATCTTATCCTTCAGATGTGAAACCTCGTCTTTTATTGATTTCTCTATATTGGAGATATTCACTTTTTCTCCCTTCATTTGAAGTTTTTCTGCAGTTGTGCGTGCCTCAGGCATGGCAATCCACAATACAACGTACACCAGCGCGCCTGATAACCAGATAAGTGTGAAGATGACAAATGCCAGTCTTACCCATAAAACATCCACATTGAGGTAGGCTGCGAGTCCTGCGGCCACACCTCCCACAACTTTCCGGTCGGGATCGCGGTAAAGGCGCTTTGGCCCTTTGATATCTTCATAGGAGGCGCTGCCGGCTGTTTCATTTTCAGCTTCGCTTTCTTCGCTTTCAAATTCGCCCGGATCGCCCATAAGCCTGATCACTTCGTTTACATCATCAATATTGACCACCTGCTTGGCTTCAGTTATCCGTTCCTGCAGCAGTTCGGCGATGCGACCTTCAATATCGGCGATGATCTCATCCTTGCCCTGGGTGCCTGCAAAATGCCTCTTCAGAGTGTCAAAATAAACATTCAATTTGTCATAGGCATCTTCATCAATATGAAATATGATACCGCTGATATTAATTGTGAGTGTCTTTTTCATCGTATGTTTTTATATTCTGTGGTTTTTAACTTGCTTTTTTTATGGTGATCGTGTCGACAGCTTTTACCAGGTCCTGCCAACTCATGTTCAGGTCGTTCAAAACTTTTGTTCCGATCTCTGTCATGGTGTAATACTTCCGCGGAGGCCCTGATTTTGACTCTTCCCAGCGGTATTTTAACAGGCCGTCGTTTTTGAGCCTTGTGAGCAGGGGATATAAGGTTCCCTCCACAACGATAAGTTTTGCTTCTTTGAGCTTCTCAAGTATATCGGAGGCATAAGCATCCTGCTCTGCTATGATGCTAAGGATACATAATTCCAGTACCCCTTTCCGCATTTGCGCTTTTGTCTTTTCTAAGTTCATGCCGCAAATATAATACAAAATATTAGTACTATGCAATGCAAAGTACCAAAATAATTTCAATAGTGGTTAATGCAAGATACTTTTAATATTTGTAATTTACAGTAATTCAGATTATTAATTTGTTATTTAGATTGAAAATAAATTACATTTACAGCTTTTATTGTTATTTCAGGGCCGAAAAGATGGCTTTTGGTGCATAGAGGGTCATGATGACGCCCCTTGCCAGCATAAAAATCATCAGGGCGAGCCAGAGGCCGTGGTTACCCATAGGAGGGATAAGAAGGTAGCTGAGGGGAAGGAAAACAAGCAGGCTGGCAATGATCATGGCATTTCGCATGGCGGGAGTAGCGGTGCATCCGGTAAATATTCCATCCCATATAAATGCGGCAAAAGAAACCAGCGGTACCAGGGCCAGCCAGGGAAGAAATGGCCTGGCACTGGCAATTACTCCCTGATTATTTGTTAAGATATAAAGAATGTAATCGCCGGCAGCAAGATAGGCCAGGCTGAACGGAATACTGATCATAACGCCCCATATAAATATATAGCGGGTAAATTTCTTCAGGGCGGGGAGGTCTTTGGCCCCGAAAAACCTTCCTGCCAGCGATTCGGCAGCATAGGCAAAGCCATCGAGGAAATAGGAAAACAGGAAGAGGAATTGCAGCATCATGGTATTTACCGCAAGGATATCGTCGCCCATCTTTGCCGAGCCTGTGGTAAAAAGCGAAAATGCCAGGATCAGCAATACTGTCCTGATCATAATATCGCGGTTAACCATGAAGAAACGCTTTAATGCAGCAAGTTGCATGATGGCCTGTATATTCCAGTATTTGAGTATGTGGGTATTATACCTGAAAAAGATAATGAGTCCGCTGATAAATCCGATATACTGGGCGATCAGGGTACCCCAGGCTACACCGTCGGATTTCAATCCAAATCCATAAACGAACATATAGTTTGCACCCACGTTAACGAGGTTGATAAGTATGGCAAGGATCATGGGTATCCGGGCATTCTGCATCCCGAGGAACCACCCCATGAGCACATACAGGCCAAGGGTTGCGGGGGCTGCCCATATGCGAATGAAAAAATATTCTGACGCAAGCTGCTTAACCTCAGAACTGCTTTCGATCACTTTAAATATAAACCATTCCAGGGGCAGTTGCATGATAATGAGCAGGGCCCCGCCGGCCAGTGCTACCATTAAAGCTCTGGCAAAAATGAGGCTGCTTTCCTTTACATCGCTTGCTCCATATGCCTGAGCAGTGAAGCCGGTGGTGCCCATGCGGAGAAAACTGAATATGGCGTAGATAAAGTTAAATATCATCCCGCCCAGGGCAATGGCTCCGATATAGGCTTCGGGCGATGCATCGAGGTGCCCGAGAATGGCCAGATCGGCCATCCCCACCAGGGGAACGGTAATGTTGCTGATAATGTTCGGAATGGCCAGCCTGAGAATGGATCTGTTCACGACATGGAAATTTCAGGCGAAAATAAAACTTTTTGGATACGGTATATTGGTTCAGGGTACCGGCCTGTGTTAATAATTTTCAGCCTTTTCCTCATAATAGGCTTGCGGATGTGCACAAACCGGGCATTTTTCCGGTGCTTTGGTACTAAAATGCACATGGCCGCACTTGCGGCAGAACCAGGCAATCTTCTCATCGCGAAGGAAAGCCCGGCCTTCTTCAACGCTCTGTAAAAGTTTCAAGAAGCGTGCTTCATGATCGGCTTCGATTTTGGCGATCATCCTGAATATTGCGGCGATCTTCTTAAAGCCTTCCGCTGTAGCCACCTGGGCAAACTCAGGATAGAGCTTTGTCCATTCTTCGTTTTCGCCCATCGCCGCAGCTTTCAGGTTTTCCTCAGTCGTTCCGATCACGCCGGCCGGATAGGCAGCGGTGATCTCCACATCGCCCCCCTCCAGGAATTTGAAAAATATCTTGGCATGTTGCTCCTCGTTCATGGCAGTTTCCATAAACAATGCCGAAATTTGCTCATAACCGTCCTTTTTGGCTTGCTTCGCAAAGAATGTATAACGGTTCTTTGCCTGCGATTCACCTGCAAAAGCTTTCAACAGGTTTTTTTCGGTTTGGGTTCCTTTAATGCTGCTCATATTCATTTTATTAATTTGTTTGCTAATCCATTTCTTTGAATTCACTTTTTCCTACACCGCATACCGGACATGTCCAGTCATCGGGAAGGTCATCAAATGATGTTCCTGGGGGGATATTTTTGGGTGCGTCACCTTCTTCAGGATCATACATATAACCACAAACGAGGCACTGGAATTTTTTCAGCTTTCCTTCGGCAAGGATTTCTGTTTCAGCCAGTTTTGATTTATCGGTATAGGTGGGCGCATTTTCGGGCGACAGGCCTTTGATCACATCCCTGTAGTATGCATAGGTAAGGGGCAAGGCTTTATCGATGAGTACCTGTGCGTCGACGGCCTCGCCGATAAATAAAATATGTGAACCTGTATCAATTTCCGTATCCACCTTGCAATCGATATAGGCGATGGCCTTATCAAGCACGATCGGGGCTCCCGAAACACCTGTTTTGTAATTACAGCTGCTGAACTTATCCATCTCTCGTCCGGAATTAAACCCCCAGGGGCCCATAAATTTAAGGTCGACATCCTGCTGAAGCACTGATATCGAAAACACCCTGCTCTTCCTGATGTAGTCTGTGGTCAGGTTGTCTTTATGTGTGGCAATAGCAAAGCGCGGCGGTTCGGCCGAAACCTGGAAGACGGTGTTTGAGATATGGCCGTTTAGTTTTTCCCCGTCAGTGGAACTGACAATATACAGGCCATATGTAACTTTGAAAAATGACTGAATATCCATTTACCCTCTTTTGAGGATAAATTTAGAGGTTTTTGTAAACCGGGCAAGATAGAATGAATATAAATTAAAAATCAGGCCCGCGCAAACAATTGCTACCCGGTGATCCAGTTTATGATCTTGTCAGCGTATGGCTTGGTTTTTGGCGAGGCATAATCTACGAGATTTCCGTTTTCGTCGATCATGAATTTCTGGAAGTTCCACGAAACACCGGCATCCATTACGCCATTATTTTCTTTCTTCGTAAGCCATGCGTAAAGGGGATGTATTTCTTTACCTTTTACCGAGATCTTGGCCATCATGGGGAAAGTAACCCCGTAGTTTATTGAACAGAATTCCTTGATCTCTTCGTTACTGCCGGGCTCCTGCCTCAGGAAATTATTGGCCGGAAAACCAATGATGGTGAAATTATCACCACCGTACTCTTCATAAAGTTTTTGAAGACCTTCGTATTGCGATGTGAACCCACATTTGGAGGCAACATTCACCACCAATACCTTTTTTCCTTTAAACTGTTCAAGGCTAATTTCTTTGCCATCAATTGTTTCAACTGTAAAGCTGTGAAAATTAACATCCTGTGCTTGTGAAGCCATCGTACTTAAGATTATCATTGACATAATTATTTTTTTCATTTTGTTTGGTTTTGCAATAATAACAATAAACAGGAATACTTGTTCATGCCAATTTATTCCGGATCGCATTATTGCTTTTATTTTACCTTTGCAGCCATCATGAAACTGGTCCCGGATATCATCCGCAAGCTGAATTCTGACGAGCGAAAGGCTTTTCGGTTGCATATGATCTATTCTGCCCTGGAAGGGATCATCCTGGGTGTGCTTGCACTGAACGAATACGTTTTTATTTACAGTCTGCGTGGCTCAAACTACCAGCTTGCCTTTCTTTTTCAGTTCAGCATGATGGTATTTGTATTCCTTTTTATTTTTAACCAATTCAGAAAGCGTATAGGCAATAAGCGAAAGATGCTTCGCATTACAGGCCTGCTTACCAGGTTGCCGCTGATCCTGCTGGCCCTGATACCGCCCGACCCGGCCGCACTGAGCGGGCAGTCGGTATGGCATTATCTTTTTCTGATCGTGTTTTTGGTTTACTTTTTTGGCAATATCATTATTTATCCGGCCATAAATGTTTTGCTTAAAACCAATTACAGGCACGAAAATTTTGGCAAGCTATACAGCTACGCAACTTCCCTGAACAAGATCATCATCCTGCTGGCTACTTTCTCGTACGGCCTCTGGCTTGATGCCGATAATTTTGCCTTTCGTTTTGTTTTTCCGGGTATCGGACTGCTCGGGGTGATCTCACTCTTCGTGCTCTCGGGGATCGATTATTCAAAGGTTACACAACATCCCCTTGCAATGAAATTCAGGGATTCAATAAAAGAATCGTGGCTGAACATGGTAAACATTCTCAAAACCAACAAACCCTATCTGCATTTTGAGATTGGTTTTATGTTCTACGGCTTTTCTTTCATGATATCAGTTACCATCATCAACATCTTTTTTCAGGATGCCCTTAACCTCAATTATACCAGTGTGGCTTTTTATAAGAATGCCTATAACATACTGGCGATCATCCTGCTGCCGTTTTTTGGTAAATTGCTGAGCAATATCGATCCCCGCCGCTTTGCTGCACTTACTTTTACAGCCTTATTTCTGTATATTACCTTTTTGCTGGCAACGGTATATTTTCCCGGAAATTTCGAATTCATGGGCATTAAGGTGTATTATATGCTCATTATTTCATTTTTCTTTTACGGCATTTTTGCCGCCACCATGGCCCTCCTGTGGTTCATCGGGTCGGCATACTTTTGCAAACCGGGCGATGCCGATGATTATCAGTCGGTTCACCTTTCACTCACCGGAGTGCGCTCCTTATTTGCCCCTGTTTTCGGCGTATATTTTTACGAGCTGATCGGGTTCAGCGGTACCTTCCTGCTCACCATGGGTACATTGCTTATTGCAATGGGCCTGATGCGCTGGTCATACAAAAGAGATAAACTCATGGTTATGGAAGAAGACCAGTAGTTTTTAAATGTCAGGGCAACGCCTGAATCATAAATTTGTTCATGTGCTGAAAGAGTCCTACGATCTCTTTCTGAAAACCAAATACAATATGGCAGTCAGGGCCGAAATGGCCATGAGATAATCCGGGTAAACCCCGAAATTAATCGCTGCACTGGTTCCGACAATGGTCCATAAAGCAGGAATGATCAGTAAGTATCTTGGGAACTTCGTACTCGTAAGGATCAAAAAACCAAAGGTGAGGATCGTTGAAGGGCAAGGCAATCCCAGTGTGATCGTTTTGTGTAATGAATCTTCCAAAAGAAACAACATTACAGGATAGATGAAAATGCCGATCAGGATAAACAGATACGCAAAATAATCAATTCCCTGCCCTTTGATCTCAAACGCAAGTCTTTTTCGGATCAATGCTTCGAACAGGAAAGCCAGTCCCTGCAGGATAAACAGTCCGCCAAAGACCCATGCCGCCGGATTGATCTCCGTAAAGAAAATAAAATGATAAGCGATGCCTGTCCATATCCATAAGACGCCAAGAAAACTGCCAATCAGCTTGTTTTTACTGTCCTTTCTGGTAAATAACAGGATCGCAGATGCGATGCCAAGTAAAATGATAATGAATTGTGCCGGAAAAACAGTCATATTGTATTGTTCAATGACTTCAAAAAACTGCTGGGTGGTAAAGGGGATTTTCATCTTTCTATAATTTTTTGTCAGGATCAAAATTATAGATCACGTTAACCAAAGTCAAATTTTTTGAATTAAAAACAATGGTTTTGAAACTTTTATCATCCGATCACAGTAAAAGCCAATGACCAAATTCACTATAATAATTCAAACCAAAATGAATTAGTGTGCCTCCGATTGATTCGGGGGCTTTTTTATTTCTGACCTTTATCCGGTTACCTGTAACAGTGATACAATACAATTATCTTTGCTGAATGGATATATCTGCCGAAGCAATCGCCGATCTGCTCAACACCAAAGCCGCCTGGTATAATAAATATTGGTTTATTGAAGATGACCCCATATGCATACCTCACAGGTTTAGCCTGAAAGAGGACAGGGAGATTGCAGGTTTTTTGGCAGCAACGATTGCCTGGGGACAGCGTCCGGTAATTATCCGCAATGCCACTTTGCTGATGCAGTGGATGGATTTCAGGCCATATGATTTTATAATGAATGCCGGAGCGGATGAGATCAGCTATTTTGACCGTTTTAAGCATCGTACGTTCAATGGGGAAGATTGTATTTATTTTATTCGCGAATTGCAGCGTCTTTATCGTGAAGAGGGCGGGCTTGAAAAAATATTTACTTCAGGATTTAATCTGAATGGGGGAGATGCCGGTCTGGCCATCAGCAGCTTCCGAAATCACTTCTTTTCTTCCCGTGCCCCGGGAAGGACACATAAGCATGTATCCGATCCGGCTTCCGGCTCCGCGGCCAAACGTATAAATATGTTTTTACGCTGGATGGTCCGTAAGGATACCAATGGTGTCGACTTCGGACTTTGGGACGGTATCGCGCCATCACAACTCTGCTGCCCTCTTGATGTGCATACGGCCAGTGTTGCCCGGCAATTGGGTATCCTTAGGCGGAATGCCAACGACTGGCGGTCGGTCATGGAACTTACCACTTATCTCCGTACCCTCGACCCCGCCGATCCGGTGAAGTATGATTTTGCCCTCTTTGGCCTGGGCATGTATGAAAATTTCTGAAAAATAATTCACTTTTTTCTTGCTTATTATGGGCATATGCCCGGTATTTGCAGTCGCTGACCCTCTTTCGCTACTTATCAGTTGAAGTTTCAGCTAAGGCTCTGAGGCTACGGAGGGAAGCCACTAACAAGCAACCAGTAACTCCTGAAAAATGAGAGGTGAGGAGAAAGGGAGAAAGGGAAAAAGGGAAAAAGGAATGAAGAACATGGAAGTTTAATGATTTAGCGATTTTCGATTTTCGATTTTCGATTTTCGATTTTCGAATTGTCAACCTTTGCATGGGAGATAAGTGAGCTAAAGTGAACGAAATTTGATATTAACCATTTAACCCCCGAGGTTTTGGGGCAGGCATTTAGCCCTTTAACAGTGAATCACTGAAACCACCGAGTTCTCGGGGCAGGCACTGAAACCATGAAACCACCGAGTTCTCGGGGCAGGCACTGAAACACTGAAGCACTGAAACACTGTCCACCTTCGCCGAGGCTTCGGTGGATGCGAAAACACTGAAACACTGAAACCACCGAGTTCTCGGGGCGGGCATTTAACAGTTTAACCATTTAACAGTTTAACCATTTAACCAGTACAATGCCAAGAAGAAAAAGAAGAAGGAACATAGGTTTTACGGCCAGCGCAAGTTATTACAAGCCTGCCGGCATTCCCATACGCGCCTGTGTGGATGTCACTATCGGGGAGGATGAAATGGAAGCCCTGCGCCTTGCCGATCTCGAGGGTTTATATCATGAAGATGCCGCCGCCAGGATGGACGTTTCGAGGCAAACCTTTGGCAGGATCATCGCATCAGCCAGACAGAAAATAGCCGATGCACTGATCAACGGGAAGGCCATAAAGATAGAAACAGGAGATTCAGTGGAGAATGACCGCTAAGGGCGTACCATGTTTGAAAAGTAGTATTAACCTTGTTTGATTATGGGAGATAGACAGAGCACTTTAAACTCAACTCAACACCCAAAAATCAACACCCAAAATTCAATAAAATGCCACATTTAGATTCAACCGGACCAGAAGGAAAAGGCTCCCGTACAGGAAGAGGCCTCGGACGTTGTAAACCCGCGAAAAACAGCGGCGAATACTCCTTTGGCAGGGGTATGGGGTTACGCAGGAGAGCTCAGGAGAGCGGAAAGGGCAAAGGCCTGCGGCTGCGCAGCGGCGGGCAGTTCGACGAATAAGCTATAGCGACAGATGCCACCAGCAAGATGACAACGGAAGCATGATGTAAAAAAGCTTCTGAAATGCAATCACTATGTTGGTTGGGGCCAGTCTTATTCTGCCACAAATATCTTGCTCATAACCAAGCTTTTGTTGCTTAGGCTGATCACATATGTGCCTGCCGGCAGCGAGGAGATATTCACGCTGCTGCAGCTGGCATTCTTTTGGATCATCAGTTGTCCCTTGCTGTCGAAAATCTGCAGTTTTTCGAAATCTTTTTCCGAAGATATGAACAGTATTTCCGATGCCGGGTTGGGATAGATCCTTAGCCAGTCATTACCGCTGTTTTCATTAATATACGGAGGTGGCCCCAGGTCGATTATGCTCACCAGGTCAGGGCCCGGTATGGGAACGCCCACCATTCCGGCTACTTCATTGAGTGTAAAAGGTGCTGCTGAATAAGGCAGTATAAATTCAGTCTCGCCGTAAATGATCTTATGGTCAACATTATCATTTCCCTGTATCTGTATGACAGGTATTCCGCTGTAAAATTCAATATGGAAAGGAGAGCCTTCTGTATTGATGGTTTCCACCACATCGCCACTGGCCGGATCGATCTTAAAGATCTTTTTGCTGTTGGCGCTGCAAATGTAGAACAGGTCTTCAATTACATTATAGGCTACGTCCATGGGGTAATCAGCGTTCAGTGTGTTATGGTAGGTCACCGTTGAGTTTTCTCCATCAATGGAAACAATATCGTAGCTGGCATCGAAAGTGTTCACGATACATGCTGTTTTGCTCTCTCCATCAATGGCCGCATCGAGCGGAAAATCGCCGGTTGGCAGACTGGCAACGATCTGCCTTGTTTGCGTATCGAAAACTTTCAATTCGTCATCGAAGCTGGCAGTTACCAGTACTGTGCCTCCATCCGGGCTGACTGTCACAGCGCTTCTGATACCAAAAAATGGGGTATATACGCCTATGATCCCGCATGGGACAGAAACAAGCACATTTGAATTTGGGCCATCCATCTCCAGCATTGTGAGTGAATTTTGCTTGATATTGCCAATGTATGCATGCTGTCCGTCGGGGGCCATTTCAACGATCATGGGGCGTTGCCCGGTGATCACCGTTGTGGCCAGGCTATTATCCGACATATCGATGATCTTCACCCTGTTGTTATCATATCCTCCTGCAACGGCCCATTGCCCGTCGGGAGTAATGGCTACATCATAACAGCTTTCCTCAACAGGTACTGCCGTAATCGCTTCCATGCTCCCGAGGTTGATTACCGGCACATTATATGAAAGGTTTCCTGCCGCCAAAGCACGCGTTCGGTCATTGTTGATGGCTACAGCCCCGGGTGTGTCGCCTTCGGGCTGCTCTCCCGCCAGCATTGTACCCCTGTAATCAATATCATCGGGTGTAGTAAAATCGAAGAAATACGCACCTTCATAGCGCAGGGGATCATAGCCGAACACATGATAATTTACTGGTGATACTGCTCCGAACGACTGGTTTAACCCAGTGTACTGGTCTTCGATCTGTTCGGTATCAAAGTTCACGATCGAAAACCTGTTCTGTCCGCTTACGGCATAGAGGTGGTCGTATGAAACACCCAGCCAGAAAGCGGTATATGTGGAGTTGAATGTTACGAAGTCTTCTGTTTCAAACCGCACCAGGGTGCTGGTATTGTTTGTGGTACCGATATATGCTTTGCTTCCATCCTGGTTGGCAACAATGGCATTGGTGCCAAGGCCGTATCCGGTAATTTCAACGCTGTCGGTGATCTGGTACGTGGCAAGGTCGATCTGGTAAACCGTGCATTGATTGTCGGGGTTGCTGGCGCAGAGCAGGTAGTTGCCGTTGCCGGATACTGCTACTGCGCGGGGGCCGTTTATCGCAATACTTCCCACAAGAACGTAAGTGTTCGTTGAAAAAATATCGACACTGCCATCGGGATTTGCAATAGCGATCCTGTTGCCCGCGGGCAGCACAACAAAGCCATTGTATTTTTCCCAGCCCCTGTTTACCTGCGCAGCCCAGGAAAAGGTATTGAGATAGACAGGGAAATTATCGATCTTGCCAATATATGATTGCGAGGCCATGTCGAAGGCCATACAGGTATTGTCGATATCGCATGCTACATAGGCGATATTGCCGTCGGGGCTTATCTCAATGCTGCAGGGTTGTTCATCGGTGGGCAATACCGCGGCAATGCTGTAATCAAACAGGTCGATAAAATATATGCTGTCGGAAAACTGGCATCCAATTACGGCGAAATCATTGTTTGCACCCACGCAGGAAGGGTATTCACCAACCCCAACATTGGCCAGCACATCCATGCTTGCCCAGTCGTATATTGTAACAATGTTGGTGATCCTGCTGGTAAGCAGCACGCTGTTCCCGTCGGGGGTAAAGCTGCAATTTCCCATGTAATCGCCTTCCGGCGCAATACCCGGATCGATGTTGAATTGCTCTGCCATATATGCGTGGCCCTTATTGAGATGGTAAGTGCCATGATGTTGAATGACCTCAATATTCAGATCACCATCGGAATTGGTAAGCAGGCTTTTTGATTCCTGCGCCTGTAGTGTCATGATCCCTGCAGCTGCAATGATCATGGTAAGTAAAAGATTTTTCATCATGTATCCAATTTTGAGCTAAACTGTATTTTACACCGCAATGTAGCAAAATATGCTGTATTTTAGGGCTGAAGCCTGAATATTTATAAATGATGAGGATATTCATACCTTTGTTTGTATTGAACATCATGCTATTATAAAACGTTATAGACTTAAAAGATTTGAGCCATGGAGAACAAAGCAGTTTTGGTAAGCGTATTCAGAAAATCGCATTTCAATGCAGCGCATCGTTTACATAACCCTGACCTTGCCGACGCAACAAACAGGAAGGTATTTGGTGTATGCAATAACCCCAATTATCACGGGCATAATTACGACCTGGTGGTAAAAGTAACGGGGCCCATCGATCCCAAAACCGGTTATGTGATGGATATGAAAATATTGCAGGATCTTATTGATGAGCACATTATTGCCCGTTTCGACCACAAAAACCTTAACCTTGATACAGAGGAATTCAGATCGCTGAATCCCACTGCCGAGAATATTGCCGTGGTGATCTGGGATATTCTCAGGAATTATATCGATGCCGGTAAAGCGCTGAGCATTATCCTGTACGAAACGGCGCGGAATTTTGTAGAGTATAGCGGGCCTTCGGAACAAATGCCGGCTTAGTGGATTTTTTCTGATTTTCCACTGTTTTTCAGTTTTACTTTTTTTACGATGATCCTTGGTACCGGGTCAATCCCCGATGTTCCCCAGGGATGACAGCTTGATATGCGTTTTACGGCCAGCCAGCTGCCACGCAGCGGACCATGCATCTTAATGGCCTGTATGCTGTACTCCGAGCATGTGGGGTAATGCCGGCATGAAGCCGGCGTAAGGGGCGAAACCACATATTTGTATATATAAATGAGGACAACCAGGGGCAGGGCCAGGATATTTTTAAGGGTCTTCATAAATACGGTCTTAACTGAGATGGTGTTTCAGCAGTTTAAATAATTCGGTTTTTCTTACGGGCTTGCTTAATACCGCGCTGAAGTGTTTTTTTAAATCGCTTTTTGCCTTGCCTTTTAAACTGCTGTCGAACAGGCCAATAATGCTCTGCAAAGGGTTTTTCTCCCTGATCTTTTTAATGAGTTCAATATCCTGATTGCCGTCCCACCCGATCAGGCACAGGTCGACCTGTGTGTTTGAGTTGTAAAATTCCAGTGCTTGTTCGGCGCTGTTGAAATAGTGCAGTTTAACCTTGCCTTTAAGCATCTCCTCCAGGGCTATATAGTCTTTTATATCATCCTCGATGATCAGCACCTGTTTTTCTTTCCATTCATCTTTTTCGATGGGCTTGCTGCTTTCGTGCGCAACAATTATACGGGGGATCTCAAAAAAGAATGTCGACCCTTTTCCACTGGCCGATTCTACCCATATTTTGCCGCCCAGCTTGCTGATCAGGCTTTGCGTGATGGGCAGGCCAAGCCCGGTACCCTCTTTTTTGGCACCCAGTGGATCGGGCTCCTGGATGAAACGTTCAAAGATCTTTTTCTGATATTGTTTTGAAATGCCAAGACCTGTATCTTTCACATGGAAGCGGATGCCCGTTTCATCAATGATCCTGTAACCGTATTCAACATACCCTTCATGCGTGAATTTAAATGCATTGGAAATCAGATTGGTAAGTACCTGCCGCAGCCTCGATGGATCAGAGTTAATAACGATCTCTGCTGATCCCGCTCCGAGCGAAGTTTTTAATTTTATGTCTTTTTCTGATCTTTTCTTTTTTAAGGTTTCGAAAACGGGGAATAATTCTTTCAGGAACAGATTGAGTTCAAAGTTAATGCGGTAAAGTTTTATTTCCTGCGATTGTAGTTTCGTAAATTCAAGAATATCATTTATAAGGTTCAGCAGTGCGTTGCTGTTGCTTTCGATAATGCTTACCAGTTCCTCGCGCCGTTTTTCGTCCTGGTTGGGGGCATGCAGCAGGTTACTGAAACTGATGATCGCCTTAATGGGTGTTTGTATCTCATGCGACACATTGGCCAGGAAAACCCCTTTGAGGTGATCCGATTCCTCGGCCTTTTCCTTGGCTTTGATCAGCTCACGCTCAGCTTTTTCCTTTTCTTTGATCTCATCCGACAGCCGAATGGTTCGCTCTTTAACTTTCTCTTCAAGCTCGAAGTTCAGGCTGCGCAGCTCTTCCATCATCTTTTTTTGTGAGGTAATATCAACCATAACGCCCCTGATCCCCGACAGTTTGCCATTCTCCGTGGTCCCGCTCGTATAGATGAGCGCCGGGAACAGATCACCCTTTTTGGTTCTGCACATCAGCTCCTGTTCCTGCATGTTTGCTCCTGAAGCAATGATGTTGCGGATATCTTTTTTTGTTCTTTTATTCTCCAGGCTGATCACGTCATACATGTATAGTCCCTTTTCAAAATCTTTGCGTGTATACCCGAATTTTTTCAGTGCCAGTCTGTTTACGAAGGTGAACCTTCCTTCGGGGTCGGCTTCGAATACAACCTGGGGGAGGAGGGCGGCAAAATCCTGGAATTTTTTTTCGGTTTCGGCAACCTTTTTGCTGAGCTGGATGGTTTCGCCCAGCTCACTGATCTTATTTTCAAGCCTGACATTATCGATGGGCTTAAGCAGATATCCGTCAACGCCCAGGTCGATAGAACGGATAAAATAATCAATATCTGAATGGCCTGAGATCATGATCACTTTTACCTGCTGATCAATTTTTTTTATCTGCCTGATCATCTCCAGGCCATCCATACCCGGCATCATAATATCGGTGATGATAATTTCCGGATGCATCTGCATGAAGGTGTCAAGGCCTTCATTTCCCGACATGGCAGTGTAAACACGGGCAACGATCTTTTTCAGGAATTCGGAATATACCATTAGCGAAAGACGGTCGTCTTCTACCAGCAACACAGAAATATTATATTTGGCCATCGGGCTTACAATTTTTTTTATAACTTTAACAAATATATGAATAACATGTGATCCCTGTCTTAAGTAATATCACTGAGATAAAAATCCGTCGCAGCGGGTAGTGGATTTTGCAAGGAAATAGTGTATTTTTACATTCTGGTAAATACGTAAATGCATCATGGGGATACATAAATTTCGATAAAATGAAAAAGATCAGGATACTCATTGTTGAAGATCATGAGGTCGTCATCAAAGGCATCAAAACACTGCTTGAGCCCAACGAAGATCTCGAGATCGTTGGATATGCGCTTGATAGCGACGAGGCCATGCGAAAAGTCGACGAGCTCCGGCCTGATATCATCATTATGGATATCAACCTGCCCGAAGTTTCGGGTATCGAGATTACCGAAAAGATCAGCGAGCAGTTTCCGCTTAGCAAAGTGATCTATTATACCTCTCATGTTGATGAGGAACTGATCACTCAGGGTTTTGAAGCCGGGGCTTTTGGATATGTGCCTAAGAATTTCAAACCCCAGGAACTCATCGAAGCCATTCATATGGTCCATGACGGGCAGAAATTTATGAAAGGCATCGTAAGCGAAAAATTTATTGCCAGCTATTTGAAATCTGAAAAAGAGAAAAAACTAAAGCAGGATATCCCTCTTTCCGAAAGGGAACTCGAAGTGTTAAAGCATATGAGCCTTGGGCTGAGCAATAAGCAAATTGCCGACAAGCTCTTTATCAGCATCCGCACCGTGGAAACCCACAAGCATAACCTGATGAAGAAACTGAACATCTTCTCCACTGCCGAGCTGGTGATCTACGCCATCCAGAACAACATCATTAAGATCTGATTTTTGTTACTACGTATTTCCACGTAGCGGCATAAGTAAACGATGCAGGAAGATTCGGTATATAAACCGATTGTTTTGCATTGGCCAGGCGCCTTATCTTTGGCTCGTAATCGTATCGTAATTTATTAGATTTGGGTTTAGGTTCCGGGGCTCTCCCAAAGGGTCCCGGATTCCTTTTTTATATCCAATATGCAAGTGAACTCATCCCGACACAGGAGGGATCTCCTTCACCGCACCTTTCTCCAAATTCAGCGAAAACAAATGTTATTTGATACAGGTCCTGGAGAATTTACAGTTTACAATGTACATTTTGCAGTTTACAAATTATTGCAGTCGTTTAGTCGTTTATTCGTTTAGTCGTTTGGTTGTAACAAGAAAGTAGCAGATTTTTGTTAACCGTCTACGGGGGGATCAGGCTGAAATGCCCTTCGACTTCGCTCAGGATGACAATTTTGATCGCATCCAACATATTGTTCTCGGCTCCGCTCGAACAAGGGTGTGACATTTTTGGGTTTTGGGTACTAATAAGTATGAAGGTATATTATGTTTACTTGCTGGAATGTAGTGATGGTTCTTGTTATGTCGGTGTAACAAATGACTTGTCAATGCGGATAACGGGAACCCGGCACTAATACAGGTATTTTCCGGTGTAGGAAGCCGGCTCATGAATGATCTCTTCAGGTGTGCCTTCAAACACAATATTTCCTCCGGCTTCGCCGCCTTCAGGCCCCAGGTCGATGATCCAGTCGGCTGCCTTGATGATCTCCTGGTTATGCTCAATAATGATCAGGCTGTGGCCGTGGTCGAGCAGGGCATTGAAGGCATTCAGCAGGTTGTGGATATCATGAAAGTGCAAACCTGTGGTGGGTTCATCGAAAATGAAAAGGGTAGGGGCTTCGTTGCTTCCTCTTGCAAGGAAAAATGCCAGCTTTATGCGTTGTGCTTCACCGCCGCTGAGGGTGCTCGACGATTGCCCCATGCGCAGGTAGCCAAGTCCGACATCCTGCAGCGGTTGTAATTTTGAAACAATCCTTCTGGCCGTTGCATTCCCGGCCGATCCTTCTTCAAAAAATAAAACAGCGTCGTTAATCGTAAGGTCGAGAACCTCGCTGATGTTCTTGCCGCGATACTGAATCTCCAGCACTTCTTCCTTGAAACGTTTGCCTGCACAATGATCGCACTGCAGGTAGATATCGGCCATAAACTGCATTTCTATCTTAACAATACCTTCGCCCTCGCATTCTTCACATCGCCCGCCCGGCACATTAAAGGAGAAAAAGCCGGGTTTATAATTCCTCACTTTTGCAAGCTTCTGGTCGGCAAAGAGTGAGCGTATATCATCAAAGGCTTTGATGTAGGTTGCCGGGTTTGACCTTGAAGAACGTCCGATTGGGTTTTGGTCTACAAATTCCAGTGATCTTACCAGTTCGGTATCGCCGCTCAGACGCACATATTTGCCAGTCTTGCGCGCATAGCCGCCATGCAGTTTCTTGAGGGCAGGGAAAAGGATGCTGCTCACCAGCGAGGATTTTCCTGATCCGCTCACGCCCGTAACCACTGTCATCACATTGAGGGGGAAGCTTACATCGATATTTTTCAGGTTGTTTTCCATGGCCCCGTGCACCCGGACAAAATCTTTCCACTTTCTTCTTTTTTCCCGCAGAGGGATCTTCATGTTTCCACTGATATATTTTCCCGTGAGGCTTTTTTTATCTTTCTTCAGCTCAGCATAGGTTCCGTTAAATATCAGTTCGCCGCCCTGGCTTCCTGCCAGCGGACCGATATCGATGATGTGGTCGGCTGCGCGGATAATATCCTGATCGTGTTCAACTACAATAACAGTATTTCCAAGGTCGCGCAACTGTGTCAGCACGTGGATCAGCCGCATGGTATCGCGCGGATGCAAACCAATGCTGGGCTCGTCGAGGATATACATCGAGCCCACCAGGTTGCTTCCCAGCGATGTGGCCAGGTTGATCCTTTGCGACTCACCGCCCGAAAGGGATGATGACAGCCGGTTCAGATTGAGGTAACCCAACCCTACATCACTCAGGTATTGCAGTCGGTTGGTGATCTCGGTCAATAAGCGTTTTGCAATTTTATGCTCATGAGCACTGATCCCGAGGGTGCTCATCTTTTCGAGCAATTGGTCGACGGGCAGGCTTACAGCTTCACTCATGTTCATCCCGTCAACTTTAACATAATTGGCATCTTTGCGCAACCGGGTGCCTTTGCATTCAGGACAGATTGTTTTTCCGCGGTAGCGCGATAACATTACCCTGTATTGTATTTTATAGGTTTGCTCCTCAACTTCCCTGAAAAACTCGTTCAGGCCTGAAAAATATTTATTTCCGGTCCATAACAGATTATATTCTTCTTCGCTGAGCTCAAAGACCGGCTTGTGTACCGGAAAATTGAATTTATGGGCTTTGGATATGAGCCAGTCTTTCCATTCACCCATTTTTTCTCCTTTCCAGCATGCAATAGCTCCTTCATATACCGACAGCCCTTTGTCGGGTATCACCAGGTCGGGGTCGATCCCGATAACGCTGCCAAACCCTTCGCAGGTTTTACAGGCCCCGTAAGGGTTGTTGAATGTAAACAGGTTTACCGATGGTTTTTCGAAAATCATTCCATCACGTTCGTAACGGTCAGAGAACGTCTTCTTATGCCCGCTTTCGCCCATCATCTCAACCACACAGCGGCCGTTTCCTTCGTAAAAGGATGTTTGTACCGAATCGGCGATGCGCGAGGGCAGGTCTTCGTCGTCATCGCTGATCAGCACCCTGTCGACAAGAATAAATACACCATTACCATTACTGTCCAGGTTTTTATTCTCAAAAGCCTCGGTGATCTTCAGCATTTTATCCTTGTAAATGATCCTGCTGAATCCCTGTTGATGCAATATGTTCAACTGTTCGCTGAGCTTGCGGTCGCCCTTAAGCTGGAGGGGTGCCAGAATGCGTACTTCAGCTTGCTGCGGAAGGGCCAAAAGGTAATCTACCACATCAGAGACATCATGTTTCTTTACTTCCTTCCCGGAAACGGGTGAGTAGGTTTTGCCAATCCTTGCAAAAAGCAGCTTGAGGTATTCATATATCTCCGTTGAGGTGCCCACTGTTGACCTGGGATTGCGTGTATTTACCTTTTGCTCAATGGCGATGGCAGGCGATACCCCGCGTATCAGATCCACTTCAGGTTTGCTCATCCTGCCCAGGAACTGCCGGGCATAAGCACTCAGGCTTTCCACATACCGGCGCTGGCCATCAGCATAGAGGGTGTCGAAGGCAAGTGATGATTTTCCTGATCCCGAAAGCCCGGTGATCACCACCAATTTATTTCTTGGTATGGTGATATTAATATTTTTTAAGTTATGCACCCGGGCACCTTTAATGAATATAAACTTCTTAGGATCAGGTATTTCGGTCATAATTAACGCTTGGTATCGGTTATTTGGAGGTGCAAAATTATTTAAAAAATTTGCATTTCTCATCAGAATACCTATATTTGCAGCATAATGTAACAATTTATACGAAAGAAAGTATAAATAATCAAAACCGGCAGGACTTGTTTTTAGCCCGCCACTAAACTGGAGGACAACTATCGATTAATATTTACCCTTTTTACTAAACATACTTAAAAAGGGAGGCATATGAAAGCCTGTAACGCTAGCGACAGCGAGCTAATTGCAAAATATATTGATGGTAGTCAGAACAGTCTCGAATTACTCATCCACCGTCACAAGAACAGAGTCTTTGCTTACATCCTTATGGTTGTAAAAGACAAGCAATTGGCCGACGATATTTTTCAGGATACTTTTATCAAGGTAATTAACACCATCCAGGCCGGATCATACAAGGAGGAGGGTAAGTTTATCCAATGGGTGATGCGGATCGCCCACAACCTGATCATCGATTATTTCAGAAAATCAAAACGTATTCCGGTTGTTGATAATGACAGCTACGACTTTGACATATTTGATACCATACAATTCACTGATCCTTCGGTAGAAGATCAAATGATCATTGATCAGATTCATAAGGACGTACGGGAGCTTGTAGAGCATTTGCCCGATGAGCAGAAAGAAGTTTTGTTTATGCGGCACTATTCGGATATGAGTTTCAAGGATATCGCCGAACAAACCGATGTTAGCATTAATACGGCCCTCGGACGTATGCGCTATGCTCTCATAAACCTGCGTAAACTGATCAAGGAAAAGGATATTGTCCTTACCCGCTAAATTTTTATCCACAAATAAAATAAAGCATAACTGGTTGCGTTATAGTGATGAATTGAATGTTCATCTAATTATAACTCTATGCCAAAAACCTTTACTCCACAAAATCAACCTGACACTACACACTTGAGAAAAGCGCTTCTTGCCGGGCCGGGGGAACAATCCCTTAAAAATATTTTTGCCTATGCCAGAGCACTTCATGTAGTGAAAACAAAGACGACCGGAACGGTCAACTTACTAATGAATTAATCACAGCCCCGCAACAGGGGCTTTTTTTTTATTGGTAACTCAGGTGCATGTTGCCTGTTATTCTTAAGCATTCAGGCTTGCTTCCCGCCATTCTGGCTAAAGATTCTCCTTGCCCGACAGGAGCCGCTGAATGTTCTTCCGGTGCAGGATGATGATCAGTGCTGAGCAGATGATAAGATAATAAACCGTTGGCGACAAACCATTTATAATATATTCTGCCACAGGCATGGCCAGTGACAGGGCGATGGAGCCCGGCGACACATATTTGAACAGTTTTTTTACCAAAAAATACACGAGCCCGGCAATGACCACTGCCCAGGGGGCGATCAGAACAGATGCCCCGAGTGTCGTATTCACACCTTTTCCTCCCCTGAACCTCAGAAAAATGCTGAAATCATGGCCGATGATGGCCGCCAGGGCAAGCATGTAGATATAATAAGGGTGAAAGCTCTCGCTATGACTATCTCCGGCGAGCATAAAAATACCCACAGGGATCATTCCCTTCAGCATGTCGAGGATCTGTGTCAACAACGAAACTTTTTTTCCGGCTACCCGTCTTACATTTGTTGAACCTACATTGCCGCTGCCGGATTCAAGAATGTTCATGCCGGTAAAGTGCTTTGTGAGGATGTAGCCGAAAGGAACCGCACCCAATAAATAGGCAGCCAGAATGCCTGATATTTCAATTACCAGGATCATTATTTTTTGGAATGCTTATCCGCGGTGGTTGATTTTTTGGGGAACCAGGGGATGAAAGCACTGGTTTTTCCAATGTAATCAGCATATTCGGGTCGCCTTTCGGGCATCGAACGGTCGAGTAAGGCCACACCCGAAACCTTGATAATGAGCAGGGTCATAAGAACAGAACCGATCACGGGCCAGTAGCTGCCTGCAGCAATACAGAAAAGCGCATAAGACCACCATACTGCCGAGTCGCCAAAATAATTGGGGTGCCTGGTATATTTCCATAAACCCGAGCTGTATACCTTTCCGCGATTTTCGGGTTTTCGCTTAAAGAGTGCTAATTGCAGGTCGCCGCCGGCTTCAAAAATAAAGCCAATTGTCCATACTGCCAGGGCAGCATAATCCAGCCAGTTAAGACCATTGCTGTCGGTATACACATGGGCGGCAAGCAAGGGCAGGGAAACCAGCATAATGAGGGCACCCTGCAGGAGGAATACCTGGAAATAGCTGTACCACCAGTATCTTTTTTCGCCAAAATTCCGGCGGAATTCCTGATAGCGGTAATCTTCTCCTTTGCCGGCATTTCGCCAGGTGAGGTAAATGGATAAGCGCAGTCCCCAAATGGCAACAAGCACCAGCAACAAAATTTTGCGGGTATGCATTTCGCCCGACATAAAAAAGTAATAGGTGTTTACAATCACAAATCCCACTCCCCAAAACAGGTCGATGATGCTGACATTTTTGATGAATATGCTCACGATCCAGAGGATGGTTACAAGTACGATGATGATAGGCAGGGCCTGTAAGAAAAGTGTTAACATGTTGGTTTCTATTGATTGTCAAATAATATTGAAACAGATATAGCGCCATTTCCGGCATGCATTCCGATGACAGGCGAAATATTCACAACCGAAACGGGATCCTTTCCCGTTATTTCGCGCATCCTGTCCTGGGCTTTTTGGGCACCTTCAGGGTTATGGGCATGCAGCATCACGTAGTTCCAGACGGGTTTTTCTTTGCTCAGCTTTTCAATATGGGAGAAAATCTTTTTTAAACTTGCTTCCTGGCTGAAGGTTTTTCCGAAAAGCCTTGATTTGCCGTCTTCGCCCATCGATACAACAGGATTGAGACCGAATAAACCGGCAATAAAGCCTTTGGGTTTCGATACACGGCCACCTTTTACCATGTATTTCAGGTTTTTTACGCTAACATAGATCCTGGCATCATTCCTGAGTGATTCAATTTTATCGGCGATCGCATCAACCGTCTTTCCGGCATCAATTTCCTGTGCCGCTTTGAGTACCAGCAATCCCAGTCCTCCCGAAAGATTACGCGAGTCGATCACACGAACGGGTTTATTAAATTCTTTTCGTATCCTGCCGGCAGCTTTTACAGCACTGCTGTAAGTGCCGCTGAATTGTCCGGTAAGGTGTATGGAGATAATTGCGTCATAGTGCGAAGCAAGGTGCGAATACAGGTTCGTGAAAGCCCGTTCATTTATTTGCGAAGTAGTGGGAAACTCTTCGGATGTTTCGAGAAGGTCGTAAAATTGATCGGGCTGCACCGTAACTTTATCCAGATAATGGTCATGGCCAAAATAAAGATTGAGCGGAAGCATATTTATCTGGTAATGGTCCAGCAGCTCGTCAGAAAGGTCGCAGGTTGAGTCCGTTACAAGCGCAATATTCCATTTGCGCTGGCTCACGGCCTGTTGTTGCCTGATCATGTCATCAACTTTCTGGAAAGTAATGCGTGCGTGATCCTTCAGCTTATAAAACAATTGTGCCGGCATGCTGGTATGGACATGTATACGGCTGATCCGCTCCGAGCCGGCTATAACAACCGAATCGCCATACCGGCTTAACAGCTGTTGGAGATCGGCTTTGCTCATGCTTAGGTCTTTGAGCATCGCTTCAGTACAATAGCGGTATCTGATCTCCTCATCAACCATATCTTCTGTATGGATCAGGGTGATATTCTCTGTGGTATCCGTGACCAGTTTCCTGATATTGCGGTTGTTAATGAAGTCGATGATGCCTTCGATAAAGAGTACGAAACCTTTGGCTCCGGCGTCGACAAAGCCATATTTATTCAACTCGCCAAGTTTTGAAGTTGTTTCTTTGAGCGATTTTTCCAGCACTTCAAATGAGTCAATGATGACGTTCCTGAAATTATGGATTTTGGCGTTTTTGCTGGCAATGAATTCCGACCAGTCTTTGATCACGGTCAATATGGTGCCTTCAACCGGATTGGCCACAGCCTCATAAATATATGGTATCGAATTTTTAACGCTTACTGCAAAGTCGGAAAATGTAATGCTGGGTTTATTGCGGGTTTCCTGGCTCAGGCCATAAAGAAACTGGGCAAAGATCACGCCTGAGTTGCCCCGGGCACCGACAAGTGCTGCTTCAGCGATATTTTCTACAGTGGTTTTATAGGATTTATGCGGGCTGATGCTGTCAATGACCGAACGCATGGTCGAAGCGAGGTTCGTGCCCGTATCCTTATCGCTCACCGGAAAAACATTTATCCTGTTTAATTCCGACTGGTTTTGCAGGATGCGCTTGCTTCCCGAAAGAAAGGCATAGTAAAGGAACTTGCCGTTTATATATTCTTTTGTTTCTCCGCTCACTCAGTTTAAAAATTATTTTTCCCGCATAAAAGTACGACAATCTGTTTTGATTGCAATATCCTTGAAATATAAGGCCCTGTTTTCATTCATTTATTTGATGCCCTTTTTATAGGTTTCCAGGGCCCGTTCACGGGCAAATTTATGTTCAACCAAAGGCGATGGATATTCTGCTGTACCGTATTCCGGGATCCACCGCCTGATATATTCTTCGTCCTTGTCGAATTTTTTTTGTTGCTCAGCAGGGTTAAACACCCTGAAGTAGGGGGCAGCATCGCAACCTGTTCCTGCAGCCCATTGCCAGTTGCCATTGTTTGAAGCCAGCTCGTAATCGAGCAATTTACCGGCAAAATATGCTTCCCCCCAACGCCAGTCGATTAGCAAATGCTTGCACAGGAAGCCTGCTGTTATCATTCTTACCCTGTTATGCATGAAGCCGCTTTCATTCAACTGACGCATACCGGCATCCACCATCGGATAGCCGGTTTTGCCTGTACACCATGCCTTAAAATCCTTTTCATCATTTCTCCACTCAATTCCGTCATATTTCGACCGGAAATTATGATCAACCACTTCAGGAAAATGATAGAGTATCTGCATAAAGAATTCGCGCCAGATCAACTCACTAACATATACCTCGCTGAGCGGAAGATACTCCTTCACCAGCTTACGGATGCTGAGCGTGCCAAAACGCAGGTGCGGGCCCACATATGTCGTGGTACCGGCTGCAGGCAGGTCGCGCGTACGGGCATAATCCGCCACATGCGAAAAGTCGGGATCCTTTACCTTGATTTCAGAGCGCTTAAAGCCCAGCTCACTCAGCCGGGGAAATTTGATGCTGTGCCGGATATAATTATCCTTTCGGGCCCCGGGAAAGCTTCTGTTTTCCGAATCAGCATATAATTCCAGCCATTTGTTTTTGTATGGGGTAAACACTGTGTAGGGTGTGCCATCGGCTTTTACCACTTCATTTTCTTCAAAGATCACCTGGTCTTTATATGCTTTGATGGTTATCCCGTGTCCGGTGAGCATGCGCTTTATCGTTCCATCCCGTTTAAGGGCATAAGGTTCGTAATCCTTATTATAATATACTTCACTGATTTCGTAGCGCGATATCAGTTCACTGAAAGCCCTTTCCGGGTCATCATTCAGCACCATCAGGGCCGAACCAATTGCTGCCAGTTGTTTGTTCAGGTCCTGCAGTTTTTTGTATATGAAACTTATTCTGGCATCGTCAGGAGGTAATTCCCCAACAATATGCGGATCGAAAATAAAAAGGGGTATTACGGCATGCCCCGACCGCAATGCATGGTGCAATGCCGTGTTGTCATCCAGCCTCAGGTCTCTTCTAAACCAGTGTATTGCAATTTTCATCCTGACGTGTTCAAAGGTATAAACAATAAACGAATAGAAAATGTTGAGTAAGCCTGCAAAATATTCAGCGGCATAAGGCCGCCTGCTGCCGGTTTATATCCACTGCTTTTATGCCCGGCAATTTGTCTTCAATTCACTACCTTTGCCTGTCATGACAAAAAAAGAAAAGTTCCGTTTCTTCATAGAATATTTCAGGGCCAATATGCCTGAAGCACAGACAGAGCTGGAATATGGTTCTCCTTATGAGTTGCTGGTAGCCGTGATCCTGTCGGCACAGTGCACCGATAAAAGGGTGAACATGATCACTCCAGTTTTCTTTAAAAGATTTCCAAAGGCAGTGGAGCTTGCTGCAGCATCCCATGAAGATGTTTATGAATTGATCAAAAGCTGTTCATACCCCAACAACAAGACAAAAAGCCTGATAGGTATGGCCAGGGTGCTCACAGATGAATTTGGCGGAGAAGTTCCCTCTGATGTAGAAGAACTGCAAAAAATGCCCGGAGTAGGCCGAAAAACGGCAAATGTGATCGCTTCGGTGGTTTACCGCAAGCCTGCCATGGCTGTTGATACCCACGTATTCAGGGTTTCGGCGCGCATCGGGCTTACAACAAATGCCAAATCACCATTGGCAGCAGAAAAGCAACTCGTAAAATATATTCCCGAAGAATATATACATCTGGCACATCACTGGTTGATATTGCATGGAAGATATATCTGCCAGGCCCGAAAACCCAAATGCGAAAGCTGCGGTTTACAGGAGATATGTAACTTTTTTAAAAAAAACCTGGTCTGAAAGTGCGACATTTTGTTAATAATTGTACTAATAAATAGAAGGGCACCCAATGCAAAATAAGTATCTTTGCATTAACCCCCTTAAAAATTATTGAATGATGCTGAATTTGAAAGAAGGTGAACCGGCGCCGGGTTTTAAACAATGCAATAATAATATTTAACATTAATACCTGATATTATGAGTAACGACAAGAATACCGATAAGGTGAGGCAGGAAAAGATGAAAGCCCTGGAAATGACCCTGGGAAATATTGAAAAGAATTATGGCAAGGGAACCATCATGAAGCTGGGCGACGAAGCTGTTGTTAATGTAGAGACGATCTCTACCGGCAGTATTAGTCTCGACCACGCGCTTGGTGTTGGCGGTTTGCCCAAGGGAAGGGTGATTGAGATCTACGGACCGGAATCATCGGGAAAGACGACACTGGCCCTGCATGCCATTGCGCAGGCCCAAAAAAGTGGCGGTATTGCCGCATTTATCGATGCTGAGCATGCCTTCGACAGGTATTATGCCCAGAAACTGGGGATTGACATCCAAAATCTTCTGGTTTCGCAGCCGGATAACGGTGAACAGGCCCTGGAAATCGTCGAAAACCTGATCCGCTCAGGAGCCATCGACATTATTGTGATCGACTCGGTTGCTGCGCTTACCCCGCGCAGCGAGATAGAAGGGGAGATGGGCGATTCTAAAATGGGACTGCAAGCCAGGCTGATGTCGCAGGCACTCCGTAAATTAACTTCTACAATAAGCAAAACCAATACCTGTTGTATATTTATTAATCAGCTGAGGGAGAAGATCGGTGTGATGTTTGGCAATCCGGAAACAACCACAGGAGGGAATGCTCTGAAATTTTATGCTTCTGTGCGGATCGACATACGCCGGATGAACCAGATCAAAGAAGGCGAAAACATTACCGGAAACAGGGTGCGTGTTAAGATCGTGAAGAATAAAGTTGCCCCGCCTTTCCGCAAGGCAGAATTCGATATCGTCTATGGTGAAGGCATTTCCAGATATGGCGAGATCATCGACCTTGGCGTTGAGCAGAACATCGTTAAAAAAAGCGGATCATGGTTCAGCTATGGCGATACAAAACTTGGCCAGGGCCGCGATGGGGTGAAAAAACTGCTTATCGACAATCCTGAGCTGGCTGAAGAACTTGAAGTTAAGATCAAACAGGGACTGTCCGAAACCGCTTTATCCTAAATATATATCTTCACTATGAGATTTAAAATGCTTTACCTGCTGCTGATCGTTGCAGGAATATCCTTCCATTCATGCAGGCAGGGACCGGAAAAGAAATCTTCTGACAACTCAGAAAAGCCCGCGCCGACAGAAATTGCCGCGCTTACGGAAATGATCATGGCCGATTCAACCGATGCTGCTCTTTTCGACCAGCGTGCAAAGGTTTACCTGGCAGCCAAAAACCATAACCAGGCCATGCGCGACATGCTCTACGCCATTGAACTCGAGCCCGAAAACTATGAATTCATGATCACCCTGGCCGATATCTACCTGAGTATGGGATTACTCGAAAATTGTGTGGAAGCGCTCGACCGTTCGATAGAACTGCAACCCGGCAATATCGAATCGATGCTGAAGCGTTCGGAGATCAGCATCATGCTGACAAAATACAAGCAGGCCATCGAATATGCCGATATGGCCATTGGGATCGATAAAACAAACCCGCTGCCGTATTTTATGAAAGGATATGCTTTCGCACAGGCCGGAGATACGATCAACGCCATCAAGAGTTACCTCGAAACCATCAACGTAAAGCAGGATCATTACGATGCATATCTCGAGCTTGGATTGATCTATAGTACGAGGGGGAATCCCATTGCCATTGATTATTTCAACAATGCCCTGAATATCAATCCGCAAAGTATTGAAGCACTTTATGCTATGGGGATGTTTTACCAGGAGGCGGATGATGCTGAAAATGCCATGAATGCATATAACAAGATCCTTGCCATCGATCCCAATAATGCATTTGCCAACTACAACCTGGGCTACGTGCATCTTGTATTGCTGAACGATTATGAGCAGGCCATCCGTTATTTTGAAGTGGTAGAGCAAATCAATCCCGACTATTTCGAGGCAACATTCAACAAAGCCTATTGCTACGAATTGCTTGGTGATTATCAAACTGCCCGCGACTTGTATAAAGAGGTTCTCGAAAAACAAGTGAACTACCCACGGGCCATTGAAGGATTAAACCGTATACAGGGTAAATAGCCTGACCGATAAGCTGCCACCACTGAAGTGAAATTTTTATCACATAGCAATGGAAAATTAATGGCCTTAAAAAGCTTTGCCTTTGTATTGCCCGGCATGCTTTTTATGGAAGCATCCTGCCAGCAGGTAACAGAGATCGCCAGTAACGGGCAAAGTGAGTATCATATCATTATTCCTGCAGATTATGAGCCTGATGACAGTATTGCCGCTGAATACCTGTCGGAATATGTTTTACAGATGACCGGTGCCGGAATACCTGTGGTATCCGATACGGCAGCAGTATCGGCCCGTGAGATATGCATAGGAAATACGAACAGGACAAAAATTCCCGGCGATGAGATGCCGCCCGGTGCATACCATATCTTTTTACGCAATCATAAGCTCTTCATTACCGGAGGTGAACAAAAGGGCACTGTTTACGGAGTGATTGACCTTCTGGAGCATTGGGGCTGTCGCCGGTTCAGCCCTGATGAAGCTTATGTTCCTGAATATGAAAAGCTCGTACTCGACGATACAGATGTTTATGAGGCACCCATGAACAGCATGCGGGTCCTCAATGGAAAAATGACCCTTGATCCCGGCTTTGCCGACTGGCTTCGCATTACGAGCATCCCCGAATTCAGTCCGCCGGGGTATTATGTGCATACATTTAACAGGCTGTTGCCACGTGAAGAATATTTTTATTCTCATCCTGAATATTATGCCTGGCTGGATACAAAGTACAGCTTCGACCAGGTATGCCCATCCAATGCCGGTGTAAAGGAATTGATCATTAAGAAACTCAGGGAGGAAATGGCCCGTTATCCTGAATACAATATCTGGTCGGTATCGCAGGATGATAATTTTTCGTATTGCCGCTGCGATCAATGCAAAGCCGTCATTGAAGAGGAGGGAAGTCCGGCAGGCCCCATCATCAGGCTGGTAAATGAAATCGCGGCTGTATTTCCCGATAAGGTGATCTCCACGCTGGCTTACCAGTTTTCGAGGCCTGCACCGAAGGTCACTAAACCAGCTGATAATGTTATGGTGATGCTGTGCACCATCGAACTCAACCGCAGCAGGCCCATAGCCGCCGACAGTCTGAGCATCTCCTTTGTGAAAGATATTGTTGACTGGGGAAAGATATGCGATGATATCTACCTGTGGGATTATACCATCAATTTCAACCATTCGGTTTCGCCTTTTCCCAATCTCCATGTGCTGCAGCCCAACCTGCAGTTTTTTTATGAGAACAATGTGCGCAGGCAGTTTCCGCAGTCCAACCTGACCATGGGGCTGGAGTTTTCGCAGTTCAGGGCAAGACTGATCGCCAGCTTGTTATGGGATCCCTATATCGACATTGACTCCGTAAAGACCGATTTTCTACAGCATTATTATGGCGATGCTGCCCCATACATCAGGAAGTATAGCGAGCACATGGAGAAGGAGCTGGTTCGTTCGGGCAGGATACTGTATATCTATGAGCCTCCGAACAATCATGCTGATGGATATCTTTCGGCCGAAAATGTTAAGTATTACAACGAATTGTTCGACCGGGCCGGGGATGCTGTTCGTGAGGACACCATTTTGCTGAACCGGGTGAACGTTGCCCGCCTTCCGCTGCAGTATGCCATCATGGAGATCGCAAAAAATGATATGTTCGGCCCCAGGGGATGGTATGATGAAACACCTGATGGCTTTATCCTTCGGGAGGATATGAGGGAAACTCTGGAAAAATTCCATGTGGTATGCAAGCGCAATAATATTGTCACGCTGAACGAACGAAGCCTGACACCGGAAGTCTATTATAACAGCACTTTGCGCTTCATCGATGTGCAGGTGGAAGGGAACCTGGCTTTTCGAAAAGCTGTTCAGGCCGGGCCACCTCCCGAATCAACATATGCCGGAGGCGATGTTGCGGTACTTACCAACGGAGTGCAGGGTGCCCACGATTACAATGTTCACTGGCTTGGCTGGTGGGGGAAAGATGCCGTTATTACGCTTGACCTCGGGCTTGTTGTATCGGCCCAAAAGATTGAGATAGGCACGCTCTGGGACGGGCGAAGCTGGATATTGCACCCGGCCTCAGTTGAATGCCTGGTATCGCGCGATGGCGAAAAATTTTCCCGCATAGGTATTCAGAATGTTACTGGCGATCAACAGTTTGAAGAAGTAACACGGAAATTTGTTTATTCACCCGGCGGGGATACAGAATACCGCTATGTGCGTTTTAAGGTCAATGGTTACGGACAACTGCCCTCCTGGCATGCTTCCGAAGGGGAGCCAGCCTGGTTCTTTGTCGATGAGATCACAGTATCAAACCACCCACCTGATAAATGAAAAAGGCCGATATCCAGGCGAGTGCAGTAGTGTATCCTGCCACGAACAAGGCCCATTTCCAGCGCCCCGACTCCTTCTTAATGGCAGCGATCACGGCAATGCAGGGAAAGTAAATCAGCACAAAGATCATAAAAGCAAAGGCCACCAGCGGTGTAAATACCTTCTGGCCTGCTTTGGGACCCGAATCGTATTCCTGCATTTGTATGCGTTCAACCAAACCGGTATCGTTATTCGCATCACCGGCATGGTAGAGCACACCCATTGTGCTGACAACAATTTCTTTTGCCGCAGCGCCGGCAATAAGGCTTACAGTCATTTTCCAGTCGAAACCCAGGGGCCTCATCACAGGTTCGACAAAGCGGCCAATGATGCCGATGAAACTATGCTCCTGTTGTGTTGCCGCCTTATGAAGTTCAACCTGCTGCAGGGCATACTGCATCTCGCTTTCAAGGATATGGGCCTCCTCGCTGTTTCCTGAAAGACTTATCTTTTGCCCGTAGTTTTTTCTGATCTCTGTGGCCTGTTCTTCATAGGGGTTCAGCATTTCCGTGTTGCGTGGAAAATAGCCGAGCAGCCAGATGATAACCGAAGCCAGCAAAATGATACCGCCCATTTTTTTCAGGTATTGTGAACCCTTGAACCAGGTATGCCGCAGCGTATTCTTGATCGTGGGCATGCGGTAGGGGGGCAGTTCCATCACAAAAGGCATCTCAGCAGCCCTGAACATGGTCTTTTTGAGCAGTAGCGCCACCATAGCTGCAAGCACAATGCCGATAATATAGATCAGAAAGAGTATCATCCCCTGGTTTTTTGTAAAAAAAGCACTGATAAGCAGCACATAAACCGGATAGCGTGCACTGCACGACATTAAAGGGGTGATCATCATCGTAACCAGGCGGTCGCTTTTACTTTCGATGGTGCGTGTAGCCATGACCGCCGGCACATTGCAGCCGAAACCCATGAGCAGCGGTATGAACGACCTCCCATGCAAGCCAACCTTGTGCATGATACGGTCGACAATGAAGGCCACCCTGGCCATGTAGCCCGAATCTTCTATCAACGAAATAAAGAGAAACAAAATGAGGATGTTCGGCAGGAAAACGATCACACCGCCAACACCGCCAATGATGCCATTCACCAGCAGGTCGCGTATCATTCCTTCAGACATCAGGGCGTTGAGTTCCCTGCCGCTGAATTCAACCAGCCGGGTGATCCATTCCATGGGATAGGAGCCAATAAGGAATGTGGCCTCGAACATCACCCACATAAAGAAAAAGAAGATCGGGTAACTCAGGTATTTGCTGGTTACATACTTATCGAGAAAGCGTGAGCGTTTGCCTTTCTCTTTTGTGCCCGCTTTGAAAGTTTCTTTTAAAGCCCCGCTAATAAAGCCATACCGGGCATCGGTGATCAGGGTTTCTGTGTCTTCCCTGTGCAATGATTCCAGCTTCCTGATCTCGTTATCGGCAATTTTGCGGATTTTCGCATAACTGTCTTTTTCGGAAAGGAATTCATTTACTGCACCATCCTTTTCAATAAGTTTTAATGCATAATACCGGGGAGCTGCAGAATCAATAATGCTTTTATCTGCTTTAATGATCTCCTGCAATTCATCAATCGCCGACTCAAGGTCCTGTCCGTAATTGATATGAATATGCCTGATGTCCGGGTCAATATCTTCGTATACATCAATCACTTTCCGGAATAACTCCCTGATGCCCTTTCTTTTTGAACCTATCGTAGGCACGATGGGTATACCCAGCATTTTTCCCAGTGCATGATGATCAAACCGATCGCCCTTGTCGAGCAGCTCGTCATGCATGTTCAGGGCCAGTACCACCCTGATATCCATATCGATAAGCTGTGTGGTAAGATACAGGTTACGTTCAAGGTTGGATGCATCCACCACATTGATCACAATGTCGGGCACTTTATCCCTGATATGCTGGCGAACAAACAACTCTTCCGGTGTATAGTGCGAAAGAGAATAGGTGCCCGGCAGATCGGTTAAGTTAAAGGTATAGTTTTCGAGTTTGAAACTGGCGCGCTTTGAATCAACGGTAACGCCTCCGTAGTTGCCTGTCATCTGCCTTGAGCGTGAGGCAAAATTAAAGATGGTTGTCTTGCCCGAGTTCGGATTCCCCACGAGGGCAACATCGATCACACGACCCTTTTCCCTGGCAATTTTGTCCAGTGGGTCAGCCTCCAGCACACCATCGTAGTGCTCCTCAATTGTATAATCCCGGATCTCGTCGCGGGTAACCACTTCGATCAATTCCGCTTCCGTTCGCCTCAGGCTTACCTCGTAGCCCATCACCCTGTAATCAATGGGGTCTCTTAAAGGGGCAACGCGAACAACAGTGATCTCTTTACCTTTAATAAAGCCCATTTCAGTGATGCGCTTTCTGAAAGCGCCCCTGCCACGGACTTTGGTAATGATGCCTGTTTCACCAACTTTAAGTTCCCCAAGTGAGGTCATCTACATTAATTTAGATTAAATAAAGACGACAAAGGTAGTTATTCAAATAATCCTGTATACAAAAACGATTCTAAACTTTGTCTAAATAAGCGGAATATGGATCCGGTCTTTTACAAAAGCGTTAAAAACCGGAATATTCCTCTTCTATGCCCGGTTTATAGAGCAGATAGTGTATATTTTTTTGCAAGCGAACAATCTTAAGGCCCCAATGGCTCTGATACAGCTTACGGCATTCTACCACTGAATTAAGTATGGCATCACGGGTATTTTTTGAATAGAGGAAGACGAAATCTTTCAGATCCTGGTAAATATCGCTAAAATGTTCAGCCATGCTGCCTTTGGTAAGTTCGTTATCGATAAAGTTCGTTTCGTCGATAAACCAGAATTCATCATCCCTGCCAAATTTGTTCCTCAGTTCGTTAAAGATGTTTTCCCACACCTCTTCAGTGACATATCGCTCGTATGCATCTTCATTTTCAACCTGTAATTCGGGAAGCAGCGAACCCTTAAGATAGAGCAGCGGCCCCATCCTGTGCATATATTCAAGGATATCTTCCCTGCTATAGTCATATGCTTTTTCAATGAACATGCAATACTCATTTGCAACGGCCAGCAGTTCAATGATTTGTTTTTTCTGATCTAAAGCACTGTTTTCGTCAGTCATGATGTGTACTTTTCATGCAGGTGTATAGATATTCTGCATAATATTTCAGCAAATTTCAGCATAATATTTTGAAATTTGTATTCATTTTTATATATTTATCAGGAATCGCGAAGCATATGAATTTACATCAATTAAAGAAAGAGCTGTTGCTGGCCTGCATCGCAGAAATTGATGAAAGGGCCGAATCGCTTGAAAAAGTGATGCAGGATGCACAGCAAAGCGCCAATGAATATGGCCAGCCCAAGGACCGCTATGATTCCTACCGTACACAGTTGTTGCGCAAACGGGATATGTTTGGCCAGCAGCTCCAGAAGATCATTGAACAGCGCAAGTTGCTTGATAAGATCAACCTGAGCACAAAAAATGATGCCGTGAGCTTTGGAAGCCTCGTCATTACCGACAAGCAAAAGATTTTTGTTTGTGTAGGGCTGGGCAGGTTCGAATTCATGGATGAAGATTATTTTGTCATCTCCCCCGGAGTACCATTTTTTCAGGCCATGGAAGGGAAGAAGCCCGGCGACACATTCTCCTTCAGGGATCAAAGCTATACCATCAAAGAAATTGCCTGATCTGAATCTTTGTATTTCAGTCATCCCGCCAGCACTGGAGGGGATGGTTAAATGGCTAAATGCCTGCCCAGAAACCCCGGGGGCTAAATAGCTAAATGGTTAAATGGCTGAATGGTTAAATGGCTGAATAGCTTGTCCCGAGAACCCGGAGGTTAAATACATTTTTTGTAGCCTAGCATGGCGTCTGGTTTAATGGGGTAAGTTTAAAAAATGAAATGATGTATAATTGAAAAACAGGAAAGTACAATTAGCATTTAACTAAAAAGTGTATGAATTTGTTTGAAGCTAAACATACCGGGCTGTCGCCGCTCGGCTTCGCTCGCGATGACAATAATATCCGTGGGAGATGTAATAAGGGC